>JBCBSF010000231.1:0-501 GCA_039819325.1 Pseudomonadota bacterium | reverse complement strand
GATCATGCTGGCGATCGTCGCCGGCACCGGCTGGTTCGACAACCTGCGCGCCGACCTGATGCTGTCGATGTTCGAAATCCTCGGCCCCGGGGCTGACCAGGACTTCATCAGGTTCTTCCAGGAATTCGTCGAGTCCGCCGGCGGAATGAGCGGTTTCGGCATCGTCGGCCTGATCCTGACCGCTATTCTGATGCTGAACACGATCCAGCGGGCGTTCTCGCGGATCTGGCGCGTCAAACAATTGCGACCGCTGTTCGTCCGTCTGCCGATCTACTGGGCCGTCATCACCCTCGGACCCCTGCTGTTCGCGATCAGCCAGGTCGCGTCGGAGACGGTCTTCGCCACCGCGGAGGAGGCGTTCGACGCCCAGATGATCGAGGAGGTCGGTCGTTGGCTGCCGCCGACGACCTTCTGGTCCAGCCTGTTCGGGCTTGGTCTGACCATCTTCATGCTGACGATCTGCTACATGGTGCTGCCGAATCGGCAGGTGATGTGGAAGCA
>JBCBSF010000230.1:0-501 GCA_039819325.1 Pseudomonadota bacterium | reverse complement strand
ATTCTCTTCGGCCGGACCGCCGCCAACAATTCTCGGCTCCATATCGAAATTAAAGATCGATCTCGGCTCAACAGCCAATCCTTTAATTTTCATCGGTGCCGATGTCGTCGATGATGCCGGCCCCGTCGAGGTAGCGGTGCCACTCCTTGATGGTGCGGTCACGCGGTCGCACGGCGAGCTCTCTCAGCCGCCGCGGGTCGGAGACCCGCCACTCGCTCGGCATCCACGGCGCGGGCGGGGGGGCGATCTCGTCGCCGACGAACGTACGGCTCGTGTCGTCGCGTGACGGACCGAAGGCATGCAAGGCCGGCAGCGCGGCGGGCGCGTCGGCGAACTGCCAGTCGAAGTCGCCGGCGACGAGCGGGTCGTTCTCGACGTTGATCGCCGTCAGCGCGAAGCCCGTGAAGTTCGGATCGGTGATCTCGGCGGGGTTGAGAATGGCAAGCGATGGGCCTCGGCCGCTCGCCACGAGCTGCGGCGGCACGTTCATCGAGAACGTGT
>JBCBSF010000229.1:0-503 GCA_039819325.1 Pseudomonadota bacterium | reverse complement strand
GAAGGTATCATCGCCCTATCCGCCGGACATGCTGTCCACACCGTCGCCACCGTAAAGCAGGTCGTCCAGGCTTCCGCCGAAGAGCGTATCGCTCCCGCTTCCGCCGAAGAGCTTGTCGGGATTGTTGCCGCCGTAGAGTTCATCCGCGCCAGCCTCGCCGTGGATCAGGTCCTTGCCTTGACCGCCGAACAGGCCCCGGTCGTTGCCGTCACCGCCGAAGAGGGTATCACGCGCGCTACCACCTTCGAGGTCAGAGTCGCTGCCATCGCCACCATAGATCGTATCGATCGATTCGCCGCCGAAGAGCGAGACGTCGGTGCCCTCTCCTCCGAAGATTGAATCCCGGAAGGAGTCGGCATAGATCAAGCTGTCATTGCCAGTGCCCCCGAAGAGACCGTCACTTCCCGACTGGCCGAAAAGAAGCGCATCATTGCCGCTGTCGCCGAAAAGCAGGTTCCCTCCGACACCACCAACGATCAGAGAATCGTCCCCATCATCGCCCT
>JBCBSF010000228.1:0-504 GCA_039819325.1 Pseudomonadota bacterium | reverse complement strand
GTCGACATTGAGCAAGCAACAGAAGCCGGTAGCAGCGATGCCGATGATATGCGCGATCTCCTGCCATACCATCGCCTCCGCGAAGAACTGGTCGCTCAGCAAGAAGATTTACCGGAGGAAGTTCTGCGCAATCGGGTGGTCGAAGCGCTCTTAGCTTACTTAAAGGAGCGTAATCAAAGCGACTGTGCTGCATATTTTTCCTTACGCTTATTAGACTTACCCACCCCAGAGATAGTCGCGCTGACGAGGCGTCAGATTAAGGAGGGCTTCAATCTCTGGGGTGGGTAAGTCTAATAAGCGTAAGGAAAAATATGCAGCACAGTCGCTTTGATTACGCTCCTTTAAGTAAGCTAAGAGCGCTTCGACCACCCGATTGCGCAGAACTTCCTCCGGTAAATCTTCTTGCTGAGCGACCAGTTCTTCGCGGAGGCGATGGTATGGCAGGAGATCGCGCATATCATCGGCATCGCTGCTACCGGCTTCTGTTGCTTGCTCAATGTCGAC
>JBCBSF010000227.1:0-509 GCA_039819325.1 Pseudomonadota bacterium | reverse complement strand
CTTCGGCCTCGGCTTGATCGGGCTCGGCCTCGCGGTGCGGCGCGGCAGGAGATCGACAGCCTCCGCCTGACCGGCGCGGTGCTTGTTGGCAACTTCGGCGCCGTCCGGCACCGGCCCACACCCCCGCCCGGATTCTATCTTGCGCACCTTCGGCGCTGCACTGTTCCGTCCCACTCCCCCACCCGGCCACCCCACTGTCCACAATTCCGTGGGCTCGCAGCGCGAGGGGCCGTAGGCCGGGTGGGGGAGCGGGACGGAACAGCCCGGGCGCGCCTCCGTGAGGAGAAGCTGGGCTTACCCGGTGCCGGCGCGCCAACAAAAAGGACCGCGCCAGTAAGCCCTACAAAATAAACTTGCTGAGATCGGCGTTCTTGGCCAGCTCGCCGACCTGCTCCTGCACCATGCCGGCATCGATGGTGACGGTCTCGCCGCTGCGGTCGCTGGCGGTGAAGGAGATTTCCTCCAAGAGCTTCTCCATCACCGTATGCAGCCGCCGGGCGCCGATGTTC
>JBCBSF010000226.1:0-516 GCA_039819325.1 Pseudomonadota bacterium | reverse complement strand
ACGATCCGGTCGTTGCCGGTCCCGTCCAAGAAGACGAAGGTGTCGTTGCCGCTGCCGCCCTTGTGACGGTCGTCGCCGGACCCGCCGGAAAGCGTGTCGTTGCCGCTCTCGCCGAAGAGCCTGTCGTCGCCTGGACCGCCCGAAAGCGTGTCATTGCCGCCACGCCCGAAGAGACTGTCGTCGCCATCCTCGCCCGATAGCTCGTCGTCCCCGGCGTTGCCCCTCAGGCGATCGTCGCCCTCCCCACCGGAGACCGTGTCGTCGCCACCGCCAGCCAGTACGGTGTCGTCCCCCGAGCCGCCGGAGATCTCGTCGCGGCCGCCGTCGCCGAGGATCCGGTCGTTGCCGGAGCTGCCGTTGAGCGTATCGTCGCCCGAGCCGCCGACGATCCGGTCGTCGCCGCCTTGGCCGCTGATCGTGTCCTCGCCGGCCTCGCCCAGCAGGTTGTCGTCGTCGTTGCCGCCGCTGATCTCGTCGTCGCCGTCGTCGCCCTGAATGTTGTCCTCGCCGGCGTCG
>JBCBSF010000225.1:0-516 GCA_039819325.1 Pseudomonadota bacterium | reverse complement strand
AGAACCTCATGGTTCAGCTTCGCGTCAACGGCACCGAGCACAGTCTCGATGCCGATCCAGACATGCCCTTGCTCTGGGCACTCCGCGACGAGCTCGGCCTGACCGGCACCAAGTTCGGCTGCGGCGTGGCGCTCTGCGGGGCTTGCACCGTACACCTCGATGGCGTGCCGGTGCGCTCTTGCTCCGTCACGCTCGCCGATGCCGATGGCGCCGAGGTCCGAACGATCGAAGAGATCGACGGGAAGGCCGCCGAGGCCGTCCAGGCGGCCTGGCAGAAGCTCGATGTCGCCCAGTGCGGCTACTGCCAGTCGGGCCAGATCATGCGCGCGGCTGCCCTGCTGGCCGACAATCCCAGCCCGACACGCCAACAGATCGTGGACGAGATGACCGCCAACCTCTGCCGCTGCGGCACCTACAACCGGATATTCAAAGCGGTCGAACGCGCCGCACGGGAGGTGTGAGATGAACGTCGATCTGAACCGCCGTACATTCTTGCAAGGGGCCGCCGGATTGACC
>JBCBSF010000224.1:0-516 GCA_039819325.1 Pseudomonadota bacterium | reverse complement strand
CCGGTGACATCGAAACCCCGACAGAGTCCAAGGCCCTGGTCGCCGGCATCGGCGGTAACGGCGGCAGTGCCAGCAATGGCGGAACGGTCACCATCAGCAACTTCGAGACCGGCGCTCTCTCGGTCAGCGGAGAAGGCTCGGTCGGCATCTTCGCGCAGTCGCTTGGCGGCGGTGGCGGTAGCGGCGGCGTCGGTGTTGGCGGATCCATTTCAGCGGCAGAGGACTCAGAGGCGGTCACCCAGCTGGAGTTCGGGCTCGGCGGTGCCGCCGGTGGCGGCGGCAGCGGCGGGCAGGTCTCCATCTTGAACCAGGCATCGATCTCGTCGGTGGCGGACCCCAGTGGCGGGGCGGCGCAGATGCACGGCATCCATGCCCAGTCGATCGGCGGCGGCGGTGGCGAGGGGAGCCTCGGAATCGAAGGGGACGTGACCGGCTCTGAAAACAGCCAAGCCCTGTCCTTGGCCATCGGCGGATCCGGCGGCAACGGCGGTCGGGGCGCAGCGGGACGGCTAAACG
>JBCBSF010000223.1:0-517 GCA_039819325.1 Pseudomonadota bacterium | reverse complement strand
CCATTTAGCCAGTCGTTCCCGGTCCCTCCCTGTAAGCTATCGTTGCCACGGCCACCCTCGAGGCGATCGCCGCCAGCACCACCGTCCATGATGTCATCACCCTCGCCACCACTGAAGGTATTGATCTGGTCATTCCCAATAAATATGTCATCAAAACGGCTACCGGCAGCTCGTTCGATACTGATCAACTGCTCGGTGTAGAGCGTCCCGTCAGCGGCTGTGAGTGTCGCAGTCCCTTCAACAAGGTCAACCTCAACACCAAATGCTTCCTGACCGAAGCGCACGACATCACTGCCCGCGCCACCATCAATGACATCAACGCCTAAACCACCATCAATGTCATCGTTGCCGTCCCCACCTTGTATGGTGTCGTTGCCGTTACCACCGATGAGGCGATCTCCCCCCGCACCACCATATAGACTGTCATCACCATCGCCGCCAATGAAAGTATTAATGGCATCATCGCCAACAAAGATGTCATTGAAATCGGTGCCAGAAGCGCGTTCGATGCTGATTA
>JBCBSF010000222.1:0-518 GCA_039819325.1 Pseudomonadota bacterium | reverse complement strand
CTATCTCTTTCTAGCTTCAATGATTGAGCTGACGGTATGTGACATTCCAAAGAGTGAAGGGAGTCAAAAAATCAATTCATAAATCAACCATTTCCTCAGTAAGGCTTGGTTGAATATGAATCCTATAAATTGGCTTCAACTATTTCTCTAGAGCTGTTATTCACAGCATAATTTCTTCCCAGGCAGTGGTCATCTTCTGACCACGGTTCTGCTTCGTGATGTTCATTTTGATGATTGTAAAACCATGAAAGCAACATTTTCCCCCATAAATATCTCTGATGAGTTAATGCTGTCATCTCAATCCAGCATTTTTGCGTCCCCCTTCAATGATGATTCCGATGGTGGTCTCGTTACGGGTTTCGATGATGACGATGATGATGACGACGACGATGATGACGATGGCAATAGGAGGTACATCGGCAACAATCGCAATAACCGAATTCGTGGAGACAATGGCGATAATTTGATCCAAGGCCGGGGTGGGCGCGATCGCCTCTTCGGCCTGGGCGGTGAAGATG
>JBCBSF010000221.1:0-519 GCA_039819325.1 Pseudomonadota bacterium | reverse complement strand
AAGCCCTCGAAGTCGCCATAGCCCCGGTCGGTCCAGTGATACTGGACGCCGTGGCGGACCGCCCAGCCGGCGTCCTCGAACAGACGAGCTTCCTCGGCGGTGCAGAAGGTGACGTGGACCGACGAGACGTCGAGCTTCTCGGCTGCCGCTGCCAGCGCCTGGATCAGATGCCGTTGGCCCGTCGCGTCGCCGGCCAGCAGGCGCGGGCCCGGCACCGGCGTGAACGGCACCGCCACCTGCAGCTTCGGGTAGTAGCGCCCGCCGGCCCGCTCGTAGGCGTTGGCCCAGCCGTGGTCGAACACGTACTCGCCGGCGGAATGGCTCTTGACGTAGGCGGGCGCCAGACCGCTCGGGGCCGCGGGATCGCCGACGACCACCGGCAACGGCACCCAGCCGGTCTCCGGGACGGCGGAGCCGGAGAGCTCCAGCGCCTCCAGATAGCCGTAGCGGAGGAACGGGCTGGGTGCCGTTGCCGGTGGTCGTCGGCGATCCCGCGGCCCCGAGCGGTCTGGCGCCCGC
>JBCBSF010000220.1:0-522 GCA_039819325.1 Pseudomonadota bacterium | reverse complement strand
GATTTAATTATTTTTGGGGGGTCCCCTCCCTCCCTGTCGCTGCTGCCTGGGTTAGCGTCGTCGGCCGCACGCGAGCGGCGTCGTCGTGTGCACGGGATCGGCCGCTCGTGGCCTCCGCGAGACCGTCCACCGCAGGGTCGATCCGGAGGACCGGGGCCACGACGAGCTGATCGAGCTGCTTCGCGGCAGTCAGCGCCCCGACGAGCCAGCTCTGGCGCGGAATCGACCAGCGCCAGACCGTTTGTTCCATAGTCCAGATTCACATCTCCGCTGACGATCGGTGGTTCCGGGATCGTGGGGCCGAGCAGTCTGACAATGCTCGGCGCAGTCGGGTCGGGCGCGGAAATCACCAACAACCGGTTGAGCGCGTCGACCCTTGGCGTTCGATTTGCGGCGAACGAGACACCTACATCGGCGAGACCGTCATCTGAGAACGAAGTGTCGAGCGTTCCATCCGACTTTAAGAGTGCAACATCGTTTCCGCCGGCTGCGGTGTAAAAGCCCCCGCCTGGCGTCGGCGCG
>JBCBSF010000219.1:0-524 GCA_039819325.1 Pseudomonadota bacterium | reverse complement strand
CGGCGAAGTCGCCGGAGAAGATCGCCGCGTCCGCATTGCCGCCGCCGCCGTCGAACCGGTCATCGCCCGCCCCGCCGGTGAACACGTCATTGCCGCCATTGCCGTTGGCGAAGTCATTGCCGGCATTGCCGAAGATCTCGTCATCGCCGCCCGCCCCGGAGAAGCGGTCAGACCCGTCCCCCCCGCTCATGATGTCGTCGCCCGCCCCGCCATTGAGGAAGTCGTCGCCGCTATCGCCATTCATGACATCATCGCCGTTCTGGCCCTGAAGGATGTCGTCCCCGGCCCCGCCGGAGATCTGATCATCACCGTCAGCCGCCCGGATCCGGTCCACGCCCGCCCCGCCGAAATGCTGATCATCGCCCGCTCCGCCCTGCAGCACGTCATCGCCGATCCCGCCGGTCAGGATGTCGTCGCCGTCGCGGCCATACAGACGGTCATTGCCGTCGCTGTCGGTCAAAATGTCGTCGCCGACACCGCCATCGAGAATGTCATTGCCCAGACCGCCGACAAGCTCGTCATCG
>JBCBSF010000218.1:0-525 GCA_039819325.1 Pseudomonadota bacterium | reverse complement strand
CTGGCCAAGGTTCCCACCACGACGGACAATCAGGCCTTCGGCGTGATGGATGCGCTTGCGGCCGCCACGGCCGATCTGGCGACGGTCGATCTGATCGTGCACGGCACCACCACCACCACCAATGCCGTTTTAGAGCGCAAGCTTAGCCGTACCGGCATGATCACAACCCAAGGCTTTCGCGATGTGCTGGAACTGGGGCGGCGCACCCGTCCGCAGGCGTATGGTATGACGGGTCACTTCACCCCGATCATCCCGCGCGATCTTCGGCTCGAGGTGCCAGAGCGCGTGGACGCCGCCGGTGATGTGATCACGCCACTTGACGAAGATGCCCTGCGCGACGCGGCGCAAACCCTGATCGACCGCGGGTGCGAGGCTGTCGTGGTGCACTTCCTGCACAGCTATGCCAACCCGGATCACGAAAAACGGGCAGGCGCCATTCTGTCCGACATTTGGCCCAACGGCCACATCACCCTCGGCCACGCCATCTTGCAGGAATCCCGCGAATTCGAGCGTGGTGTTACCGCC
>JBCBSF010000217.1:0-526 GCA_039819325.1 Pseudomonadota bacterium | reverse complement strand
GCGTGCCGTCGCGCGGGCAGCGGGGCAAACGTCTGCAACAGATCCCGGGGCGGATGCCGGCCCTGACCGACCTGCCCACGGGATGCGCGTTTCAGCCACGCTGTGCCGTCGCGACCGAGGCCTGCGCGGCGCCGCCCGCGATGCGCCCCTTGGGTGAACGGCTGGTCCGGTGCTGCCACCCCTTGATCGAGGTCCCGGCATGAGCGCGCCGATCCTATCCGTCAAAAACGTCACCCGCCGCTTTGGCGATGGTGGTGACCTTGTGGCCCGCGCGCTGGCGCGGCTGGGCGTGATCCGCCGCCGCCCGATCGTGACGGCGGTTGACGATGTCTCGTTCGAACTGGAGCGCGGCAAGGTGCTGGGGATCGTGGGTGAATCCGGCTGTGGCAAGTCCACCTTGGGGCGGATGATTGCCGGGCTCTTGCCGCCGACCGAGGGCGAGATAACGCTCAACACCGATGACCGGGGCCCTCGGGCCCTGCCGATGCAGATGATCTTTCAGGATCCGTTTTCATCGCTGAACCCG
>JBCBSF010000216.1:275-530 GCA_039819325.1 Pseudomonadota bacterium | reverse complement strand
GGCCGCTGCCGCTTGGCGATGGGCCTCGATGATGCGCGTGGCCTGCGTCACGGCGGCCTCGCTCGGCGCGAACACCCGGTTCGTCGTGTCGAGCTGCTTCGGGTGGATCAGGGTCTTGCCGTCGAAGCCCAACTCCAAGCCCTGGACGCAACTCGCTTCGAAGCCCTCGGCATCGTCGAGGTCGAGATAGACGCCATCGACGATCGCCAACCCGGCGGCGCGCGCCGCGAGCACGCATAGCCCCAAGGACGTGAT
>JBCBSF010000216.1:0-265 GCA_039819325.1 Pseudomonadota bacterium | reverse complement strand
GGCAGGCGCAGGGCCGTGTGGGCGCAGCGGAGTTCCTTCGCCAGGTCCGATGTGCCCATCACGAAGCCGCCCATCCGAGCGGTCGAATCGGCGATCTCTTCGGCGCGCAGCATGCCGCGGGCGGTTTCCATCATGCACCAGATCGGCAGGCTGTCCGGTCCGCCATGGTCGTCCAGTACGCGGACTGCACGCCGCACCATGTCGGCACTATCCACCTTCGGCAGCAGGATCGCATCGGCGCCGGCGGTTGCCATCGCGGCCAGAT
>JBCBSF010000215.1:0-533 GCA_039819325.1 Pseudomonadota bacterium | reverse complement strand
AGAACTATTTGGGATCGCGACACGGGGCATTTTCGGTCTCCGACTAGGAGCGCCGAGTGATGTGATGCCCACCGCATCATGAGCGATGGCGCGACGACGCTCGGGGCGGAAAATGCCCATGGCCCAAAGGGCTGCGGCGAATTCGCCGCCTGGCGGGCGTCGCCGCGGCTCGCCGGGGGACTCGGGTCCCGCCTTCGCCGCGGCTCCTACCCAGCCGGCGAATTCGACACGCATCGCGACCTCCAATAGTTCTTCAACAGCCTGCTAGGCGCTTCTCGCGTCGACGCTGAACCGAAGAGGGAATGCGGAGCGCATCGCGATACTTGGCCACGGTGCGGCGCGCGATGTCGAGGCCTTCGCCGCGCAGCATCTCGACGATCCGGTCGTCGGAGAGAACGTCGGAGGGCGACTCCGCATCGATGAGCGTGCGGATTCGCTGTCGTACGGCCTCCGCCGCTTGTGCCTCCCCCTCACCCGATTGGATCGCCGCCGAGAAAAAGTAGCGCAGCTCGAAGATTCCGCGCGGGCTGGCC
>JBCBSF010000214.1:0-535 GCA_039819325.1 Pseudomonadota bacterium | reverse complement strand
GTTCCGGGTCTCGTCACGGGTCCGCCCGACCAAAAGATGGGCCAAAAGGGCGCCTTGTCGTGTGATGTCATTTTGGAGGATTGCCGGGTCCCGGCCGCGGCGCTCCTAGGAGGGGGCGAGGGCGTCGGCTTCAAGACCGCCATGAAGACGCTCGATCGCGGCCGTCTGCACATCGCGGCGGTGTGTGTGGGCGCCGCCGAACGCCTGATCGCGGACGCGCTGCACAACTTCTCCGACATGGCCTCGCTGGTCATCGCCTTCGCCGCGCGCAAGATTGCGCGGCGACCGGCGGACGAACGCATGACCTTCGGCTATGGCCGGATCGAGATCGTCGCAGCGCTGATCAACTACACCACGCTGATCCTCGTCGGCTTCTACCTGATCTACGAAGGCGGGATGCGGATGATCGACCCGCCTGAGGTCGCCGGCTGGACGGTCGTGATCCTCGGTGGCGTGGCGCTTGCCGTGGACACGCTGACAGCGCTGCTCACCTACTCGATGCAGAAGGGCAGCGTGAACATCCGCGCCCTGTTCC
>JBCBSF010000213.1:0-535 GCA_039819325.1 Pseudomonadota bacterium | reverse complement strand
CACTCCGGTCCGGGCGGTTCCAGTGCGAGCCAGGGCAGGAGCCGGAAAAACTCAACCGGGTCCCAGCCTACCGATGCCCACATATTCAGGCCGATGATCTCGAAGGCCGCGATACCGAACAGCAGCGATACGAGTCCCGTGGTGCCGAGATAGCCCGGCCCGACCTGCGCCTCCCCGAACAGTCCGAACAGTCGCGAGAAGCTCGCCTTGCCGCGCTCCCAGATGCCGCCTTCCGGCAGCGGTACGCCCGGATCCGGCTCGCCGTGGATCAGTACCCGATTGAAGATGTTTTGATAAGTAGCCATGACTTAACTCCAGATCGGCAGCGACAGCCACCAGTTCCACCACTCGGGCCAGCCCTTGGTCCAGAACGGTCCGCTGATGACGATGCAGACGGCGCTCCAGAAGCCAGCGTTCAGCGCGAGGAACAGGCCCAGCCGATGAATGCCGAGCGAGCCGATCGAGTAGCCGATCGTGTCGCGGAAGAAGCTGTTCTCGTGATACGCCGTCTTGACGGTGTCACCCTTCTTGTGAG
>JBCBSF010000212.1:0-536 GCA_039819325.1 Pseudomonadota bacterium | reverse complement strand
CGGTAGAGGAATGCGCTGAAGGCCGGTCGTTCGATGCGATGGTCGAGCGGCTTGATGTTGGCCCATGCGCCCTGGTCTTCGACCTGTTGGCGGATGGCATCACTGTCGTAGGCTCGGTCGGCGAGCAGGATCTGGCCTGGGCCGATCCGGCCGATCAAGGGCTGCGCACTTCGTCCATCGTGGGCTTGGCCTGGCGTCAAGGCGACCGCCACCGGCATACCATTGGCGTCGACCAGAGCATGGATCTTGGTGGTCAGTCCGCCGCGCGAACGCCCCATGCAAGAGGCATCGGCGAGCTCCCATGGCGTCCCGCCGGCGCTCGTCTCGGCCCCCCTTTTCGCCGTTGGCGGCGTGTTGGTGGACCCTGATGGAGGAGGAGGCGATCATCTGCAGATCGCCGTCATAGGCCGCAGAAACCGCGGCGAAAAGCCGATCCCACACGCCGATCTTGCGCCATCGGACGAACCGATTATAGCAGCTGCTCGACGGCCCGTAGCACACTGGGATGTCCGCCCACGGTGCTCCTGTGCGCAGTC
>JBCBSF010000211.1:0-538 GCA_039819325.1 Pseudomonadota bacterium | reverse complement strand
CGCCCGACCGATCATCTCCAAGGCGTGCCTCGAGGTCGCCCGCGAGGTGGGCGCCGAGGCGTTCGCCCACGGCGCCACCGGCAAGGGGAACGACCAGTGCCGCTTCCAGTTGGCCGCCGAGGCCCTCGACCCGAATGTAAAAATCATCGCGCCGTGGCGGATCAAGTCGTTCCGCGACAAGTTCCCCGGCCGGACGGAGCTGATCGACTACTGCGACATCAAGAAGATCCCGGTCAAGGCGTCGGCGGCGAAGCCGTACAGCTCCGACGAGAACTGCCTGCACATCAGCTACGAGGCGGGCGAGCTGGAGGAGGTCGACAACTGCGGCGTCGCGGTGCCCGACTTCGGCATGGGCGTCTCGCCGCAGGAGGCGCCCGACCGCGCCACCACCATCGAGATCGCCTTCAAGGCCGGCGATGCGGTGGGGATCGACGGCGAGGCGCTGTCGCCGGCGACGCTCCTCACCCGCCTCAACGATCTGGGGCGCGACAACGGCATCGGCCGTCTCGACCTCGTGGAGAACCGCTTCGTCGGCATG
>JBCBSF010000210.1:0-539 GCA_039819325.1 Pseudomonadota bacterium | reverse complement strand
GCCCCCGCCGCCGCGGATCCAATCGTCTTCCGTCCCGCCGTAAGCACGATCGTGGTCGGCATTCGCGCGGATGACATCGGCGCCGGAACCGCCGAAAATCGTGTCGTCCCAGTCTCCACCGAGAAGCAGGTCGTCGCCACCTTGGCCCTCGAGTCGGTCGGCACGTTCGTCGCCGCGGAGTTCGTCATCTCCGACGCCGCCGAAGATCCGGTCATGCCCTTCCCCACCAGAGGCCGTGTCGTCGCCCCCATCGCCGAAGATCGTGTCCTCGCCCTCGCCGCCGAGCAGTGTGTCGTCACCGCCCTCGCCCTCCAGACGATCGTTGCCCAGACCACCCAGCAGCTCGTCGCGTCCGATCCCACCGAAGAGCCGGTCGTCTCCTTCCTCGCCCAACAAGGTGTCGGCCTGGCCGCCGCCGAAGAGCGTGTCATCGTTGATGCCGCCTTCGAGCCGGTCGTCGCCCGTGTCGCCCTTGAGGCGGTCGTTGGCGCCGAGGCCTTGGAGCAGATCGTCGTCGCCCTTGCCGCCGTCGGCAAGGG
>JBCBSF010000209.1:0-540 GCA_039819325.1 Pseudomonadota bacterium | reverse complement strand
CCCGCCGATAATGAAGTCATTGCCGTCATTGCCGAAGATCGAATTGGTGCCGGATCCGCCATCGAGCGTGTCGTCACCCTCACCGCCGATCAGCGTATCGTCATCGCCATCGCCCATAAGGCTGTCATTGCCGATGCCGCCTTCCAGGGTGTCCATGCCCTTGCCGCCGGAGATCGTGTCTTTGCCGTCGTCGCCAAGCAGCGAGTCATCGCCGGCTCCGCCGAAGATTTCATCATCGTCGAGACCGCCAAAGACCCGGTCATCGCCATTGCCCCCGATTAGGGTATCGTTGCCGGCCGCGCCCGTAATCTTGTCGGCGTCGGCGCCGCCATCGACCATGTCGTCGTCAGGGCTGCCGTCCAGGGTATCGCATCCGGCCAAGCCGAGGATTTCGTCGTTGCCGCTACCACCGATAATGGTGTCGTCGGCGCCGGTGCCGATCAGAGTCTCATCGATCCCAAGGCCGATGATGTTCATGCCCGGATTTGGAACTATCGAAACCAAGAGTCTTCCCCGTTGCTAAGGCCTTCAAGGCCATAG
>JBCBSF010000208.1:0-559 GCA_039819325.1 Pseudomonadota bacterium | reverse complement strand
GAAAGATGTCCGACGTGATAAACCCGCAACAATTGGAATAATTGAAGAAAAAAAACAAAGACTTGGCGGTTTTTCAAAGCCATGCGCAAAGTGCATGGGAGATTTTTGGCAAAGAGTCTGGTAAGATTGCCTTCAATGCTTATTTTCAAGCACGAGATCGCTGCGTTGCAGCATCGAGGTTCGGGCGTAGTCCCGAACAACGGGTGCCCGAGGGCATCCGACGTCTCCCAGACGTGAAGCCTCCCTGTTCAACTCGCCGGGCATTTTTGCCCGGCGTTTTTTTGCCTGGTGCTGCAGATCGGTTAGCGCGCCACGGACTTGCCGGTCGACCCCAGATCGGCGAAGGCTTCGGTCAATCGTTCCCCAACACCCTGCTCGCCGACGCGTAGCCATTTGCGCGGGTCGTACTGCTTCTGGTAGGGCTTGTCCGTTTCCGGGTCGATCTGATGACGGAATGCCGCGAGGTTATTCTCGACATACTGGCCAATGGCGTGGGCAAAGGCGTACTGGGTGTCGGTATCGATGTTCATCTTGAACACCCCGTAGGACACCGCCTCTG
>JBCBSF010000207.1:0-564 GCA_039819325.1 Pseudomonadota bacterium | reverse complement strand
GGGATCGAATACGCATGGCTCTCTCTCCTAGTGGTTCAAGGCAATAGGGGGTCATTCCGGCCTAGCCCTTGCCGCTGACCATGGCGGGATTGGCACTTTTCAAGAGCCGTTCCAGCACCAGCATCAGCGCCACGTTGGGCACGACCAGAATCAGGGACACGACCGCCGCGTTGGAACGCACGAAGTTGAAGCCGAGGAACGAATAAAGGATCGTCGGCACGGTCGTGAAATCGGGCGAACCGAGGATGAACGCGAGCGCGAACTCCTCGATCGATTGGATGAAGACGATGATCAGCGCGGCCAGCACGCGCGGTGCCACGAGGTATTTCATCGGATTGGTTGAGAGGGTGACCAGCGCGTCGATCTGCTCGGTCACTTTCATCGTGGCAATCTCGGCGGCGATCGACGAGGTGACGCGCGCGGCGATCATCAGGCCCACCAGGACGGGGCCAAGCTCGCGCACCATGCCGATGGCGACGATCTGGGGCACCACGGCCTCGGCATTGAAGCGGGCACCGCCGGAATAGATCTGCAGAGCCAGCGCGCCGCCGGTGAAAATGGCGG
>JBCBSF010000206.1:0-570 GCA_039819325.1 Pseudomonadota bacterium | reverse complement strand
CACGGGGGCAAAGCCGAGCACGGCGCCGTCCTCCTGGAAGGCGGCATACTGCAGGCTGCCGTTCTCGTAGAGGGCGTCGGCATCGCCGTCGCCGTCGAGATCGGTGAGGCCGGTGAAGGTCCAGCCGCCGGTCCAGGTGGGCAGCGCCGCCGTGGCGGCCACGGCCCCGTCCTCGAGCAGCCACAGACGGTTCAGCACGCCGTCGCTCACCGCGACGTCGAGATCGCCGTCGCCGTCCAGGTCGGCGATGCCGAGGAGCGTCCAGCCCTCGGGCGGGCTGTAGTCGAAGGTGCTTTCGGCGGCCACGTCGCCGGCGTCATCGACGATGTAGAGGTCGTCGCCCGCGCCGCCGATCATGCTGTCGGCCCCGGTGCCGCCATCCAGGGTGTCGGCGCCGTCCAGGCCGCTCAGGGTGTCGTTGCCGGCCCCGCCGCTCAGGGTGTCGTTCATCTGGCCGCCGATCAGGACATTGTCCTCGGTGGTGCCGGAGAGAGCGAGCGGCTCGATGATGCTGCCGTCGACAAAGGAGTCCTCGACCAGGGCGACGTTGCCCGAGAGCGTCACTGTCAG
>JBCBSF010000205.1:0-577 GCA_039819325.1 Pseudomonadota bacterium | reverse complement strand
CATTTTCGGGCCGGACGGAGATCGCATCATCCAAGCAGACCAAACCTAGGGCGGAGGGCACGACATGGCGGTGACGCTCACCATCAACGGCGAGACGCACGAAATCGACGCGCCGGCTGGAACGCCCTTGCTGTGGGTTCTGCGCGACCATCTGGGACTGACCGGCACGAAGTTCGGCTGCGGTATTGCGCAGTGCGGCGCGTGCACCGTGCACCTGAACGGCAACCCGATCCGCTCCTGCATCATGCCGGTCTCGGCGATCGGCGATGGCAAGATCACCACGGTCGAGGGCGTCGAGAGCAAGGCCGCGATGGCGATCCGCAAGGCGTGGCGGGACATCGACGTCGTGCAGTGCGGCTACTGCCAGTCCGGCCAGATGATGAGCGCCACCGCGCTGCTCGAATCGAACCCGAACCCGAGTGACGACGACATCGACACGGCCATGCATGGCAATCTTTGCCGCTGCGCGACCTATCACCGCATACGCGCCGCGATTCATCGCGCCGCCGACGAGCTGGAGGTATAGCCATGCTGGGACGAATCGAACGTCGCTTCCTGCCGCGCCCGGCACTTTCCC
>JBCBSF010000204.1:0-578 GCA_039819325.1 Pseudomonadota bacterium | reverse complement strand
CGCCCGCACCAGCGAAGGCCGTGGCGTCCAGGAAGTCCACGCCGACCACGAAATCGTCGACCGTGTCCGAGCCCTCGCTGAGCACGAAGGTGTCGATGCCCGAGCCGCCGGTCAGCAGGTCGTCGCCGATGCCGCCGTCCAGCGTGTCACCGCCACCGCCGCCAAGCAGCTCGTCATCGCCGCTCGAGCCCTCGAGGTGATCGTTGCCGCCGTTGCCGCGCAGGTTGTCGCCGCCCGACCCGCCATCGATCTCGTCGTCGCCGTTCCCGCCCGTGATCGTATCGGCGCCTTCCGCACCCGAGATCACGTCGTCGCCGTCGCCGCCATCGACCGTGTCGTTGGCCTTGCCGGCATCGATCGTATCGTCGCCCTCGCCGCCCTCGATATCGTCGACGCCGCCGCCACCGGAGATCGAGTCGTCGCCGCCCTCGCCCAGGATGGTGTCGTCGCCGGTCTGGCCGTTCAGGGTATCGCCGTCGTCGCCGCCCAAGATCCTGGGCGGTGCCGGCGACGATGTGCTCGAGGGCAACAGCGGTATCGACAACGTGCTCGGCGGCAACGGCGACGACACGATCTTG
>JBCBSF010000203.1:0-585 GCA_039819325.1 Pseudomonadota bacterium | reverse complement strand
ACTTCCATTCCCTCCGTAGAACTCCACGACTCCCCTTCCGTAGTTGAAAATGGTGTCGTTCCCGCCACCCCCGTAGGCGGTTTGCATATCGCTTGTCAGGCTAGTGGCGTTTATGTAGTCCCTGCCACCATCGCCATAAAACTCATTTCGCCCACTGCTGCCGGTGAGGATGTCATTGCCTTCACCGCCATAGAGATAGTCTTCACCGTCGCGACCAATCAGGTTGTCGTTGCCGTCGCCGCCGTACAGATAGTTGATGCCGGAATCGCCTATCAGCTTGTCGTGACCGGCATCGCCGTGGACGTAGTCAAGCCCATCGCCGGCACTCAGTGTATCATTGCCGGTGCCGCCAAAGGCCGTGTCGTTACCATCGCCGCCACTGATGTCATCATGGCCTTCGCCACCGTGGAGAAAATCATTTCCGGCATTGCCTTCGACTTTGTCGTTCCCTTCGCTTCCGTCAACAATATCATCTCCAGCATCGCCGCGAATGTTATCGTTGCCGGTACCACCGTCGATCTCGTCATTGCCGTCGCCGCCCAGCAAACCGTCGTTGCCGTCGTCGCCAAAAAGGTAATCAACACC
>JBCBSF010000202.1:0-585 GCA_039819325.1 Pseudomonadota bacterium | reverse complement strand
ATCGCCGCCACTGCTTCCCTGCGCGCCCGAAGCACCAAGTGCTAAGCTGTAGAGCGAAGAGTTTGAGTCTTTCGTGTCGCTGGACGTGACGCTTCCATCAATGCCCGCACCGCCGTCACCGCCGCCGCCGCCAATCGACTGCGCCACGATGCCAGCTGAGCCGAGCCCTTGCGTTGTGATCGCGCTGGAGACGGTCACCGCCACTGTCTTGGCACCGCTGCTCTGGCCGGACTGGGCACCCAAGGCAGCCACAAAGCCCTTGCCGCCGCTGGTCGTGACGTCCCCCTTGATGCCGATGCCGCCGTTGCCGCCGCCACCGCCGATCGACTGAGCGAGAATGCCGTGCGAGTTTATGAGGTTGGTGGTGATTGGGGCGTCAGAGACCGAGACCGTCACGTCGTTTCCGGTCGAGCCCGATCCACCGCTACCACCCATGGTGAGCGTACCGCCATTGTTGCTGCTGCTCTGGCTGGTGTCGATGTCGCCGACCATGCCGATACCACCAGAACCGCCGCCGCCGCCCTGGGACAGCGCGAAGATGCCGTGTCCACGGTCACTGCTGTCGCCAACAGTCTGAACGCCGAC
>JBCBSF010000201.1:0-587 GCA_039819325.1 Pseudomonadota bacterium | reverse complement strand
CGTCTTCCGGCACGCTGGCGATCTCCTGCAGCGACACCGAGGCCGCCTGCATCCCGGCATTGCCCGCCGTGGCCATCACGACGGGAATGAAGCTGGCGAGGATCGCCGCAGCCGCGAGTGTCTCCTCAAAGCCGCCGATCACCATGGCCGCGACGGCAGAGCCGATCAGGCCGGTGGCGAGCCATGGCAGGCGGCGCCGCAGGATCTGGACCGGACTGTCGAAGGCAGTGGAGTCTGGGGACACGCCGCTCATCAGCAGCATGTCCTCTTCAGCCTCGCGCCTCGCGATCTCGGTCAGTTCCCGCGGGGCGATCACGCCCAGCAGCACCCCATCGGCGTTGATCACTGCGATGATGCCCTCGTCGCGGGCTTCGGCGAGCTTGAGCACCTCCTCGGTTTGCTTGGGGTCATGCGCGAAGGTGGTGACCGGCAAGCCGATCCCGTCGCGGGCCAGGAGCTGCGTGGAGCGAAGCTTGTCGCGCGACCGGCCGATCGCAACCGATTCATTCAGGGGAAACACTCCCTGCATCTCGAACTGGCGCAATACCGCGAGCCCGTAGAAGGTCACCGAGGCGCCGATCCGCGGG
>JBCBSF010000200.1:0-594 GCA_039819325.1 Pseudomonadota bacterium | reverse complement strand
GGCTCCTTCAAGACCCTCGTCGCGGCTGTGCAGGCGGCAGGCCTTGAAGCGACGCTTCGCGGCGAAGGTCCGTTCACGGTGTTCGCCCCGACGGATGACGCTTTCGCCGCCCTGCCGGAGGGAACCGTCGAGGATCTCTTGAAGCCGGAAAACCTCGCGACGCTGCAGGGCGTCCTCACCTACCATGTCGTCGCCGGCAAGACGAAGTCGGCCGACCTCGTCGGCAAGACGCTCAGCGTCGCTACGGTGAACGGCAAAGACGTGGCGATTGACGGGACGGACGGCGTCAAGGTGGGCGACGCGACCGTCACGACAGCTGACGTCTATGCGTCAAACGGCGTCATCCACGTGATCAACAAGGTTCTGCTGCCGCCAGCGGAGTAAGACTGCTCTCCGCGCCGCCTCGTCAGTTTCAGCGGCGCATGCGTATACGGAGAGATCGAGGAAACCGCCGCGCCAGCGCATCAGCGCGGCGGTTTCTTCGCGATGAGACCCGCATTGCGGTTTGATCGCCGACGCGCCGCTATTTCTAGCGACCGACCCGCGCTAACTGGTCGAAGACTGGAAAGATCAACAGCCCCGTGAAGAAGCCGC
>JBCBSF010000199.1:0-606 GCA_039819325.1 Pseudomonadota bacterium | reverse complement strand
GAAGGTCGCTGCCCCGCCCGCCGTCGAGCGTGTCATTGCCTGCGCTACCTTTCAGGTGGTCGTTGCCGTAGCCACCGTGAAGGGTGTCATTGCCATCACCGCCATCCAGCATGTCATCGCCCGCGCCGCCATCAAGGTCGTCATTTCCGCCAAGACCTTCGATCATGTCATCACCGGCCAGCATCGGCTGCGGGCCGGACGGGTTGGTCACCGCGGTGCCGGGGCCGTTATCGATCAGATCGTTGATCTGCGACTGATTGAGGGCCGCCTCGGGCGTAAAGCCCCCCCAAAGCCCGAAGTCAGAAATCGCACCGTCAAAGGCGTGGCGCAGATCTTCGTCATCCAGGGCAAACTGCTGGGCGGTATCGTTCAGCTCGGTGACGTGCTGGTCCGCGCCAAAGACCCACGGCTCTTCGTTTTGCAGCAGATAGGCATAGGTGTGATCGCCAGGCGTTGCGATGTCGCCAACCTTTGCAGACCAATCACCATCGGGGATCGGATCGCCGTCGACATAGACGGTGATCCCGTCTTCGGTGAAGGACACGGCGAGGTGGCTCCAGGTGCCCTCGGTCAGGACATCGGGCCCGGTCTCCCAGCTCTTGTTCG
>JBCBSF010000198.1:0-612 GCA_039819325.1 Pseudomonadota bacterium | reverse complement strand
AAAATATACGGAACGAACGACGATGATGTCCTCGAGGGGGGAGCAGGTGTTGACATTGTTAACGCCAAGGCCGGAGACGACGACGTCTCGACCGGGGGCAGCGCCGATAAGGTTTTTGGAAAGTCGGGAGAAGACACCATTGAACTCGGCGGCGGATCCGACAAAGCCTTCGCCGGACCGAACGACGACTACGTGGACGGCGACAACGGCTCGGACACCATCTACGGGGGCAGCGGGGATGACCTGCTCTACGGCGGTGATGTCAATCCGTTTGACGGATCAGACAACTTCGGCGGCGGCGTAGACGACAGGATTTGGGGCGGCGCGGGAGCCGACGAAATCCATGGCCAAAGTGGCAACGATCAACTCTATGGTCAAAGCGGTGACGATGTCGTCTCTGGACAGGCGGGCGCGGACCAAGCCTTTGGCGGTAAGGGTATTGACGACATTTCCGGCGGCGTCGGGAACGATCTGCTGGACGGCGGCGCCGACGCCGACCTTGTCTATGGCGATGCGGGTGCCGACACGCTGAAGGGGGCGCCAGGCTCGGACGAGTTATGGGGCGGCACAGGCAATGACACGATCGATGGCGGGTCCGACGACGATGCCGCT
>JBCBSF010000197.1:0-616 GCA_039819325.1 Pseudomonadota bacterium | reverse complement strand
CCTCGATGGCGGTCAGGGCGATGATTACATAAGTGGTGGTAATGGTAGTGACACGATAGAAGGCGGCGATGGTCGCAACACTCTCAAAGGTGGTTTGGATAATGACCAAATTTTAGGAGGCAAAAACCCAGATGTGATCATCGCCCTGACCGCCATCGAGGTGATCACCGCCATCATCGCCAAAGATACGGTCATTGCCTGCTTGACCTTCTATCTTGTCATAATCATCGCCACCGAATAAGCCATCGTCGCCATTGCCACCATAAAGACTATCTTGACCTGCATCACCTTTAAGAGTGTCGTTACCATTGCCACCAGATGCCGTATCATGACCCTCACCACCAAACAGTGAGTCATTGCCATCGTCGCCGAAGAATCGGTCATTACCATTTTGTCCGTAGAGGCTGTCGTTGTGGCTACCGCCAAAGAGACTATCGTTACCATCTCCTCCATAAAGCAGATCGTTTTGCCAATCTCCCTTCAGCAGGTCGTTACCCCCACCACCCCTCATGGTATCGTTGCCACCGCCACCGAAAAGGGAGTCTTTTCCTTCTTGTCCCTCCAGGCGATCGCTATCTGCATTACCATAGATAGTATCATCTCCTAAACCACCTTT
>JBCBSF010000196.1:0-626 GCA_039819325.1 Pseudomonadota bacterium | reverse complement strand
GGGCACCGGCGGCGCGCCAGATCCGCCTTTGACGAGTATCTCCGCGGCGCTACGCTGCTCCCCGACAGTCGAGGAGAGGTCGTGAAGTGCCGGCTAAACCGAACGTGGTTCTCGTTCTCGTCGACGATATGGGCTTCGCCGATCTCGGAGTCATGGGATCGGAGATCCGAACGCCGACCTTGGATCGGCTTGCAAGCAACGGCGCTCTCCTGACCGCCATGTACAACTGCGCGCGCTGCTGTCCGACCCGCGCCTCCCTGCTGACTGGGCTCTACCCGCACAATGCGGGGGTCGGGCACATGGGCGCCAACCTGGGCACGCCGGCCTACCAGGGCTTCCTGCGCAACGACTCGGCCACCATCGCGGAAGTCCTCCGTCAGTCGGGCTACCGGACCTTGATGTCCGGCAAGTGGCACGTCGCCGGCGACTTCATGGCCCGCGAGGTCGACTCCTGGCGCGTTGGCGACATCGACCATCCCACACCTCGCCAGCGGGGCTTCGATCGCTTCTACGGTATCGTAGACGGAGTCACGAACTTCTTCTCACCCCACTTCATGTTGGAGGACGATAGCCGCGTCGAGGTCTTCCCCGACGACTTCTACTTTACCGACGCGATCACCGACAAA
>JBCBSF010000195.1:0-670 GCA_039819325.1 Pseudomonadota bacterium | reverse complement strand
GGCACCCAACACGGTCCCCTGGCTTCGGTTCGTGTCGACATCGCCCTCGATCACGTCGTCGCCGGTGCCGCCTACGATGACGTCGTCTCCAGCGACTACTGACGACTCATCGTGGACGCTGCGGAAGTCGCCGTGGATCTCGTCGTTGCCCTCGCCACCATCGATGACATCATCGCCACCAAAACCCCTCGCCGAGCCGGCCAGAAGGTCGCCGTCGCCGCGCAGCCGGTCGTCGCCGGCCTCGCCGAGGATGGTGTCGTCGCCGCCGACGGTGGTCGAGGCATCGACCGTCCAGTCGACATCGCCGCTGATCCGGTCATTGCCTTCACCACCCTCGATGCGGTCGTCGGCACCCAACACGGTCCCCTGGCTTCGGTTCGTGTCGACATCGCCCTCGATCACGTCATCGCCGGCCCCGCCGAGAATCGTGTCCGCGGCACCGTCGACGGTGCTCCGGTCCGCTTGATCGTTGACGTCGCCGTTCGTCTTGACGTCGCCCGTCAGCCGGTCACCGTCCTCGCCGCCTTCGATGCGATCGCGCCCACCGAAGACCCGGCTGTCCGCCTCGTTCTGGTGGACATCGCCGACCAGGCTGTCGGAGCCCCCGCCACCCAGCAGCGTGTCCGTGCCGCCGACAGTCGTTCCGCCGCCATCGTTGTAGAGCACGTCA
>JBCBSF010000194.1:0-680 GCA_039819325.1 Pseudomonadota bacterium | reverse complement strand
CACGATCACCACCATCAATGCTGTCATTGCCAGCGCCGCCGTAGAGCAGGTCCTCGCCACCTTGTCCGGCCAGCGTGTCGTTGCCTTGGCCCGCATTCAATGTATCGTGGCCATGTGCGCCGGACACCTCGTCATCTCCGGCGCCGCCCCGCAACAGGTCGTTGTGATCGCCACCCCAGATTTTATCGTCGTCAGCCCCGCCGATTAGGGTGTCGGCCCCGTCGCCACCACCCAGGGTATCTTTGTCCTTGCCGCCGTGGATCATGTCATTTCCGACGTCCGCCCAGATGTCGTCGTTGCCGGTCTGCCCATAAAGCAGATCATCGCCCTGGCCGCCATTCAGCGTGTCGTTGCCCGCCGCGCCGTACATTGAATCGTTTCCGCTGGCACCGCCCAGCTCGTCGTCGCCGCGCCCGCCTTTCAGCATGTCATCGCCTTCGGCCCCCCAAAGGGAGTCGTCGCCGTTCTGACCGGTCATGGTGTCATCCCCGTCGCCGCCACCCGCGTGGTCGTCGCCGTCACCTGTACGAATGGTGTCGTCCCCATCGCCGGCCCAGACTGAATCATGCCCATCTCCGGGCAGGAACAGCTCATCTTCGGCCGCCTTGAGATCAATGCTGTACTGCCCGGTTGAAAGTTGATCATTGCCAGCGCCGCCGTAAACTGCGTTTACGCCGTTC
>JBCBSF010000193.1:0-688 GCA_039819325.1 Pseudomonadota bacterium | reverse complement strand
AATACGATCGTCGGGACAGACGGCGACGACGGGGTTAAAGCCGGTAAAGGCGACGATGCGATCGAAACCGGCGCCGGCGACGATACAATCCGCGCTGGCCAGGGCGATGACTCAGTCGACGGTGGCTCCGGTGACGATAGCGTTCGTGCAGGTAGTGGCGACGACACTGTAGTCGGTGGCGCAGGTAACGACTCGATAAGCGGCGGCGGCGGTAGCGACATTATCGACGGCGGTGACGGCAACGATACGATCCGTGCCGGCCAGGGTGACGACGCTGTCGACGGCGGCGCCGGTGACGATAGCATTCGCGCAGGCAGCGGTGACGATAGTATCGACGGCGGAGACGGCAACGATACGATCCGTGCCGGCCAAAGCGACGACACTGTCGACGGTGGCTCCGGTGACGATACGATCCACGCCGGCCGGGGCGACGACACTGTCGACGGGGGCGCTGGTGACGATTCCATCCGCGCGGGTAGCGGCGACGACAGTATCGACGGTGGAGACGGTAACGATACGATCCGTGGCGGCCAAGGCGACGACACAATCGACGGAGGCTCAGGTGACGATAGCATTCGTGCCGGCAGCGGCGACGACACGGTCATCCACATAGCGACAGAACACGTTGACGCCTCGGACACCTATGTCGGTGGCCAGGGCTTCGACACACTTCGCCTGATCGTTAGTC
>JBCBSF010000192.1:0-719 GCA_039819325.1 Pseudomonadota bacterium | reverse complement strand
CAAGGCTTCTTGCGCCTTGATGACGAACTCATCCCCGGTGAGATGCGCACGCAAGTGGCCGAGATGATCGCCGCCTCCAAGTCCGGTGGGATGTAACCAACCCTCGTTTTCGCGCTCGCGGCTGGTCGATGAGTGCTGGGTCAGCAAGCGCTATGGATCATTGAGAAGACGTGTGCGCCTGATCTTTGCGCGCACAGGAGTTTCCTGACTTAGTCGGCCCTGAAAAACGCTTAAGCGATTGAGATTGCTAGTCTGCGAAATCTCAGTGAAGTATCGGCTTTTGCCGCGGGTCCCAAGAGCACGATCCGGATGCGGACAAAAAGAAGCCTGATCCGTCGGAGGATGAGGCGCAGGTTCTGGCCGGCGGCGGCCAGGAGGGCGTTGATGGTGTCGCCATCGTGGCCGAGCAGGTGGTTTCTGCCAAGCCGTCCGTCGTTCTTGGCGTGGCCGATCATCGGCTCGATGGCCGAGCGTCGCTTCAACTCGCGCTTCATGGTGGGGGTCAAGCCTCGCGTGCGCCCGGCGAGCAAGATCCGGGCCTCTCCCTCGTAATCGTGTCCCTGATAGCCCTTGTCGGCGTAGGCGCGCTGGACCTCGACCCCGGTCATGGCCCCGGCTTGGTCGAGCGTGGCTTGCAAGGTGTGGCCATCATAGGGACTGCCCGGGAAGGCCCTGGCAGCGACGAACAGTCCTTCCCGATTGGTCGCCGCGAGCCCGAC
>JBCBSF010000191.1:0-756 GCA_039819325.1 Pseudomonadota bacterium | reverse complement strand
CTTACACGAATAAAATATGGCCCCTTTCGTCCCCTAATGCTGGGGGCAACTAACCGGGTCATCGCTCAAAATATTGAAAAGTTGGCTTGAGGTCTCCCAGAATCCGGGGATTAGGGGGCTGTCCAAGATGTACGCATAAAATCTAGTGGCTCCACCGATAGAGTCGCGATCGCTGAAAACAATTTCCCCCGTCGCGTTAACTGCGCAACGGGGGAGTATCACAGACTATTGCTACTGACGACTTGCCGCTGATTAGACGTCTGACAAACGATGGTTAATCCCCGTCATCGTCGTCATCATCATCGTCGTCGTCATCATCATCGTTATCGTCGTCGTCGTGGTCACTTCCCCCGTCAATGACCTCGGTCGTAGTTTCGGTCGTCGTCTCAACGGTAGTGGTCTCGGTTTCTTGAAAAACGCCGAAAACATCGACGATGTAAGCCGAATAGAACGTTTCGACCAAGTTCTGACTGGCCATCGCTTGATAGATGAAGGAACAAGCCTCCGCTCGCGTCACCACCTTAAAGAGGTCAAGTCGATTAACGGCAGGGTAATTCACCAGAATGCCTCTTTCCACAAGCGAGGCAATGACGACGCGATATTGACTAGGGATGGTGTCCGCATCCACAAAGCTACTCAAAAGACTGTCTACCGACTGCCCCGAGGTGACTTCGGTATAGCCTAGCGCCTGTGCCAGCATCACCAACATTTCCAACTTGGTCATCCCGGCTTCAGGATCCAAAGTATTGTCTGGCG
>JBCBSF010000190.1:0-775 GCA_039819325.1 Pseudomonadota bacterium | reverse complement strand
TCATCGGCGGCGTACCGGCCGAAAGCGCACCGACCAACCGACAGGAAGTCGGGGTCATGCTGGCCGAGATTAAGAACATTGCCAGCGGCGCATTCGAACAACGCGACGATTTTCTCGGCGCGGCGGCCGACAGCTTCAATTCCATGACCCAGATTTCGGGCTGGTTGCTGTTCGTTCTGGTCGTGGCGCTCGGCGCCTTGGGCGTTCTCTATGCCCTGTCGCGGCTAGCCCCTGTCTTCCGGGCGCGCCATGCCGTCGAGCGGATCACCATGGCCTTTCTGGTTATCTGTGCGACCATCGCCATCCTGACCACCCTTGGCATCGTGCTGTCGCTTCTGTTCGAGAGCCTGCGCTTCTTTGGCCGGGTGTCCTTCACCGAATTCCTGTTCGGCCTGCAATGGAGCCCGCAGACGGCCAAAGAAGCGCAGGCTCTCGAACAGAAGCGACAGCACGATGCCAAGGGTGGTCAGGATGGCGATGGTCGCACAGATAACCAGAAAGGCCATGGTGATCCGCTCGACGGCATGGCGCGCCCGGAAGACAGGGGCTAGCCGCGACAGGGCATAGAGAACGCCCAAGGCGCCGAGCGCCACGACCAGAACGAACAGCAACCAGCCCGAAATCTGGGTCATGGAATTGAAGCTGTCGGCCGCCGCGCCGAGAAAATCGTCGCGTTGTTCGAATGCGCCGCTGGCAATGTTCTTAATCTCGGCCAGCATGACCCCGACTTCCTGTCGGTTGGTCGGTGCGCTTTCGGCCGGTACGCCGCCGATGA
>JBCBSF010000189.1:0-849 GCA_039819325.1 Pseudomonadota bacterium | reverse complement strand
GTGGCGCGCCCCGTCCGGCAACCCTTGCCGCAGCGTGTCGGTGGCTTTGGCGGCGCGGACGGGCTCTTTGCCTATCTGAAGGCAGAGAACGTTACTCACGTGATCGACGCCACCCATCCGTTCGCGCGGCAGATGAGCGCGAATGCCGTCGCGGCTTGCGCGACCGCCGACATACCCTTGATCGCCTACACAAGGGCGCCATGGACGCCCCAAAGCGGTGACAAGTGGACCACGGTCGAGGACGTTGCGGGCGCGGTCGCGGCGCTCAACCGCCCGCCGGCGCGCGTCATGCTCGCAGTCGGCCGCTTGAACCTTCCCGCGTTCGAAGCCAACCCGCAGCACTTTTATCTCTTGCGCCTCGTTGACCCGCCAAAAACGCCGCCCCGCTTTCCCGAGCACCACGTGGTCATTGCACGGGGGGCCTTCTCTGAGGAAGGCGATCTTGCGCTGATGCGCGAACACCGGATCGATCTTGTCGTCTCGAAGAATTCCGGCGGCACCGGCGGTGCAGCCAAGGTTGCGGCGGCGCGCGCCTTGGGCCTGCCAGTCATCATGATCCGGCGCCCAGCCCTGCCCGAACGGCGGGAAGCCTTCGACCTGGACGCGGTGATCGCGTGGATCGGTCATGCCTCGACCGACCTTGGCGTGTAGACGAAGGGCGTGCCACGTCGCGAGATCACCCGCGTGTTAGACGCGCCGACAATCACAAGGGTGCGCATATCGGCCATCTCAGGCACGCATTCGGGAAGCGGCACGACCCGCAGGTCTTCCTCCGGCGTGGACACGGCGCGGGCGAAGATTACCGGACGGTCATCGCCACAAGCCGCATTGAGCACCCCGAAGGCCCGC
>JBCBSF010000188.1:0-863 GCA_039819325.1 Pseudomonadota bacterium | reverse complement strand
ACCAGCAGCGTATCCGCGCCACTACCGCCAAAAGCCTGGTCCTGACCGCTGCCGCCGTTGAGGATATCAGATCCAGCGTCGCCAGTGAGCGTGTCCGCTCCCTCACCACCGGTCAGCGTGTCGTCGCCGCTGAGGCCATTGGCAGTGTCGTTACCGGCTGCCGCCGAAATGGTGTCATTCCCGCTGGTCGCCTCAAAGGTGATGACTTCGATCCGGGTCAGAAGGACGCCTTGAGCTACAGAAGCACCAGCGCGCAAGATAAGTGTGTCCGTCCCTCCGCCGCCGTCCAGGAAGTCGCCAGAGACTAGGTTATCGGTACCGCTGGCTATGAAGACATCATCGCCATCATCGCCGTAGGCGCTGTCTATGCCGCGACCGCCATCAATGGTATCGGCCCCACGCCGTCCATAGAGGGACTGGTCATCGCCATCGCCGCCGTAGATCCAGTCATTGCCGTTGTCGCCGAAGAGGGAGCTGTCGGCCCCGCTTCCGCCGTAGAGACGGTCTTCGCCAGAGCCACCGACGAGACGTGCATCCTGACCGCTGCCGCCGAAGATCCGATCTGCGGACTGCTCACCTAACAGCCTCGTATCGTCGCCAGCGCCACCATAGAGGACGTCATCACTTCCACCGCCCTCAAGGCGACTGTCATCGCCTTGGTCACCGAAGAGTGTGTCAGCCCCGGACCGACCCAGCAGCTCATAGTCGTTGCCGATGCCGCCATACACAACATCACTACCATTGCCGCCATAGAACTGAGAATCCGCGCCTTGACCGCCAAAGAGCGTGTCATCACCAGAGTTGCCTTGCGCGTCCTGCTCGCCGGACCACGCGGCTTCTGCGCCGGTGTCGAGCGCGCGATC
>JBCBSF010000187.1:0-1251 GCA_039819325.1 Pseudomonadota bacterium | reverse complement strand
CAGCTATTGGGGCGGCCGCTCGTTTAGGCGCTCGCGCAGCAGCTTTCCCGACTTGAAGAAGGGGATCATCTTGTCGGCCACCTCGACGGAATCGCCGGTGCGCGGGTTGCGGCCGGTGCGGGCGTTGCGGTGGCGCACCGAAAAGGCGCCGAAGCCACGCAGCTCCACCCGGCTGCCGTTGACCAGGGCGGCGGTGATCTCGTCGAAGATGGTGGAGACGATACGCTCCACATCGCGTTGGTAGAGCTGCGGATAGCGCTGGGCGATGCGTTGGATCAGCTCCGACTTGGTCATGGCGCCCCTGCCTCCCCACAGGCTGTCCATCGCTTCTCGCGGACGTGGTGTCTCTTCTCGACTGCTGACCCGGGCCCTCGTCTCCCGAACCCGGACGCCGGCTCAGACAGGTCTTGACCATCCATCACGTCGTCGTCAGCGGCGAAGAAGGTGCCAGATTGCGCAAGCCGGGGTCAAGGCGCCAGACTGCTAACTCCTTTGCAAGAGGTGATTTTCCAACCCCGTCATGACAAAGGCGGGGCCCAGAGGACCCCGCCTTTGCAGAGACATGAGAGGTCGGTCCGCTAACCGGGGCCGGCCCCTTGCAGGCTGTCGAGAGAGCCCGGCCTATTCGCCGGCCTTCTCCTCGTCTTTGGCCTCGTCCTTGGTCTCGTCCTTTTTGGCGGCACCGCGCTCGGCCTGTGCCTTGTTCAAGGCCGCGCCCAGGATGTCGCCCAGGCTGGCACCCGATTCGGTAGAACCGTACTCGGCCACTGCCTTCTTCTCCTCGTCCATCTCGCGCGCCTTGATGGAGAGCGTGATGCGGCGGGTCTTCTTGTCGATGTTGGTGATCTTGGCATCGACCTTCTCGCCCACGGCGAAGCGGTCGGGCCGCTGCTCGCTGCGCTCACGCGACAGCTCCGACTTGCGGATGAAGCCAAGCGCGCCGTCGCCCAGGTTCACCTCGATGCCGTTCTCCACCTGGCCGGCGACGGTGCAGGTCACCACCTCGCCCTTGCGGATGGCATCGATGGTGCCGGCGAAAGGATCGTCGGAGAGCTGCTTGATGCCCAGCGAGATCCGCTCCTTCTCCATATCCACGTCCAGCACCTGGACCTTGACGATCTGGCCCTTGGCGTAGTCGCGCACGGCATCCTCGCCGCTGCGGTTCCAGTCGATGTCGGAGAGGTGGACCATGCCGTCGATATCGCCGGGCAGGCCGACGAAGAGGCCGAACTCGGTGATGTTCTTGATCTC
>JBCBSF010000186.1:0-1526 GCA_039819325.1 Pseudomonadota bacterium | reverse complement strand
TTTCCCGTGTGGGGCCCGCGCCCCCTCCCGGCCACCCAACTGGATACGGGCGTGGGTGGCCGGGAGGGGGCGCGGGCCGGTGCCGCCGCGATGAGCTTGCTCATCGCCGCAAGAAGCCCTTTAGACCAAGGATCAATGCAGCTTGAAGCTGTCATCAAGACTTCTTTCTGGTCTGAAACGAGAAAGCAGGATTCTGTCTGCAGGTCTTTGCAGTGCATGTCATTTGCTGCGGGGACAGGGCCAAATGCGCAGTTTTCTAAAGGCCACAGAAGACGCGGTATCCGGACTCTGCCGCGTTTTTGCGCGCCGCTTGGACTTGCACTTGTCAGCGCGGCCCGTACTATGCCGCCACGATACGCAAGCCGGGATGGGGCTGGCGGCGGCGTGACGGCGTGCCTACTTCCCCGCTCAGGTGATGTCTAATCCACGAAGGAGCCTTCATGGCGAAAGAAGATCTGATTGAGTTTCAAGGCACGGTGACGGAGCTGCTGCCCAATGCCATGTTCCGCGTTGTGCTGGACAACAATCACGAAGTGCTGGCCCACACCGCCGGCAAGATGCGCAAGCACCGCATCCGCGTGCTGACCGGTGACCGGGTCAATGTCGAGATGACGCCCTATGACCTGACCAAGGGCCGCATCACCTTCCGCTACAAGTAACCGCCAGGAAGGGCCGTCGGCTTAAGACGCGCCATGTCCGCCTTCGTCCTGGCCTCCGGCTCGCCGCGCCGCGCGGCCCTGCTGGAGCAGATCGGTCTCACCCCCGACCGCATCGACCCGCCCGACATCGATGAGACACCGCAGCCAGGCGAGCTACCGCCCGCCTATGTGCAGCGCATGGCCCGCGAGAAGCTTGCCAAGGCGCAGGCGGGCAACCCGGCCGCTTGGCTACTGGCCGCCGATACCGTGGTGACCCTTGGCCGCCGTATCCTGCCGAAGACGGAAGACGCAGAAGAGGCGCGCGCCTGCCTCATGCGCTTGTCGGGCAGGCGCCACCGCGTTCTGGGCGGCATTGCTGTCGGCGCGCCGGACGGGCGCCAAGCCAGCCGCCTGGTGACCACGCGCGTGGCGATGAAGTCCCTGACCGAGGCAGAGATCGAGGCTTATCTTGAGACCGGCGACTGGCAGGGCAAGGCCGGCGGCTATGCCATTCAGGGACCGGCCGCGGCCTTCATCCCCTGGATCAACGGCAGCTACACCAATGTCGTGGGCCTCTGCTGCGTCCAAGCCAAGAGGCTCTTAGAGGGCCTCGGCTACCAAAGAGCATGAGCGGTGACGAGGAAGTTCTCCAGTCCGGCCTGGTCCTGCAGCGGCTGGGTGGGGAGACGCGGGCCTTCCGCTTCGAAGAGGGCCAGCTAACCGACCTGGGCATCTGGCGGGCGCGCGCCCTCTTACCAGGCGACGTCCTTCTCGGCCGTGTCACCCGGCTGGAGCCCGCGCTGGGCCTTGCCTTCTGTGATTTGGGCATCGGACCGGCCGGTGTCTTGCCCTTGGATCAAGCGCCGAAGGGCATGACCGAGGGCCAGG
>JBCBSF010000185.1:0-1586 GCA_039819325.1 Pseudomonadota bacterium | reverse complement strand
GGCGGGTCGGGTGATGACGCGATCTATGGCGGGCAAGGGCGCGATCGGTCTCTCTATGGGGGTGGCGGCAACGATACGATCTTCGGAGGTGATGACGAGGATACCCTTCTGGTCGGCGAAACGATCTTTGGCGGTGGCGGCGACGATGATCGCCTCTTTGGTCAAACCGTCTATGGCGACAATGGTGACGACGAGATTTATGCGACGACCGCGTTTGGCGGCAGTGGTGTAGACAGCATAAACTCAGACCTTTTTCGAACTGTTGATGTTGATGATCTCGTCTATGGCGGTTCTAGTCGCGACTTTCTGAGTGGGGGGAGTGGTGAGGATAGCCTCTTTGGCGATCATGGCGACGACAGAATCCGAGGTGGCGAAGGTGACGACAGGCTCTATGGTGGTAGCGGCGTCGATACCTTCGTGGTTGGTGATGATCGCTTAGGTAACTATGCAACCGGATCCGACGGCCTCTTCGGCGGAAGCGGCAACGATAGCGACTTCTACGGGGGCTATGACGACGATAGTCTCTATGGCGGTAGAGGGTCAGATCGTTCTTTTTTTGGTGGCGATGGAGTTGACACGCTCTTCGGTGGCGGCGGGCATGATGCCTATTTTCAAGGGGAGTTGATTTACGGCGGCCTGGGTGATGACACCGCGCTCTCGGGCAACACGGTTTTTGGTGATGACGGTGATGATTCTGTAGCAGGCTTCACCGCCTTCGGCGGACAAGGTGATGATACAGTCTTTGGCAATTCATTGTACGGGGCTAGCGGTAGAGATACGCTATTCGGCGGCTTCAGCGATGACCCCATAGATGGTGGTAGTGGGGATGACTGGGTTTACGGTAGCCGCGGCAACGATACCGTGACGGTCGATACGTCAGGTGATCGCGTTTTTGAACGTGAGGGTGAAGGTGTTGCAGATGTCGTCCGTTCCAATGCAACTAACTTTGCGCTGGAAGAGGATACCCTCGGCTTCGTTGATCGGGTCAACCTGAATACAGGGATTGAGGCTGGTACTCTTGTCGGTAACAAACAAGACAACAACCTACTTGGTCAGTCGGGCGATGATCGACTGTTTGGACAAGGCGGGGTTGACACGCTCAACGGTCGAGGCGGCGTTGACACTATGACAGGAGGCCCTGGCAACGACACCTTCGTTGTCGATACCACGACCGACCTAGTCCGGGATTTCGAAGGGCGGGGGAGCGATTTGGTGCGCGCGACATCGGATTTCACTCTGCCTGACGGGGAAGCGCGCGACTTCATCGAGGATCTTCGCCTACAAGGCAATGGGGACTTCGAGGGCGGGGGTAACAGCCTGGACAACCGCATCCAGGGCAATGGTGGTGACAACGTGCTGGGCGGGGACGCGGGTGACGATCGCCTGCAGGGCCGTGGGGGTGACGACAGCCTCGTCGGCGGCAGCGGGCGCGATATCCTGCGCGGCGGCAGCGGCGAAGATGTCTTGCGTATGGGGAGCGCTAACTTCCTCTTTGGCGGATCAGGTGGCGACAGCTTCTTCTTCGATGGCGCTGACTTTACGCCGGCGAGTGGCCAGGCAATCCGTGATTTTGACGGTGTCTCGCT
>JBCBSF010000184.1:0-1611 GCA_039819325.1 Pseudomonadota bacterium | reverse complement strand
GGTCGTGGTGCCGCTGTATTCGCGCCTGATGGCGCAAGGCGCGGGCGAAAACATCGCCGGCATTCTGGGTACCACCAACTGGCACTGGACATTGTCGGATCCGGGATCTCAGGCCTTCGTCGCCTCCTTCGGCCAGGAATACGGCTTCCCGCCGTCCCAGGCCGCCCACACCTGCTATTGCCAGGCGCTGCTGTATGCCAACGCGGTTGAGATGGCCGGCACCTTCTATCCGCCGGAGGTCATCCGGGCACTGGAAGGGTTCGAGTTCGATGGCATGGGCAACGGCCCGACCTTGTACCGCGCCGGCGATCACCAGTGCTTCAAGGACGTCCTGGTCGTGCAGGGCAACCCGGAGCCGACCAGCCAATTCGACCTGTTGCAAGTGGTGCAGGAAGTGCCGCGCGAGCAGGTCACGTATCCGGTCGATTTCTTCGAAGGGGAACTTGGGCCCTACGAAGTGAGTTGAGGCGTCGACCGGTACCGCGCCGGCCGGTCCCCCCCACCGGCCGGCGCACCTCATCACTAACGTGCAGGTCATCGTGATCGGATCGAGAGGGGTGCTTTAAGCCATGGACGCCTTCGTTCTTCAGGTGCTGAACGGGCTGGATAAGGGCGGGGCCTACGCGCTGATTGCCCTTGGCCTGACTCTGGTTTTTGGCACGCTGGGCGTGGTCAACTTCGCCCACGGGGCGCTGTTCATGCTGGGCGCGTTCTGCGCCGTCACATTCAACCTGCTGCTGAACCTGTCGGAGCGGGTCGAGGACCCCAACATCACCGCCTTTACCGCCTATATCGACCAGCCCTATCTGGAGACATGGTTCGGCGATTTCGGCACGCAGTTGATGGACTACTCCGTGCCGCTGTCGATCCTCTTCACCATACCAGTGATGCTGGCGATCGGCCTGGCGATGGAACGCGGCCTGATCCGCTTCTTCTACAAGCGCTCCCATGCCGAACAGATCCTGGTCACGTTCGGTCTGGCGATTGTCTTGCAGGAGATCATTAAGTCCTTTTTTGGCGCCAACCCGATCCCAGTGTCGGCGCCGGACACCTTCGTCGGCACTGCCGCGATTGGGTCGCTGATCGGCCTGGGCGAAGGTGTTGCGTACCCTTATTGGCGGCTGATCTACCTGGCCTTTTCAATCGTGGTCATCGCGGCCGTCTTTTCGTTCCTGAGGTTCACGACATACGGCATGGTGGTGCGTGCTGGCATGGCCGATCGCGAGACAGTCGGCCTGTTGGGCATCAATATCCAGCGACGTTTCACCGTTGTCTTTGGTCTGGCCGCGATCGTTGCCGGGCTTGCTGGCGCCCTCTACACGCCGATCCTGCCGCCGGACTATCACATGGGCATGGACTTCCTGGTCCTGTCCTTCGTGGTCGTCGTCGTCGGTGGCATGGGGTCGCTGGGTGGCGCCGTGGCCGCCGGCTTCCTGCTCGGCATTCTGCAATCCTTCGCCTCGATGAACGAGGTCAAGGACCTGTTCCCCGGCATCGACCAGATCATCATCTATCTGGTCGCCGTCGTCGTGCTGCTGTTGCGGCCGCGCGGGCTCATGGGGCGCAAGGGCGTGATGGAGACCTGAGCCATGATGATCACACGCTCCCCCC
>JBCBSF010000183.1:0-1637 GCA_039819325.1 Pseudomonadota bacterium | reverse complement strand
TCAATGAGAACAGTGCCTAAAAGACTATGAGATGCTCTTGGATGAGACGAATTGAGACCGCTCAATTCCTGTTTTACACCGAGAGGGTCGGCGGTTCGATCCCGTCACCGCCCACCAGAGTTCGTTGTTCGTGCAACAAGGGTTCGTGCCCTCCAAAACGCCTGTCTCCAGGCGCTTGCCGGTGATCGCGAAAAACACGATCCCGCTTGCTTGACAGACAAGAGGGCAAGGCGTATCCAAGCGCCTCTGCCGCGCCGGGGAGCCTGGTTGCGGCAGTCCATGCGGGTGTAGCTCAGTTGGTTAGAGCGCCGGCCTGTCACGCCGGAGGCCGCGGGTTCAAGTCCCGTCACTCGCGCCATCTCCCATTACCATTAAGCCGTGTGATCCCAGGCCCTCATGCCGGTGCGAGGCGGCGGAATCGCTTGGCCTGGCGATACGCCGTAACGCTGTGACCAAGCGGCGCATTTCGGCCGAATTTCCTTTTACCCGGCGGGGCGACCGCCTATAACTCCGCTGAATTGAATGTCGCGGGGGCTGGCCAAAAGCCGCGGCCAGTGCAGATTAGTTGTAACGACCTGCAAAAGCCAAGCGGTCCCTGAAGTAGGTGCAAGGGCACATGGACAGCGAACTGCTCAGCGAATACCTGCCGATCTTGCTGTTCTTGGGCGTGGCGATCGCCATTGCCTGCGCGGCGGTCGGCGCCTCGCTGATCGTCGGCAAGCAGAACCCGGACAGCGAGAAACTTTCGGCCTATGAATGCGGCTTCGACGCATTCGACGATGCTCGCTCGAAGTTCGATGTGCGCTACTATTTGGTCGCCATCCTGTTCATCATCTTTGACCTTGAGGTGGCATTCCTGTTCCCGTGGGCCGTGTCACTCGGCGAGATTGGCATGCTGGGCTTTTGGTCCATGGTGATCTTTCTTGGCATCCTGACCGTCGGCTTCATCTATGAATGGAAGAAGGGCGCGCTGGAATGGGAGTGACCAAACCAACCGACAAGCCCTATCCGGCAGAATACGGGACGCCGATCCCGCCGGGGCCTGCGCAAGATGCCCTCATCGCCGAAGCGACGCGGGATCTTAAGGACAAAGGCTTTCTCGTCACGCGCATGGACGCGCTGCTCGACTGGGCACGCACTGGCTCTCTGTGGCCGATGACGTTCGGGCTGGCCTGCTGCGCGGTGGAGATGATCCAGGCCTATATGCCGCGTTACGATCTTGACCGTCTGGGCGTGATCCCGCGCCCAAGCCCGCGCCAGTCGGACGTGATGATCGTCGCCGGCACGCTGACCAACAAGATGGCGCCGGCCCTGCGCAAGGTGTACGACCAGATGCCGGAACCGCGCTGGGTCATCTCCATGGGCTCGTGCGCCAACGGTGGCGGCTACTACCACTACTCTTACTCCGTCGTTCGCGGCTGCGATCGTGTTGTGCCGGTGGACATCTACGTGCCCGGCTGCCCGCCGACTGCCGAGGCGCTGGTCTATGGCATCATGCAGTTGCAGAAAAAGATCCGGCGTGGCACCCGCATCGCCCGCTACGGAGATGGCCCGGCCATCCAGCCGGACGCCGGAGACGCCGTCTACGAGGGCGCCAACGGTGGCGGCTACTACCACTACTCTTACTCCGTCGTTCG
>JBCBSF010000182.1:0-1662 GCA_039819325.1 Pseudomonadota bacterium | reverse complement strand
GATCTGTTGCGCCACCTCCATCAGGTAGCGGGAGTTAAAGCCGATATCCATGCCGGGACCGGCATAGTCGACCTCCAGTTCCTCCTGCGCGCTGCCGGCTTCAGGCGCATTGGCAGAGAGGCGCAGCTGGCTGTCGGCCAGCTCTAGCTTCACCGCGCGGCTCTTTTCCGACGAGATGGTGGAGACGCGATCGACAGAGGCGCGGAAGGACTTGCAGTCGACATCCATGATCCGGTCGTTGCCGCTGGGGATCACCCGCTCGTAGTCGGGGAAGGTGCCGTCGATCAGCTTGGAGGTCAGCACCGTGTCGGTCAGGGTAAAGCGGATACGGGTCTCGGACAGAGCGACCTCGATCCCCCCCTCGGCCTCCTCCAAGAGCTTGCGCAGCTCCGCCACGGCCTTACGCGGCACGATGATGCCGGGCATGGACTCTCCGCCTTCCGGCAGCGGGATCTCAAAGCGCGCCAAGCGGTGCCCATCGGTGGCGACCGCGCGTAACAGCGGCACGGAATCAACCGCCGTGTCGTGCAGATAGATCCCATTCAGGTAGTAGCGCGTCTCCTCGGTGGAGATGGCGAAACGGGTGCGGTCGATTAGGTTCTTCAGAGCGTCGGCCGGCAGGGTGAAGCTGTGCGGAAGGTCGCTCGCCGGCACGGCCGGGAAGTCGTCGCGCGGCAGGGTCGCCAAAGAGAAGCGGGAGCGGCCAGCGGTCAGCACCACCTGTCCCTGCTCACCATCAGCCTCCAGCGCCACGTCCGCGCCTTCCGGCAGCTTACGCACGATGTCGTAGAGCGTGTGGGCCGGCGCGGTGATAGCGCCCGGCGTGGCGACCTCCGCCGCTGCGGTCTCGACGATCGTCAGGTCCATATCAGTCGCGGTCATCGCCAAGCCCGCCGGGCCCGCGTCCAGCAGGACGTTGGAGAGAATGGGAATGGTGTTCCGGCGTTCCACCACGCTTTGCACATGGGCCAGCGCCTTCAGGAGGACGGCACGGTCTATGGTGAGCTTCATTTGGCTGCTTTTTCTATCACATGAGCGAGATCGGGAAGGCCCGGAACGGCATGTGCCGCTCGCCTCATCCGGCTGGAAGCAGGCCAGCGTCGAGCGCTGTCAAACCTCCCGTTCGGAAGAGGGCCGACACCATAGCCCGCCACCCCCGCAAAGGGAAGTGGCCGAAGCCTCTAAAACCCCAGAATCTCCGCCTTTTTTGCCGCCTTCGCGCCCACCAGGCCGACCGGAAAAGCCCTAGCTGTCCAGCATGCGCCGCAGCAGCTCCACATCCTCGTCGAAGGCGGCGTCGGTGGAGCGCAGCTCCTCCACCTTTTTCACCGCATGCATGACGGTGGTGTGGTCGCGCCCGCCGAACTTCTTGCCGATCTCCGGCAGGGAGGCCTGGGTCAGCTGCTTGCAGAGATACATGGCCACCTGGCGCGGCCGGGCGACGGCGCGGGCACGGCGCGGCGACGACATCTCCGAAAAGCGGATCTTGTGGTGCTCTGCCACCTTACGCTGAATGTCCTCGATCGACACCCGGCGGCTGTGGGCGCGCAGCAGGTCCTGCAGCAGCTCTTGCGTCGACTCCAGGGTGATGCGCCGGCCACCAACGTGCGCGAGCTGGAAGGGGCGCTGACCCGCATCATCGCGCACGCCACCTTGGTCGGC
>JBCBSF010000181.1:0-1731 GCA_039819325.1 Pseudomonadota bacterium | reverse complement strand
GCAGATCTTCGGATTACGCGCATAAGATACATTAAAATGTGTGGAGATATTGCAAAGCATAACTTACCACGCTTGGTGTCAAATGTAGGACATCTCAAGAGACTTCTTCAAAATTCCGGGCACGCGATCGATGATGATATGGCTTACGTAGCAATTAATAACTTCTTCGAATGGTTCCATGACAATATTTTCCTGTACCACTCTAATGGAATTGCCGAATTTCTGAATAACATACGTTGGTCAATTTACGATTACATGAAGGCCGAATTCGAACGCTCTTGGCATGTAAAAAGTGAGACAGAATCAGGCCTTGTTCCTTATGAATTTATCGGGCCGCCTAAAATAAAAGAGCCTCTAGCGCATGCTATGTACTGGAGTCTAATGAACCGTTATCGTTCCAAGCCGATGATGTGTCGTTTCGTAATTTCGAGGAACCTAAAGCTTCGCTATTAGGGCTGGGACTCATAACCAGTAGCTGACAATGGCAGCGATATGGACAGCGGCCATGAAGTTGACGGCGAGCCGATCATAGCGTGTGGCGATGCGGCGGAAGTCCTTCAATCGATTGAACATGCGCTCGATGGCATTGCGGCTACGGTACAAGCGGGGTGAGAAGCAGCTCTTCCAGCGGCGGCTCACCTTTGAGGGGATGTTGGGGGCGGCGCCTTTGGCCTCGATTTTCCGGCGCACGGCGTTGGTGTCGTAACCCTTGTCCCCATGCACCAGATCGGTGGTCGTCATTTGATCCAGCAGCAGATCCGCAGCGATGCAATCCGCCACTTGCCCGCCGGTCAGCAGGAAGGCAACGGGGCGGCAAGCGATGTCGGTCAGGGCGTGGATCTTGGTGGTCCGCCCGCCGCGCGACCGGCCGATCGCTTGGCTGTGCTCCCCCCTTTTCCGCCAGACGCGCAGCGGTGTGCCTTCACGGCCGAACTGTCGATCAGAAGCTCCGCAGGCGGGCCACCGGCCGAGGCCAAGGCATGGAACATGCCGGCCCACACGCCCTTGGCAGCCCAGCGCTGGAACCGGTTGTACAAGGTCTTGCGCGGCCCGTAGACGGATGGTGCGTCCTTCCACCGGCAGCCAGAGATCAGCACATGGATGATCCCGCTGATCACCCGCCGGTCGTCTACTCGCGGTTTGCCCCGAGTGTCCCTCGGCAACAAAGGTTCAAGCCGTGAGAACTGGTCGTCACTCAGCCAGAAACAGTCCTGATCCATCACCAATCTCCCTTCGGAGACCTTGAATCAGACTGCTGCACCAAAGGGAACACCTTAATGGGTCCTGACCCTAGGAGCCTTATGGTTCATTGCAAATCACTCATGCAACTGCGTAAATTGCGACCGTCGACTCCTCGAGAATCTGTCCAGCCGCGCCAGCGCCTCGTCCAGCACCGCCTCCTGCTTGGCGAAGCAGAAGCGGATCACCGAGCGCAGCGGCGCCTCGGCATGGAAGGCGCTCACCGGGATGGCGGCCACGCCGGCCCGCTCGACCAGCGTCCGGCAGGCGGCCTCGTCGTCGGCGAAGCCGAGGCCGGTGATGTCGACATTGACGAAATAGGTGCCCTGGCAGTCCAACACGCCGAGGCCCAGCCGGCGCAGCCCGGCGGCGAAGCGGTCGCGCCGGGTCGTCATGTCGGTCGTCAGCCCGGCGAAATAGGCGTCGTCCTTGGCCAGGCCGTAGGCGACGGCGGCCTGGAGGTTGGGCGGGGTGGTGAAGGTGAGGAACTGG
>JBCBSF010000180.1:0-1799 GCA_039819325.1 Pseudomonadota bacterium | reverse complement strand
CAGCGCTCACCCCTGTCGTAGGCGCGCGCGGCGTCGTAGGTCAGCAGCCGCGCGGCCTGCAGCCGGGTCGCCATCTCTCCCAGCTTCAACTGGATGGCCTGATGCTGACAGATCGGCTTGCCGAAGGTCTTGCGGATCTGGGAATAGCTGACGCTGTCCATCAAGGCGGCAGAGGCGATGCCGCAGCCACGCGCGGCGATGTTGATGCGGCCAAGCTCCAGCCCGGACAGGGCGGCCTGCAGCCCCTTACCTTCCGTGGCGCCGAGCAGCTTGTCGGCACTGATGCGGTAATTCTCGAAGATCAGCTCGGCACTGTCGATGCCCTTATAGCCCATCTTTTCCAGCTTCTTGGAGACCGTGAAGCCGTCGCCCTTTTCGGCGATGAACATGGACATGCCCTTGTGGCGCGGCTGCGCCTCCGGGTCAGTCTTCACCAAAAGGGCAAAGCACGAGCCGTAAATCCCGTTGGAGATCCAGGTCTTGGTGCCGTTGATGACATAGTCGTCGCCGTCGCGCACCGCGCGCATGCGGATGGCCTGCAGGTCGGTGCCCGCGTCCGGCTCTGTCAGGGCCAGGCCGCCCCTGATCTCACCACTGGCGAATTTCGGCAGGAAGTGGCGGCGCTGATCCTCCGTGCCCATGCGGGCCACGCAGGCAGCCATGATCAGGTGGCTGTTGAAGATGCCGGTCAGCGACATCCAGACGGACGAGATCTTCTCCACCACCTTGGCATAGGTCGTGGCCGACAGGCCAAGGCCGCCATAGTCCTGCGGAATGGTGGCGCCGAACAAGCCGAGTTCCTTCATCTGCTCGACCATCTCGGTCGGGTACTCGTCGGCATGTTCCAGGTCCATGACCTTGTCGCGAACATCGCGATCGAGCCATTTGTCGATCGCCTCCAGGATCATGCGTTCTTCGTGTTCGGCATGCTCCGCCTGTTCTGCGGTTGCGGTGGGCGGCGTCATCGTGGTTGTCATGGTTTTCTCCAAGGGCCGGGGATCAGTAGCCGGCCTTGTCTTCCAAATCGCTGTCGCGCTTGGCGACCAGGATCGTCCTCTCGAAATCGCACACCAGCGTGCCGTCCTGGTTGAAGCCACGGGTCTCGACCGTGACGATGCCGGCATTCGGCCGCGACTTGCTCTCCCGCTTGGCCTTCACTTCGGATTCCGAGGTCAGCGTATCGCCGACGAAGACCGGGTGGACCAGGCGAATGTTGCTCCAGCCCAGATTGGCGACCGCCTTCTGGCTGACATCGGTCACGCTCATGCCGACCATCAGCGAGACGGTCAAGGGCGAGGCGACCAGGCAGCGCCCGAATTCGCTACGCTTGGCGTATTCCTGGTCGAAATGCAGCGGGTGGGTGTTCATGGTCAGCAGGGTGAACCAGGTGTTGTCGGTTTCGGTGATCGTCCGACCCGGCCGGTGCTCGTAAACATCCCCCGGCTCGAAATCCTCGTAGAACCGCCCGAAACTCTCCCGATAGCGATTGGGTCCCACCTGCTTGACGGTTCCAGCCATCCGCGCCTTAGCCTCATTTCGTCCAAAACTGAAATTTGTCCGGACAAATTTAAGGGGCGCCCCAAGGGCTGTCAATTGGTGCCGGCGCCTTCGCGTTCACTCAACCGCGATCAGGACGCGGCCAGCCTCGATCCTGGTCGGATAGCTTTTCAGATCGTCGCAAGCCGGCGCGCGCTTGGCCGCACCGGTCCGATAGTCGAACTGACCGTTATGCATGGGGCATTCGATGACATGGTCGATGACGAACCCGTCGGCCAAGTGCACATGCTCATGGGTGCACA
>JBCBSF010000179.1:0-1831 GCA_039819325.1 Pseudomonadota bacterium | reverse complement strand
CGGCCACCCACGCCAGTATGCTTATTGGGTGGCCGGGTGGGGGAGAGGGCCGGCGCCGCCGCGATGAGCAAGGCTCATCGCTGCAAACTAACACCTGCCTTTGGCACGGCTATCCAAAGGCAGGCAAGAGGAAGAGCGCTAGGTTCACTAGAAAGCCAAGGACCCAGATGAGCGAGCGGGGGTTGCCCCAATCGCCCAGGTAGGCCTGGATGTAGAGGATGCGGATGGCCACGAAGGCGATGGCCAGCCCGTCACGCCAGACGTCCAGGCTGGAGAAACCCTGGGCGATGATGATGGCTGCGGCGAAGGGGGCGAAGGCCTCCAGAGAGTTCTGATGGGCCGCCTGTGCGCGGGCGGCCTTGCCAGTCAGCCGCGCCTGCTGTTGCCGGGGCAGTGAATTGTCGTAATGCCCATCCAACTCGATCGCACCACGGACGGACCACCAGCGGGTCCCGTAGCTGATGATCAAGAAGAGCACCAGGCACCAGATGGCAATGGTCATGCGCGCAGCTCCTTCCCCCTGATTGGCGCTGATTCTCCTACGCAGATGGGCGCGTTTTGGATTGCTGCGATGAGCAAGCTCATCTCAGCAGCGCCCGCCCACCCCCCTATGGCATAACGGGCTGGCCGCCCAAGAAGGCTATCCTGGACTGGGTGCTCGGCCCCTAGAAACTAAGGTCGTTATCACCCAAGGGCGCGAACCAGGAACCAACATCCTGCGACGTCACGCCCGCCAGGCTGTCCGGGTTCCACAGAGGCGCATGATCCTTGTCGACCAGCACCGCGCGGATGCCTTCGTAGAAGTCGCTGCCGGGGCGCATGGCGGCCTGGGACAGGCGGTACTCCATGATCATGCAGTCGTCGAAGTCCAGGGCCGCACCTTGGCGCAGCTGCTCAAAGGCTACCTTAAGCGAGGTCGGGGAACGCTTGGAGAGGGTCTCTAGAGTCTCCTTGGCCCAATCGTTGCCCAGTGCCTCCAAGGCCTCGATGACCGATTCGACCGAGGCCTTCCCGGTGAAGCACTGTTTGATCGCTGCCAACTGCGGCTCCAAGCTGCCTGCCGGGGGTTCGGTCTGGGTCAGGGGCAGAAGCGCTGCCTCGCCGCCGGCCAGGCCGAGACTCCAATCGGCAGCCTCCAGGGCGCTGATGATCGCCTCTTCCTCTGCGTCGCCGATCAGATGGGTGGCGATGCCGGCGGTTAGGCAGTCCACCGCCTTCAGTCGGTTGCCCGTTAGGGCGAGATAGAGGCCCAGGCCCGCCCCCAGCGGCAGGCGCGGCAGGAAGTAGGAACCGCCGACGTCGGGGAAGAGGCCGATCGCGGTCTCCGGCATGGCGAAGAGGCTGCGCTCGCCGCCCAGCCGGATGTCGCCGTGGATCGAAAGCCCAACACCGCCACCCATGACGATACCGTCGATCAGCGCGACGTAGGGCTTCTCGAAGGTATGGATGCGGCGGTTCAGCAGGTACTCCTCGCGGAAGAAGTCGCCGGCCAGGTGGCCGCGCTTTCCGGGGCTGTGTTCCCCATCCTGACCCGCCGACCAGACCGCTCGCACGTCCCCGCCGGCGCAGAAGGCGCGGTCACCGGCACCCCGGATCGCCACCGCCTTGATGCTGTCGTCTTCTGCCCAGCTGTCGAGCTGCGGATGCATCAGCCGAATCATCTCCAAGGTCAGGGCGTTCAGTGCCTTGGGCCGGGTCAGGGTGATCAGGCCAAGCGGCCCCCGCGTCTCGAAGGTGATCTCGTCGCTCATTATTGTTCTCGCTAGAAGTGTTGATTGTTTTGGCGATGAGGGACCTCATCGCGGCGGCGCCGGCCCTCTCCCCCACCCGG
>JBCBSF010000178.1:0-1893 GCA_039819325.1 Pseudomonadota bacterium | reverse complement strand
CGACATGCGCGGGCTCAGCGAGCCGTACGGGTCCTGAAAGACGACCTGCATCTCTCGGCGCAGCGGCCGCATGGCCTTATACTGCAACCCTTGAATGTCCTGGCCGCGATAACGTATCCCGCCCATCGACGATGTCAGGCGCAACAGGGCCATGCCGAGGGTCGTCTTGCCTGACCCGGATTCACCGACCACGCCGACGGTGTGCCCCTCGCGTACTCGAATGTCGATGCCGTCGACCGCCTTGATGTGGTCCACGGTGCGGCGAAGGATGCCCTTCTTGATCGGAAACCAGACCCTGACATCGTCGCCTTCGACGATGGTGCCCGCGTCCGCCTCGGCGCGGGCCGGCTGCCCGCTTGGCTCCGCCGACAGCAGCATCTGGGTATAGGGGTGTTCCGGCCTGGCGAACAGATCGGCGGCCGGCTTGGCCTCGACGATTTCGCCCTTGTTCATGACGCAGACATCGTCGGCCATCTTGCGAACCACACCCAAATCATGCGTGATCAGCAATAGGGCCATGCCGAAACGTGCCTGAAGGTCCTTCAGCAGTTCCAGGATCTGGGCCTGGATCGTGACGTCCAGTGCAGTCGTCGGCTCGTCCGCGATCAGGAGATCGGGCTCGTTAGCCAGCGCCATCGCGATCATGACGCGCTGACGCTGACCACCCGATAGCTGGTGAGGAAACGCCTCCAGACGTTTTTCAGGCTCCGGCAGACCGACCAGCTTGAGCAGTTCCAAGCAGCGGATTCGGGCCTTTGGGCGCGACAAGCCCTTATGAACAAACAGTACCTCGCTGACCTGTCGCTCAACCGTGTGCAGCGGATTAAGTGAGGTCATCGGTTCCTGAAAGATGACCGAGATCTCGTTACCGCGGACCGAGCGCAGAACCTTCTCCGAGGCGCCGACCAGTTCCTGGCCCTTGAAGCGAATGCTGCCGGACGGGTGGCTGGCCACGGGGTAGGGCAGTAACTGCAGGATCGACAGTGCGCTGACCGACTTGCCGGAGCCAGACTCGCCGACCAGCGCCAACGTCCTGCCCTTGCGCAGATCGAACGAGACTTGGCGTACCGCTTCAACCGTTTCACCCGGCATGGTGAAGTTAACCGACAGGTCCGACACCGTCAGCAAAGACTTGGCTGCGTCCAACGCCCCATCGACGTCGGCGGCGGCAACAGCCGCCGATTGCTCCGGCGCGTTCATCGCGTGGTCGCCGGCCGCGTCTGGGGCTGAACGGCGGGACCGCCAGCAGTTACGGCTAGCACGCCCACCGCCTTGCGAGCGTCGAACGCATCGCGAAGGGCCTCTCCGATGAACACCAACAGGCTCAGCATGATGGCCAGAGAGAGGAATGCCGTGAAGCCAAGCCAGGGGGCTTGTAAGTTGGACTTGCCTTGCTGGATCATCTCACCCAGCGAAGGCGATCCAGGTGGCAGCCCAAATCCCAAGAAATCGAGCCCGGTCAAGCTCGTGATGCCGCCCGTCAAGGTGAAGGGCAGAAACGTGATGGTGGCCACCATCGCATTAGGCAAAACATGCTTGAACATGATAACGCGGTCCGGCTGTCCAAGCGCACGGGCCGCGTGCACATAGTCGAAGTTTCGAGCGCGCAGAAACTCGGCTCGGACCACGGCGACCGGAGCGATCCAACTGAACAGCAGCAGCAGGATCAGCAAGGTCCAAAAACTGGGCGTGATGAAGCTGGCCATGATGATCAATAAGAAGAGGACCGGCATGCCACCCCAGATCTCAAGAAAGCGCTGAAACAGCAGATCGGTCCAACCACCGAAATACCCCTGGACCGCTCCGGCACACACACCGATCACCATCGACAGCGCGGTCAATACAAGCCCGAACAACACCGACAGCCGAAAGCCGTAAATGACGCGCGCCAAG
>JBCBSF010000177.1:0-1998 GCA_039819325.1 Pseudomonadota bacterium | reverse complement strand
GCTCATCGCTCCGGCACCAGCCCGCTCCCCCTCCCGGCCACCCACGCCAGTATCCTATTGGGTGGCCGGGAGGGGGAGCGGGCTGGTGCCGGACGGTCACGACAGTGACCGCTCGTAACACATCTGCTCCAGCCGTCAGATCCGGTCGCGGATCGAAAGGACTTCCTCATGCCTGCCCGCTCCCCCCTCATCAACATCATGGTGCGCACCGCCCAGCATGCGGCGCGCGGGCTGAAGCGCGACTTCGGCGAGATCGAGCAGCTGCAGGTCTCCCGCAAGGGGCCGGCGGATTTCGTCAGCACCGCCGACCTGCGCGCGGAAAAGCAGGTGACCGAGGACCTGATCAAGGCACGCCCCGACTATGGCCTCTTGAGCGAGGAGGGGAGTGTCCGCGAGCCACGGGCCGGCGGGCCGCGTTGGGTCATCGATCCCTTGGACGGCACCACCAACTTTCTGCACGGCATCCCCCACTTCGCCATCTCCATCGGACTTGAACAGACCGGGACCTTGCTGGCCGCCGTGGTCTACGACCCGATCAAGGACGAGCTCTTCCATGCGGAAAAGGGGGGCGGCGCCTTTCTGAATGACCGCCGCCTGCGGGTCTCTTCCCGGCGCAAACTGGAAGAGGCCGTGTTGGCCACAGGTATGCCCTTCAAGGGGCACGGCGACACCACGCGCCTCATTGAAGAGGTGGGCCGGGTGATGCCCGAGGTGGCCGGTATCCGCCGCTTCGGCGCCGCGGCCCTGGACCTGGCCTACGTCGCTGCCGGCCGCTTCGAGGCCTTCTGGGAGCGGGACCTCAAGCCTTGGGACGTCGCGGCAGGGGCTCTGCTGGTGCGGGAGGCCGGCGGCTACGTCAGCGCCATCGACGGCCGCGACTTCACGCTGGACGGCAAGAGTGTGCTGGCCAGCAACAGCAATCTGCACACCGACGTCAGCGCTGCGCTGGCTGGGCGCTTGAAGCGGTAGAGCTTTACGCTGTCCTCCTCAGCTTTGCTGTGGCACCTGCCCTCTTGCGATAAGCGCCGCTTGCCACCACACAAGGCGGCCATACAAGACGGACTCTGCTACCGCTTGCGTCTTGGCGGCTCGCAAGGCAGTTGTCTCCCTGCACGCCACCGCTTAGTCTCCGCTGCGCGATGGGGGGCACAGCGCCGATTCGGTTTGGCAAAAGGGCGGCTTGGGAATGCAGGGTTTGACACCACGCTTGGGATCTGAGCGCGCGGGACAGCCACGCCGCCGCTCCCTGCTGGCCAGCGTCGCGGCGCTGGCGCTCATGACGCTTGGCGCCGGACAGGCGGCCGCGCAGTCGCCTGGTTCCGCCAACGTCATTGTGAACACCAGCGTGCTGAACTCGCTGGGGCCGGGCGGCGTGGTTCAGCCGGTTCCGGTCAGCCCGCGCACACCCGGCGGGATCGGCGTCGGCCCAACTCTTCAGTATCAGAGCGGCACCACCACCGTGCTGGTCAGGCCTGGCGCGCTGCTCTATCCGCCGCTCACCGACCCGCGTTCGCAGGTGACCCTGCCCGGCGCTCTGGCGCCGCAGTTGCAGACCGGCGTGCTGCCGGGCGGCCTGGTGCAGCAGCCGCCGCAAGCGAGCTCTGGCGGTAAGCTGGCGCCGACCTTGATCCGCCCGGGTCAGGCACCCCAGGTGGTGACCGCGCCCGCGCCTACCCGTGCAGTAGAGAGCCGCCGTCTGGCCCCCTCGCCAGCACCGGTACCCCGGACTGCAGCCGCGAGCCCTGCCCCCGCTCCTGCGCCAGCACCGCGCGTGGCGGCCCCGGCGCCCAGCCCAGCACCTAGCCCAGCGCCCAGCCCGGCGCCGGCACCAGTTGCTGCTCCGGCTCCTGCGCCTGCGCCCAGCCCAGCACCTGTGGCCGCGCCAGCGCCGGCCCCAGCCCCCGTGCCAGCCCCAGCCCCCGCGCCCCGCGCAGCGCCCCCCCCGGCGCCCGCCCCCCGCCCCCCGCCGGCCGCCCCCCCCGCGCCACCCCCCCCGCC
>JBCBSF010000176.1:0-2092 GCA_039819325.1 Pseudomonadota bacterium | reverse complement strand
GAGGACGCTCTTGGTATGGCGCAAGGGAGCTAGTTCGCTGACGATCGAGGTTATCGGTCGCTAGGCAGCTCTTGGCTGACGTTCTGCAAGGCTGCCGAACATGGCCAGTTCTTGTGCAACGATATTGATAAACTGGGCGGTGCCGCCGTGCTTACCGCCTAGCACTACTTTAACACATTAAGGGTTTGGTTATTAATGTTGGATGCTTCTCTGGGCTGTAGAGGCTGGAGTGTGCGTCGTGATGCCTATGTCGTCGTCTTGGCGGGAGGAGTTGGAGACGTGGCTGAAGCCGTTCGTCGATGTCCTGGGCGACCGGCGGCGCAAACGGATGTGCCCGGTGTATGTTGCCGGGCGCATCGGCCCCGGGGACCGCAAGAGCGTGCAGCCTATGGCGGCGCGCGCCGGTCAAGCCAGCTACGATCAGCTTCATCATTTCATCTGTGCGGGCATTTGGGACAGCGCCCCGTTGGAGGCTGCCCTCTTGAAGGAAGCTGATCGTCTTGTGGGTGATAAGGATGGCTTCCTGGTCATCGACGACACGGCGCTGCCGAAGAAGGGCGGTCATTCGGTCGGGGTGGCGCCCCAGTATGCGTCTTCGCTCGGCAAGACCTTCAATTGTCAGTCATTGGTCTCGGTGACGCTGGCCTCGTGCGAAGTGCCGGTGATGGTTGGCTTGCGACTGTTTTTGCCCAAAGACTGGATCACCGACCCCTTACGCATGGCGAAGGCGGGTGTCCCCAGAGTTCGACAAGCGGCTCTGACGAAGCTGGAGATCGCCATTGAGGAGATCGACCGGGTGATCGCCGCAGGCGCTCGTTTCGGCTGCGTGCTCGCCGGTTCCGGTTACGGCTCCAGTGGCCCTTTTCGCCGGGCGCTCAGCCAACGCCGCCTGTTGTGGGCGGTGGGCCTGTCTCGCCGTCAGAACGTCTACCGGGCCGACATCACCGAGATCTTTCCGGTCGCAAAGACTGGCAGGCCACGCAAATACCGCGTCACCGATCAGCCCCCTGTCTCAGCGCAGGAGATGCTCGCGAGCGAGCCGTGGCGAAAGGTGAACTGGCGGCGGGGAACCAAAGGCCGGCTGAGCTGCCATTTTGCAGCCTGCCGCGTCCGCATCGCCGAGGGCCATCGTCACCGTATGCAGGACAACCGCGTTCAGGCGATGCCCGGCGAGGAGGTCTGGCTTGTTGGGGAAAGGCGACCGACAGGCGAGCAGAGATACTATGTCTCTAAGCTGCCGCCTTCTATCAGCCTCAAAACGCTTGCTGCCACGATCAAAGCCAGGTGGATATGCGAGCAGGCGCATCAGCAGCTGAAGGAAGAACTCGGGCTCGACCACTTCGAAGGCCGATCTTGGAAAGGGCTCCATCGACATGCCCTGCTCAGCATGGTCGCCTACGCCTTCCTTCAATCCCGCCGCCTCAAAGCAGCGGGCGGAAAAAAAAGACGCGGAGGGCCGCCTCCGAAACCGAGCATGCCAGCTGTCAGGCAGGCCATCCTCGACGTCTTCGCCCGGTCTCCACCGCTGCGCTGTCCGCACTGTGAAAAGCTTCTAGCAACCGCTCTCAAACCAGAAGTGCCAAAGTCGTGCTAGGGTGTTTCCCTTCGCATTGGAATCGCGTTGGGATTCCCGAATCGCTCTGAATGTGATTCACGATAGGGGCTGGAGAGGGGGCCAGCTCCTATGGGTAAGACCTTGTCGCTGGACCTTCGTGAACGTGTCGTTGGCGCTTTGGAGGATGTGGCGTCGTGCCGAGCGGCGGCTGAGCGTTTCGGGGTCGCCGCCTCCACGGCGATCCGTTGGGTCAGGCGCTGGCGCGAGCGCGGGACGCTCGTGGCGGGAACGCGCGGCGGCAACCGGCGATCACACCGGATTGACGCGCATCGGGAGATGATCCTGGCGCTCATCGAAGAGGAGCCGGATCTGACCCTCATCGAGATCGGCGAGCGCTATCTGGTGGGGCTGCCGCTGTCGGAGGTCCAGATCGGCACCCTGCTGGCGGAGATCGTGACGGGGGCGACCCGGCACCAGGTGCGGATGCCGACCGACTTCACGATGATGTTCAAGGCCATCCTCACCACCGAGGGCATG
>JBCBSF010000175.1:0-2178 GCA_039819325.1 Pseudomonadota bacterium | reverse complement strand
GTGCGGGTGCCCTTGGGCGATGCTCAGGCGCGGCGCATCGAGCATCGCATTGCAGGCGCCGACTCCACCCCCCAGCATTGGCTGACCGGCGCATAGTTCTTGGAACGGTAACGGCGGAAGCCGTTGGGATTGGGCGCGAAAATGGCCATAGAGGGCGCCATCAGGTCGAGGCAGCCGCCGATGCCATGGCGCAAGAGATCGCTGGGACCGTCTTGGCCGTTGTCGAAGACATTCCGTCCCTCTTTGTCGATCAGGCTGATGTGGGCGTGCAGACCGCTGCCGACCTCGTCCGGGTAGGGCTTGGGCGCAAAGGTCGCCTGGATGCCATGCCGGCGCGCGCAGCCCTTCACCACACGCTTCAGCAGCACCGCGTGATCGGCGGCCAGCAGGGAGTCGGCTACATGATCCAGATTGATCTCGAACTGCCCAGGCGCGTACTCCGCGGTGATCGCGCCATAGGGGATTTCTTGCGCATCGCAGGCGGCCGTGATGTCACCCAGCAAGCCGGCATAGGCCTCAACCTCAGCCATGCCATAGACCTGCTTGGTCGTATCGCGCAGGCCGCTCGCTGGGGAGAGCGGCGGCTGCGGCGCGCCGAACTCGGTGCGTTCCCGGTCGATCAGATAGAACTCCAGCTCCAAGGCCACGACGGGCGTGAGCCCCATCTCGGCAAAGCGCTCCACGACGCGGGCCAAGACGTTGCGCGGCTCCAGGCGAAAGGGCTTCCCCTCACGGTCCTGCATGGTCATGTAGACCTGCGCCAAAGGCCGCTCTGCCCAAGGCACCGGCTTCAGCATGCCGGGGATCGGCACCAGCACATTGTCAGGATCGCCATCGGAGACACCGAGCCCTAGCGGATCGTCGGACCCGCCCGTGACCGACAGCAGGAAGGAAGAGGCGGGAATCGTGATGCCGCGCATCAAGATCTTATGCAGATCCTCGATCGGGTAGCGCTTGCCTCGGATGATGCCGCAGAGGTCGGCGAAGATGCCGTCGACGAACTGAATGTCGCGATGCGTGGCGATGAAGGCCTCGGCCTCGGCGGGTGTGGGACTGAGCATAGGTCTGGACGGAGCCTCTTGCGGGCGGGGAAGCGGGCGTCCCCCCCTTTTGCACCAAGAGCCTTGTGGCTGACTAGACAGCATGACTGTGGCCGTGCAACGCGTTTTTCACGGAACTTTCCGCACATGGGTCATAGAATGAGAGTCTTGTCGGGGGAGCAGGCAGCTCTCCGCAGGGGGACTGAGAAGCCATCGCAGGAGAGGCCCGATGACCTTTCACTATCAGCGCCGCTATTGCGGCCCGCTTCAGCTGGCGGTTTTCGACTGGGCTGGCACCCTGATCGATTTCGGCTCACTGGCACCTTTGGTAGCCTTCTTGAAGGTCTTCGAGGCGGAGGGCGTCACGGTCAGCCTGGCCGAGGCGCGCGCGCCCATGGGCATCGAAAAGCGTAGCCATATCGCCACCATGCTGGCTGCACCCGCCCTGGCGGTGCGCTGGAAGGCGGCCAAAGGAAGCCCGCCTGGCGAGGCGGACATCGACCGCCTCTTCGCGGCCTTTCAGCCAGCCCAAATCGCTGCGATCGCCGAGCATGCGGACCTGATCCCCGGCGTGCTCGACACCGTCGCCGCCCTGCGGGCCCGCGGCCTGAAAATCGGCTCCACCACCGGCTACAACCGCCAAATGATAGACGCCGTCCTGCCGGAGGCCGAACGCCAAGGCCTGACACCAGACTACCTCTGCTGCAGCTCCGACGTGCCGCAGGGCCGCCCGGGCCCGGCCATGGCCTTGGTCAATGCCGCACAGCTCTCCGTCACCAACGTCGCGGCTTGCGTGAAGGTCGACGACACGGTGGCCGGCGTCGAAGAGGGGCTGAACGCTGGCTTCTGGAGCGTCGGCCTCTCGGTCTCCGGCAACGAGACGGGGCTCGGCGAGTACGACTGGGCCGCCCTCTCACTGGCCGATCAGGAGACCTACCGCAGCGCCGCCACAAAGCGCCTGTTGCAGGCCGGCGCGCACTACGTGATCGACAGCACGGCGGAACTCCTGCCCGTCATCGACCAGATCGAGCGCCAGCTGGCCAAGGGTGAGACGCCTTGACGCCAGATCCGCGGCGCTAGAGCAAGATGAGTTTGGATAGACGCAGTGTTTCCACAAGCACTCCCTCTCCTGAGCCTG
>JBCBSF010000174.1:0-2277 GCA_039819325.1 Pseudomonadota bacterium | reverse complement strand
CCAAGCAGAGTTCAGTTGGCGTAGCCAACGACATCACTTCTTGGACTACCCCTGTGACGCATCGTTCGGCCGAAACAGTCTCCGGCAACAGCTGGCGCATCGACGCCTCGAACGCGTGGTTGCCGAGGAGCCGATTGAGCAGCGCGTTCGGGGGCGGGAAGCGAACGGTGAACACTAAAAGACAGTTTGCAACTCCAGCGTCCGCTCTGCCATGCAAGTCAAAGGTAGAACTCGGGCAGTCAATGCGTTTTTTTGGCGCTTGGCGCTAGCGCTAAGCTCGACTTTGTATGTTACGCAGCGAAGCAAAGAGCCTCAGCCATACGCGTGAGGCGACCTAGCGGGATTTTCTGCATTTGCCGGTCTGGCGGAGAGTGGCGGTAAACGTCTCCGACCCAAAGGGCGAGGCGTACGGCACCGATAGCATCGGTGAAGGTGAAGTTGGTCTTGCGATACCACGCTGCGGCATAGGGGACGGTCGCTGCGCTCAGTAGCTCACAAGCCCACAGCGCGATGAGGCTGTAGAGGCCAAACAGGGCCGGCGTCGTACGAGCGATGGCTGTGTCGGACCATTGCCGTTGAGTTTCGACGCCGAGATGGGCGCGGGTTTCGGCAAAGGTGACCTCGACCTGCCAGCGTCGGACGAACAGGGCGATGATCTCGGCTGGGTCGAGCGAGGTGTCGGTACTGAAGAAGGCCTGTGGCGCCCGCTTGGCGTCAGGATCTCTGACGAGCACCCAGCGGATCGGCCTTGGCGGCGTGCCACGCCGGTACCACAGGGCGGTGCCAGAGGTGATTTCGAGCGCCTTGTGCGCCTTTCGGCCATACCAGGAGGACACCGTGATCCTTCGCCAGGCGGTGGAGGCGTTCAAGAGCAATGTTTTCAGTTTGGGGAGCGGCGGGCCCTTCTGTGCTGGGCGAGCGATGGTGTGCGCGTTGCGCTGCGCAGGGGGTGCGAAGAGGTTGGCGTCGAGGCGCAGTCGGCTAATAAGTGTTGCTCGCTTGTTGAGCGCATGGGCGAGCTCATGGACGGCGAAGCTGCTGTCGCCGACGAAGACGATGTCTCGCCCGGGCAGCCAGCGGCAGAGCTGCAGCGCCCCCTGGCGAGCCCAGTCGGTTAGCAGCTTGTGCCTGCGACCACGCTTGTGGTCGGCGCGCTCCGATGGAGCGAGCAGGGTCAATACTGGCAGAGCCTTCACGAAACCTGCCCAGGGGATCGGCGTCAGCACCATGAAGCTCAACCAGCGCAAGCCGCTGGCCTTGACGAAGTGGCCGTGGCTGGAGCGTACAGGATCGCGATAGATGCCGCGCGCGGTGATCCTGCGCCCCCACCGGCGTTCAATGGTGTCGTCCATCCCAATAACCACGGGACCATCCGGAACGAGGCGGTCCACGATCATGACCAGCAGGCGACATGCCATGGCGCGGGCATCCCAGCGGGCGCGATTGAGAAGCTGATGATAGCTTGAGAAGTTATTCGCCTCGGCACGCCCCGTCATCCTGAGGCAGGCGCTGACGGTACGCTTGCCCGGGGCCAGCACGGCGCCCATCACCAGAACGAGCACATGCTCCCAGCTGGGAGCCGTAAAGCACGGGCGCAGTGCCTGCAGCCAATCGCGCAGGACCTGGGGAACGGGATCGCCAGGAGACGGCGGGAACACAGGGTCATTTTGCATCCCATGCTCCGAATCCCACGCCGCCCAGCAAGCAAGTTGGCGCTCCGCGGCGAAGTGAATCACCCGCTACCACAGCATTCCGGATTATGATTGCGCCATTCAGCACGACGATATCGCCGTCCGCACCGACGACGCCGATGGTGACGGCGTCGGCTTCTACAAGGACAACGGCGCCTACCATCTTTACCTGTTGGAGACAGAAGCGCCGACTGCCCGGCTCAAGCTGACAGATAAAAGTGACGAAGTCCGGCTCGGCTACTGGTTACACCACCGCAAGTGGCAAGACGTCGACGACATGGGCGGCGTCGTCATGCCTCTTTACGCCGCCCCTGAGTTAATCGCCAACGAGAGCATCTTCTGGACCTGACCCAGAAATCGTACAAAGTCGAGCTTAGAGGCTGTCCGAGAAGGTGCTTGGGCAGGTTGAATGACCGCCTTCTGCCTGATTCACCGTTGTTTCTGGCAAGATACGACGGAGGATCGGATGGCTTGGACGGCGGCCACCCGACGAGACTATGCGCGCCTCGGCGGGGCGTATTCAAGCGACATGACGGATCGGGAATGGGCGCTGATCGCGCCGCTGTTGCCGACGGCGAAGCCGGGC
>JBCBSF010000173.1:0-2414 GCA_039819325.1 Pseudomonadota bacterium | reverse complement strand
GAGACTGTCCGCACCCTCCCCGCCATAAATGCTGTCTACGCCACTAGCGCCAAAGAGGATGTCAGCGCCTTGTTCTCCATACAGCCCCTCATACCCTCGGAGCCCATAGAGGCGATCATCACCGCTCAAACCAACAAGTATTATGGCAGCATAGTCATCTGCTACCCCGAACAAGACATCGGCGCCGCTCGTTCCGTAGCCGATCACCTGCTCTATCTCAGTCAGAACTACGTCGCCCGGAAGGCTGGCCGCATCATACAGGATCAAAGTGTCGGCGTTGGCGCCACCATCGAAGGTCTCTCCAGCAATCAGGTCGCCTTGACTCGACACAAGGAACAAATCCTGGCCGCGACCGCCGACGACTGTGTCTTGCCCTGGTCCTCCGTTAAGAGTGTTGTCATCCTCGCCGCCGTAAAGGGTGTCAGAACCACCACCGCCAGAGAGGGTATCGTCCCCACTTAGGCCATAGATGCGGTCAACAGCGTTGGATCCCGTCAAGCTATCCGCAGCGCTGGTGCCGTAACGCAGATAGACATCTACGTTGATGATACCGGGGTCGGCAATCGTCGCCGCTTCGCGCAGGACCAAAGAGTCCACGCCGCTACCGCCAAACAAATCCGGGCTCGCATCTATCTCGGCCTGGTTCCTAGCGACGAAGACATCCGCACCGCTGCCGCCGTAGACGTAGCCCCCTCTGGTCCCGGCAAGCAGCGTGTCGTCGCCTAGCCCGCCATAGAGAAGGTTAGTACCACTGCCACCATAAAGGATGTCAGTCCCCTCTCCGCCATCAAGGGTGTCTAGTCCGACACTGCCAAAGAGGATGTCGTATCCTGCACCGCCGTAGATGTCATCATCACCACTCAGCCCATAGAGGTGATCGTCACCGCTCAAGCCAAAGATCTGATCGTCCCCACTGGTGCCCGCCAGGCTATCCGCACCGCTGGTGCCTATGAACTGGCTGACGTAGACTTCAATCCCAGTCACGACCACGCCCGCTGGGATCGTTGCCGCGTCGCGCAAGATCAAAGTGTCGATGCCGCTACCGCCGTCGTAGGTCTCGCCGGCGACAATGTCCCCTTGGCTGGCGACCACCATAGTGTCAGCACCGCTGCCGCCGCTTACCGTGTCTAGGCCAGCGCCCCCGGTCAGGCTGTCATCGCCGCCCAATCCATAAAGCCTGTCAGCACCACCCAATCCCGAGAGGATATCCTTGCCGCTTGTCCCTTCAAAGCTATCCGCAAGACTGGTACCATAGCGCCCGTAGACCTCGATGGAGTTCAGAACCACACCGGCCGCCAGGCTCGCCCCTTCACGCAGAACCAGAGTATCAACACCGCTGCCGCCGTCTAAGGTCTCGCCCGTGACCAACTCACCTTGGCTTGCAACGAACAAGACGTCAGAGCCGGTCGCACCCAGCACGATGTCGCGGCCACCGCCCCCATAGAGAGCATCGTCCTGGAAGTTACCGCTGAGCCTATCGTCGCCGTCACCCCCCTTGACCGTGTCGTCGCCAGGCCCGCCCCCAAGGACGCGATCATCGCCGGACCCCCCATAAACGGTGTCCTTGCCAAAGCCGCCGTAGAGGACGAGGTCGTTCCCGCTGCCGCCATAGAGCGTATCATCCCCCAGATCACCGAAGATCGACGTATCGTCGCCGTCAAGGGCTCTGAAGATATCGTCGCCGCTCAGCCCGTCGAAGTTGTCTACCTTGTCGGCCGTGTCCGTGCCGTTGAGGCTGTCCGCGCCGCTGGTGCCAAAGAACTGATAGACTTCGATCCCGGTGACCGTAACCCCGGACGGAAGCGTAGCCCCCTGCTCCAAGACTAGGGTATCGGTGCCGCTGCCGCCGTCTAGGGTCTCGCCTGACACCAGCTCTCCTTGGCTGGCCACCGACAGGACATCTGCACCACTGCCGCCGGACAGCCAATCGATATCGGCGCCGCCAGAGAGGCTATCATCGCCAGCGCCGCCAGAGAGGCTATCTGCTCCGCTGAGCCCAGAGAGGCTATCGTCTCCACTCAAGCCGAAGAGTTGATCATCTCCACTGGTCCCTTCCAAGCTATCTGCACCGCTGGTTCCATAGCGCGCAAAGACCTCGATGGAGCTCAAGACCACGCCATCTGGCAGGCTCGCCGCGTCGCGCAGAATTAGGGTGTCCACGCCACTACCGCCAAAGAAGCTCTGGTTAGACGTTAGGTCGCCCTGATCCTCAATGATGATGACGTCCGCACCGCTCCCGCCATACACGAGCTCTCGTCGCCTGGTGCCAGCATCCCCCGGAGCCAGAGTGTCGTCGCCAAGCCCGCCATAAAGGCTGTCGACCCCACTGCCTCCGTAGAGACTGTCCGCACCCTCCCCGCCATAAATGCTGTCTACGCCACTAGCGCCAAAGAGGATGTCAGCGCCTTGTTCTC
>JBCBSF010000172.1:0-2559 GCA_039819325.1 Pseudomonadota bacterium | reverse complement strand
GACGAGACGGTCTCACCTCCGTGACCGACATCGATACCTTACCAGATGTCGATGTGGGTAACTTACAAGGATGAGGGGAGTGCCCGAGGATAGGATGGTATCAGCTTTGGGTCTTTTCGCTGTAGCCCTCAGCCAGGCCGGCCATCGCCTGTTCGATCGCAGCCTCTGTCCAAGCGAGGTCTTCATCGGTGAGCGCCAGCGAGACATAGAACTTCATCGGTGGCTTCAAAACGCCGGCCGCCCTCAGGCTGGTGTTGAAGCGCACTGACTGGCCAGCGTCCCCCGACTGGGTGTCACGGTAGTCACGGACCGGGCCAGCGGCGAAGATGACGTCGAAGAGCACCGGATCGCCGACGACGCTGGCCGCCAAACCGTGACGTTCCGCCTGCTGGCTGAGGCAGGACATGATGCGCCGACCAGAGCTGCGCATCTCATCGTAGGCCCCGTCCCGGCGGAGGATCTCCAGGGTCTTCAAGCCAGCGACGGCGGCCACGGGATTGCCGCTCAATGTGCCGACCTGGAAGGTAAAGCCCTCCGGCCCGACCACGGCCTTGTCGAAGTGCACCATGATCTCCCGCTTGCCGGCGATGGCCGCCAGCGGGAAGCCGCCGCCGATGACCTTGCCTAGGGTGGTAAGGTCCGGAGTTACCCCGTAGAGCGTCTGAGCACCGCCATAGGCGAGGCGGAAGCCGGTCACCACCTCGTCGAAGATCAAGACGATGCCGTGGCGTTGGGTTTCCGCCCGCAAGGTCTCCAGGAAGCCCGGCAGCGGCGGCACCAAGCGCTGCAGCGGCTCGACGATCACGCCGGCTATGCGGTCGGCATACTCGGCGATGATCTGCCGGGCGAAGTCGGCATCGTTGAAGGGCGCCACCAGCACGCTGTCGCGCACAGACTGCGGGATGCCGGCGGAATCGGGGACGGCGAGCGGAAAGTTCTCGCGGCGTTCCGGCGAGAGGCTCATCAGGGCCTCGCCCGACATGCCGTGATAGCCGCCCTCAAACTTCAAGATCAGGTCACGGCCGGTATGAGCGCGCGCCAGCCGCATGGCGTACATGTCGGCTTCCGACCCGGTAGAGACATAGCGCAGCTGCTCGGCCGAGGGGACGGCTTGGCAGATTACCTCGGCCAACTCGATCCCAGCGGCGTTGGAGGCAAAGAAAGTGAGCCCTTCGGAAATCTGCGCCTGCACGGCCTCGAGTACTTCCGGATGGCCATGGCCGACCAGCATAGGGCCAGAGCCGATCAGATAGTCGACGTAAGCCTTGCCGTCCTCATCCCAGACACGCGCGCCATCGCCACGCCGCACCACGATCGCCGGATCGAAGTTGCCGAAGCCGCCCGCCGGCAGGACCGCCTTCGCCCGCGCCCGCCACTCCTCTTGTCCGTGAGGCCCACTGCTCTCAACCGCTGCCACCGCCACTCTGTCCTCCCGAGCTACTTGCCTCTAGCCTGTCTTGGAAAGTGCGTGAACAGCAATTAAGAAAACTTGCAGCTTTCGTGAATTCTGCTCAGGCACAGCCATGCCCACCGGCCCCCTCCTCGACCTCCGGCACCTGCAGATGATCCGCGCCATCGCCGAACATGGCCGGATCACCGACGCGGCAGAAGCGCTGGGCGTCACGCCCTCAGCGCTGTCGCATCGGATCAAGGAGGCTGAGCGTCGTTTGGACGTGGTGCTCTTCACCCGCATGCACAAACGCATTCGCATGACCCCGGCAGCCGACTATCTGGCCGACGTGGCCGAGCGTCTGCTCTCAGAGCTGGACCGCGCCGAGGACGACGTCCGCCGCATGAACCGCGGGGTCGAGCATGTGGTGCGCATCGCGGTGGAGGCCTACAGCTCCTATCACTGGCTGCCGGGCTTCACGACCTACCTGCGCGCCCGCCGGCCCGGCATCGATCTGCAGGTCATGGCAGCCTCTGGCCGCGATCCCTTGCCGGCACTGACCGACCGGCATGTCGATCTGATCCTGGTCTCCGGCGAGACGGTGCAGGTGGGGCTGAAGGCCTATCCCCTCTTCGAGGACGAGCTGCTCTTCATCATGCCCCCCGGGCACCGCCATGACGGGAAGGCCTTCATCGAGGGCGCCGACATAGTAGGCGAGGATTTCATCACCTACACCAAGACGCCGGAACCGGATCGGGAGTTCGCCCGCCTCTTCCGCCCGGCCGAAAGCTATCCCCGCTGGACGGCGACGGTGGAGCTGCCCGAGGCCATCGTCGAACTGGTGGCCGCCGGCCAGGGCACGAGCGTGCTGGCCGGCTGGGCGGTGCGCCCAGCAATCGCCGCAGGCCGTATCCGCGCAGCCCGCGTCGGCGCCGAGGGCATCGTCATCCCCTGGCAGGCACTGCTACGCGCCGAGGACGCCGGCAGCGGCCCCATCGCCCAGGTGGCCGAGGCGCTGGCCGATTGGGCGCGGGAGACTGAGGGGTTTGGCCAGATAGGGTGATATGGCAACGGGTCTTTCCAAGAGCACTCCCTCGTCTTGAGCAGCGAGCCGAAGGCGAGCGCCCGTCGAAAGGCGGGCCCCAGCGCTCGGTGCTAACGGCCCGCCT
>JBCBSF010000171.1:0-2766 GCA_039819325.1 Pseudomonadota bacterium | reverse complement strand
GGCGTGACCGGGCGGCGCCAGCCCGCTCCCCCCCCCGGCCACCCACGGAATTGTCCTTATCGGGTGGCCGGGAGGGGGAGCGGGCTGGCGCCGCGCATGAAGTGGGGTCATCGCTGACCGGCGGCAGGCGATCTTGCCCTTCAGGCAGGCTGCTTGCTAGTTAGCAGCCTCCACTCGCCGACCTCACGAAAGACGGCCATGTCCAGCCAGCAGCCGCGCCGCGCCCTCACAGCAGAGCCCACAGAGAGCCTGGGCGGGACCGCCTCCGTGCCCGGCGACAAGTCGCAGTCGCACCGCGCGCTGCTGCTCTCCGCCCTGGCCATCGGCGAGGCCCGCATTACCGGCCTCTTGGAGGGCGAAGACGTGCTGCGCACCGCCGCCGCGCTTACCGCCTGCGGCGTCACCCTAGAGCGGCAAGGGGCCGGCAGCTGGCGGGTCGAGGGCCGCGGCGTCGGCGGCCTGGCAGAGCCGGCGCAGGTGCTGGACCTCGGCAACTCCGGCACCGGCGCACGGCTGCTGCTGGGCGTGCTGGCAGGTCAGCCGATCCGCGCCTTCGTCACCGGCGACGCCTCGCTGAACCGCCGGCCCATGCGCCGGGTGACCGACCCCTTGGCGCAGATGGGCGCCAGCATCAGCCTACGCGCCAAGGCCTATCTGCCGCTGATGATCCAAGGGCCGGAGCGGCTGCTGCCCATTCTCTATGAGTCGCCCGTCGCCTCGGCCCAGGTGAAGAGCGCGGTGCTGCTGGCTGGCCTGGCCGCCCCTGGCCAGACCGGCGTGATCGAGCGCCAAGCCACCCGCGACCACAGCGAGCGCCTGCTGCGCTATCTGGGCGCCGCGGTTACGGTGGAAGAGCTGGAGGAAGGCCGCCGCATTCTGGTCACCGGCGAACAGGAGCTGCTGGCCCGCGACATCACCGTGGTCTCCGACCCCTCCTCCGCCGCCTTCCCCGCTGTGGCCGCCGCCAGCCTGCCGGGCGCGGAGGTCACCTTGCCCGGCGTGGGAATCAATCCGCTGCGCTTCGGCCTCTTCGAAAGCCTGGCCGAGATGGGCGCCGACATCACGCTCGCCAACCAGCGCGAGGTGGCGGGCGAGCCGGTGGCCGACCTGCAGATCCGCGGCCGGCGGCTGCAGGGCATCACCGTGCCGGCGGACCGTGCACCCTCGATGATCGACGAGTATCCCATCCTGGCCGTCGCCGCCGCCACGGCCAAGGGCAGCACCCGCATGCAGGGCTTGGCCGAGCTCAGGGTGAAGGAAAGCGACCGCCTGTCGGCCGTCGCCGCCGGCCTGGCCGCCAATGGCGTGGCCGTGACGGTTTCCGGCGACGACCTCATCGTCGAGGGCGCGGACGGCCGCCCGCCCGGCGGCGGCCTGGTCGAGAGCCAGATGGATCACCGCATCGCCATGAGCTTCCTGGTGCTGGGCCTGCTGGCCGAACGGCCGGTCACCCTGGACGACACCAGCTTCATTGAGACCTCCTTCCCCGGCTTTGTCGAACTGATGCGCAGCCTGGGCGGCCGACTGGAAAGCCCCGCATGAGCAGCACGCCCGTCATCGCCATCGATGGCCCCGCCGCCGCGGGCAAGGGCACCCTGGCCCGCCGCCTGGCAGAGGCCTTGAACTACGCCTACCTGGACAGCGGCCTGCTTTACCGGGCCACCGCTGCCCTGGCGCTGGACGGCAGTGCAGAGCCGGACGAGGATGCTTTCACCGCCGCAGCCGGACGGCTGACCGCGGCCGACCTGACGCGCGGCGACCTGCGTGAGCAGGCCACCGGCCAAGCGGCCTCCAAGGCGGCTGCCGTTCCTGAGGTCCGCGCGCTTCTGGTGGACTTCCAGCGGGACTTCGCGCAGACACCGCCGGGCCGTAAGCAGGGCGCAGTGCTGGACGGCCGCGACATCGGCACGGTCATTTGCCCAGATGCCACAGTGAAGCTCTATGTCACCGCCAGCGATGAGGTCCGCGCCCAGCGCCGTCTGGATGAGTTGCATGAGCGAGGGCAGGAGGCTATATACGCCACCGTCCTGCAGGAATTGCAGGAGCGGGACCGCCGCGATTGCGAGCGCGCGGTCGCGCCGCTGAAGCCGGCGCCGGATGCCGTGGTGCTGGATACCTCGACCCTTGACCGGGACGCGGTCTTCCAGAGGGCCATGGACCTCGTCGCAGACCGGGTAGCCCCGGCCGCGACCGGCGCCAATCCCAAGGCTTGAGCGCAAGCGTAAGGAAGGTTTGCCAATACCGTGACCCCTGGGGCAGCGCCACCGTCGCTAGCCCCGGAAAAGGCTGTTTCCCGCTGGATGAAGCGTGGGGACGGCCTCTTTCGCTTTTATCAACCCTAACCCAGACGGCTGCTGGGGCGCCCTTGTTTCTTGGGGCGATCTCTTGCAGCCAGACCCAAGGACGACACTGACACTATGGCACTTAGCGAACAGACCAGCAGCACCCCGGCGAGTGAGAACTTCGCCGACCTTCTCGACGAATCCCTCGGCAGCGGCGGCCGCCTGGAAGGCGCCGTGCTAAAGGGCACCATCGTCTCCATCGACGGCGATGCCGCCATGGTCGACGTCGGCCTCAAGGCCGAAGGGCGCATCCCCCTGAAGGAGTTCGAGAAGGCCGGCGAGGCCGAGGCGCTCAGCGTCGGCGCGACGGTCGAGGTCTTCCTCGAGCGTATGGAGAACAAGAACGGCGAGGTCGCGCTCTCGCGCGAGAAGGCCCGCCGTGAGGAGGCCTGGACCCAGCTGGAGAAGCAGTACGAGGCCAACG
>JBCBSF010000170.1:0-2824 GCA_039819325.1 Pseudomonadota bacterium | reverse complement strand
CTGGCGCAGCCGTGACAGGTGGCTTCTAGGAGAGGCAGTCAGTCCCTCAGCCTCTCCAGCAGGGCGTCAGCTGCAGCTGCTGATGAAGGGAACTTGCTGGAGAGCCCTATTCAAACCAAGGACCACACTATTCTCCGTTTGGCGATGCCGCAGTCACGCCGGCAAGGCTTGCCTGGCTCAGGGCACCAGCACCGTTGCGCCCAGGGTGGTGCCTGACTCGATAGCCTGGTGCGCCTTGACGGCCTCTTTCAGCGGGTACTCGTAGTTGATGTTGGCATCCAGGATGCCGTCGCCGATGGCCTTGAAGAGATCGCGCGCGGTCCACTCCAAGTCCGAGCGTTTGGCGACGTAGTGCATGATCGCCGGCCGGGTAATGAAGAGCGAGCCGCGCCGGCCCAGATCCTGGATGATGTCGATCGGGTCCGGCGGGCCGGATACGTGGCCATAGGCTGCGCAGACTCCCATCAGGCGCAGGCAGTCCAGCGACTGCTGCAGGGTGTCCTTGCCGATGGCCTCGTAGACCACGGCGCAGCCCTCACCGTCGGTGACCTCGCGCACCACCTCGACGAAGTTCTGCTCGGCGCGGACGACGGGATGATCGCAGCCCGCCGCACGCGCTACCTCCGCCTTCTCGGGCGTGGAGACGGTGCCGACCACGGTGGCACCCAAGGCCTTTCCCCATTGGCAGAGGATCAATCCCATGCCGCCCGCCGCTGCATGCACCAGGATGGTATCGCCCGGCTGCACGGCATAGGTCCGGTGCAGCAGGTAATGCGCGGTCATCCCCTTCATCAGCAAGGCGGCGACGGTCTTGTCGTCCAGGCCTTCGGGCAGATGGAGCAGCTTGTCGGCGGGATAGGTGCGGACTTCTGCGTAGCTGCCGAGCGGCGGGATGCCATAGGCGACCCGGTCGCCGCTTTGGAAGTCGGTGACGCCCTCGCCGACGCCCTCAACGATCCCGACGCCTTCGAAGCCGATCACCACCGGCGGCGCGCCGACCTTCCAGGGATGCGAGATGCCGCCGCGGTGATAGGTGTCGGCGAAGTTCACCCCCACCGCCGTGTGCCGCAGCAAGACCTCACCCGGCGCAGGATCGGGCACCGGCCAGTCCTGCCACTGCATGACCTCCGGTGGCCCCAGACGGTGGATAACCTGCGCCTTGCTCATTGGGTTTGTTTCCTCTTGTTTGCGGCGACGCGCTGTGCGCGTCGCTTGCGGCACCAGCCCTCTCCCCCACCCGGCCACCCAACGAGAGTATCCTGGACTGGGTGGCCGGGTGGGGGAGAGGGCTGGCGCCGGACGGTCACGACAGTGACCGTGCCACTCACGCCGCCTGTTCTTTGGCCAGATGCTGGATGATGCGGGCGTAGTTCTCTTCCCCCTGCGCGCCGCTCGCCAAGTGCTGGCGTTGGAAAACCATCGCCGGCACGCCGGAGATGCCCTGTCCTGTCCAGAACTGCTCCTTCTGGCGCACCAAGGCGGCCCGGGCCAGGTCGGAGAGCTGTGCCAAGGCGGTGTCGCGGTCTAGCCCGATCTCCTCCGCGACAGCAGCCAGGATGGCCGGGTCGTTCAGGTTCTCCCGCCGGGTGAAGAAGGCGCGGAAGAGGGCCAGCTTGGCCGCATGCCCTTTTCCCTGCTCCTCCGCCCAGTCGATCAGCTGGTGCGCACGGAAAGTGTTCACCATGCGCATCTCATCGGTATAGGCGAAGGTGAAGCCCAAGGCTGCGCCCATTTCGGTCAGGCGCGCGCGGGCCTTGATCGAGCCTTCCAGGGTCGTCCCGTACTTGGCGGCCAGATGGTCGCGCAGGTTCTCGCCCTCCTCGGCCATCTGCGGGTTCAGCTCGAAGGGGTGCCAGTGGACCTCCACAGCAATGCCGGTCTCTAGCGAGGCCTTGGCGAGCTGGTAGTAGCCGATGGCGCACCAGGGGCAGACGACGTCGGAGACGATGTCCACCCGGATGGGGGTTTGCGTGTTGGCCATAGGGGTCACTCCTTCTTCGCATCGGCGGCGAAGCGTGCCGCGTTCTCTGCCGCGAAGGCGCCGTCATCGGCCGCGGCGTCCCAGAACTGAGGCTGGGCCTTGGGAACGGTCAGCGCCTTCTGCACCTTGGGCCGCGCGTCCAGCCGGTCGTACCAGGCCTTCAGGTGATCCAGGCCCTCGATCGAGACCTTTGCCCAAACGTAGGCCCTTGCCCAGGGATAGGTGGCCATGTCGGCGATGCTATAGGTCTCCCCGGCGAGCCACTCCCGGCCCTCCAGCCGGGTGTTCAGGACCTCCAGCAGGCGGCGGCTCTCATCGACGTAGCGCTTGGTGGAGAAGGGCTCGTCATGGCCGTTTGGCTTGGCGATGCGGTGGAAGTACATGGCCTGCCCCATCATCGGCCCGATGCCGCCCATCTGGAACATGAGCCACTGAAGCGTCTCCGAGCGGCCCTTGGGGTCGCGGGGTAGGAACTGCCCGTACTTCTCGGCCAGGTACCAAAGGATGGCGCCGCTCTCGAAGACGGCGAAGTCGCCGTTTGCGCGGTCGACGATCGTGGGGATCCGGCCATTGGGGTTCAGCTTCATGTAGTCGGGCGCTTTCTGCTCCCGCTTGGCGAAGTTGATGAAGGTCAGATCGTAGGGAACCTCCGCCTCTTCCAGAAAGAGGACCGGCTTGTAACCGTTCATGGTGGCGGCGGTGTAGAGGTGGATGTCGGGCTGCGCCATAGGGGCCTCCGAAAAGTCAGTCGCGTTTCTCCCCGGAAGGTGCGAAGCTAGATCACCAAACGCAACCAGTATACTTTTGGTAACCTGGTTTGCGGGATCACAGATATGATCCTCC
>JBCBSF010000169.1:0-2917 GCA_039819325.1 Pseudomonadota bacterium | reverse complement strand
CATAACCAAGATTCGCACATCCCATCGAGCCGTGGAATCCCCTGCCGGACTCTTCCGTTAGGCGCCATCCACTAGCTTTCTAGCTCCCTAGCGGCCGCAGCAGGGCGCGGCTGATGATGTGGCGTTGGATCTCGCTGGTGCCTTCCCAGATGCGCTCGACCCGGGCGTCGCGCCAGATGCGCTCCAAGGGCAGGGACTCCATCAGGCCCATGCCGCCGAAGATCTGGATCGCCTCGTCCGCCACCGTCGCCAGCATCTCCGTGGTGTAGAGCTTGGCCATGGCGAAGTCCTGGTCGCGGGCCTCGCCGGCCTCATGCTTGGCGGCACACCAGAGGGTCAGAAGCTCCGCCGTCTGGATGGCGGTCGCCATGTCGGCCAGCTTGAAGGAGATGCCCTGGAAGCGGCCGATGGTTTGGCCGAACTGCTTCCGGTTGGCCGCCCACTCGACTGCCAGCTCATGCGCGCGCTGGGCACGGCCCAGGCACATGGTGGCGACCTGCAGGCGCGTGGCGCCGAGCCACTCGTTGGCCGTGTCGAAGCCGCGGTGCACCTCACCCAGGATCTGGCGCTTGTGGACCCGGCAGTCGTCGAAGTAGAGCTCGCAGTTGTGGTAGCCGCGGTGCGACACGGGACGGGTGCCGAGCCGTACCTCGAAGCCCGGCGTGCCCTTGTCGATGTAGAAGGCGGTGATGCGCTTCTTCGGCCCGCGTGGCGTCTCCTCCTCGCCCGTTGCGGCGAAGAGGATCACGAAGTCGGCGATGTCGGCATGGCTGATGAAGTGCTTCATGCCGTTGATGACGAAGTCGTCGCCATCGGCCACCGCCTTGGTCTTCATGGAACGCAGGTCGGAGCCGGCCCCCGGCTCTGTCATCGCCAGGGCCTCGGTCTTCTCGCCGCGGATGGTGGGCAAGAGATAGCGCTGCACCTGTTCGCCTTCGCTGGCCTGCAGGATGTTGGAGGGGCGGGCGACCAGGTACTGCAGGGCAAAGTTGGCCCGGCCCAGCTCGCGCTCGAGCAGGGCCAAGGTGACGGCATCCAGGCCGCCGCCGCCCAGTTCCTCGGGCATGTTGGCGGCGTAGAGGCCCAGTGCTTGGGATTTCTCCTTCACCTCCTGCGCCACGGCCTCGGGGATATGGTCCTCGCGCTCCACCGTCTCCTCGTGCGGGTAGAGCACCTCTTCGACGAAGCCGCGTGCGGTGCGTACGATCATCTCCTGCTCGTCGCTGAGAGCGAAATCCATGGATCGTGTCTCCTTCTTTCTAGCAGTCACTTGCGTGACGAGGCGGCACCGGCCCTCTCCCCCGCCCGACCACCCACGCCAGTATCCTATTGGGTGGCCGGCCCGTTACGCCATTGGGGGGAGAGGGCCGGTGCCGCCGCGATGAGCTTGCGCATCGCGGCTAAACACCTCGCTTGGGGCCGGTGGCTCTGCCGGCGTCGGGTGGGGGGGCCTGCTCGGTGTGCACCGCCCAGATGGCATCCAGCGCCGCTTTGGGGCCAGGCAGGATTGGCGCGGCCTTACCCGCTTTGGCGTCCACGTGCAGCAGCATCTGCTCGGCGGTGAAGATGGTGACCCCGGTCTCCCGGTCCAGGATGGCGTGATGCAGGTGCAGCCGCTTCTCGTCCAGGCCCAGGATGCGAGTCTCATAGGCCAGCGGCTGGTTCAGCTTGCCCTCGCCGTAGTAGTTCAGGTGGCTTTCCACCGTGTAGAAGGAGTTCCCCGCCGCCCGGTAGGCCTCGTCGATGCAGAGGTAGCGGAAGAGAGCGTCGGAGGCCTCACCAATCGCGGTGACGAAGAAGGCCTCGCTCATGTGCTGATTGTAGTCGACCCAGTCCGGCCGCACGAAGCCCTCGGCCAGGCGTAAGGGGTGCGCGGGCGTCTCACCGGGCTGCCAGGTCTTGGGCTGCACGGCGGCGAACATGCGGGCCTCATAGTCGGCAATGGTGCGCCCGGCGCCGACGTCGAAGGGGCGCAAAGCCCGCATGACGGCGATCAGCGACTGGTCGCGCTGCCACTCCAGGTCTTCGATGGACTGCCCGGCGGCTTGGGCTTGCGTGCCCTCCACCATGCGGTCGATCAGCTGTTCCGACAGCTCTGGCGCCTCCAGCTTGGTCCAGGGCAGCTTTAGCGCCGGGCCGAACTGCTCCAGCATATGGCGCATACCCGCCTCACCGCCGGCCAGGTGGAAGATCATGCCAGTGCCCCAGAAGGCCCAACGCAGGCCTGGGCCATAGGCCATGGCCTGATCCAGCTCGTCGGTGGTCGCCACGCCCTCGTTCACCAGGTGCAGATACTCGCGCCAGAGTGCCTCTTGCAGACGGTCGGAGAGGTAGGCCGGAACTTCCTTACGGACGTGCAGCGGGTGCATGCCGATGCCGGCGTAGAAGGCGCGGGCGCGCGTGATGCTCTCCGGCGCGGTCTTGGCCCCGGCCACCAGCTCGACCAGCGGCAGTAGGTAGACAGGGTTGAAGGGGTGGCCGATCAGCATCCGCTCTGGATGGCGCATCTCCGCCTGGATCTCGCTGGGCAGCAGGCCGGAGGAGGAGGAGGCGACCAGCGCATCGGGCCCGGCCGCCGCATCGATCTGGCGGTGCAGGGCCTGCTTCACCTCAATCCGCTCCGGCGCACTTTCCTGCACGAAGTCTGCGGCGGCGACGGCCTCCTCCAGGCTGGCGGCGAAGCTGAGCCGCTCAGGGCTGGCGCTGGCGGCCAGGCCCAGCTGCGAGATCGCCGGCCAGGCCCGCGTCACGGCGGTGCGCAGCTTGGCCTCAGCCTCCGGACCCGGATCGTAAGCGACGACGTCCAGCCCCCAGGCCAGGCAGCGCGTGGCCCAGCCAGCGCCGATCACGCCGGTACCGATGACGGCGACGGTTTTGACCCCCTCGATCATCTTTGTCTCTCCTTCTTTCGGCGATG
>JBCBSF010000168.1:0-2951 GCA_039819325.1 Pseudomonadota bacterium | reverse complement strand
CGCATAACCAAGATTCGCACATCCCATCGAGCCGTGGAATCCCCTGCCGGACTCTTCCGTTAGGCGCCATCCACTAGCTGTAGAGAGTGGCGCTGAGGTGGGTTAGGCACGAGGGCTCTGGAAAGGGTGGTGGGCGCGGCTGGGATTGAACCAGCGACCCCTACGATGTCAACGTAGTGCTCTCCCGCTGAGCTACGCGCCCGGCCGCCGTCAAGGGCGGAGGATGTAGCACCGGGCCGCATGGCGGGCAAGAGGGGAAATGCGAGGCCGTCACCCCAGGCGGAACCCGAGCCCGAAAGTGCCCCATAGAGGCCTCCCTGGCGCTTGCTTTTGACCGCGCTTATGTAAGATCGTGACGGTCACCGGGCGTGCTCCCGTCCAGGCAGGACGACAAGAAGGCGAGGCAGAGTCGGATTTATGTGGGAAGGCCCTGCCTTCGCAGTCGAACACCCCAAGGGTGCAGCGGTGCCGCTGATCGTGGCCTCGCCGCATTCCGGCAGCCGCTATCCGCAGGAGATGCTGGCGGCCTCGGCGCTGAGCCCGCATGAGCTCAGGCGTTCTGAAGACTGCCATGTGCACACCCTGGTCTCCGGCGCGCCCGACGCCGGCGCCAGCTTGCTGCACGCCCTCTTCCCGCGCGCCTATGTCGATGCCAACCGCGAGCCCTACGAGCTGGACCCCCTGCTCTTCGACGAGGAGCTGCCGGACTACGCGAACGTGACCAGCCCGCGCGTCTCGGCCGGGCTTGGCACCCTGGCGCGGATCGTGGCGAACGGGCGGCCGATCTATCGGGAAAAGCTGCGGGTCGCCGACGCGCTGGAACGGATCGAGCGCTGCTACATCCCCTATCACCGCAGCCTGCGCCAGCTGATCGACGCAAGGGTCGAGCGTTTCGGCTTCTGTTTGCTGCTGGACTGCCACTCCATGCCCAGCCTGCCGGCCAACGCCGGCGGCGACAGCCTGGCCGATATCGTGCTGGGGGACTGCCACGGCACCTCGGCCAGCCCGGCCCTGGTCGACCTGGTGCAGAGGAGCTTCCGCCAGGCGGGCTACAAGGTGGCTCTGAATGCACCCTATGCCGGCGGCTTCATCACCCGCCAGTATGGCCGGCCGGAGCGCAACGTGCTGGCCCTGCAGATCGAGCTGGCCCGCAGCCTCTACATGGACGAGGCCAGCTTGCTGCCCTCAGCCAGCTTCACCCGCCTCTACGACGACCTGCAGCGGGTCTTCAGCGAGACCGCCAGTTGGACCGCCGCACAGGGCTTCCTGCCCCGCGCCGCCGAATAGCCGGCCCACGAAGAGAGGCCCCACGCAAACTAGGCCAGGCACAAAAAAGGGGCCGTGCCAAAAGGCACGGCCCGAGTTCAGGGAGGAAACGCCATAGAGACGTACGGCGCAGCGCAACAGCGCCTATGCCGCAATGCACAATATGAAGACGAGGCCACCTGGAGGCAAGAGAAAAGGCCGGATCTCTATGATTCCACGGGCTTTTCCTAGAGAAACAAAACCTCACGGAATGGTGATCTTTTTGCACTGCACAAAACTTCATCGCCTCTTCGCAAGCAGGTTCACCAAGCCGTTGGTGACAAAAAGCCTTCTTTCTCCGCCCTTTTGAGGACCCAGGGACCTACCGATGGACATCGACGCGCTGAGAAAAGAGACGCCAGGCTGCACGTCTCTTGTGCATTTTAACAACGCCGGTGCGGCCCTTATGCCGCAGCCGGTCTTGGACGCTCAAATCGGGCATTTGCACCTGGAAGCCCGACTCGGCGGCTATGAGGCCAAGGCGGAGGCCCTGCCGCAGATCGAAGCTGTCTATGATTCCCTCGCGCGGCTCTTGAATGCCGAGCGCGACGAGATCGCCCTGCTGGAAAACGCCACCATGGCCTGGGTCGCGGCCTTCAATGCCGTGCCCTTCCAGCCCGGCGACCGCCTGGTGACTGGCGAGGCGGAGTACGTCAGCAACTATCTGAACTTCCTGCGCGCCAAAGAGCGGCTGGGCATCGAGATCTTGGTGGCACCCAGTGACACCTCCGGCCAGATCGATGTCGCGGCGCTGGAAGGGCTCTTGGACGAGCGGGTCCGCCTGATCGTCATCACCCACGTGCCGACCAACGGAGGGCTGGTCAATCCGGCTGCGGAAATCGGCCGGCTGGCCCGCAAGCACGGGATTCTCTACCTGCTGGATGCCTGCCAGTCCGCAGGACAGATCCATCTGGATGTCGAGGCCTTGGGCTGCGACCTGCTCTCCGGCACCGGCCGCAAGTTTCTGCGCGGGCCGCGGGGCACGGGGTTCCTCTATGCCCGTAAAGGCGCCTTGGACCAGCTGGTGCCGCTGAACATCGACCTGCACAGCGCCCGCTGGCTGGATGCGGAGCACTATGAGCTGCTGCCCTCTGCCCGGCGCTTCGAGAACTGGGAATTCAATGAGGCCGCGGTCCTAGGGCTGGGTGCTGCCGTGGACTATGCCCTGGCCTTGAGCACGGAGGCGATCGAGCAGCGGGTCACTTGGCTGGCCCGGCGTCTGCGCGTCATCCTGCGCGAGGAGGTGGGGCTGCCGGTCTACGACCTGGGCCAGCAGCAGTGCGGGATCGTCACCTTCTCGCTCCCCGACCGCAGTGCGGAGGAGGCCATGCTGGACTTGCGCCGGCGCGGGGTGAACGTCTCGGTCGCCGACACCCGTGGTGCCTTGCTGGATGCGACGCGGCGCGACCTGCCGGATATGATCCGGGCCTCGGTCCACTACTACAACACGGAGGAGGAGTTCGAGACCTTCACGCGGGTCCTGGCTGAGACGCGGCAAGGGTAGACGGCACCAAAACTCGGTATTGCATAGCCAACCACCCGCTCATCCCTCATCCTGAGCAGCGAGCGCAAGCGAGCGTCCGTCGAAGGATGTGCCCCACGCTCGGTGCTGGCCGCAGATCCTTCGACGGACGCTCGCTTGCGCT
>JBCBSF010000167.1:0-3234 GCA_039819325.1 Pseudomonadota bacterium | reverse complement strand
CCTGCTAGCCACCGCCTCGACCGGCGGCACCTACTACCCGGTCGGCGTTGCGCTGGCGACCCTGGTGAAGGTGAAGCTGCAGCCGAAGGATAAGATCGGCATGTCGGCGATCAACTCGGCCGGTTCGGGTGAGAACGTTAAGCTACTGCGTGACAACGAGGCTCAGTTCGCCATCATGCAGGGCCTCTTCGGCGCCTACGCTGCCACCGGCACCGGCCCCTTGAAGGAGGAAGGCCCGCAGACCGAGCTGCGCTCCATGACCATGCTCTGGCCGAACGTGGAGCATTTCGTGGTCCTGACCTCGGCGGTCGAGACCGGCACCATTTCCGACATTACCAATCTGGCCGGCAAGCCCATGTCGATGGGCCGCCAGAATTCAGGCACCATCGGCTCCAACCGCACCATCCTGGCGAACCTTGGCATCGACATGGATAAGGACTTCGATCTGGTCTACATGGGCTTCGGTCCTTCCGCCGATGCCCTGCAGAATGGTCAGATCGACGGCATGTCGACCGGTGCGGGCGACCCTGTCTCTGCCGTGACCCGCGCCTTTGCCGCCATGGGCGACCGCATCGCCATCCTGGAGTTCGATGCGGAGCAGGCGAAGAAGGCCAACGGCAGCTTCGACAACCTCTGGACCCCCTACACCATTCCGGCCGGCACCTACCCCAGCGTGGATAAGGAGATCAAGACCATCGCCCAGCCGAACTTCCTGGCGGTGCGGTCCGACATCCCGGATGAGACCATCTACCTCATCACCAAGACCATCTACGAGAACCTGCCCTTCCTGCAGTCCATCCACCCGGCGACCAAGGCCATGAGCCTGGATAACGCCATCGCCGGCCTGCCGCTGAAGCTACACCCGGGTGCCATCAAGTACTATGAGGAAATGGGCCTCACCATTCCCGACCGCCTGAAGTAAGGCAGTCCGGCAGTTAGGAACCGGGCCTGGCCGATGGTAGGCCGGGCCCGGTTTCATTCTTCCCATGTCAGGGACTTCAGGCCTGCTGCGTATCGCCCTGCCCTCCGACGGTGAGGGCGGGACCCGGCCGATCATCGGCAGCTGGTACGGCAATCTTTATCTGGCGGCCGCGATCTCCGTTTCGCTCTATCACATCTGGGCGAACGTGATTTCGGGGACGCTCTCGACCCTGCAGCTGGCCGGCTATCACTTTGCCGGCTTCGTCTTCCTCTGCGCGCTGCGCTATCCCATGATCCCGCGCTTTGCCAAGTCGCGGGTCATGCTGGCGATCGACATCTTTCTGGGTGCCCTGGTCGCCGGCGGTGTCGCCTGGCTGATCAACCAGGAAAGTGCCATCTACGACCGTGGCGTGCGGCTTTCGACCTGGGACTGGATATTCGCAGTCCTCACCATCCTGGCCGCCATCGACCTCACCCGGCGCACCACCGGCCTCATCATCCCGCTGCTGATCATCATAGCACTCAGCTACGTCAGCTTTTGGGGCAGCGAGATCGAGGGCATCTTCAAGTTCGCTGGCACCTTGACGATGGAGACCATTACCTTCCGCTCCATCTTCGGCGACGAGGGCATGTTCGGCATCATCGGCCGGATCTCCGCCACCTTCGTCTTCATGTTCATCCTCTTCGGCGCCTTTCTGGTCCGCTCCGGCGCCGGTGACTTCATCATCGATCTGGCGCGCGCGCTGGCCGGGCGGGTGACCGGCGGGCCAGGCTTCGTCGCCGTCTTCTCCTCCGGTCTCACCGGCACCATCTCCGGCTCGGCGGTGGCCAACACCGTCTCCACCGGCGTCATCACCATCCCGCTGATGCAACGCTCCGGCTTTCCCTCACGTTTCGCCGCGGGCGTCGAGGCCGCCTCCTCCACCGGCGGGCAGCTGATGCCGCCGATCATGGGGGCGGGCGCCTTCGTCATGGCCAGCTACACCCAGATTCCCTATCTGGACATCGTCGCCGTGGCCTTCCTGCCGGCGCTGGCCTACTTCCTCTCGGTCGCCATCTTCGTGCGGATCGAGGCTAAGCGCAGCAAGGTGCGCCCGCCTGCCGGCGACAGCCCGCGCGCGCTCGAGGTGCTGCGGCGCGGTGGGCCGGCCTTCCTGATCCCCATCGCCGTCCTCGTCGCTTTGCTGATCTATGGCATGACCCCGGTCTTCGCCGCCGGCTTCGCCATCCTGGCGGTCATCGTCGCCTCTTGGCTGACGCCCAACCGCATGGGACCAAGGGCAATCCTGGAGGCGCTGATCCTGGGTGCCCACAACATGGTCATGACCGGCGTGCTGCTGATCGCGGTCGGCCTGATCGTGAACGTCATCGCCATGACCGGCATCGGCAACACCTTCTCGCTGATGATCGCCGAGTGGTCGGACGGCAACCTGCTGATCGCCATCGCGCTGATCGCGCTGGCCTCGCTGGTCTTGGGCATGGGGCTGCCGGTGACGGCCGCCTATATCGTGCTGGCCACGCTCTCGGCGCCGGCGCTGCAGAGCCTGATCGTCAACTTCATCGTCGATATCGACGGCGACCTGGTCCAGGCCATGGCCGCCGGCACTCTGGCCGCCGAGATCAGGCCCTTCTTCATGCTGGCCGATCCCGAGGCCCTGACCAAGCTGGCCGCCCCCATGCCGCTGGCCGAGGCGCAGGCGCTCTTCGATGCCGTGCCCGGGCCGCTGATGGATCAAATCCGCCAAACGGCGACCGACGCGCTGCCGGTAGAGCTGACCTTGGGCGCGCTTCTGTCGGCGCACATGATCATTTTCTGGCTGAGCCAGGATTCCAACGTAACGCCACCGGTCTGCCTCACGGCCTTCGCTGCGGCGGCCATTGCCAAGACCAAGCCGATGGCCACCGGCTTCACCTCCTGGAAGCTGGCCAAGGGCCTCTACCTCATGCCGATCCTTTTCGCCTACACGCCCTTCCTGACCGGGACGACGGGCGAGGTGCTGCTGATCTTCGTGATCGCGGTCCTGGGCCTCTGCGCCCTGGGGGCAGCGATCGAGGGCTACTTCGAAGGCCCGCTGGCCTGGCCTTTCCGCCTCTTGCTCGCCGCCGGCGGCGTCGCCTTGATCTGGCCGAACGAGCCCTTGCTCAGCCTGGGCGGTGCTGCCTTGGTCCTTGCGATCCTCGCCTGGAACGTTTTACAGGACCAGCGTGCCCAGGCGATCGAGACTAAGTGAGCCTGGCATTCCGTTTTCTAAGCCACCCACGTACCCCACTCCTGAGCGTGTCGAAGGGCGGGCCGTTAGCACAAAGCCCGGG
>JBCBSF010000166.1:0-3462 GCA_039819325.1 Pseudomonadota bacterium | reverse complement strand
CGGCAATGATCGTGGCCTCTATGGCGGTGCCGGCAGCGATCTGCTCTACGGCGGTGACGGCGAGGATCATCAGCTACTCGGCGATGCCGGATCCAGCTTCTAGCCGGTCTGCATCGGAGCCGCCGTAGAGCCTGTCCGCGCCACTCGCGCCGAAGAGGCTGTCGGCACCCTCGTCGCCAGCCACCAGATCGTCGCCGCCCGAGCCATAGAGGCTGTCGTTGCCGCTCCGACCATAGAGGCGATCAGCGACGTCGTCGCCTGAGACGAGGGCATCGCCAGTGGCGGCAAAGACGGCCGAATTGGCGGTCTGGATCGCTTCCACACTCGCGAGAACCGCGCCGGCCGGAAGCGTCGCACCGCCCAAAAGCACCAGGGTGTCGTTACCAGACCCACCATCCAAGAGATCGCCGGACAAGAGATCGCCCTGGCTGCGGGCGACAAAGACATCATCACCGCTGCCGCCGTAGACCAAGTCGATCCCACTACCGCCAATCAGGCTATTGTCATCTCCTGCAGCGCCGTAAAGCGTATCGCTACCGCTTCCGCCTGAGAGCAAGAGGTCACCGTCACCGCCGCCAATGAGACGATCATCACCATCGCCGCCGGCAAGAAGATCACTGCCCCCCTCTCCCGCTAGACTATCCGCAAGAGCTCCGCCATAGAGGCTGTCGCCGCTAGCGCCGCCCTCCATGATGTTTGTGGCACTCACCGCCCCACGCAGGACATCGGCCGCAGTGCTACCGTCGAAGGTCACAAGCTCGATGTTCGTCACGACCGCGCCAGCCACGAGGGCCACGCCGTTGTCAAACTCCAGGGTATCGATCCCGCTGCCGCCGTCGAAGGTCTCGCCGGCCACAACCTCGCCTTTCTGCTCAACGAAGAAGAAATCATTGCCACTGCCACCGAAGACTGTGTCAGCACCACTACCGCCATTCAGATCTTCGTCGTTGCCGTGACCGCCGAACAGCAGATCAGCACCACTATCACCGTAGAGAGCAGCATCATCTCCAGACCCGCCGTAGATCGTATCCGCGCCGCCATAGAGCGCATTTCCGATGTCAATGCTCAGCCCGTCTCCGCCCAGTGTTTCATCACTGCCTGACCCACCGAAGATAACATCGTCTCCGCTGCCGCCGCTGAAGTCAGAATCAGAGTCAGAGCTGCCCACCAGGGTATCGTTGCCATCACCGCCATAGAGCTCTTCGAGCCCTCCAACCAGTGTGTCGTTACCCTCCCCGCCGAAGAGGAATTGCAGATCAGCGACCCCATAGACGGTGTCATCGCCGCGATCGCCGTAAACAGTCCCCAACGTTCCGGACGCATCGGCTACAATCAGATCAGCACCCGACCCGCCAAAAAGACTGTACGCCTCGGCATCAGGAGCACCATAGATCACGTCTTTGCCGGAACCGCCCTTAAACAGCCGCGAGTAGGCTCCGGTCCCTGCTGCGACCAGAGTATCGTCACCCAGATCACCGTAGAGGCCAGACGCATCTGGCCCGGACACGAGGACCGTGTCATCGCCGAGGCCGCCATAGAAGCGAGAGTCACTACCGGCATCGCTGTAAAGGCGGTCGTCACCCCCTGCACCATAGAGGCCAGTGTCATCGCCCGAGCCACCGAAGAGACGGTCCATACCGGACGCCCCGGCCAGCATGTCGTCGCCGCTGAGACCCAGCAGCTGGTTTACATAGCCGCTCCGGCCGGACAGGCTGTCTGCACCGTCGCTACCCTCACGCTGCAGCACCTCGACACTGAGCAGCGAAACACCGCTCACCAGGTCGGCGCGATCACCAAGCAGCAGCGTATCCACGCCGCTGCCGCCGTCGTAGGTCTCGCCTGAAACCAGATCGGCCTGACTCGACAGGGACATGACATCCGCGCCACTGCCGCCAAAGAGCGTGTCCACGTCGGCGCCACCAGAGAGACTATCGTCCCCAGCGCCTCCGTAGAGGCTATCGTCACCACTCAGACCATAGAGCCGATCATCTCCACTGGTCCCGTCCAAGCTGTCAGCGCCGCTGGTGCCATAGCCCACCACGACCTCGATGGAGCTCAAGACCACGCCGTCAGGCAAGCTCGCCACATCGCGCAAGATCAAAGTATCGACGCCGCTGCCGCCGTCAAAGGTTTCGCCTGAAACCAGCTCACCTTGGCTGGACACAGACAAGACGTCAGCGCCGCTGCCGCCAGAAATCGTATCAACACCAACGCCGCCAGAAAGAGTGTCGTCACCGCTCAGACCATAAAGGCTATCGTCGCCGCTCAGGCCATAGATGCGGTCCTCGAGGCTGTTCCCCACTAAGCTGTCCGCAGCGCTGGTGCCGTAGCGCAGATAGACCTCAACGCCGTCTACAGCCGCATCAGGAACAGAGGCTGCATTGCGCAGAACCAAGGTGTCCATGCCGCTACCGCCAGCGATGGCCAGGCTAGCGCTGACTTCGTCCTGGTTCCTGACGATCAAGAGGTCCGCACCGCTATCGCCGTCGACGAAATCCCCATTGGTCCCTGCAGCCAGAGTGTCGTCGCCAAGCCCACCGTCCAGAGTGTCTGGCCCACTGCCTCCGTAGAGACTGTCATCCCCCTCCCCACCTTGGAGGAAGTCCAGCCCGACACCGCCAACAAGCGTATCAGCGCCCTGCCCGCCAAAGATACCGTTAAGACCACTCCGTCCATAGAGCATGTCGTCCCCGGTCACGCCATAGAGGAAGTTCGTACCGCTAACTCCCTCCAAGCTGTCTGCACCGCTCGTACCAATCGCCAGAAGGACTTCGATGGAGTTTAGGACCACGCCCGCCGGCAGGCTCGCCACATCGCGCAAGATCAAGGTATCGGTGCCGCTACCGCCGTCTAGAGCCTCGCCCGCACTTAACTCAGCTTGGCCGGACACGACCATGACATCAGCGCCACTGCCACCTTCGAGCGTATCGACACCGCTGCCTCCGAAGAGGCTGTCGTCGCCGGCGTCGCCCAACAGCCTGTCGTCGCCGTCATCACCGTAGAGGTAGTCTTCATCCTGAAGACCACGAAGAAGGTCCTGACCGCTGCCACCGAAGACCGTGTCGTTGCCAAGCGCCCCGCGTAAGAAGTCACTGCCGGTGGCGCCAAAGAGCGTGTCGTCTCCACCAGCGCCGTTGACGCTATCGTCACCCGTCAAGCCGTAGATGCGGTCGCTGGTGGCCGCAGAATTCGCACCATCGATCGTATCCGAAGCGCTGGTGCCGATGAAGGCATAGACCTCAATCCCGCTTAAGACCACGTCCGCTGGGATCGTTGCAGCCTCCTGCAAGACCAGCGTGTCGAGGCCGCTGCCGCCGTCTAGGGTCTCGCCCGTTACCAACTCACCTTGGCTTGCAACGAACAAGACGTCGGAGCCGGTCGCACCCAGCACGATGTCGCGGCCACCGCCCCCATAGAGAGCATCGTCCTGGAAGTTGCCGCTGAGCCTATCGTCGCCGTCAC
>JBCBSF010000165.1:0-3593 GCA_039819325.1 Pseudomonadota bacterium | reverse complement strand
CATCGCAAGCGGCACCGGCCCGCTCCCCCGCCCGGCCACCCACGCCAGTATGCTCATTGGGTGGCCGGGCGGGGGAGCGGGCCGGTGCCGCTGGTCACCGCAGGTGACCACGCAACATCCGTTTCAGATTTGATGCACTTGGATGCGGTGCCATGCTATAGGGCCGCCCGTCCCATTCAGGAGAAGGAGAGCGCGGCCATGGCCTACGAAATGATCCAGGTAGAGCAGCACGAGGGTGTTGGCCTCATTCGCTTGCACCGGCCCCAGGCGCTGAACGCGCTCTGCGCGCAGCTGATCGACGAGCTGGGCCAGGCGCTGCGTGATCTGGATGCCGACGATGGCATCGGCGTCATCCTGCTGACTGGATCGGAAAAGGCCTTCGCTGCCGGTGCCGACATCAAGGAGATGAAGGACAAGACCTTCCAGGACGTACAGCGGGAGGACTTCATCACCGATGATTGGGAGGTCATCACCACCATCCGCAAGCCGGTGATCGCCGCGGTCGCCGGCTTCGCGCTGGGTGGTGGCTGCGAGATGGCGATGATGTGCGACATGATCATCGCCGCTGAGAGCGCGCGCTTCGGCCAGCCGGAGATCAAGCTGGGCACCATCCCGGGCTCTGGTGGGACCCAGCGCCTGACCCGCTTCGTCGGCAAGTCCAAGGCGATGGACCTCTGCCTCACCGGCCGCATGATGGACGCTGCAGAAGCAGAGCGCGCCGGCTTGGTCGCCCGCGTGGTGCCGGATGCGGAGTTGATGGAGACGGCGATGAAGGCGGCCGCCACCATTGCCGGCTACTCCCAGCCCGTGGTCGCCATCTGCAAAGAGGCGGTGAACCGCTCCTACGAGACCACCTTGAAAGAGGGCGTGCTCTTCGAGCGCCGGGTCTTCCACGCGACCTTCGCCCTGGACGACCGCAAAGAAGGCATGGAGGCCTTCGCTGCCAAGCGGAAGCCGGATTTCAAGAACCGCTAGGGTATCTAGCGGCGGCGCCGGCCCGCTCCCCTTCCCGGCCACAGGTGGTTTGTTGCATCGTCACTTCGTGACGAAGCGGCGCCAGCCCTCTCCCCCACCCGGCCACCCATTCAAGGATACTCCCGTGGGTGGCCGGGTGGGGGAGAGGGCTGGCGCCGCCGCGATGAGCTTGCTCATCGCCGCAACAACTGCTGCCGGTGCCGCTTCGTCGCGAAGCGACGACGCAACAAACCCATACCCACCTTGCGCGCTGGACAGGGGCGAGCCCCTTGACCTTGGTAAGAGTGGCTGTCTATATCCCGGCCCCTTACAGCTTTCCTTTTCGAAACGAGAGACCAGGCACATCCATGGCCAATCACAAGTCGGCTGAAAAGCGCAACCGCCGCACCCAGCGCCGCACCTTCATCAACCATTCCCGCCTGTCGCGTATCCGCACCTCGGTAAAACGTGTGGAAAACGCGATCCTAGCCGGCGATAAATCCGCAGCCGGAGAGGCCTTGAAATCGGCCCAGCCGGAGATGATGCGCGGCGTCACCAAGGGCGTGCTGCATAAGAATACCGTCGCTCGCAAGATCTCTCGCCTGTCGAAGCAGATCAAAGCCCTGGGCTAACACCCTCTCTTGTAACAAAAACGTCTTATCTGAAAAGTCGTTGCGATGCCGAATGTGTCGCGACGACTTTTGTCATGCCTAAAGCGCACTCAGTGCGGCGGCGCACAGCGTGCGCGCCCCTGGTCAAGGCAGAGCTAGACTGTCAAGTCTAGAATCTCCTCTGAGGCCACAGTTGATCGCTTGTCTCTGCCGCCGGCCTATGGCTATATATCTGGACGGTCGCTGGGCGTTTCTAAGCAAAAGTGCTTAGATTTAGTCGCTTAGCGCTCTATCTTGGAAGTAATTGGCGAAGCATTAGACAAGCGATTGGAGGCTGAGGATGTTTAGGGTGTCCAGTTTCTTGCGGTGTATGTTTGGTGACGCGTTCGTATTCAGAGAGTGTTAGCGAGGAAGGGCGAACTGTTGCTTTTGACGCCTGAGTATTAGGCCAGAAGACAGCGGTGCGCAGCCAGGCAGCGCAGGTCCATGAGAGACCGATTCGCGATGCCAAGGCTCTGTTTTCAGAGCCGATTACGCCCCCAAGAAGATCCATCATCGCTATGGGTCGGGAGAGACAAGCGGGTGACACCCTGGTCTCCAGCAGGGCGATTTTTGGCCACTGTTTGCAGGTACGAGACGGTTAACGGCGGTTGTGGCGTGGGTTTAGGCGCAAGCTGTGCACCCCTGACAGTGCATCCCGTGAGTCAACAGCAGGCGAAGGCGTTCTCGAATCGGTTGAAGGCGATCCTCTTGTTCCAGAAAAACCGCGAATGCGGGTTCGTTTTGGAGGGTCGTCCTTTTCTGGGTGGTTGGGGCAAGTGTCGGATGCCAGGGAGCGGCAGCCGAAACAGGGCTTGATGGAGGGATGCATGTTGGAGGCGGCGTGGCGGTTGGCGCGGGCACGGTTGCGTGAGGAGGTTGGACCGGCAGCCTTCAGTTCTTGGCTAGAGCCCTTGACGCCGATCGCGCTGCGCGACGGTGTGCTGCGCCTGGCGGTGCCGACCCGCTTCATGCGTGATTGGGTGCAAGACAAGTATGCGCCCCAGATCACAACACTCATGCTGGAAGCCTCCGACCAGATCCAGTCGGTTGAGATCATCGTTCAGCCGCCGGCACGTCCCGCCGCTAAGCCCGGCGAGCCCCGGGTCGGTGGTGCGGTTGGGGGTGCCGCGCAAGAGGCTGACGCAGAGGAGGCCTTCGCGCTGGAAGGTGCCGTGAACGGCCACGCAAAGACCGCAGCGCCTGTCGGCAAGCTATCCCCGCCGGCTGAGACCGTTCCGGTCAAGGCCTCCCCCTCCGGCGAGAGCCAGCAGGTCCCGGAGGCTGCCGAAGCGGCGCCTCAGCGTGAAGAGCCCTTCTCCGCACCCTTGGATGCGCGTTTCACCTTCGACGATTTCGTTGTGGGCAAGCCCAACGAGCTGGCCTACGCCGCCGCCCGCCGGGTTGCGGAGGCCGACGTCGTGCCCTTCAACCCGCTCTTCCTCTATGGCGGTGTGGGTCTGGGCAAGACGCACCTGATGCACGCCATCGCCTGGCAGATGCGCAAGCAGAGCCCGGCCAAGCGGCTGATCTACATGTCGGCTGAGAAGTTCATGTACCAGTTCGTCCGCGCGCTCCGCACCCGGGACACCATGGCCTTCAAAGAGCAGTTCCGCTCCATCGACGTGCTGATGATCGACGACGTGCAGTTCATCGCCGGCCGCGAAGCGACGCAGGAGGAGTTCTTCCACACCTTCAATGCGCTGGTGGATCAAAACCGCCAGGTCATCATCTCCGCCGACAAGTCGCCGCACGACCTGACCGGCATGGAAGAGCGGCTGCGCTCACGCCTTGGCTATGGCCTGGTGGCCGACATCCATCCCACCACCTACGAGCTGCGCCTCGGCATCCTGACCGCCAAGCAGGAGCAGGCCGGCATCGATGTCCCCATGAAGGTGCTGGAGTTCCTGGCCCACCGCATCACCACCAAGGTGGCGTGCGCGATGATGCGGGTCAGCGCCCCTTCCAGCTCGCGCACGTTGGTGGTGA
>JBCBSF010000164.1:0-3608 GCA_039819325.1 Pseudomonadota bacterium | reverse complement strand
GCAGCCGACCTGGGCTTCGAGATCACCGGCCTCAGTGCTGCCGGACAACTCACCGCGCTGGACTTCCTCTGGCTCTAAAGTTAGCGAGAGAGCGTCCTGTTTCAAGCGAGGCGTTTCACACCTCCAGCACGGTGAGAGACTGGATACACGACGACGCCGTTTGCCACTCCTGCGCGTTTTCCTGCTTGTGCGCGGCGTCGATTGCGGATAAGCAGTGCTGACAAAAATGCAGTTTCGTCACGGATCAGGAGGAAAGCCGAGATGCCGACCTTTTCGGGCACCGAGGGCAGAGATGCAGGGGTTCTAACGTCAGGTCGGGACGTCTTCTTTGCATTGGGCGGTGACGATACCGTGGCCGCGCTCGCCGGTGACGATACGGTCTTCGGCGCAGCGGGGAAGGATGTCCTGTTCGGCGACACTGGTAGCGATCGTCTCGAAGGCGGTGCCGGCGACGACGTCATCTTTGCTGACTACATTTTCAACGAGTTTGATAGCGGTGACGGCAATGATCGTGCCTATGGTGGAAGCGGCAACGACGTCATTGCAGGACTAAGCGGACGCGACAGCCTTTTTGGCGGCCGAGGCGACGACATCTTGGACGGCGGCCCGGGTAACGACCGGCTGGTCGGCGGCAGCGGCCAGGATCTACTGCAAGATCTGCAGGGCGCCGACAAAGCCTACGGCGGCAGTGGCGATGATCTTTTCATCGTCGAAGCTTTTGCTCCGCTGCAAGACGGCGATACGCTGGACGGTGGTCCTGGTACTGATGTTCTTGCTGTCTCTGGTGAGATCAATGCAAAGCCGACGCTGATCTCGATCGAAATCTACTCCTATCTCAAAGCGAACGGCGATGTCACCGTCTATGGCGGTGACGAAGACAACACCTTCAGCGGAGATACTGGAGACGACCTGCTGCGCGGGCGCGCCGGTGACGACACGCTCGAAGGCAAGAATGGCGCGGATACGCTGCGCGGTGAAAACGGTGACGACTTCGGTCGCGGTGGTGGCGGTGACGATACCGTTCTCGGTGGTAGCGGCAACGACACCTTTTACATGAACGTCGGGGACGACTCCTTCTTTGGCGGCGATAGCGACGACACGGCTTTTGGCGCTGACGGCGACGACCGGCTCTACGGAAAGGATCAGATCGACTTTCTTTATGGCGGTAGCGCCGATGATCGGATCTTTGGCGGAAGCGGCGCAGATGAGTTGCTTGCAGGCGATGACGGTGACGACAGGCTCTACGGCGGGTCGGGCCTGGACGCCTCTCAGTTCGGTGGTTCCGGGGCCGATACCATCGTGGTCATGGCAGGCGACCTGGATGGTGTAGAGCAGATTTTCGGCGGCAGCGGCGATGATACCTTCATCACCGACCGGGCTAACCTCAACGACATCATTCTGGATGGGATCGAGGTTACCATCATCGACGGCGAGATCTTCGGGGCGACCAACGGCACGGACGGCGATGACAGCCTGACAGGGACCGGCGGGGACGACTCGCTCTATGGCCTGTCTGGCAACGATAGTATCTACGGTTTGAATGGTGCCGATAGCCTCTATGGCGGCTCGGGACGGGATTCGCTCTATGGCGCTGGCGGCAGCGATCAATTGAGCGGTGATGGTGGGCCGGACCTGCTCTTCGGGCTGGGCGGCTCTGACAGCCTTTACGGCAGTAGTGGAGAGGATTCTCTCTTTGGCGGTTCGGACGCAGACTATGGGCGTGGCGGAGGGGGCGACGATTCTGTAAGCGGTGGCGCTGGGGACGACTACTTCTTCTTGGATGCCGGCGCCGACCGCTTGGAGGGCGATGGCGGCAACGATAGGGTCTTCGGCGGCAACAACAACGACACCCTTTACGGCGATGCGGGTGGCGATGCTCTCTACGGCGACAACGGCACTGACCGCATTTACGGCGGTAGTGGGGCTGATCGTGACCTTGAGGGGGGCTCTGGCGTCGATCGGATCTTTGGCGGATCCGGTTCGGACGGCAACTTGTTGGGGCAGGATGGTGATGATCGACTCTATGGCGGCGACGGCGACGACGGGACCTTGCGCGGCGGGCTTGGTGATGACCAGATCTTCGGCGGTAACGGCAGAGATCGCTTTGCCTTCGGCGGTTCCGGCGCCGACACAATAGCGGTTTTTGCCAACGATTTGACTGGTCGCGAAAGCCTCTTCGGAGGCAGCGGCAAGGATACCCTTGTCACCGATCTCTTTGAGCTTGACGGCCTGTTCCTCGATGGCTTTGAGGTAACGATCTTCACCGGCATAACCCCGAGCGAGACCCTGGATGGAACCAGTGGAAATGACAGTCTTGCCGGGACAAACAGCGACGACACCCTCTTCGGTCTCAGCGGCGATGACAGTCTCTTCGGACTCTCCGGGCGCGATCGGGGGTATGGAGGTCCCGGCCAAGACAGCCTCTATGGTCAGGAAGGGACCGACATTCTGACTGGCGGCAGCGGAGATGACGTGCTGCACGGAGGGTCAGGTGGCGATGTTCTGCAAGGCCAGAGCGGCATGGATACTGCCTTTGGAAGCGTAGGCAATGAGCTCGCATCAGGGGGTGACGGCGACGACCAGATCTTCGGCGGCAGTGGCTCAGATGTGCTGTTCAACAGCACCGGGGTTGATACCATGGATGGCGGTAGCGGTGATGACACCATAGTCGCTGATACTTTCCACCCCTTGGATGCTGGCGACGCTGTTCTGGGCGGCGATGGCGCAGATACACTTACCTCAGAGCACCCAATACCAAGCGGGGTCGCGCTCGACTCCGTGGAGGTGCTCATTGTTGCCGGTGTCACCTCTTTTTCTGTGCTGACGGGTACGAGCGGTTCGGACGATCTGCGCGGTAGAAGCGGCGCAGACAGCATCTTCGGTGAGAGCGGCAACGACCAGCTGCGCGGCCAGGACGGCCCAGATCTGCTCTATGGCGACGGCAACCGCGACCGGATCTTCGGCGGCAGCGGTGAGGATCTTGTCTTCGGTGGCGCGGCCGACGACCGGCTGATTGGTGGCGAGGGCCGTGACGGCCTCTACGGCGGCGACGGCGACGACAGCATCACCGCCGATCGCGGTCGCGACAGCCTCTTCGGTGGCAGCGGCGCAGACATCCTGAATGGCGGAAGCGAGGGCGACAATTTCTACGGTGGCTCAGGCGACGACGTCTTCGTCGTCGATCAGACTGGTGACCAGGTCTTCGAGACCGGGGATGGCGGCAGCGACCAAATCCGTGCCTTCATCACCACCCTGGCGCTGAGCGATGCGGCCGATCAGCAGGTCGAGGATCTGGCGATCACCAATGTCAGCGGCGATGCGCGGCTAGAGGGCAATGCGCTGGACAACCGCATCACCGCAGACTCCGGTGATGACCGGCTCTTCGGACGCGACGGCGATGACTTCCTGAACGGGCAGAGCGGCAGCGACATACTGGCCGGCGGTACCGGTGACGATACCTTCGTGGTCGACACCGTGGGCGACCAGGTGCGGGAGTTCGCGGGCCGGGGCGACGATCTGGTGCGGGCTTTAGTGGACTTCACCTTGCCGGGCAGCGGCGGCGATCACTTCGTCGAAGACCTGATTTTGCTGGGCAGCGGCGATTTGGA
>JBCBSF010000163.1:0-3628 GCA_039819325.1 Pseudomonadota bacterium | reverse complement strand
CGGCCCGCCCCCCCCCCCGGCCCCCCCCGGGATTACCCTTGATTGGGTGGCCGGGAGGGGGCGCGGGCCGGAACCGCCGCGATGCGCTTGCGCATCGCCGCAACTAAGACACTTCGCCGCCGCCTCGTCACGAAGTGACGATGCAAAAAACCTACGTGCCGACGCGGGGCGCTCTGCGGTAAGGTCGTCGGTCACTCATATGTCGGGCGGACGAACCATGGCCATGGATTGGGATAAGCTGCGTATCTTCCACGCCGTTGCGGAGGCGGGGAGCTTTACCCACGCCGGTGAGCAACTGAACTTGAGCCAGTCGGCGGTCTCCCGCCAGATCAGCGGGCTGGAGGAAAGCCTCTCGGTCCCGCTCTTCCACCGCCACGCCCGCGGCCTGATCCTGACCGAGCAGGGCGAACTGCTCTATCGCACGGCGCATGAGGTCTTCGGCAAGCTGGCGATGATCGAGGCGCAGCTGACCGAGAGCAAGGACCGCCCTAAGGGCCCCTTGAAGGTCACCACGACGGTGGCTTTCGGCTCCACCTGGCTGGCGCCGCGCATCAAGGACTTCGTCGAGCTCTACCCGGAGATCGAGCTGCACCTCATCATGGCCGACCGCGAGCTCGACCTCTCCATGCGTGAGGCTGACGTTGCCGTGCGCATGACGCCGCCGCGCCAGGCCGACCTGATCCAGCGCCACCTGATCACGGTGCACATGCAGGTCTACGCCTCGCCTGACTACCTGAAGCGCTCTGCGCCCTTGAACTCGGTGGAGGACTTGGACAACCACCGCATTATCGTCTACGGCGAGGACGAGCGCCCGCCGGTGCCGGACGCCAACTGGCTGCTGCACGCCGGCCGCCGGGGCGCTGGGCCCCGCAAGGCGGGCCTCAGCCTCAACAACGTCTACGGCATCCTGCAGGCGGTCCAAGCCGGCGTCGGCATCGCCGCCCTGCCGGAGTTTGTGGTGACGAGGCCGGGCGAGTTGGTCCGCGTGCTGCCCGACCTAGAGGGCCCGCAGATCGACACCTACTTCGTCTACTCCGAAGAGCTGCGTTCCACCAAACGCATCGCCGTCTTCCGCGACTTCCTCCTGCGCAAGGTGGCCGAGAGCAAGTTCTGAGCGCGGTCACGGCCAAGGTAACGGCTCTGTAAGCAGCGCAAGGGTTCAGGCCGAACGCGTCCACTGGTTCAGGCACTCTGGCCTGTGCGTAACGCGGACCATGAAGCCTAGGTCGATACAGAAGCGGTCTATTGCTGGTCAGCCGGCGAGCGCAACTGTGGCAAGACAAGCCCCAGAGCATGCGTGCCTCGCATAGCTCACCAGAGATAAGACCGATAGACCGACGCGGGGGTCGGGATTACTTCTCTCTTCATGATTGCTGCAGCGCACAGTCGCTTGGCGGTCAGCGAGTTTCCCGGGCCTCCCCCCGGGGAAAGGGCCTGCTGAGGCAGGTCCTACGTCTCCCAGACGTGAAGCCTCCCTGTTCAACTTGCCGGGAAGTCATCCGACTTCCCGGCATTTTTCTTGGTCAGGCACTGGCGTTTGTTCGGGAGAACGACGCCTCACCTCATTCGCTTTTGCGGTTAGCGATTTGCAGGGTGCCACTGGAGGCCGTGCGGATCTCATCGACCTGCGCGACAACGGCTTCAAAGCGCTTCAAGTCCTGGCCCTTGAGGCGCTCGCCAGGGAGTAGCTTCACGCTCAAGGGATTGATCTGCTTGCCGCCCTGGATGACCTCGTAGTGCAGGTGCGGGCCGGTCGAGCGGCCGGTACTGCCGACATAGCCGATGACATCACCCTGCTTCACCCGCTTGCCGGGGCGGATGCCGCGGGCAAAGCGGGTCATGTGGGCATAGGCGGTCTTATAGCCCTGACCGTGGGTGATGCGGATGTAGCGGCCATAGCCACCATTCCACCGCGCGACCTCCACCTTGCCATCTCCGGCGGCGTAGATCGGCGTGCCTGTCGGGGCGGCGAAGTCCACGCCCCGGTGCATCTTGGAATAGCCGAGGATCGGGTGACGGCGCATGCCGAAGCGCGAGGAGACCCGCGCGCCATCCACCGGGGTGCGCAACAGCGCCTTCTTCACCGACTCACCCTTGGCGTTGAAGAAGTCGCTACGCCCGCTCTTAGGCGTGAAGCGATAGATCTCCTTCCGCCGCCCAGACAGAACCAGGGCGGCGTAGACCACATCGCCGGTGTAGGCGATCTTCCCCTCGTCGTTGACGAAGGACTCAAAGGCGATCTCGAAAAGGTCGCCGGCGCGCAGATCGCGCTGGAAGTCGACGTCGTAGCTGAAGCCCTTCACCACCCGGGCCAGGGACTTGTGCGCCACGCCGGCCCGTTTGCCGGACCCGAAGAAGCTACCGCGGATGGTACCTTCCCGATAGGCCAGGGTGCGGGTGACCGGACGCTCGATCGAGGTCGCGGCGAAGCCAGCCTCGGTCCGGGTGACCTTATGATCGGAAACGGCAGAGGGGCTGAGCGTCATGCCCAAGAGCCGGTTGCGGGTCTCGCCCAAGCGGCCCTCCAGTGAAGGGGCGAGGGAGAGCCGGATTTCGTGCCCGGCCTTTAGCGTGCGGCTATCGAAGACTTCACGCAGGGCGGCACTGGCGGCCTGAGCCTCATCCTTGTCCACACCTTGGGCCGCGAGGAGGCCAAGCAGGCTCTCGCCTTGGCGGACGACGCCGTTCCACTCGGCCACGATGGGCTGCGATTCGGCATCCAGGCCCTCTTCCGCCGCACCGGCAGAGAGAAAGAAGTGACGGGCCGGGATTTGCGGTTCCAGGTCGCCGATGCGCAAACCCAGCACGGCCGGCACCGCCTTCGTTGTTCCAAGGGAGGCTTGGCCCGCAGGGTCCGCGCCTTCACCCGATTCAAAGGCAGCGCGCAGCTGGCTGAATTTCCCATCCTCAAAGAGACCGCGCAATGAGATCTCGTCGCTCGGTCGGGTCAGGAAAACAGCCAGGCCGCCGAGGGTCAGACCCACAGTGGCCAATGCGAAGAATCGGCGCGTGCGAGACCGGCGTCTCACTGGTCTTGTCTGAAAGGCCATTCCTGCCCAGGCTCCCTGCCATCCGCATTCAGCATGGCTGATCGCGATCTAACCGTCTTTCGGCGAAGGAGAAGGCCCCCCGATCGCCATCCTGTCCCGAGCCCGCGCTCTTGCAGGACGCCCCTCTCGTCTTCTTGGCCCGATTCCAGCGCGCGTCCCTTCTTCGGGATCAGCGATCATCAAGCAGCGCGAAACCGAGCTTAAGGCTTGTTTTTGCCCCATCTTTAGACGTCTGCAGAATCAACATGCGAGAGATGACGGCGCCCTGTCAATCGTGCTCGCCGAAGCCCTTGCACCGAGGCAGGCTGAGGGCACATCTCTCAACGCCTGGGTACTGATCCGCGGCACCGGCAGGGCGCGGTCGGATACCGGCAGGAAAAAATGCGACGCCAGGATTTTTTCCTTTGACAGGGCCGGCGGGCTCCTCGTATAAGCCCGCTCCTCGACGGCGGCACTGGGTTTTTCGAACCCGGCTGCGGGACACCGCAGACCGACCTCGACGCTTTATGAAAAGTAGGTGGAAGGGATGCGTGGGCGGCGGGCTCATGTGGCTGTGTGTCATGTGGGTTGGTGGTTCT
>JBCBSF010000162.1:0-3768 GCA_039819325.1 Pseudomonadota bacterium | reverse complement strand
GCTCAACCCTTCGGCAGGCTCAGGAGAGGAAGGGCTCTTGGCAAGAACTGTTCACACCAAGACTTATCACGCTCTAAGCCCGCGCCGGTTCGGGGTCTTCCTCTTTCTTGTCCCCCTCTTCCGGAGTCAGCAAGCCGCCGGAGACGATCATCTTCATCGCTTGCTCCACCGTCATCCGCAGGACCACGGCGTCGTCCGGCGATAGGAACAGCAGGAAGCCGGACGTCGGGTTGGGCGTCGAGGGCACGAAGACGTTGATCACCGACTGCTGGGCGCCTTCTTTCAGCAGGGTACTGCCACCGCCGGTGACGAAGGCCAGGGCATAGACGTTCGGTCTGGGGTACTCGATCAGCACCACCTCGCGAAAGGCCATGGACTGCTGCGAGAAGAGGGTCTCGAAGACCTGCTTGATGGCCTTGTAGACCGAGCGCACGATGGGCACCCGGTCCAGCAGGCCCTCCGCTGTCTGCAAGGCCCATCGGCCGGCAAGGCCAGCGACGAACATGCCGATCAAGACCAGCACGATGACGATCATCAAGATACCGATGCCGGGAATGGCGACGGGCAGATAGCTCTCCGGATTCCAGTCGGGCGGGATCAACGGGCGGACCTGGGCATCGAAGAAGGTGATGATTTGCCAGGCCAGCCAGACCGTGATCGACAAGGGCGCAGTCACCAGCACGCCGGTCACCAGATAGGTGCGCAGGCGCCGCAGGAAGGGGCTGCGCTCGCGCGTGGCTTTCCGCTCGGCGTCCAGCTCTTCAAGCCGGCGGGCGACGCTGGCCTCCGCCGCCTCTTGCGGGGTCATGTCCTCGTGGCCATTGCTGGCAGGATCGGGGCCGACGATACCGCCCGACATGATCAGCTTCAGCGCCTGATCGACGGATATGTCGAGGGTGCGGACATCTTCGCGCGCCAGGAAGATCAAGAAGCCACCGGTCGGATTCGGCGTCATCGGCACGAAGACGTTGATCACCTCGTCGGCGGTCAGCTCCTGCACCTCGCCTAGAGTGGTGCCGGTAACCAGGCCGATGGCGAAGCTACCAGGGCGTGGAAACTCGACCAGCGCCACCTCGCGGAAGGCCGTGCCTTGGCGCACCAGCACGGTCTCGAAAATCTGCTCGGTGGCACCGTAGACGGAGCGCAGCACCGGTACCCGGGCCATGATCCGCGCACCCTGCGCCCGGATGGCGCGTCCCACCAGGCCGGCGGTCAGGCTGCCGACGATGATGAGAACGATGAGGACGATCAGCAGGCCAAGGCCGGGGACGGAGAAAGGCAGATAGGTCTCAGGGTTCCAGGCCGCCGGGATCAGCGGAATGACCGAGTTATCGACGAACTGCAGGAACCAGAGCGCCAGCCAGACAGTGATGCCGGCAGGCGCCGCCACCAGCACGCCGGCGAGCAGGTAGGTGCGCAGCTTGGCCAAGAAGCCGCGCTTGGGCACCGTCGGCTCCGGGCGTTTGCCGCCGACCTGGGCATAGACCCGATCACGCGCGCCGGCCTTCAGCTGCCCGCGCGCGACGCCACGCCCCTTGGGAGCGCCGTCCTTTGTCTTCCGCGGACTAATCGAGGAAGCCTTTCAAGGCGGTGAGCAGTTCGTCCGGGCTTTCCTCCGGCAGGAAGTGGCCGCCAGGCAGCGCCTGGCCGGTCACCTGGGTGCCGCGCTTTTGCCAGATCTCCAAGGGTTCGTAGAGCCGCCCGACGATGGAGTTGGCGCCCCAGAGCACCAGCAGCGGGCAACTGACCGGGGTGCCAAGGTCGGCCCGGTCATGCTCCAGGTCGATGGAGGCCGCCGCGCGGTAATCCTCGCAAGAGGAGTGCAGGTTGTCGGGATCGCTCATCGCCTGACGGTAGGCAGCCAGCGCGTCGGGGTGGAAGCTGCCGCCGCCCCAGGCTCTGAAGACACGGTTCAGATAGGTATCTAGCGCGCCGGCGATCAGCGTCTCCGGCAGGGGCGCCGGCTGGATCAGGAAGAACCAGTGATAGTAGGCGGTGGCAAAGGCCTGGTCGGTGGTGTCGAAGGATTCCAGGGTGGGGCAGATGTCGATGACCACGGCCTTGGCGACACGCTCTGGATGGTCGAGGCAGAGCCTATGCGTCACCCGCGCGCCGCGGTCGTGGCCCACCACCTGAAAGCGCTCGAAGCCCAGTTGGCTCATGACCGACACCTGGTCGGCCGCCATCGCCCGCTTGGAATAGCCGGCGTGGTCGTCACCGCCCGGCGGATTGGAGGAGGCGCCATAGCCGCGCAGGTCCGGGCAGACGACAGTGTAGTCCCTGGCCAGCACCGCAGCCTGCTGATGCCACATGAGATGCGTCTGCGGATAGCCGTGCAGCAGTAGGAGCGGCGGTCCCTTGCCCCCGACCCAGACCGCGGTCTCCGCGCCCTCGCTCGCCAGGCGTTTTTCCTCGAAACCCTCGAACACCGCCCCTCCTCTCGCTTGCCGTCGCCCTCGCGCCCTAACCTTAGCCCGACCGCTAGCAAAGCTCGACAGGTCAAAGCGGCCAAGCTCGAAAAATGTCGCGCCGCAGCAGAGGAGAGGGTAGCTCTGGCGCGCAACGACGGGCCCGGAGCTGAGACGATGAGCCTCTACGAGATCGAAACGGTGGAGATGCACACCGGCGGGGAGCCGACCCGCATCATCACCAAGGGCTATCCGCAGCTGGCCGGTGCCACCTTGCTGGAGAAGCGCCGCGACGCCCGCGACAACCACGACCAGCTGCGGCGCCTGCTGATGCGTGAGCCGCGCGGTCACAAGGAGATGTACGGCGCGCTGCTGGTCGCGCCCGACCATCCAGAGGCAGATCTGGCCGTCCTCTTCCTCCACAACGAGGGCTACAGCACCATGTGCGGTCACGCCGTCCTGGCGCTGGCCCGCTATGCCCTGGACCAAGGCCTGGTCGCAGCGCGGGAGCCGGAGACCCTGGTGACCATCCAATGCCCCTGCGGCCTGGTGCCGGTAACGGTGGAGACCGCGAGCGGCCAAGCGCGCTTCACCTCCGTCCCCGCCTTCGCGTTGGCGCTAGACCTGAAGATCGCGACCGAGAGCTGGGGCGAGGTCACCTTGGATCTGAGCTACGGCGGTGCCTTCTACGCCATCCTGCCGGCCAAGCGCCTGGGCCTTAGCCTGACCGCAACGCCCCTGCCCGACCTGGTCCGCGTCGCTGCTGCAGTTACCAGCGCAACTGCAGCGCAGTGTGCGGTCACCCACCCGCTGGAACCCGACCTCAGCTTCCTCTACGGCACCATCCTGACCGACGGCGGCGAGGGGCGCGACGCTGCGACGCGTAACCTCTGCGTCTTCGCCGGCGACCAGGTCGACCGCAGCCCCACCGGCTCAGGCGTCACCGCCCGCATGGCCCTGCTGGCCGCCCGCGAAGAGGTCACGCCCGGCCAACCCTTCACCTTCGAGAGCATCACCGGCAGCCGCTTCACCGCCGGCCTGGCCGAGCGCTGCGAGCTCGCCGGCCGCCCGGCAGTCAGGGTCGAGGTTGCCGGCAAGGCACACTACAGCGGCAAGGCACAGTTCCTGCTGGAGACGGACGACCCCTTTCCGGAGGGGTTTTTGTTGTAGCGCCGGCAATCGCTTCGCACTGCTTGCAAGCCGAGCCTTGGCCTTCCAGACCTAAAGGTTGTCAGGCCAGTCCTGAGCTGCATGTATGATGGCTAGATCGTGATGAGGCTTGGTGAGAACAGTTTTTGCCAAGAGCTCGTCCTCTCCTGAGCCTGCCGAAGGGTTGAGCAGCGAGCCGAAGGCGAGCGCC
>JBCBSF010000161.1:0-3841 GCA_039819325.1 Pseudomonadota bacterium | reverse complement strand
CAAGGGGCCGTCCACATATGGGTGGCCGGGCGGGGGTGCGGGCCGGTGCCGGGTGCGATGAGCTTGCTCATCGCCGCTTATCCTACTGGCAGCAAAAGGTCTGTCGCGCCCCATTCGCCCCTTGCCCGGCCGGATTGTAACCTTGCCAGCCCAGTGGGTTGGTGTCGCCCAAGAGATTGCGATAGACGACCAGCCCTTCCAGCACCCGCATGACGTAGTTCCGCGTCTCGGCGAAGGGGATGGCCTCCACCCAGAGCACGAAGTCGACCGCGGAGCTGCGTGGGTCACCATTGCGGCCGATCCAGGTATCACTGCGGTGGGCGCCGGCGTTGTAGCTGGTGAGCGCAAGCAGGTAGCTGCCGGTAAACTGCTGGATGCGCTGCTGCAGATAGGCCCGGCCCAGGGTCACGTTGTAGGCCGGATCGCTGGTGAGCCGGCCGCGGCTATAGGGCAGGCCCAAACGCCCTGCCACGCCGCGGGCGGTCGAGGGCAGCAGCTGCATCAGCCCGCGGGCATCGGCGCGGCTGATCGCGGCCTCATTGAACTCGCTCTCCTGCCGGGTCAGGGCCAGCACCAGGGCACGCTCCGGCACGCCGGCGCCGATGGCGGCAGGGCGCGGGAAGAGGTCATTGATCAGCAGGCTGCCCATGCGCCGGGCCGACTTGGCGCTCTTCACCTGCAGATCGGTGCGGCCATACTGGCTGGAGAGCGATGCCAGCGCCTGCAGGTCGCTGGGGGTGAGCGCGCCTCGGCGCAGGCTGGCGAAGAAGAGGTTCGTGCGCCAGCGCTCGCCGGCGCGGGCCAACGCGGTGAAGGCCTGCGCCAGGTCACCATGTTGGTAGCGCACTAGGAAGTCCGCCGGTAGCGCCGGTTGAAGCGGTAGGCCGGCCCCGGGCAAGAGGCCGATGCGGGCCGCGGACAGCTGACCGTAGAAGCTGGTTTCCTCCGCTGCGCCTGCGGCCAGCCAGGCCTTGGCCTCTTCGCCCCTGCCCATGGCTTCGGCCGCGCGGGCTGCCCAATAGGCCGCCTTGCCCTTGGAGATGGGCGAGGCTGCCGAGCCCTCGTAGTAGCGCACGAAGTGGGCATAGGCCGCCGCCGGGTCGCGTAGGCGCTCCAAGGCGATAAAGCCGGCCTTCCACTCCAGTTCGGCAAAACCGCCACCAGAGAAGAGGCCGTGATCGCGGGCCAGCAGGTAGGCCTGCCGGCTGTTGCCGTTACGCAGGTTGCGGTGGACCGCGGAGAAACGCAGACGCCAGAGCTCCTCCGGCACACCCGCGTTGGGGGCGCCGATCTCCAGCAGCAAGGCATCCACCTGGCCCTGCCGGCCTGTACGCTGGTAGTAGCCCGCCTGATCGACGATCAGCAGCGAGTCCCGCCGCAGATTAGATGGCACCGCGTTCACTTGGCCCAGCGCACCGCTGCGCCGCGCCTTCAGCGCCAGCCGGGCCGACGCCAACTGCGCATAACCTGGTCCAACGAGGTTTCCTTGCTGCACCGCGTCGGACTGCTCTTCGTCCACCAGCATGAGGAAGCGCTGCAGGTGATCGTCGGGCTGCAGGCTACGGCGATAGCGGGTGAGGAGGCCCGACTCTTCAGCCTCGTCCAGCAGCACGTCGCGCCAGACCGCGCGGACGGCGCGCTCGGCGCCCAGCTGGTCGCCCTGCGCCTCCAAGGCCGCCAGGTAGGTCAAGGCTGCGGCACCGCTTTGCGGCGGATTGCGGGAGAAGAAGGCGATCACCTGTGCCTGCCCGGCGGGCATCGCCAAGAGCGCCGCTTCCGCCTTGCGGGCAACGCGGGCGCGGCGCGGCCAGTCGGGGTGACGGGCCAGCAGCGAGGCGATCGTGGCGAAGTCGGCGCTGCTATCCTCGCGCATCAGATCGAAGTAGAGCACCAGGTCGCGCACCAGCTGGCTTTGGGCCGCCTGGATCAGCTGCCAGGCTGCGAAGCTTTGCCCTCTATCGACCAGATCCAAGCTTTGCGACAGCAGGGCGATGTCGGTCTGCGAGGGGCCGGAGGCGCGGCTGTCTTCTGGGTTTGAGACCAGCAGCAGCGGCACCAGCAGCAAGCTACCAACGAAGCGACGGAAGCGGTGCATGGAGCCCTCTTTTCACTAGGATCTCGTGGGGGCGACCATAGGCATTGCAGCGGCGCCGGCGCAATCGCGCGAAGGTGGCCCATTGGTCACAGAGGCGTGCGGGATGCAGTCTTGCGGCGGGCCGGCTGGACGCTTTCTCTGACCGGCTGTATGGTCCGCCGCGCTGGTTTTGAGGGTTTGTTGCGCGGTCGCTTTGCGACCGTGCGGCGCCAGCCCGCTCCCCCACCCGACCACCCAATCAAGGATACTGTCGTGGGTGGTCGGGTGGGGGAGCGGGCTGGCGCCGCCGCGACGCGCTTGCTCGTCGCTGCAACCGACCGACCCACAGGACCCGCATCGCAACACGAAGGAAGACAAGAAAATGATCGGTAACCCCTTGTTCCGTGGCTCCTGTACGGCCCTGATCACGCCGTTTAAGGGGGACGCGGTGGACGCGGAGGCCTTTCAGCGCTTCTGCGCCTGGCAGATCGAGCAGGGCACCCAGGCCCTGATCCCCGTTGGCACCACCGGCGAATCGCCGACCCTGTCGCACGACGAGCACGAGCGGGTGGTGGAACTCTGCATCGAGGTGGCCAAAGGCAAACGCCCAGTGATCGCCGGCGCCGGCTCTAACGCGACGGCTGAGTCGATCAGCCTGGCGCAGCATGCGGAGAAGGCCGGTGCCGACGCGGTCCTGGTGGTGACGCCCTACTACAACAAGCCGACGCAAGAGGGGCTCTATGCCCACTATCATGCGATCCACGAGGCCTGTGGGCTGCCCATCATCATCTACAACATCCCCGGCCGCTCGATCATCGACATGTCGGTGGAGACCATGGCGCGTCTGGCCGAGCTGCCGCGCATTGTCGGGGTGAAGGATGCGAGCAACGATCTGACCCGACCGGCACGGACCCGCCTGGCGACCTCCGCCGATTTCACCCAGCTGTCGGGGGAGGATGCTACCATCATGGCCTTCCTCGGCACCGGCGGGCACGGCTGCATCTCGGTCACCAGCAACGTGGCGCCCGGCCCGCTGGCGCAGATGCATGAGGCCTGGGCGGCCGGCAAAGTGGATGAGGCCTTGGCGATCCATGACCGCCTGCAGCCCCTGCACGAAGCCCTCTTTGCCGAGAGCTCACCGGCGCCGGTGAAGTACGCGGCCAGCCTGCTGAACCTCTGCGGGCCGGATCTGCGGCTGCCGCTGGTTGGTATCCGTGAGGAGACCAAAGCGCAGGTCCGTGCTGCCATGGAACAGGCAGGCCTGCTGTAGGGGGCTTGCTGAACAAGGAAAGCAAAAGGGGAGGGGCCTGCGTGCGGCGCGGGACCTCCCCATATCTCCGCTATGAACAAGAAAAACTCCGCCAGGGCCGATGCGCAGCGCTTCGTCGCGCAGAACCGCAAGGCCCGGCACAACTACTTCATCGACGACACGGTGGAAGCCGGCCTCGTCCTAACCGGGACTGAGGTTAAGTCACTGCGCGCCGGCCGCGCCTCCCTGAATGAGGCCTTCGCGCAGGAGACGGAGGGCGAGTTCTATCTGCTGAACGCGCACATCCCGGAGTACGGGCCCGCCAACCGCTTCAATCACGAGCCGACGCGCGCGCGGAAGCTGCTGCTGAAACAGCGGGAAATCGGCAAGCTGATGGGCCAGGCAAAGCGCAGCGGCTACACCATCGTGCCCTTGTCGCTCTACTTCAATCACCGCGGCTATGCGAAGTGCCAGCTGGGCCTGGCACGCGGCAAGCGGCAGATCGACAAGCGCGAGAC
>JBCBSF010000160.1:0-4106 GCA_039819325.1 Pseudomonadota bacterium | reverse complement strand
GGGGACGACGATACCATTTACGGCATATATCCGCAGGGCATGGTTTCAATCCACGCCCCCGTGGAGGGGGCGACCTGCAGTCGCGGCGGGCACGGTCAAGCGGGTCGAGTTTCAATCCACGCCCCCGTGGAGGGGGCGACCAGACAGAGCGCGCCGCTGTGCAGGCCGACCTAGTTTCAATCCACGCCCCCGTGGAGGGGGCGACGTCAGGTCCTGGACCACTCGATATGCGCTCCTCTCGTTTCAATCCACGCCCCCGTGGAGGGGGCGACACGACGCTCGACCGCTATGGTCCCAGGCAGCGTGCGTTTCAATCCACGCCCCCGTGGAGGGGGCGACCCGGTCGATGGCGTCGCTGGCCGCGCTGCAGCGCAAGTGCGTTTCAATCCACGCCCCCGTGGAGGGGGCGACCATTGCCGGATCCAGACCCGCAAAGGCCATCGTGGTTTCAATCCACGCCCCCGTGGAGGGGGCGACCGATGAGGGCGCCCAGGGCGACGGCAGGGCCGAGGTTTCAATCCACGCCCCCGTGGAGGGGGCGACCGTAGTGTTCCAGGCCAGCGCCGCTCGCCTCGTAGTTTCAATCCACGCCCCCGTGGAGGGGGCGACCACGATAGGCGGCGCGTAGGCCCACGCCAATCTTGTTTCAATCCACGCCCCCGTGGAGGGGGCGACGGCCCTAAGCCTTGCTGGGGAAGCGCTCTACGGCGTTTCAATCCACGCCCCCGTGGAGGGGGCGACCATCTTGATTTCGAAACGGCCAGCACCGTCGAACTGTTTCAATCCACGCCCCCGTGGAGGGGGCGACCCTATGCCTTGGACGGACTGCAGCGCGGGGACAGGTTTCAATCCACGCCCCCGTGGAGGGGGCGACTTCGGGAGCGTAACAGCTTGATCCTAGACGGCAAATGGCTGCTTCTTTGCGAACCTGGTGGGTGGCTTCCGAACGCTTGCACGATAGGTGATGGGTTGAGCCCAGAGATCTCATGAAATCAGCCACTTACGGCGGCTGCGAACCGCCTGTTGCACAGTCGCGTTTTTCGCACGCAGATGCCAGAACCCAAGGCCTTGATTTTCTTGCACCTCCTCTACTCCAGCGCGCGGTGCCTGGGTGCCCAGAAGGCAGACAGCCTCTTTGTAAGCTTAGGGTTCGCACCGTCAAAAGATCATGGGGCCCTCAGGGTCTTGCGCTGGCTTGGCGCCGACGTGCTCGACCCGGCGGCGCCAGTTGGCGCCGAGGAAGTAGAAGCGCAGCGAGTCGCGCTCAGGATCGATCTCCGCGATCAAGCGGCTGCGCAGAAGCGTCCAGAGCGCGGGCGTCAGATCGCACTCGAAGACTGAGAACTGGACCCGCTGGCCATAGTCTTGGCAGGCCTTGGCGACGCGGCGCAGCCGGCGCCGGCCCGCGGCATCCTCTGTGGTGACGTCATAGGTAATCAGCACCAGCATGAGGCGCTCGGTCCCCTAGTTCCAGATAAAAGCGGGATAGGCATCCAGGTCGCCGCGCAAGTGGCGGGCCAAGAGCTGGGCTTGCACCTGGATCGCCAAGCCGAAGGGCAAGCTCTCGCCCAGGAAGGGATGCCGCAGGCTTTCCTTCTTGCGCTCTTGCCAGGCGGCCAAGACTGCTTTGCGGGCTTCCTCCTGCAAGAGAACCGCGCCGCCCTCCAGGCTTTGAAAGGCCTCTGGGCCAAGCTGACCGCGGTTAAGCAGGCTCAAGACCAGCCGGTCGGCCAGAGGGGCCCGGAACTCCTCCATCAGGTCGAGAGCCAGCGAGGGGCGCCCTGGCCGATCCCGGTGCAGGAACCCCATCTGTGGGTCCAGGCTTTGGGTCTCTAAAGCGGCGCGGCAATCGCTCGCCAGCAGGACGTAGAGAAAGGAGAGCAGCGCGTTGGGAGGATCGAGCGGTGGCCGGCGCGATCGGCCTTTGAAGCGCAGCCCCGCTTCCTGGCGGCGGATCAGACGATCGAAGACGGAGAAGTAGCCCTGCGCAGCCTCGCCCTCTAGCCCGCGCAAGACATCGGGGTCGTTGCAGGCCAGAGCCTTGCGTGCCGTTCCCGCCAGGTTTCGGGCGGCGTCCTCTAGCGCGTCGTCGGGGCCATGGTCGCGGAGCGCCCGGCGCAAGACGCTGCGCTGGTTGCTGGCCTTCGCAGCAACGAAGGCCTGTGCGACCGGCAGCCCGGCGGCGGCCGTCTCGCTGGCACGATGCTGGGCACGGCGCAGCAGAACATTGCCGCTGCAGGGCCCCTCCACCCGGGCGAGGAAACGGCCGCTGTCAGAGAGGAAGGTGACGCTGACCCCCTGTTCGGCGCAATAGCCCAGCAAGGCCGGTGAGGCGCTCACCCGGCCAAAGCAGACCAGCGCGCCCAAGAGGTGGATCGGCGCACGGCCTAGCGTCTCGCCCTCCAGCTGGACGACGACGTTGGTCCCCTCCTTGCGCAACCAGGCGCCTTCCGTCGTGACGTAGAGTGTGTTGAGGAGCCGCTTCACGCTCGCTCCGCCTCGTCTCTGTCGGCTTGCGCGATCTGGCGTTCCAGCCAGCGGCGCGCGGAGCGGCCGGAGAGGCTGTCAGGGCGGCAGAGCTCAAGCAGAGAGCAGGCGCTACACTTGCGCTTCTCATAGACGGCGGCGGGTGTCGTGCCGCTTGCGAAGAGAGCGGCGACCGCGGCGATGGTCTCCTCCGTCAGCGACCGCAGGCTGCGGTCAAAGGCAACCGCCTCGCGCCGTTGCTTCTGCCCGTAGAAGAGGGCGCCTTCCGGCACCTCACAATGAAACATCTCCTCCAGGCAGAGGGCTTGGGCACAGAGCTGGACGGCATCGGCCTGGTGCGCCTTCGGCCGGCCGCGCTTGTACTCGACCGGCAAGGGCGCTCCATCGTGCAGCTCGACCACGTCGGCCACACCGGCAAGGCCGAGCCGCCGGTTGGCGAGTGGGAGCGCCCGCAGGGTCACCACCCCGCCGCGCCGGCTGCGGCCCGGAAGATCGCTGGTCTGGTGCAGCAGCTGGCCTTCGGCGGTGAAGCGGTTCTCTGCCCACTGCCGCTCCAGATGGATTAAGGCGCACTGGCGTGGGCAGTAGAGCCAGTGCTGCAGAGACGAGAGGGGGAGGGGCTCGAACTCTATGGCGCTAGCCCCTCCGTCAGGTCCCAGGCGGTGATGCCGCTGGGCAGGTCGCTGTCCGCGAAGGTGACCTGGTAGTCGCTGAAGGCACGCGGTGCCGGCCAGTTGTGGGTGGCGGTGCTGCCGACGGCTGCCGTCTCCCCTTCAAACCGGCGCTCCACCGTGACGCGCTCGAAGAGCTTGTGCGCCGGCGCGTTGCCAAGCGCGCTGTCGTGGCGGAAGAAGAAGCAGTGCCGGGTCGCCATCTCGCCGCGCGCGGCCGAGCGGTCGAGCTCGAAGAGGTTCAGCAGCGCGTGCTTCACCAAGGTCAGGTCCTCTTCGGAGAAGCCGGTCCGCTTCGCCAGCTTGGCATTGATGTAGCCATGCATGCGGTAGAGGCCGTAAGGCACGATGTGCTTGCGGCCCATGGTGCGTTCCTTCTCCGCATCCTTCTCGTTGGTGACCGAGGAGCGGGTGATAGAGATTTCCATCGGCAGCACCGACTCCAGGGAGCGGCCAAAGGAGAACTGCAAAGGCCCACGCACCTGGCCACAGTTGATGTCCGTGGTCATGACCGCCCCGAAGGTGCGGATGTCGAAGAAGTTCGCACACATCCAGCGAGTCAGGCGTTCGGCGTCTTCCTGCTTCTTCGGTAGCTTCTTAGAGGCGGGAGGTAGCTCTTCAGCGGCGTAGGCGCGACGGTGCTGGTCGTTCAGGATCGCGCGCTCGGCCATGTAGATCTCGTGCCCGCTTTCGCCGGCCTTGGCCTCGGCGACATAGTTGCGGATCTTGCGCTTGATGCAGACGTCAGAGACCAAGCCTTGGCTGGTTTCCGGGTCCATGCGCGGCAGGTTGCCGGCATCGGGGTCACCGTTGGGATTGCCGTTCTGCACGTCGAAGAGCAGGACGAAGTCATAGCGGTTGGCGAGTGTGGTCATGGCGTCAGGCTCCTGCGTCCTCGGTGTTGGGGAGTTCGGGGTCGGGCAACTCGGCGGCGGCCTCTGCCTCGCT
>JBCBSF010000159.1:0-4119 GCA_039819325.1 Pseudomonadota bacterium | reverse complement strand
TCAGGGTTGGAAGAGTGGCTGTCCGAGCTCCGGGAAGAGCTCCGCGCCAAGACGTACCGACCGCAAGCGGTCAGGCGGGTGATGATCCCCAAGCCCGGCGGCGGCGAGCGTCCGCTCGGTATCCCGACGATCCGGGACCGGGTGGTGCAAACCGCCGTCAAGCTTGTGATCGAGCCGATCTTCGAGGCCGATCTCGACCCCAATGCCTATGGCTACCGACCCAAGCGGAGCGCGGGCGATGCCGTCAAGAGGGTCCACGAGCTGCTCTGCCAGGGCTATAGCGACGTGGTCGATGCCGATCTCTCCAAGTACTTCGACACCATTCCGCACGCGGCGCTGCTGCAATCGGTGGCCCGGCGGATCGTCGATCGAAACCTGCTGAGGCTGATCAAGCAGTGGCTCAAGGTGCCGGTCGAGGAAACCGACAGGGATGGTAGGCAGCGACAGACCGGAGGTAAGAACAGCAACTGTGGCACGCCACAGGGTGGGATCATCTCGCCGCTGCTCGCCTCGGTCTACATGAACCGCTTTCTAAAGTACTGGCGGATCACCGATCAGGGCCGCAGACTCTCCGCCCAGGTTGTCACCTATGCTGACGACTTCGTCATCCTCAGCCGCGGTCACGCGGACGAGGCGCTGGCTTGGACGCGACAGGTGATGGGTCGGCTGGGGCTGCGTCTGAACGAGGCAAAGACTTCTGTTCGTGATGCCCGCAGCGAGCGCTTCGACTTTCTCGGCTACAGCTTCGGTCCGCACCGTTACCGCAAGGACGGCCATTGGTACCTGGGTGCGAGCCCCTCGAAGAAGAGCGTGGCCCGGCTCAAAGAGCGGGTCGGCGACCTGCTGCATCGCGGGAACCAGCAGCCCTGGCCAGACGTGCAAGTCCAGCTGAACAGCGTGCTGCGCGGCTGGACGAGCTACTTCGGCTATGGCACTCGGTTCCTGGCGTATCGGGCGGTCGACAACTACGTCGAACAGCGCGTCAGGCGATTCCTGGTCCGGCGTCACAAGGTCCTCTCGCGCGGGACCCGGCGCTTCTCGTCAGAAGTGCTGCATGGGCAGCTCGGCGTTCTCCATCTACGCCGGGTCCAGCTTGGCGCGCCGCCGTGTGCCTCGAGATGAAACCAGTCGGAAAGCCGGATGCGGGAAATCCGCACGTCCGGTTTGACGAGCGGGGAAGGGAAACGGAGTGATGCCGACACGGCCCAAGCCACCGCGCCCTTCCTCGACTCTACCGAGGATAGCTGCATCGTGGGTCCGAATCGGTGAAAGTATGAGTGCAAACAAACACTTGTACCGAACCGGGAGGGTCCCACGATGCCAACAGACTGTAGCGCAGATTCGATGGTCTTTGCACGCCTTGAAGGCCGCCGTGTGGTGGCGGATTTCGGCGGCGGGGCGATCTCTTCGGACGCTGGAGCGCTGCTGCTGGGTGCGACCGACCAAGCCATCGGCCTGGTAGACCGCTTTGCCACCTGCTTCCAGGATGGCCGCCGCGCTGACCGCGTGGTGCATGACATCGCCACTCTGGTAGGCCAGCGCATCTTCGCCATCGCTCTTGGCTACGAGGACGTGAACGACCACGACGACCTGCGCCACGATCCGGTCTTGGGCACGGTGCTGGGCCGCCTGGAGGCGCGCCGCGCCGGCTGCGCGCCCTTGGCCGGGAAGAGCACGCTGAACAGGCTGGAGCATGCGCCCGAGGGCGCAGATCGTTACCGCCGCATCGGCCACGATCCCGAGGCCATCGAGCGGCTCTTCGTCGAGCTCTTTCTCGATGCCCATCACACGGCGCCAGCGCGCATCACGCTCGACCTCGACGCCACCGACGATCCCATACATGGCCACCAGGAAGGCCGCTTCTTCCACGGCTACTACGACTGCTACTGCTACCTGCCGCTCTACATCTTCTGCGGCGACCATCTGCTGGCCGCCAAGCTCCGGCGCGCCAACATCGACGGCTCCGCCGGCGCTGTCGAGGAGGTCGCCCGCATCGTCGGCCAGATCCGCCAGCGCTGGCCCCAGGTTAAGATCCTCCTGCGCGCCGACAGCGGTTTCGCCCGCGAGCAGCTCATGTCTTGGGCGGAGGCCAACAAGGTCGACTACCTCTTCGGCCTGGCCCGCAACAGCCGCCTGGTCGAGCACATCCATGTCGATCTCGCTTGGGCCGAGGCCGAGGCGCTCAGCACAGGCAGATCAGCCCGGCGCTTCGCCGACTTCCGTTGGACCACCAAGAAGAGCTGGAGCCGCTGGCGCCGTGTCGTCGCCAAGGCGGAATGGATGGCGGGCCGCGGTGAGCGGGGCGCCAATCCACGCTTCGTCGTCACCTCGCTTACGGCCAAGACCGTGAAGGCCCGCGAACTCTATGAACGCCTCTACTGCGCGCGCGGCGACATGGAGAACCGCATTAAGGAATGCCAGTTGGACCTCTTCGCTGATCGCACCTCGGCGGCAAGCATGCGCGCCAATCAGCTCCGCCTCTGGTTCGCCTCCCTGGCCTACGTCCTGCTCTCCGCGCTCCGCCGCAAGGCACTCGCCCACGGTCCCTTGGCCAAGGCCACTTGCGGCACCATCCGGGCCAAGCTTCTCAAGATCGGCGCTCAGGTCCGCATCTCCGTCAGGCGTATCCGCATCGCTATGGCCTCGGCCTGTCCCTACGCCGCTGAGTTCCAGCTCGCACATGCACGATTGTGCACCTGACACTCGCCATCAGGCCGTTTCGCACTCCCACCAACAACGACGGACCAAGTCTGACCCTCCGAAACGCCTCCGGCGGCGACCCTGTGCGTCTGCTCTCCACCAGGTCCCTATCGCCCGCAGCGAAAGCTCAATCCAACTGCACGATTTGGCCCTCGTGAGACTTCCGGGCTAGGTCACCTCGATCCGCCCCTCCATGTCTGCCTGTTTAGCGCGTTCCTCGACAACAACCGGGAGAAAGCTTCCTGCCGTCTCCTCGCGGAACTGCTTGCGCCAGCTGAACAGCTGCGAGGGGGCGATGTCATAGCGCCGGGCCACCCAGCTCGCGCTGATCCCAGGCTGACTCGCCTCGGTCACGATCCGACGCTTCTCCTCAACGCTCCATCGCCGACGGCGTTCACGCCCCAGCACTTCCACGACGCCCTCCTCCTAGTCATACCGCTAACACTATGACTAGGAGCATGGCGCTTGGCCTCAACTCCGCAAGGGCGCCTACGCCGGACGCTCACCCAGCTTCTCGCGCAGCGTCGTCAGCGACCAGTGGCCAATCGGCTCGGGCAATGCCAGCGTGCGCATGAAGTTGCCCAGATTGTAGGCCAGTGCATGAAGCTGGAGCCGAACCGCATTGGCCATGAAGCTCCGGCATGACAACCGCGTCCAACGGATCGCGTTCTTGCCTTCCTTGATCTATTGCTCTGCCGTGCCACGCTGGTTGTAGAAGGCGACGATCCGCTCGGCGGGCCGAGGCAGGTTGGTGACGATGAAGCCAACGCGAGGATACAACGTAAGCGATGGAGGATAGCGCTTGACAGAAACGATTATAGAACGGCCTGGGACACGATCTTTGATAGACATGTCAGGCGACGGAAAGGGTGCGACCGGCGCACGCCCAAGCGGCGTTCCTTGCTGCGTTCGAGGGCTCATTCTAGGCTGCGCCGGCTTGCCATCGACCAACCGAAGCGTTGCCATCGCATTCAAAGACTTGATCGACGTTTCGAACGGCGGCATGATCATCTTGTGGGAACCAAACGGGGAAGCCAAGTTGACAGTACTCCTTCGCAGTGTACCACTGACGATTTGTCGGCATCTGGTGTTTGGGAGGTAACAATGCAGAAAAAATGTCAGACATCGTTTCTTTTATGTTCTATTTTTGTGTTGGTTACACTTTCCATTGATTTGAGCGCTGAGACAGATAATGGTTATGTAATTCAGAATTCTAATGTAAACTATATACCCAGAGATAAAGAATTCTCTTCGAGAGAGCGCATTACATTGGCTGATCATCATTGGATTGAGTGGTTTGACTATTCGACTGGGAGCACTGGGCGTTGCGAGGGTCCATACAGCGGGCCAATAGATGATTGTGTTAAAGGTCGAAAACTTACTATACCGCTGGGTGGAGGGCGCGGTGATTGACTGGTT
>JBCBSF010000158.1:0-4203 GCA_039819325.1 Pseudomonadota bacterium | reverse complement strand
CGGCCCGCCTTTCGACGGGCGCTCGCTCGCGCTCGCTGCTCAAGACGAGGGGAGTGCGTTTGGATGTTACGAAGGCGAGAGCAGTAGAAAACTAACGCGGCACCGGCACCGTCTTCGTCACATCGCCCCAGCCATCGACCGAGTCGCGCGCCCGGACCGTCACCTCGGTTACGTCTTCAGGGATCGCCACACCGCCGAGCGAGCGGGTGAAGGGCTGCTCGTTCACATGCGGGTGGGCCAGCACGCGGACACCCAGCGAGGTGCCGTCGGGTGCCAGGACCTCCCAACGGTCGGCGTAGTCATCCCAACCGGTATCCGGATGGGCGACCGTCACGTCGAAGCGGAACTTGCCGGCACCCTCCGGCGTGATCTTCACGGCGACAACCTCGGCATCGCGGGCCATGGCAGGGGCTCCTAGCAGAGTCAGGGCCAACAGTGCGCCGGCGGCAGAGGCCAGCAGTGTGCGCGTTCGGGACAAGGCCTATCCTCCCGGTCCAAATGCTATGCACCTCTTATGAGCCGCCTTTGCAGCATCAACAAGGCTCTCTCGCTGCCGGAGGCACTACTTAAGGCTGGTCATCGAAGGGGCTCGCGTAGCCGGCGAAAGAGACTCCGAACTAGCTCTTGACGCCGCCAGGCGAGGTCCATAGGATGCGCGCTCTCTTGAACGGGGTCTGTTGAGGGCCGCGGGCGGCTTCGTCTGTTCGCGCTACAGGATGCCGGCAAGGGTTACGAAAGATGACCGGCGGTGCGGAAGGGTCCATCTCCTTCGGGTGAGAGGGATACCGCCGCTACCTGCAAACGCCGAAGAGCCACGGGCGGTAGGGCTCTCTCGGCGATTTTGTGCTTTTGCCGCTCGACCCGACGGTCGGTTTTGAGACGAGCCATCCTGGGAAGTACCAGGGGCTTTGCGCTTCGAGACCGGCCCACGACGACCGCGACTTTGAAGGTGACAGAGAAGAAAGCATGCCGACGATCAACCAGTTGATCCGTGCGCCGCGCAAAGTGGTCAAGGCGCGCAACAAGGTGCCGGCGATGCAGGCCTGCCCGCAAAAGCGCGGCGTCTGCACCCGCGTTTACACCACCACGCCGAAGAAGCCGAACTCGGCTCTGCGTAAGGTCGCGCGCGTGCGCCTGACCAACGGCTTCGAGGTGACGAGCTACATCCCCGGTGAGGGGCATAACCTGCAAGAGCACTCCGTGGTCATGATCCGTGGTGGCCGCGTGAAGGACTTGCCGGGCGTTCGCTATCACATCATCCGCGGTACCTTGGATACGCAGGGCGTGCGTGACCGCCGCCAGCGTCGCTCCAAGTACGGCGCCAAGCGCCCGAAGTAGGCGAGAGGGACAGACTGACATGTCGCGTCGTCGCAAAGCTGAAAAGCGCGAGATCCTGCCGGACGCCAAGTTCCACGATCTCGTGCTGTCGAAGTTCATGAACAACCTGATGCGGGCCGGTAAGAAGTCGGCTGCCGAGGCCATTGTCTATGGCGCCATGGACCGCATTGAGGACCGGGTGAAGGGCGACCCCGTGAAGCTCTTCCATGAAGCGCTCGACAACATCCGGCCTGAGGTCGAGGTGCGCTCCCGCCGTGTTGGTGGTGCGACCTACCAGGTGCCGGTCGAGGTGCGCCCCGACCGGGCGCAGGCACTGGCGATCCGCTGGCTCATCAACGCCTCGCGGTCGCGCAGCGAGTACACCATGGTGGACCGTCTGGCCAACGAGCTGATGGATGCCGCCAACAACCGAGGTTCTGCGGTGAAGAAGCGTGAAGACACACACCGCATGGCCGAGGCCAACCGCGCCTTCTCTCATTACCGCTGGTAACGGCAGTCACGCGAGGAACCGAGGATCATGCCCCGCAGCTATCCGCTAGAGCGCTACCGCAACATCGGCATCATGGCCCACATCGATGCCGGTAAGACGACGACCACTGAGCGCATCCTCTACTACACCGGCCGGTCGCATAAGATCGGCGAGGTGCATGATGGCAATGCCACCATGGACTGGATGGAGCAGGAGCAGGAGCGCGGGATCACCATCACCTCGGCTGCCACCACGACCTTCTGGGAGCGCGACGGGGTCAAGCACCGCATCAACATCATCGACACGCCTGGCCACGTGGACTTCACCATTGAGGTGGAGCGTTCCCTGCGTGTGCTCGACGGCTCGGTCGCGGTCTTCGACTCGGTCGCCGGCGTGGAGCCGCAGTCCGAGACAGTCTGGCGTCAGGCCGACAAGTACCGTGTGCCGCGCATGTGCTTCATCAACAAGATGGACCGCATGGGCGCCAACTTCATGCGCTGCGTCGACATGATCATCGACCGCTTGGGCGCCACCCCGCTGGTGACCCAGCTGCCGATCGGCAGCGAGGCGGACTTCGTTGGCGTCGTCGACCTGATCAAGATGAAGGCGATCATCTGGAAGGCCGAGACCCTGGGTGCCGAGTTCGTCGAGACGGAGATCGCCGCCGATATGGCCGACGAGGCCGCCGAGTGGCGCGCCAAGATGGTCGAGCTGGCGGTCGAGCAGGACGACGACGCCATGGAGGCCTACCTTGAGGGCAACGAGCCTTCTGAGGAGACCTTGCGCAAGTGCATCCGCATGGGTACCTGCGGTCTGGCCTTCGTGCCGGTTCTCTGCGGCTCTGCCTTTAAGAACAAGGGTGTGCAGCCGCTGCTGGACGCCGTGGTCGACTACCTGCCCTCGCCGCTGGAGGTGCCCGCCATTCGCGGCGTCAAGGTCGGCGGCGACGAGGAGATCGTGCGCAAGAGTTCTGACGACGAGCCCTTCTCGGCGCTGGCCTTCAAGATCATGTCCGATCCCTTCATGGGCTCGCTGACCTTCGCGCGCATCTATTCCGGCACCATCACCAAGGGTGCCACCGTGATGAACACGGTGAAGGAGACCCGCGAGCGTGTTGGCCGCATGCTGCTGATGCACGCCAACAATCGCGAGGATATCGAGGAAGCCTACGCAGGCGACATCGTTGCCTTCGCCGGCATGAAGTCGGCCACCACCGGCGACACCTTGAGCGACACCGCCAAGCAGGTGATCCTGGAGCGGATGGAGTTCCCCGATCCCGTTATCGAAGTGGCGGTGGAGCCCAACACCAAGGCCGACATGGAGAAGATGGGCTTGGCGCTGCAGCGTCTGGCGCAGGAAGACCCCTCCTTCCGGGTCAACACTGATCAGGAGAGCGGCCAGACCGTGATCGCCGGCATGGGCGAGTTGCACCTTGAGATCCTGGTCGACCGCATGAAGCGTGAGTTCAAGGTCGAGGCCAACGTCGGCGCACCGCAGGTGGCCTACCGCGAGACCATCAGCCGGGCCGGCGAAGTGGACTATACGCACAAGAAGCAGACCGGCGGTTCCGGTCAGTTCGCCCGGGTGAAGATCGCCTTTGAGCCCTTGGAGCCGGGTGATGGCTTCGTTTTCGACAACAAGATCGTCGGCGGCAATGTGCCCAAGGAGTACATCCCGGGTGTGGAGAAGGGTCTGAACTCGGCGCGTGAAACCGGTACGATCGCCGGTTTCCCCTTGATCGACTTCAAGGCGACCCTTGTCGATGGCGCCTACCACGATGTCGACTCCAGCGTGCTCGCCTTTGAGATCGCCAGCCGTGCGGCTTTCCGCGAGGGCATCAATAAGTGCGGGCCCGCGCTCTTGGAGCCGGTGATGAAGGTCGAGGTGGTGACGCCGGACGAGTACATGGGCGACATCATCGGCGACCTGAACAGCCGCCGCGGCCAGGTCCAGGGCATGGATGCCCGGGGTAACGCCCAGGTCATCGAGGCCATGGTGCCGCTGGCTAATATGTTCGGCTACGTCAACACCCTGCGCTCTATGAGCCAGGGCCGGGCGCAGTACACCATGCACTTCGATCACTACGAGCGCGTGCCGCAGGCCGTCGCCGACGAAGTGGTCGCCAAGCTGGCCTAAGGGCCATCAGTTCGTAACACAAGGGTAAGCCCGCCAGCTATTCGGAGAAGGGTTGAGGATGTCCAAGTCAAAGTTCGAGCGGACGAAGCCGCACTGCAACATCGGCACGATTGGTCACGTGGATCACGGCAAGACGTCCTTGACGGCCGCGATCACCAAGGTGTTGGCAGAGGCCGGCGGCGCGCAGTTCACGGCCTATGATCAGATCGACAAGGCGCCGGAGGAGAAGGCGCGCGGCATCACCATCTCGACCGCGCACG
>JBCBSF010000157.1:0-4224 GCA_039819325.1 Pseudomonadota bacterium | reverse complement strand
TCTGGACTGCTGACCCCGACAAAATCATCGCCGCTGTAAAACGTGGGCACCAAACGTTAGATTCGATCCACTAGCCCCCTTAAGTTAGCTGTCTGCTTCTTGAATGTGGGGTGTGGTTGGGCCATCCCCCTTAATACGAAAGCTCATGGTATGTATGAGGCTACGCCAAACACTGGCTGGTAGCGGAGGAGGGACTTGAACCCCCGACACGCGGATTATGATTCCGCTGCTCTAACCAGCTGAGCTACTCCGCCATCCAGAAGGCTGGGCGGCCGAAAAAAGCCGGGCCGCCCGCCGATCAGGGCGCTGGATATAGGGGTTGGGGCGGCGCGCTGTCAAGCGAGGAGACGGCTGCCAAAGCCCCTCCCTACAACCCCCGTGCGCCGCGGCTCATGGCGACGACGCCGGTGCGGCAGACGTCGATGAGGCCCAGCGGGCGCATGAGGTCGATGAAACGCTCCAGCTTGTCGGGGCGGTGGGTGAGCTGGAAGACGAAATGGTCTAGGCCGGCGTCGACCGCTTGGGCCTCGAAGATGTCGGCGATGCGTAAGGCCTCGACGCGCTTGTCGCCGCTGCCGGTGACCTTTACCAGGGCGGTCTCGCGCTCCACGTATTCGCCGCGGTAGTCGTTGGTGAGGTCGCTGACACGGTGCACCGGGACCAGGCGGTCCAGCTGGGCGTGGATCTGGTCCAGGACCTGGGGCGTGCCGCTGGAGACGATGGTGATGCGCGAGAGGTGAGAGGCCGGGTCGACCTCGGTCACCGTCAGGCTCTCGATGTTGTAGCCGCGGCCGGAAAAGAGGCCGATGACGCGGGCCAAGACGCCGGGCTCGTTGTCCACCAAGGCAGCAAAAATCCGCTGCTCCCTCTCCTCAGCCTGCGCAGGCATCTTTTTGTTCCTTACTTTTTCGGATTTGCACGTTCTCGGGCGGAGCGCGCAGCTGCCAGCTACACGCTCCGCCCTATCAGACTCAGCAGGCCGACGGGCCTAGACGAGGGCTTTGCCGCTTTCGGAGACTTGGTGGGCGGCCTTGTCTTCGGGGCCTAGCAGCATCTCGAAGTGGGCGGCGCCGGAGGGGATCATGGGGAAGCAGTTCTCGTCCGGGCTGACGCGGCAGTCGAAGACGACGGGGCGCGGGGTGGCGATCATCTCGCGGATGGCGTCGTCCAGCTTTTCCGGGTCGTCGCACATCATGCCGACCGCGCCGAAGGAATCGGCCAGCTTGGCGAAGTCGGGGAGCGAGCTTGAGTAGCTCTCCGAATAGCGGCCGCCGTGCAGGAGCTCCTGCCACTGGCGCACCATGCCCATCCACTGGTTGTTCACGATGAAGATTTTGACCGGCAGATTGTACTGGGCGATGGTCGACAGCTCCTGAATGTTCATCAGGATCGAGGCCTCGCCGGCGATGTCGATCACCAGGGCCTCGGGGTGAGCGATCTGCGCGCCGATGGCGGCCGGCAGGCCGTAGCCCATGGTTCCCAGGCCGCCGGAGGTGAGCCAGCGCTTGGGCTCTTCGAAGCGGTAGTACTGGGCGGCCCACATCTGGTGCTGGCCGACCTCGGTGGAGATGTAGCAGTCCTGCTCGCGCGTCAGCTCATAGAGGCGCTTAATGGCGTGCTGCGGTTTGATGATCTTGCCTTCCTGGCGATAGGCCAGGCAGTTGCGCTGGCGCCAGCCCTTGATGGTCGCCCACCAGTCGTCCAAGGGCTTGCCGCCGGGGCCGGCCTTCCAGCCGGCGACCAGGGCCTCTAGCGCTGCACCGGCGTCGGCGACGATGGGCACGTCCACCACCACGTTCTTGTTGATGGAGGAGGCGTCGATGTCGATGTGGATCTTCTTGGAGTTGGGGCTGAAGGCATCAAGACGGCCGGTCACCCGGTCGTCGAAGCGCGCGCCGACGCAGAGCATGACGTCGCAGTTGTACATGGCCAGGTTGGCCTCGTAGGTGCCGTGCATGCCCAGCATGCCGACGAACTCCGGCTCGGCGGCGGGATAGGCGCCCAGGCCCATGAGCGTGTTGGTTACCGGCGCGCCGGTCAGCTTGGCCAGCGTGTAGAGCGCGGCGCTGGCGTGGCTGCCGGAGTTGATGACGCCGCCGCCGGCATAGAGGATCGGCCGCTCCGCCCCTTGCAGGAGGGCCAGCGCCTCGGCAATGGCCTCGCCGTCCGGCTCGGTCTTGGGGCGGTAGCTGCGGTGGACGACCGCGGCCGGGCCGATGTAGCGGCCGGTGGTCTGCTGCACGTCCTTGGGCAGGTCGACCACCACCGGGCCGGGGCGGCCGTGGGTGGAGACGTAGATGGCCTCATGCAGGATGCGGGGCAGATCCTCAATCCGCTTCACCAGGTAGTTATGCTTGGTGCAGGGGCGGGTGATGCCGGTGGTGTCGGCCTCCTGAAAGGCGTCGTTGCCGATCAGGTGGGTGGCGACCTGGCCGGTGAGGCAGATGATGGGGATGGAGTCCATCAGCGCATCGGTCAGACCGGTTACCGCATTGGTGGCGCCGGGGCCGGAGGTCACCAGGACCGCGCCGACCTTGCCGGTGGCGCGGGCATAGCCCTCAGCCGCGTGGACGGCAGCTTGCTCGTGGCGGACCAGGATGTGGCGCAGGTTGTTCTGCTTGAAGAGGGCGTCATAGATCGGCAGGACCGCGCCACCGGGATAGCCGAAAATCGTGTCGATCCCCTGGTCCACGAGGGCGCGCACCGTCATCTCCGCGCCTGTCATCTGCTGATCCGTCATAACCCTCTGTCTTTCCTCATCTTTCGCTGCCAGACGTGCAGTACCGTCGCGCGGCCCGCACCCGCCGTTGATTGGTCGCGCACCCTAACAAGACGGTGCCGTCTGTCAACGGCTGCTGCGCAAAAATCTGACTATTTTCTGGCCTAAGGCGCATGAATATTGCGCATGCCAGGCATGAGCCGCGGCTTCCTTGGCCAGCACTTGATGGCGCAGCCAGGTGGTTTGGCGCTTCAGGTACTGGCGGGTGGCGGTGACGGCGGCCTCCCGCGCTTGCGCCAGGCTGCAGTGGCCTTCCAGGTGGGCCAGCAGTTCACGCGCGCCGACGGCCTTCATCGCCGGCAGCTTAGGGTCGAGGCCCAGGGCCTGCAGTTGCCGGACCTCCTCCAGCGCGCCGGCGGCCAGCATGGCGTCGAAACGCGCGGCGACGGCCTGGCGCAGCCAGTCGCGCGGTGGCAGGAGGACCAGCCAGGTGAGCGGGAGGGCCTCCGCATTGGCCGCGCGCTGCCAGTCGGCCAGCGGGCGCCCGGTGGCGCGCAGCACCGACCAGGCCCGCGCGATCCTCTGGCGGTCTTGCGGCTGCAGGCTGGCCGCCGTGTCCGGGTCTTCCGACGCCAGGCGCGCATGCAGGGCGGCGGGGCCCTCGGCGGCCAGCAGGGCCTCGGTCTCCTTCAGCTGTTCGGCCGGCAGCGGCGGGATGTCGGCCAGGCCCTGGCTCAAGGCGCGGAGGTAGAGGCCGCTGCCGCCGACCAGCAGCGGCTGGCGGCCGTGGGCGCGGGCCTCGGCGATGGCCTCCAGTGCCCAGCCGCGCCAGAGGCCGGCAGACGCCGGCTCGGCTGCTGGCTGGCAGCCGTAGAGGCGGTGCGGTGCACGGGCCCTGTCGGCGGCGGAGGGCTGGGCGGTGAGGATCGGCAGCTCGCGGTAAAGCTGGCTGGCGTCGGCGTTGATGATGGTTCCGGTCAGCGCCTCGGCTAGGTCCAAGGCCAGTGCCGACTTGCCGCTGGCGGTGGGTCCGACGACGGCCAGAGGGGGCGCCCTAGGGGGCCGTGAAGGGCTGCTCATGCGCGCAGCTGGACAGGGCCGGAGGGCCACAGAAGAAAGCCCCCCAGCTTTGCTTCAAAAGCCACGGCCTTGGGCTTGTCTTCTCCCCGCGCTCTCCGCTTAATGCGCGCCATGACTTCCGTCCTTACCTTGGTCGGCGATCCCGCCGCAAGAGACCTTACTGCGGTGCACCTGGACCTGGTGCGTGATGCCCTCTCCCAGGCTGGCGCCACCCTGGGGGGCAGCGATTGGCTGGCCCTGCAGCTGGCCGTCGACCTGGACTTCAGCGGGATCGCGCAGCAGGCCGCCATGTCTGCGGCACGTCAGGCGCTGAACGGCTCAAGCGTGGATCTGGCCGCCCAGCATAAGGCCGAGCGCTTGAAGAAGCTGCTGGTCGCCGACATGGATTCGACCATTGTCGCCAGCGAAACGCTGGACGACCTGGC
>JBCBSF010000156.1:0-4608 GCA_039819325.1 Pseudomonadota bacterium | reverse complement strand
AGAAGGTAATCATTTCCTCAACATCCTCAGGCACCACCAGCGTATGGGTTTCACCGGGCGGCTCATAGACGTAAGATCCGGTCTCAGCCACCCAGTCGTGCTCCAGGTAGCGCCAGCGGCCTTTTAGCACCAGGCCATGCACCCCTTGCGGATGGCGGTGGCGCGAGAGGATCCCGGCCTTACGCACGCGCAGGAGGTTGGTCCAGTAGCCCTGCGAGCGGTTGAGGCAGAGCGGGCGGAACCAGACGTTTTCCGCCTGCGGCACCCAAATGCGCTCATCCTCCGGCACCGCTTGCGGCACCACGATCTCTGCCAAGGCATCTGCCGGGAAGGGCTTCTGGTAGGGCATATCGGCTTGGGTATCATGTTTGTCTAAGGGCACAGTGGGCATCCTTTCGATCAAAGCGTTCGTCTGGGCGACAGTCGCCATCCACTCCGGACCTCATCTGCGAGCTTGTCGAAGGATGTGCCCCAAGCACGATCTTCTCCTTGGCACATCCTTCGACAAGCTCAGGATGAGGTCGGATAGCTTGGGAAGTCCGGAGTGACCACTTCCACTTGGCACTAAACCGCGGCATAGCCACCGTCGACGGTCATGATGGAACCGGTGACGAAGCTGGCCTCTGGTGAGAGCAGCCAGGCGACCAAGCTTCCCACCTCTTTCGGCTGTCCCCAACGGCCCATGGGCGTGCGGCCCAGAATGGCGGTCTCGCGCAGGCTATCGTCGCGCAGGCCCTTGGTCAGTTCCGTCTCAATCCAGCCCGGTGCCACCGCGTTAACGCGGATGCCGGCCTCCGCCCAGCGTGCGGCCAAGGCCTTGGTCAGCTGTGCGATCCCGCCCTTGGAGGCCGAATAGGCTGGGACGGCCGGACCGCCGAAGAAGCTCAGCATGGAGGCCGTGTTGACGATGGCCCCTTTGCTCTCTGCGAGCAGCGGCTGACAGGCCATGCAGAGCCGCATGGTGCCGGTCAGATTGACGGCCAAGACCTGCTCGAAGACATCCAGCTCGTACTCTCGGTCGCGCAGGATCATCCCGGCGCAGTTCACCAGGCCGTCCAAGCTGTCCATGCCTGCGATCAGCGCGGAAACTCCGACCTGGTCGGTCACGTCGAGGCGGCAGCGGGTCAGGTGATCAGCCTCAGGGCAAGCAGCCACCTCCGCTTCGGTGAGCCCAGTTGCCGTCACCGACCAGCCTGCAGCCAGCAAGGCTTGGCTGACCCCCCAACCGATGCCGCGGGTACCACCGGTGACCAGCGCCTGGCGCATCACGCAGCCGCCTCAGCCAGAAAGGCCTCGACCGCAGCGCGGCGCGGCATAGGCGCGACGGCGCCGTAGCCCTGCGTCGAGAGCGCCGCGGCAGCGTTGGCATAGGCCGCTGCCGTGAAGGGATCGCGGCCGGCCACCAGTTCCGCCAGGAAGGCACCGTCGAAGGTGTCGCCGGCTGCCGTGGCATCCACGGCTTCCAAAGGCTGCACCGGCAAGAGCCGGCGCTCTGCCGGGGTGGCGACCAAGGTGCCGGCGGCCCCCAGGGTTAGCGCAACGATCTCGCAGCCCAGCGCGAGGTAGGCGTCGGCGATGGCGTCGGGATCCTGCTCTCCGGTCAGCTTCTGCGCATCCTCCAAGCCCGGCAAAGCGATCTGGCAGCGTGCCATGGCCGCGTGGATCACCGCACGCGCCCGGTCCAAGGGCCAGAGCTGCAGACGCAGATTGGTGTCATAGGAGACGGTCACCCCTGCCTCCCGCGCCAGCTCGATCGCGGCGAAGACACTGTCCGCCGCGTTGTCGGAGATGGCCTGCGAGATACCGGAGACATGCAGGATCTTGGCGCCGCGCAGGTAGTCCGCCGGCAGCTCCTCCGCGCGCATACGGCTGGCGGCGGACTCGGCGCGGAAGTAGGTAAAGGCGTGACCCGCCTCGTCGTGACTGACGAAGTAGATTGCCGTATGCGCCTGCGGATCGCGCACCACCTGGCTCACATCCACCGCTTCCTCCTGCCAGAGCCGCAGCAGGTCGTCGCCGAAGCGATCCTGGCCCAGCCGCGTCCAATAGCCGACCTTGGCCCCCTGACGGGCAGCCGCGATGGCGCAGTTGGAGCTATCGCCGCCGAAGCCCGCCAGATAGCGGCCATCAGGCTGCTGGTTGAACTCCACCATCGGCTCGCCCAGGCAGATGATCTCCGGCTGCAGGGCCGGTCGGCCCCTTTTAGATTCGGCCATACTTCGCTAGTCCCTCGCGCAAGGCGCCCGTCTGGATGATCAGCTTCGCCTGCTCGGCCTCACGTGCATCGATTTCTTGGGCCATCGCTAGTACGGCCTCGGCATGGGCACGGGGCACCACCACAACGCCGTCGATGTCACCGACCAGGATGTCGCCGGGATGCACCATGACCGGGCCAATCGGCACCGGCACGTTGGCGGCCAGCGTCTTGTGGCGGCCCAGGGTCGTGCCGGGGGAGACGGAGCGGGCATAGACGGGAAAGTCGTAGTCGCGGCGGATCTCGGTCACGTCGCGCACGCCACCGTCCAAGACCGCGCCTTCGTGCTTGTTGGCGACCGCGCCTGCGGTCATCAGACCGCCCCAGACGGCGACATCCACCTCACCGCCGATGGAGATGACGATGACGGAGCCCGCGTCCGACTCGTCGATGGCGTCCAGCGCGTGCTGTGGTGGGACGAACTCGTCGCTTGGCCCCTCCAGCACGGTGACCGCCGGGCCGACGATCTTGGTTTCGTTGATACGCGGCTTGATCGCCGCGTCCAGATAGCCGCGTTTGCCGGCGATCTTGTCGACCGCGTCGGCGACGGAGGCAGTGGCGGTGCCGCGGAAGCCGGCAATGAGGTCCTTCAGGTCCATGGTCTTCTTCTCCTAGCTCTGAGGGGTGTTGAGCGCGGCCAGGGCCTGGCGCGCCAAGGTAAGAACGCGGGTCTTGTCACCAGCCGCCAGCGCATCGCGCGGCACCAGCTCGCCACCCATGCCGACGCAGTGTGCGCCGGCGTGCAGGTAGTCGGCTGCGGTCTCCGGCGTGACGCCGCCCGTCGGCATGATCGGGATGTCGGGAAAGACGCTCTTCAGCGCCTTCAGGTAGGCCGGTCCGCCCAAGAGCTTGGCCGGAAAGACCTTCACCAGAGCCGCACCCTCGCGCCAGCGGGCCAGCACCTCGCTGGGGGTGGAGGCACCCGGCATGAAGGGCACCGCGCGCGCTTTGGCCGTAGCGGCGACCAGGGGCACAGCAGCGGGCGAGACCAAGAAGGCCGCGCCGGCGGAGATACAGCGCTCTGCGGCACTTGCATCCAGCACTGTGCCGGCCCCGATAAGGGCGTCCGGGTGCTTCTCTCGTAGCTGAGCGATCAGCTCTTCCGCACCGGGAACGGTCAAGGTGACCTCAAGGGCTTCCAGCCCAGCCTCCAGCAGCCAGTCGCAGGCCAGCCGGGCCTCGGCCTGGTCCCTGGTGCGGATGACCGGGATGAGCTTCAGCGAGGCGAGACGGTCCAGGAGAGTCATCAGCGGCCTCCTACCAGCGGTTTATCCAGTTGAGCGGCGGCTCGCCGCTGAGGACCCGCACCACCTCCGCCGCCGCCTTGTCCTGCAGGCTGGCGACCGTGGTCTCCGAGTACCAAGCAGCGTGATCGGACAGCACGGTGTTGGGTGTTTGCAGCAGCGGATGATCGGCGGGCGGCGGTTCCTCTTCGAAGACGTCCAGCCCGGCGCCGAAGAGCGCGCCGCTAGTCAAGGCCTCGGCCAGCGCCAGCTCGTCCAAGAGGCCGCCGCGTGAGACGTTGATCACGATGGCATCTTTCGGCAGCAGCGCCAGGCGGCGCTTGTCGAGGATGTGTCGGGTCGCTGGCGTCAGCGGGGCATGCAGCGAGACGATGTCGGACTGGCGGCAAAGCGCGTCCAACGGCAGCAGCTCCACCTGCTCAGCCCGCGCGTCTGTCTCGCTGAGCGCCGGATCGCTGACCAGCACCCGGCCGCAGCCCAGTGCGCGGAACTTCCGCGCCGTCACCCGGCCGATCTTGCCGAAGCCGATCAGGCCCAAGGTGGCGCCAGACCGCCCTGGGATCGGCTCCGCCTGCCCGACGCGCCAACGCCCGTCGCGCATGGAGCGGTCACGCCCGACAATCCGCCGGGCGACGGCGAGATAGAGCGCCACGGCCAGCTCGCTCACCTCTTGCTCGGCGCCGTAGTCGGGCACATTGGCGACCTGGATACGCAGCGCAGAGGCGGCCTCCAGGTCGATGTTGTCGACACCGACGCCATAGCGGACGACGGCCTTCAAGCCCGCCGCTGCCGTCAGCAGCGTGGCATCGACCGTACGTTCGCGCACCAGCAGAGCCACAGGCTTGTCCTCTTGCAGCAGAGGGAGAGGGTCTTGCTCCTCAGCGACGGCCCGCAGCCTGGCGCCAAACGGCTCCAGAGCCGTCGTCTCGCGCGCATAGTCCGCGTAGCCTGGCTCAAGCACCCAGACCAGGGGCTGATTGGCCATCATCGCGACCCTCTCCCTGTTGCAGTTTGCATCACTTGCGTGCTGCCGCCGGCACCGGCCCTCTCCCCCTCCCGGCCACCCACGCCAGTATCCTATTGGGTGGCCGGGAGGGGGAGAGGGCCGGT
>JBCBSF010000155.1:0-4637 GCA_039819325.1 Pseudomonadota bacterium | reverse complement strand
CTGAAGTGTGTCATCACCGCTTCCTCCAAAGAAACTGACATCGTTCGTGTATTCGCCAGTCAAGCGGTCATCACCGGAGCGGCCAAAGAAAGCAAAATTCAATCGCAGTCCGGCCGTGAGGCGATCGTCGCCCTCCCCACCGTCTACACGTCCATTGCCGAAGCTCCCACCGGTGAAGACATCGTTCCCATCTCCGCCAAACCAGTAGAGAATCGTGTTTTCCGTTCCGAACAGTCGGTCATTGCCACTGTCTCCATAAAAGAAACGGTCGTAACCGCCAAAACCACCAACGGTAGCCCCATAGAGGCGATCATCACCACTGCCTCCAAAGAAAAGCGAGTTGTACCCATATCCGCCCTTGAGGGTGTCAGCGCCCTCATCCCCATAGAAACCAATATCGATACCGGAAGCGCCAATCGTAACTGTCGTTCCATCTCCGCGGAGGACGTCGTTGCCCGACCCCCCGAAGAAATCAGCATCGTTGAACTGACCACCCGATAGCTTGTCTGAGCCAGAGCCCCCAAAGAAGGGACCGTCTGGTCCACCGTCGCCATAGAGACGGTCGTTCCCGCGGCCTCCATAGGCAGTGTCTGAGCCGAACCCGCCGTAGAGACTATCCCCTGACGACAGCCCATAGAGTGTGTCGGAGGCTCCTAGTCCATAGATCGTATCGACACTGCTTGTGCCGATCAGGCGATCAGGACCCTCGGTCCCGGTTCTAACTGCCATTGTCTGTCTCTCGCAGGAAACCGATCATTCCATTCACACTCCCTAGCCACAGTGTCCCGCACAGCTCTTGTCTAGGTGCCTAGGCGCTATCCGCACTTACGCAACGGATCGGATCATCTAGCGGTGCAACTCAGACGGATGGGAACCATCCGTCTGGGTAAGCGACCCCGCCAGATCGACAGCGGGGTGTACCGATTCACCAGACGCCTGGAGAAGGAAGCGTCTGGGTCGAACCACTAGTAGGCGCCGATATCGATGGTGTTGCCGAGGTGGTCGAGGACGATTTCCACGCTTACTGCCTGGCTAGCCATCTGATCGGCGAGATCGGAGATGAACGCCTGGTCGAAGTTGGACCGCAGCTCAATGGTATCGGTGCCGCTGCCGCCCATCCAGGAATCGCCAGCTTCAAGCTGGCCTTCCATCACGAGAAAGAAGACATCGTCGCCAGACCCGCCAAAGAGGACATCGCTTCCGCTATTGCCGTTCAAGGTGTCCGCGCCGTCTCCACCAAACTGCGTGTCATCGCCATCGTGTCCAATCAAGGAGTCGTCCCCGTCGCCACCGAACGCTTGGTCGCTGCCGTTCTGACCGCGTAGGGTATCAACGCCCATGTCGCCAAAGAGAATGTCGTCGCCGCCGCTTCCATTCACCGAATCATCCCCAAGCCCACCGGAGAGACCTTCTCCCATAAGCCCACCAGAGAAGATATCATTGCCGGACCCGCCGCGGAGGACTTCGACACTACTGGCTTTTGTTTCCATCCGTGCAACGACAGCCGCTATGTCCGTGCTATCGAATCCAGATCCCAGTTGCAGCGTGTCGTCACCGTTCCCGCCGAACCAGCGGTCGCCGCTGTCGAAGTGACTGGCAACCTTGATGTAGAAGACGTCATCGCCAGCGTCGCCGTAAAGGCGGTCATCGCCACTGTTGCCACGAAGATTGTCTGCACCGTCCCCGCCTCGAAGCGTGTCGTCGCCTTCGTGACCAATCAGACTGTCGTTGCCGTCACCGCCAAACACACTGTCGTCGCCGTTGTTGCCACGCAGAACGTCACGTCCGTTGAAGCCGTCGATCAGGTCATCGCCATTGCCACCGAAGATGCTGTCCGAGCCGCCTTGGCCGTAGAGCGAGTCACTCCATGCATCCCCATAGACTGTGTCATTGCCAGCCCCGCCAAAAAGACGATCGAAACCCGTGCCTCCAAAAACCGTGTCGCTTCCATTACCACCACTTCCGAGGTCGTCGCCCTCGCCAGTTTTGATCAGGTCGTTGCCATTGTTTCCGAATAGCCTGTCGTCCCCACCAAAACCTGAATCCCTGGCCCAATCCTCCAGGACATCGTCCCCGGACCCTCCAAAGAGCCGGTCATTGCCTGCGTCCCCAAAAGCGAACTCCACATAGCCGCTTGCCAGCATGAGGACATCGGCACCACCCTCGCCGAAGATCCGATTCCACTGGCCAATCGAAGACGCTTCGATTGTGTCACTTTTAGAGGTTCCCAAAAACGCATCACCACTCATCGTCTTTCCCTTCAGCCTATCGGTTTACGTCCGCAGCCTCCGCTGCTTGCGTGCGGCCAGATCAAACGGCTTGTCTATGCAAAGAGAGACAGACTGCACTTTGTGCCGTGCCCTGTGCATAAGCAGCCACTCCACAGCTCTACAGTTCCGCGAAACCCCCTCTGGAGCCGGCGTTCGTCAAAAAGTCTCCCCTTCAGACTTGCCGTAACGCTCTCCTTTACTGGGTTTACAACAGAAACTGCCGCAACTTAACGCTGCGATCGACCATCTCAGTGGCACTCTGCACCGAAGCCAAAGGCCTCCTCATGCCTGCACCCCTATGCCCTACAATTTGCACCTGCTCACTCAGGCGTCAATAAATCAAAAGGTCAGTCAGGGGATATCAAACGTCTAGGCTAGCGACCAATTGCAAATACGAGGCTTGGAGACAACGAGATTCAATAAATACAAACTGATTCTTTTGCCTTTTCACGCGGACAGCGAGACAATCTGCAGGAGCAGACACAGGAATTCCATAACCTTTCATAGCCAGACTGGCCGCTCACCGGGCTTGGGTGTGCCGCTCTCTCCAACACCGAGACCACGGACTGCCTTGAGACATGGCGTGCATGCTGGATGCATCTTTGGCTGAACTGTGGCGGGTTTGTCGGAGCGTTGATAGTGTGAGTCATGCCACCAGGCCCTTCTGCAGCAGGGTTTGGTGGTGTTCCTCTGCTTCAGCCAGCGGTCTGTAGCCGATGGGGCCCAGGAGCCGGCGGGTATTGAACCAGTGAACCCAGTCCAGCGTGGCGCGCTCTACGGCCTCGGCAGTGCGCCAGGGGCCTTGGCGATAGATCAACTCGGTCTTGTAGAGGCCGTTGATGGTCTCGGCCAAGGCATTGTCGTAGGAGCAGCCAGCGCTGCCCACGGAAGGCTCAATGCCCGCCTCCAGCAGCCGGTCTGTGTAGCGGATCGAGAGCTACTGGCTACCGCGGCCGCTTTGATGGACAAGACCCTCGTGGTCGATCAGCTGGCGCTCGTTGAGAGCCTGTTCGAGCGCGTCCAGGACGAAACCAGTCTGCGCCTTGCGGCAGACACGCCAGCCCACGATCCGCCTGGCAAAGCAATCGATGACAAACGCGACGTAGACGAAACCCTCCCAGGTGGAGACGTAGGTGAAGTCCGAGACCCAGAGCTGGTTGGGCCGGGAGGCCTGGAACTGACGCTTGACCCGGTCCAAGGGACAGGGGCGGCTGACATCGACCAGCGTGGTGCGCAGCCGTCGGCCACGCACCGCACCGCGCAGGCCCAAGCCGCGCATCAGCCGCGCCACCGTGCAGCGGGCGAGCTGGATGCCTTCGCGGTCGAGCTGGCGCCAGACCTTGCGCACGCCGTAGACCCCGAAGTTCTCCTTGAACACCCGCGCGATCTCGACCTTCAAGATGGCATCGCGTCTGACCCGAGCGGAATGCTTCGTCGGGTCGCGCTCCTTGGCTTTGTGCAGGTAGTAGGTCGATGGGGCGATCGGCAGGACACTGCAGATCGGCCCGACCCCATAGACCGCGCGATGCGCGTCGATAAAGGCGATCATGGTTTGAACCGGCGGTCGAGCTCCGCCTGGGCAAAATTGGCAGAGGCCTTGCGCAAGATCTCGTTCGCCTGACGAAGCTCGCGCACCTCACGTTCCAAGACCTTCACGCGGGCCTTGTCATCTGTCGCCCCGCCCGACTGGACCTCCTGGTCCCGCTCCGCCTGGCGCACCCACCGCCGTAAGGTCTCCGACGAACAGCCGATCTTGGGTGCGATCGACTCGATCGAAGCCCACTGCGAAGAACCTGCTTCGCTCTCCTCCTTCACCATACGAACCGCACGAGCGCGAACCTCTGGTGGAAACCGTATCCCACTCTTGCTTGTCATCGCTCCATCCTCTCAAACTTCGGAGCCTCCGACAAACCCGGAGCGGTTCATTCCTCAATGAGCATTGGCGCCGGATCAGGACCAACAATCCTCTGGAGAGGATCATGCGGGAGATCCGGCGGCGAACCCGTGTCGTCAGAGCCTTCCTCCAGAACCATGAAAGGCCCCACTGGACTGCGGGGCCTTGATTGGTTGCGGGGGTCCGATTTGGACTTTGCGCACTGTTCTCGGCTGGAACTCTCGTATCGGCAGAGTCGGTTCATCTCGTCGGTCGGATTTGAACCTACGACCTTCAGCTTATGAGACAGGTGACTTTGGGAAAATGGGGGTTTCTTTAACGGGGCCGGCTTGCGGGTGGGTCGCGCCGCATTGAGCCCCTAAGGCATGACGCTCGTAAGGGGGGCGGTTTCTAGAGTCTGGACCTGTCGCGTAAGAGTGCCGCTCCTTGTGATCATGTATCGTGTCGCAAAGGAGATCAGAGATGGGATCACG
>JBCBSF010000154.1:0-4718 GCA_039819325.1 Pseudomonadota bacterium | reverse complement strand
CCCGCACCCCCGCCCGGCCACCCCGAGGATACTGGCGTTGGGTGGCCGGGCGGGGGTGCGGGCCGGTGCCGGACGGTCACGAAGTGACCGCGCAAACTACAAGGGTTTCAGGCCGAGGAAGCTGCGCCCCTCGTCCGGCGAAAGGGTGCGGGCGCCGAGGCGCTGGACGATCTCCACCGCGCGTTCGGTCAGGCTGGCGTTGGAGGCATAGACCCCCTTCTCCAGCCAGAGATTGTCTTCGAGCCCGATCCGCACGTGGCCGCCCAACAGCACCGCCTGCGCCACCATCGGCATCTGCATGCGGCCGATGGCAAAGCCCGACCAGATGGCGTCGCGCGGCAAGAGGTTGCGCAGGGTCAGCATGGTCTCCGTGGAAGCCGGCGCGCCATAGGGAATGCCGAGGCAGAGTTGATAGAGCGGTTGGGAGTCGACCAGGCCTTCTTCATAGAGGGTGTTGGCCATCCAGACGTGGCCGCTGTCGAAGCACTCCAGCTCCGGCTTCACGCCCAGCTCTTGGATGCGCTTGGCGCCTTTGCGTAGCATCTCCGGCGTGCCGACGTAGATGTTGTCGCCGTCGCCGAAGTTCAGCGTACCGCAGTCCAAGGTGCAGATCTCCGGCAGCAGCTCTTCGACGTGTGCCAGCCGCTCCATGGCCGAGACCATGTCGCTTGCTGGGCCGAAGGTCGTGGGATCGCTGTCGGAGAGCTGCAGGTCGCCCCCCATGCCGGCGGTCAGGTTGATGATGATGTCGCTGCCGGCGTCGCGGATGCGCTTCACCACCTCGGCATAGAGCTCGACCCGCCGGCTGGGTGCTCCGGTCTCCGGCTCGCGCACATGCATGTGGGCGATGGTGGCGCCTGCCTTGCCGGCCTCAATCGCCGCCTCGGCGATCTGCTGCGGTGTGATGGGGATGGCGGGGTGCTTCCCCACGGTGTCGCCGGCGCCGGTGATGGCACAGGTAACGATGACGTCCTTGTTCATGGCTTTTTGTCCTTCTTCCGGCACCGTGGATTGGCTCTGTAGGAGGCCTATAGCGCCTTGTTGGGTAGATGTTCAACAAGGATTGCGCGGCGGCAGGGCTGGCGTGCTGAAAACGCTTGAAACAGATGGCTGAATGGGGTCTTGACGCCTGTCCCCAACGCGCGATGCTTGCAGCAAGAGACGAATGCGAGGCGTAACGTCATGCTTATGCGATCCGTGCATCCTGGCGAGGTTCTGAGTGAAGAGCTAAAGGCTGCGGGCCTGACGCCGACGGCCTTCGCGCGCCAAATCAACGTACCGCCCAACCGGATCAGACAAGTCATCGCCGGCAAACGCTCAGTCACTGGGGATAGCGCGCTGCGATTTGGGCACTGGTTTGGCATTGATCCCCAATTCTGGCTCAATCTGCAGAGTGCCTACGATCTTCGCGTGGCGGCAGAGACGGTTGGAGATGAGGTTGCGAAGCGCCCGGTGCGTGACGTGACGAGGCCAGTCCGGTGAGTGGAGGTGCTTTATGACCGATCTTGTTATCCCTGATCTGGATGAGGCCCTGACGGAAGGCTTGAAAAGTCGTGCCCAAAGGAATGGTCGAACTGTTCAGGAGGAAGTGCGTGAAATCATCCGTGATGCTGTTTTCGAAGAACCGCTACCGGAGAACCTGGGCCGCGCCATACACGAACGGTTCAAGGCCATCGGTGGCGTTGATCTAGAGATTCCACCTCGTGGCTCTCAGCGTGATGGGCCTCACTTCGACTAACCGGTGCTGTGAGCAGGTGTCGTGATCATTCTAGACACAAATGTCGTTTCTGAAGTCATGCGCGATTCACCCGACCCCCGCGTGATGTTGTGGTTCGGGCAACAGTCGACTGGCAGCCTTTTCATAACTGCAACAACAGAAGCGGAACTGAAGAAGGGAGTTGCGTTCCTACCAGAAGGAAGACGGCGCTTGAGCCTGACAAGAGCTGTCCAGGACATGATAGTGCGCGACTTTCGAAACAGAATCTTACCGTTTGACAGCTCAGCAACGGACGCCTACGCGCGGATATCAGCAAATAGACGTTTGTCAGGGCGGCCTATATCTGAGGCGGATTGTATGATTGCCTCGATCGCTCAGTACCGAGGCGCCTTGCTTGCTACCCGCAACACTGCTGATTTCGTGGGCTGTGGGGTTGATCTGATAGATCCATGGAAGACGAGTTAGAAACGCCCGAGCTATTGAAAAAATCAGTAGATTTTCCTAAGGCTTTTTACTCCGCTTAGTGTCTTCTGTTGTCCTCCAAGTGTAGGCCTCTTCATCCAGCAGCGCGCCCGCGAAGCGCTCCTGCTGTTGCCCCGCCAATGCCCCTCCTTGCGCCTGGTAGAAGAAGCGGGCTGGGTTGCCGCTCAAGACCCAGAGGAAGGCCGCGGTGTGGCCTTCGTTGCGCAGGATATCCAGCAGGGCCCGCAGCAGGCGGGCGCCGAGGCCCTGGCCCTGGTGGTCGGGGTGGACGTAGAGGGTGAAGATCTCGCCGCTGGCAGGGGCACCGCGCTGGCGGGCGCGGCCGGCGGAGCCGAAGGCCTGCAAGCCGCCATCTTGGCCTTCGATCACCAGCACGGTCTCGCTCTGGCCCGCGGACAAGCTGCGCCGCCAGCGTTCTGTGTAGATCCGGGGGCAGAGGCCGACCAGGTAGGCGTCGGGCACCAGGCCGGGGTAGGTGGCGCGCCAGGTCTCGACATGGATGGCGGCGATGGCGGCCGCGTCGGAGGCGCGGGCCGGGCGGAGAGTCATGCTGCTTGGCGCTCGAGGACAGCGGCGTAGAAGCCGTCCGTGCCCTCTCGGTCCGGGCGCAGGGTCAGGCCGCCGGCGCTGTCTACGCCGGGCGCGAGCTCTGGGCGCAGGCTGGTGATGTCCAGCTGTCGGAAGGCCGGGGTGGCGGTGAGGAAGGCGGCGACCTGCGCTTCGTTCTCTTCTGCCAGCAGCGAGCAGGTGACGTAGACCAGGCGGCCGCCGGGCTTCACCAAGCGGGCGGCGGAGGCCAGGATCTCGGCCTGCAGGGCGGTCAGCCGCTCCAGGTCCTCCGGCGCGGTGCGCCAGCGGGCGTCGGGGTTGCGGCGCCAGGCACCTAGGCCGCTGCAGGGGGCGTCGATCAGTAGGCGGTCGAAGCTGGCCTTGTGGCGCTTTACCCAGGGATCACGGTGATCGGCCAGCGCGCGCCGGGTGACGTTGAAGGCGCCAGCGCGGCGCAAACGCTGGCCGGCACGGTCTAGGCGGGCCTTGCTGATGTCCAGCGCCAGCAGGCTGCCCTTGTTGGCCATGGCAGCGGCCAGCACCAGGCTCTTGCCGCCGGCACCGGCGCAGAAATCGCAGACCCGCTCGCCCGGCTGCGCATCGACCAGCAGAGCGGCGAGCTGGCTGCCTTCGTCCTGGCGCTCCACCAGACCGTCGCGGAAGGCGGCCGTGGCGGCGATGTTGCGCCGGCCCTCGACCCGCAGGCCCAAGGGTGACAGGGCGGTCGGCTGAGAGGGGATCCTGTCGGTTTCCAAGGCGGCTCGTGCAGCGTCGCGGTCGCCAGCCAGAAGGTTGACCCGCAGGTCCAGCGGCGCTTCTTGGCAAAGCGCTTGCAGCAGGGCAGCTGGTTCCTCGGGCAGGTGCGGCAGCAGCCAGGCTGGGCACTCCCCGGCGACCTCAGGCGGCTGATCGGGATGCTCGAGTGTTTCGCCTTCGAGGCTTCGCAGCTTGCGCTTCTCTTCTGGCTCCAGGCGGTCTGGTGCGAAGCGTTCGCCGGAGCAGAGCTGGCCCAGCTGGCTCAGGTCCAGCCCTTGCACCAGGATCTGTTCTGCTAGGGCCTGCGTGCGCGGCCTATCGGGCAGGCCAATCCTCTGCAGCCACCAGCCCAGGCGGGCGAGGCGGCGCAGGCGGTCATAGACGGCTTGGGTCAGCCAGCGCCGGTCCTTGGCGCCGATGTAGCGCCGGCCGCGCAGATAGTCGGCAACGGCCTGGTCGGCCGGCCGCCGGTCCTCGGCGATGATTTGCGAGAGCTCGATTGAGGCCTGAAAGCGGCCCGCCGGCATCATGACGGGAGTGCGCCTCGGTTGTTTTCGCCTCTGTTAGGCTCGCTTCGGTTGGGTCGGACTAGTACAGGGATTTCTTGTAGTCCTCTTCCAACTCGCGGTCGATCGCCTGCATCTCTTCTTCTTTCTCCGGGCGCTCGTTCACCTGGTCCAGGATCATGCGGGCCAGGCTCGGCATCTCTTTGCGGTCCTGCCGGGCGTTGGGATCCCAGAGTTTGGAGCGGCGGAAGGCCTTGGCGCAGTGCAGGAAGGCCTCCTCCACCGTGACCAGGATGGCGACCTTCGGTTCGCGGCCGTTGACCTCCATCTTCGCCAAGAGCTCCGGGTCACGGGTCAGCCGCGCGGTACCGTTGATGCGGTAGGTGTCGTCATAGCCGGGGATCAGGAAGAGCAGCCCGACCATGGGGTTGGCAATGATGTTGGAGAGGCTGTCCAGCCGGTTGTTCCCAGGCCGGTCTGGGATCGCCAAGGTCTTCTCGTCCAGGACCTGGACGAAGCCTGGCGGGTCGCCGCGCGGGCTGACGTCGGCCTTACCCTCGGCGTTGTGGGTCGCCAGGCAGAGGAAGGGCGAACGGGCGATGAAGTCACGCGCGTAGCGATCGATGCCGCGCAGTTCCTTCTTGATCGCCAGCGGGTGGGTCTCGCCGAAGAGCGCACGCAGCTCGCCATCTCGAGCGAAAGCGAGC
>JBCBSF010000153.1:0-4746 GCA_039819325.1 Pseudomonadota bacterium | reverse complement strand
TGTCCAGGGGGTCGGGCTGATGCTTCAGCTGCAGCGAGTTGGCCGACAGAAAGGCGAAGCCATCCGCCGGGTCGATGGTTAATCCTGTGAAGTCAATCCGTGTGACGTCCCATTCAGGCACGGGATTGGGATCATCGGCAGCACGTTTCAGGCGACCGAAGTAGGAGCCCCGCCCACGGTCACCCAAGTTCTGGGTGAAGAAGGCCCAGAGTTCCTGCGTGGTCCCTCCAACAGGCTGTTCGACATCGACGACCAGCAGATCGGGTGCCCATTGCCGGTTATCCGGGTTCTCCGGATTTGTCGTCGGGTCGTAGGGTGACAAGGGATCGACGGAGAGTTGATCTCGGAAGACACCTTCGGGGGTCGGGGTGCTCCAGCCGGACAGGAAGGCAGCCCGCCGCCCCGCGGGCGTATCCGCTGCTGCGACAGACTTAGAGAGAAGAATGCGCTGGCCCGTAACGCCCTCAATGTTGGCGTAGTCAGGAAACATATTGTGGTTTGACGGGATCTTGCCTTGTGAGACCAAACCGTCTTGCGCATCGTTGGTCTCGTTCGCGCTTGGCGTCTTCTTATCGTTGCTCGACCAGATGGCCCACCAGGCGCCATCGAAGAAGGCCAGCGCTGGCATATGATTATAGATTGCAGGCGCGCCATAGTCGAACCAGTACCAGTCGCGCACCAAGGCATTGCTGGCGTCCTCGTCGCAGCCGACCCAGGGGTTCTGATCCTCGTTGACAACACACTTCAAGCTCTTGGCGTTGTCTGGACCGCTCCTCTCAACGCGCTGCAGCCAGTTCTCCTCGATGCCGCCGCTGGCGTCCAAGGTCACGGCCTCCATGTCATAGATCGTCACGCGGTGAATACGGCGCTCTTCCGGAGTGACCGGATTCGTCGTGTTGTCCGCCGGCAGCGTACTCAGGTCATAGAACTCATAGCAGTTCCAGGGCGTCTCGCCCGGCGCGAGGGTGAGGTTCGCATCCGCGCAGGTCGGGCTACCGACCGGCCCCGTCTGTGCCGCCGCCGGAAGCGCGAGCAGCACGGTGGCTAGAGCAGAGAGAGAGAGAGAGAGAGAGAACGCAGGCGCATGACTTGACCCCCCGATTGGCGCTGCGCGCAGCAAGCCTGCCACAGGCCGCAGCCGGTTATGCGTAAGGCTCTACCGCTAGCGCGTACAGCGGGCTTCGGCCTCTTGCGCTAGAGGTTGTCAGATTTGCAGGCGCGACGGCAAGCGAAGAGTTGTGATCTTTTCGAGTCTCCACACGCCGCGCGGTTCCGGCGGCGGCTTCCGCGATTTCACCCGCATCGCGGCTTCCGACCCCATCATGCGGCGCGGCGTCTTCCTCTCCAACCGCGAGGCGGTCTTGGAGATGCTGCAGCGCTTCAGCGAGGACCTGACCGCCCTACAGCGCGCCATCCGCCAGTCCATCATGAGGCCGGCCAGGCCGGCCGCTTCGACCCGCGCGAGCCGGGCGGTGGTGACACAGAGGGCTAAAGCCAGACGAAATCTGTGGCGGTGAGCAGGTTGGCGGCGGAGAAGCCGTTCACCAGGAAGGCGATGTCGGTGGTGCCGTCGCCGTCCCGATCGACCTGGACCTGCCGTACCCCGTCGAAGCGGGCTTCACTGTTGCTGCTGCCGGAGAAGGCGCTCGTACCGATGTAGGCGAAGCTGCCCACCTCCAGCCCGGTCGCGAAGACCAGCTTGTCCGCGCCGTTGCCGGCATTCAGCGAGACACCGTCGAAGTCGCGGATGACCGGCCCGCCGGAGTTGCCGTCGCCAAGTGTGGTCGCGTCAAAGCGGAAACGATCCAGGCCCGCGCCGCCGAAGAGATTGCTGCCGCTTTCTGCAGCCAGCGTGTCGTCGCCAATGCCACCCTCCAACAGATCAGCGCCAGACCCGCCATAGAGGGTGTCATTGCCGGCGTCACCCTCCAGCACGTCATCACCGCCCAGCCCTGCCAAGCGGTTATCTGACTCGTTGCCATCAATGCTGTTGTCCAGCCGGTTTCCGGTCCCGTCGATAGGACCGAAGCCGCCTTGCAGGCGAAGGTTTTCAACGAAGCCATCATCGGGGTCATCAAACAAGGTATAGCCGATCTCGGCGCGGACTAAGTCGATGCCCTGGGAACTGAACTCGTACACGACGTCTCCTGAATCCTGTACGACAAAGGTGTCTGCCGTAGGGCCGCCAATCATGGTGTCAGCCCCAGACCCGCCGTTCAGCGTATCGTTGCCCCTACGCCCGAGCAGCCTATCGACACCGTCGCCCCCAATCAGCAAATCGTCGCCGTCCCCGCCATCCAGTCTATTCTTGCCGTCATTGCCGCGCAGGACGTTGTCCAGGGTATTACCGGTCAGACTGCGTGTCGCCACGCCGGCCCCAATGACCGCATTCTCGATGTCTCCGTTGGCGTCGTCTGGCAAGGTGAAGGTCATAGCAGTTGAGATGACGGTATCGATATCCAGACCGCCGGTCACATCGAAGACAAGATCGTTGGCTGTTTCCACAAGCAGGCTGTCGTTCCCAAGACCGCCAAAGAGCGTGTCAGCCACGTCGGGGTTACCCATCAAAACGCTCGAGCTGCCGCCTCCGATCGTGTCGTCTCCATCACCGCCAAAGAGCGTATCGGCGCCGGAGCGGCCATAGAGGCGGTTCATGCCGGAGTTGCCGAAGAGCGTGTTGTCGATCGAATTGCCCACCAGGGTCGCGTCGCCGGCTGCGGGGTTGAGGGTCGCAACCTCGATCTCCCCCACATCGCTGCTTGGCAGGATGAAGTCCGGCGCATTCGACCAGACCGTATCCGACGCGGCGCCGCCTTTCGATTCCTCGATCAGATCATCGGCGCTGTTCACGATGAAGGTATCATTGCCGCCACCGCCGTAGAGGATATCGACGGCGGTGATACCGCCCGTTGCCGGATCGATTGTAAAGTCTGCACTGCCGCCGTTTAGCTGGTCATCCCCGGCCCCACCGAAGAGCCGATCGGCACCGGTGCCGCCACCCAATTGATCTTGGTCAGCGCCGCCATCGGACGTATCGTCTCCACCAGCGCCAAGGAGCACATCCTCGCCGAGACTACCGCTCAAGACATCGTCACCGTCCCCACCACGCAGATCATCGTCATCCAAGCGCCCGTTAACGATGTCGTTGCCGGATCCGGCTCTTACCGTGTCATTGCCGCTACTACCAAATATCTGGTCTTCGCCATCACCACCGTAGAGGACATCGTCTCCACTTTGGCCCACAAGAGAATCGTTCCCAGAAACACCGTAAACGCGATCGTTTCCTGCGCCCGCTGAAATCGTATCATCTCCGCTGAATCCGATGAAGGTATCTTTTCCGCTGGCGCCGGCGGCGTCCAAGACCTCAAGCCGTGAAAAACTCACGTTCACAGGAACTGTCACTTCCATGGCTAGAATCAGCGTGTCCACTCCTGTTCCACCATCATAGGTTTCACCACTCTCCAGATCACCCACTTCCACCAGAAACTGGTCAGGTTCCGACCCACCGAAGAGCGTGTCGATGCCGGGACCGCCGACGAGTATGTCGTAGCCTTCCGTCACATGGCCTGTCTCTGTTAGGTCGATAACGGTGTCTTGATAGAAGTAGCCATAAAGCGTATCGTCGCCAGCACCGCCAAAAATCTGATTTGAGGTATTCTTGGCGACTAGGATGTCATTACCTGGACCACCAGAGAGATCATTGCCACCTGTGATACTGTCGTTGCCAGACCCGCCAAAGACGCGGATTCCCCCAAAGGCCGGCGCCGTGATCACGTCATTGCCGCTGCTGCCTCGCAAGGTTCCCAAAAGAGATGGAGACGAGGTGCCGGGGATGACGCTTCCTTGTCCGAGAATGATCGTATCATCACCGTCACCGCCTAGAGCATTGGCATCATTCCCCTCAACGTCCGTTAGGACGTCATCGCCCGCCCCGCCAACCAAGCCATCAGAGCCGGGGCCACCGGAAAGTGAGTCGTTGCCTGAATCCCCATAAAGATTATCCCTCCCCGTTTGTCCGTCCAGCAGATCATCGCCTGAACCGCCGAAGAGACGGTCGTTGCCTAGCTGTCCAAACCCGGTATCCTTCGCGCCGCCTCCATAGAACACATCGTTGCCGAGTTCACCAAAGAAACGGTCGGACCCCGAACCACCAGATGCTACGTCTCTGCCGTCCGCTCCGTAGAAACTGTCTGCTCCGGAATCCCCGGACAAAGTATCATTTCCTGTATCACCATAAAGAACATCATTGTCTTCTCCGCCGTATAGGATGTCTCTTAGGCTGTAGCCAGAAATGATATCATCCCCAGAACGACCGAAAACTGTGTCAACCGCACTGCTTCCGAGGATCGTGTTTGCCCCACTATCGCCGTATAAGGTCGCCATCCCCTCCTCCCGTAACTCATTGATTGGTTCTTAGTGTTTGTGCTTGGTAAGCTACAGCCAGACAAAGTCAGTCGCTGTTAGCTGCCCAACAGAATTGAGGCCGTTCACAAGTAGAGCTTGATCGACAACACCGTCGCCGTCCTGATCGATCTCAAGGCTGACGCGTCCCGCGAAGCGTGCTTCGGAGTTACCGCTGCCTGAAAAGTCACTGTCGCCGATATAGGTAAAGGTTCCCACCTCAAGACCAGTGGCGAAGACCAGCTTGTCTTCACCATTCCCAGCATTCAGCGAGACACCGTCAAAATCACGGATTGCCTGGCCACTCGCCGGCGTAAAGTCAGCGCCATCGAAGAAGAAGCTGTC
>JBCBSF010000152.1:0-4806 GCA_039819325.1 Pseudomonadota bacterium | reverse complement strand
GGTGCCGGATTCCTTCGGCCATGGCCGTAGGAGAGAATGCGGAAGAAGTCATAGCCCGCATCCAAGGCCTCGACCGGCGTGTTGGAACAGTTGGAGAGCTGATTGTCGATGGCATCGCAGCCGTCCTTGTCGTAGCCGCCACCGAACCCGCCGCCAAAGGGCTCCAGGTGCACGGCAAAGCCGCGATCCTCGTCGTGGTGCGAGAGGCAGGCGATGGTGGTGCAGTTGAAGCCCATGGCGGTGACCCGCTGTGGCACCGCCTGGGCCAGCGCCATCATGATGGCGTCATAGGCACGGTAGGCAGAGATCATGCGGGCCCGCACCGGTCCGGGCGGCTTGGGGTTCAAGACCGAGCCATAGGGGGCGGAGAAGGTGATGGGCCGGCGCAGGCCGGAGTTGAAAGGCACGTCCGACCCGGTCAGCGCCACCTTGATGGCCGAGAGCGCCACCGACTGGGTGGAGGCATAGGGGCAGTTCACGTTGCTCGCGACCTGCTTGTCGCTGCCGTCGAAGTCGATGTCGACGCTATCGCCTTTCACCGTCACCTTGGCGCGCACCCAGATCGGGTCGTCGCCGTCGATCCCGGCATCGTCGATGCAGGCCTCACCGTGGTAGACACCGTCCGGCACCGTCTCGATTGCCGCCCGCACCCGCCGCTCGGAGTAGTTCAGCATTTCCTCCATGGTCTCGCGCACGGCTGCCACGCCGTGCTTGGCGCAAAGCTCCTTCATCCGGCCGCCGCCCATGAAGTTGGCGGCGAATTGGGCGTTGAAGTCGCCGATGGTCTGATCGGGGACACGGATGTTAGCCGCGATCAGACGCTCCAGCGGGCCACCGTTCCAGTCGTGCTCCATGGTGTACTTCGACGGTGGGATCAGCAGGCCTTCAGAATAGACGTCGGAGGCCAGCGGGTTCAGCCCGGCGCTGCCGCCGCCCAGGTCCAGGTGGTGGGCAACGCTGGCGCCAAAGCCGATCAGCTCGCCTTCGAAAAAGACGGGGTTGAAGATGAAGACGTCCTGCAAGTGCTGGCCACCGTGATAGGGGTGGTTGTTGATCAGGAAGTCTCCTTCCTTCAGCGTCTCCGGCGGGAAGAGCTCCAGGCAAGGCTGCACGATGGCGTCGATGGTGCCCAGCTGCATGGGGATCAGTTCAGCCTGTGCGACGGTGCGGCCTTGCGCGTCCAGGAGCGCTGCGGAACCGTCGCGGGCCTCGCGCAGGATGGTGGAGTAAGCGGAGCGGATCAGCTTCACGCCCATTTCGCGGGCGGCGGCCTGCAGGCCCTGGCTGATCACGGCATAGTCGAGGGCGCTGATCTTCATGAGGGCTCACTCCTCTTCATGATGAGGTTGTTGGCGTCATCCATCTCAGCCCGCCATCCCTTGGGCACCAGGGTGGTGGCGGTGCTGCCTTCGATGATGGTCAGGCGGTCGATGGTGAGACCGGGTTTCATGGCGCTGTTGGCGAGGTGCTGGCAGGCAGCCCATTCGCCGGCGTCGAAGAGTGGATGGTCCACCAGTTCGCTCTCTCCATCGCCGCTCTCTACGCTGGCCTGCATGTCAGGGATCGATTCAGCCGGATAGGTGGCACCGACCCGGAGCGAGACGATCTCGATCGGCCGGTTGGGACCGGCCTTGTGATAGAACATGCGGTAGTGCGCCTCTTCGAAGCCATGGCGGAAGTCCTCAACCGTCACGCTTTCCAGGCGCTCAGCTGGCAAAGCGACACCCAGCTCGAAGGCCTGGCCGACGAAGCGCATGTCGGCGGTGTAGGTGAAGATCAGGGGATCGGTGGAAAGCCCCATCTCCTGAAACTCGGCCAAGAGCTCTTCGCGCAGCGCCTTGAAAGCAGCCGCCCCCTCGCTCGGCCCGGCCTCCAGCGGCATCTTCTGAGTGCGGCTGGCGAACTTCACGAAGTCGGAGGCCAGCAGGCCATAGGCGGAGATAACGCCGGCATTGGGCGGCACGCAGATGGTGTTGATCCCCAACTCCTCGGCAATGGCCGCAGCGTGCAGCGGCCCTCCGCCGCCGAAGGGCACAAGGGCATAGTCGCGCGGATCACGCCCGCGCTCGGTCGAGACCAGTTGGATGGCACGGACGATGTTGGAGTTCACCAGCCTCACCACGCTTTCCGCCGTCTCGTCGATGGACATGCCGAAGTGTTCGGCAATGCCGGTGAAGGCCTTGCGGGCGGCCTCCACATCGATGGCCATGCGTCCGCCCAGAAAGGCCTCCGGCCGGACCGCGCCGCGCACCACCTGGGCGTCGGTCACGGTCGGCAGCTCGCCGCCCTTGCCGTAGCAAGCCGGCCCTGGATCGGCACCGGCGCTCTGCGGGCCGACCCGCAGCATGCCGCCCTCGTCGATCCAAGCGATCGAGCCGCCGCCGCCGCCCACGGTGACGATATCCAAGACCGGGGTCATCACCGGCAGACCGCCGATTTCCGTCTCCATGGTCAGCGCCGGACGGCCGTCTTCCACCAGGCAGACATCGGTGGAGGTGCCGCCCATGTCGAAGGTGATGAGGTTCGCCAGCCCCGACTTGCCGGCTTGCCGCGCCGCGCCCACCACTCCGGCGGCGGGGCCGGAGAAGAGCGCCGTGATGGCGCTGCGCCGCATGGCAGTGGCCGGCAGGCGCCCGCCGTTCGACTGCATGACGGTCAGGTGTCCGCCAAAGCCGTCGTCCGTCAGCGCGCGCTCGAAGCGGCCCAGGTAGCGGTCGATCACCGGCTGGACATAGGCAGAGAGCGCGGTGGTCGAGGCCCGCTCGAACTCGCGGAAAACCCGCACCACCTCGCTGGAGCGGGTGACCAGCAGGTCCGGCAAGGCCTCTTCCAGCAGCTGGCCCAAGCGGATTTCCTGGTCCGGGTTGGCGTAGGCGTTCAGCAGGCAGATGGCCACCGCCTTGTAGCCGCGTGCTGCCAAGGCTGGGACCAAGGTTTCACGCACCTCGGCCTCGTTCAGCGGCTCCACCTGGCTGCCGTCGGCGAGCAGGCGCCCGGCCACCTCAAAGCAGTCGCGGCGGTCCATCACCGGCTGCGGCTTGGCATAGGCGATGTCGTAGATGCTGCGGCGGTCGTGGCGCTGCAGGAAGAGGATATCGCGGAAACCGGCTGTGGTGACGAAGGCGATTCGGGCGCCCTTGCGCTCCAGGACTGCGTTGGTGGCAACGGTGGAGCCGTGTGCCAGGTCCTGCACCTGATTCAGCGCCAGCTTGGCTTCGATCAGCGCGTTGAGCGCGCCGATGTCGGGGCTGTGCGGCGTGCTGGGGACCTTGGTGACGATGATCTTGCCATCGCCGACCGCCACCAGGTCGGTAAAGGTTCCGCCGACTTCGACACCTACACGCATGCATCACTCCTTGGACAGCAAAGTGGGGACTCCTCGGCCCCAGCTCTAGATCATGAAAGACGGCAGCCAGAGCGAGATCTCCGGGAAGGCGATCAGCAGGCCCAAGGTCACCAGATCCGCCGCGATGAACCAGAAGACCCCGCGGAAGACCTGGTTGAGCGTCACCAGGTTCCCCAGCGACGACTTCATGACGAAGACGTTGAGCCCCACCGGTGGCGTCACCAGGCCGATCTCCAAGAGCTTGATCACCAGGATGCCGAACCAGATGAGATCGACCCCGGCCTCGCGCAGCAAAGGCAGCACGATGGGCAAGGTCAGCAGCATGATCCCGATGGAATCGATGAAGCAGCCCAAGAGCAGGAAGAGCAGCGAGAACTGCAGGATCAGGATCAAGGGCGAGACGTCTTGCGAGAGGAAGAGGTCCGCCAGGTAGTCCGGCACGCCGGTCAAAGCCATGAAGCGCGCGAAGAGCCCGGCGCCAACGGCGATGATGAAGATGGAGGCCGTGCCTTCCGCCGCTTGCCGCGCCGCCGACCAGAAGCCGGCCATGGAGAACTGGCGCCGGGCCATGGCCACCAGAATGGTGAGGCCCGAGCCGACGGCGCCGGCCTCGGTCGGCGTGAAGATGCCGGCGTAGATACCGCCCAGCACGCCGATGACCAGCACCGGCAGGGGCCAGATCTCCCGCAAGGCCCAGATCCGCTCCGACGCCGTGGGACGCTCGGGCATATCAGGCGCCAGCGCCGGGTTGATCCGCACCCGGATCATGATCATAGCGCAGAACATGACGGCCGAGAGGATCCCCGGCAGCACGCCCGCGGCGAAGAGCTGGCCGATCGAGACCTCAGCGAAGATGCCGAAGATGACCATCAGGATCGAAGGCGGGATCAGCGAGCCCAAAGTCCCGGCCGAGGCCACGGAGCCAGCGGCCAGCCCTGGGTCGTAGCCGCGCTTCAGCATCTCCGGCACGGCAATCCGGCTCATCGAGGCCGAGGTGGCGACCGAGGAGCCGGAGGCAGCCGCGAAGAGCGCGCAGGCCGACACGCCTGCCACGGCCAGACTGCCAGGCAAGCCAGCCAGCAAGACCCGCATGGCACCGAAGAGCGAGGAGGTCAGCCGCATCTCCGTCGCCAGAAAGCCCATGAACATGAACATGGGCACGGCCGACAGAGACCAGTCGCCGATGAACTCGTAAGGGACGTTGCTTAAGAGGCCGAAGGAGACGTTCAGGTTGGTGACGAACATCACCCCGAAGAAGGCGACCAGCCCTAGCCCGACGCCGATGGGCACGCGCAAGACCAGCAAGATCACCAGGACCCCGATGCCCACCAAGCCGATGTCTACGCGATCCATGCTGGCTCCTTGGAAGTTTCTGCGCGGTCACTCCGTGACCGGGCGGCACCGGCCCTCTCCCCCTCCCGGCCACCCACGGGAGTATCCTTGAATGGGTGGCCGGGAGG
>JBCBSF010000151.1:0-5152 GCA_039819325.1 Pseudomonadota bacterium | reverse complement strand
CTGGAATCCTTTTTCGCTATGGGCGGTTACGCCCTCTTCGTCTGGCCGGCCATACTGCTTACCTTGGGCGTCATGGTGTGGCTGGCCTGGTCTTCCGTCGCCGCGCTGAAACGCACGCAGCGCCAGCTGCGCGCGCTGGAGGGCATGAACCTCGACCGCCGAAAAGGTCGGGGGCTGAAAAACGAAGCTGGAATACGGGAGAAGGAAACGCAGCACGATGAAGCCAAAGCGTAAGCGCCTGGCCGTTGTTGCAGCCGCGTTGCTTTGCCTTGGTGGCGCCACCGCGCTGGTCCTGACGGCTTTTGACGAGAGCCTGGCCTATTTCTATTCGCCGATGAACATCGTGGCCGAACCGCCGGGCCCGCAGCAGCCGGTCCGCCTGGGCGGCCTGGTGGCCCCCGGCTCGGTCGAGCGAACGGGCACCGACGTGCGCTTCATCGTGACGGACGAGGTGGAGAACGTACCGGTCTTCTACAGCGGCATCCTGCCCGACCTCTTCCGCGAGGGCCAAGGCGTGGTGGTGGAAGGCAAGCTCAGCCGCGGCGGCCTCTTCGAGGCGCACACGGTGCTGGCCAAGCATGACGAGAACTACATGCCCGCCGAAGTCGCCGATGCGCTGAAGGCCTCCGGCGCCTGGCGCCACGGTGAGCCGCCGCCCGGTGTGACCTTGCCGCCAGAAAACGCGGGCGGGGGCTACACGCAATGATCCCTGAGATCGGCCACTTCGCCCTGGTCCTCGCCTTCATCGTCGCCATCGCTCAGGGCGTCGTGCCGCTTTGGGGCGCACACAAGGGCGCCGGCCGCTTGATGAGCTTCGCCGACCAGGCCTCCTATCTGCAGTTCGGCTTGCTCACGCTCTCCTTCGCGGCCCTGGCGCACGCCTATCTGGTCTCCGACTTCACCGTCCTGAACGTCGTGCAGAACAGCCACTCCCTGAAGCCGATCCTCTACAAGTTCGCCGGGACCTGGGGCAATCACGAGGGCTCCTTGCTGCTTTGGGTCTGGATGCTGGCGCTCTTCGGGGCTGCCGTCGCGCTCTTCGGCAAGAACCTGCCGCCCAGCCTGCGCGCACGCGTGCTGGCGGTGCAGGGCATCATCGCCATCGGCTTCCTGGCCTTCATGCTGGCGACCTCCAACCCCTTCCTGCGCGAGATCCCGCCGCCTTTGGACGGCAACGATCTGAACCCGCTGCTGCAGGACCCGGGCTTGGCCCTGCATCCGCCGCTACTCTATGTCGGCTATGTCGGCTTCTCCCTGGTCTTCTCCTTTGCCGTTGCTGCCCTCATCGAAGGACGCATCGACCCCGCTTGGGCGCGCTGGGTGCGGCCCTGGACCCTGGTGGCCTGGACGGCTCTGGGTGCGGGCATCGCACTGGGTGCGCGCTGGGCCTATTACGAGCTGGGCTGGGGCGGCTGGTGGTTCTGGGACCCGGTCGAAAACGTCTCCTTCATGCCCTGGATCGTCGGCACGGCGCTCTTGCACTGCGTTAGCGTGGTGGAGAAGCGCGAGGCCTTCCGGGCTTGGACCGTGCTGCTGGCCATCCTGGCCTTCTCCCTCTCGCTGCTGGGCACCTTCATCGTGCGCTCCGGTCTCCTGACCTCGGTGCACGCCTTTGCAGTGGATCCGGAGCGCGGTGTGTTCATCCTGGTGCTGCTCTTCATCGCCATCGGCGGTTCGTTGCTGCTCTACGCTTGGCGGGCGCCGACCCTGACCGGTGGCGGCTCCTTCGGCCTGGTGTCGCGGGAAAGCGGGCTCTTGTTGAACAACCTGCTGCTCTCGACCGCCACGGCCACGGTGCTGGTGGGGACGCTCTATCCGCTCTTCCTGGATATGATCACCGGCGAGGTCGTGTCGGTCGGGCCGCCCTTCTACAACAAGACCTTCGTGCCGCTGTCGATTCCGCTCTTCGTACTGATGGGCATCGGACCCTTCCTCGCCTGGAAGAAGGCCGACCTGGGACGGGTCTTCAACGTGCTGCTGATCGCGGCCCTCGCCAGCATGGCCGTCGCGGCCGTGGCTGCGGTGCTCTTGGGCGGCGGGCCGGTTATGGCGGTGATCTTCCTCGGCCTTTCCGCCTGGCTGGTGATTTCCTCAGCCCTGGAGATGGCAGAGCGGGTGCGCCTGTTCCGCATTCCGCTGGGGGACAGCTGGGCGCGCCTTAAAGGGCTGCCACGCCGCCAGTGGGGCATGACCTTGGCGCATGCCGGTATGGGTATCGCCATCCTCGGCATGACTGGCTCCACCGTCTGGAAGGACGAGCGGATCGAGACCCTGCAGATCGGCCAGTCGATGGAGATCGCCGGTTACACCTTGACCCTGGACTCCATCGACGACGTGGTCGGCCCCAACTATCAGTCGGAGATGGCGACCCTCTCGGTCACCTACGGCGGCAGTGATCTGGGCGTGCTGCAGCCGGAGCGGCGCTTCTATCCGGTGCAGCAGATGCCGACGACGGAAGCGGCGATCCGCATCTCCTTGGGCGGCGATCTCTATGCCGTGCTGGGGGACACGCGGGCCGCCGGGGCCCAGGGCTATCTTGTCCGCGTCTACTATGAGCCGCTGGTGATCTGGATTTGGATCGGCACGGTGGTCCTGACCCTGGGCGGCATTATCTCCATCGCCGCACGGCAGCCGCGGTTGGCCAAGACGCGGCAGCGGGTGCGCCAGGCACCACAACCGGCCGAGTAGCAACACCGACAGGAGCCAAGACCTGTGCGTAAAGGCACCAAGGGACTTCTCTTTCTGCTGCCGACCTTGATTTTCATCTCGCTCGGCGTCGGCTTCTTCATCGGGCTGGATCCTGACCGCGACCCCTCGGCCATCCCCTCACCGCTGATGGACGAAGAGGCGCCGGTGGTGGAGCTGCCGCCGGTCGAGGGTCTCAACCTGCCAGGCTTGACGGCAGACTCCCTTAAGGGATCGCCGGTCACCGTAGTGAACCTCTGGGCCTCCTGGTGCGCACCCTGCCGGATCGAGCATCCGCAGCTGATGGACCTGGCTGAGGTGCCGGGCGTGCGTATGCTGGGCATCGATTACAAGGACCGCGCCGACAAGGCCGTCACCTTCCTGGAGGAGCTGGGCAATCCCTTCGAGGCGGTCGGCTTCGACCAGACTGGGCGGGCCGGGATCGACTGGGGCATCACCGGCGTGCCGGAGACCTTCTTCCTCGATTCCGAGGGGCGCATCCGTCACCGCCATGTCGGCCCGATCGACGCAGAGACCTTGAAGAACGCCATTCTGCCGAAGATCCGGGAGATTTCCGGATGAGGCTGCTGCTGGCCCTGGTCCTCGCCGTCTCGACCCTGACCGTCTCGACCCTGGCTGCACCGCCGGCGCTGGCCATCGACGACCGCGAGCGGATCTCCGATCCGCAGCTGGAGGAGCGTGCGCGCGAGCTCTTCAAGCAGGTGCGCTGCGTGGTCTGTCAGAACCAGTCGATCGACGATTCCGAAGCCCAGATCGCCAAGGACCTGCGCGTCATCATCCGCGAGCAGGTGGTCGACGGCCAAAACGACGAGCAGATCCTGGGCTTCCTGACCGACCGCTATGGCGACTTCGTGCTGCTGGAACCGCCCTTCCGGGCCACCACCCTGCTGCTCTGGCTGGCGCCGCTCCTGGTGCTGGTCGCTGGTGGTTCGGTGGTCTACCTGGCCTTCCGCCAGCGGCCGAGCCAGGTCACCCAGCCGCCTTTGAGCGTGGAGGAAGAGGATCGGCTGGAGGCCTTGCTGGCGCGCCGTGAGCGGCAGGAGCAAGACCGCCCGTGATCTTCACCGCTATCACGGCGGTCATGACCGCCCTCGTCGTGGTTTTGCTGCTGCGTCCGCTCTTGCGCCGCGGCAAGGAGCAGCTTGCCGGCGGTGCCGAGGAGATGGCCGTCTACCGCGCGCAGCTGGACGAGATCGAGAACGACCTGGCTGCCGGTACCTTGCCGCAGGACGAGGCGATCAACCTGCGCCGCGAGGCGGAACGCCGCCTGCTGGCCGCCGACGAGGCCAGCCGCGCGGCTGTCGCCAGTGGCAAGCCGGCGAAGAAAGCGGCGATCGGCGTGCTGCTCTTCGTGCTGGTGGCCGCACCTGGTACCTATCTGGTCTTGGGTAGCCCCGACGAGCCCTCACAGCCGCACGCCGAGCGTGAGGATGTGGAGATGCAGCGGGCGCTGCAGGAGCGCACGGCGCGCTTACGCGCCGACTTGGCCGAGAACCCGGGCAACTCAGAAGGCTGGCAGGAACTGGCCCTGATGCGTACCATGCTGGGACAGCCCGGTGCGGCTGCGGCGGCCTATCGCCAGGCGTTGCTGGCCGGCGGGGAGGATGCGGCCGTTTATGCCTCACTGGCCGAAGCCCTGGTCGCACAGGCCCGGGGCGAGGTGACGCCGGAGGCGCGCCAAGCGCTCGGTAGGGCCTTGGACATCAATCCCAATGAGGTCTTGGCGCTCTACTACGTGGGCCACGCTCTCGAGCAAGACGGCCGGTTCCAGTTGGCCCTTACACTCTGGCAAGACCTAGAGGCGGTGATGCCCGAGGGCTCGCGCTGGCGCGCACGCGTTGGCCGCGACATCGCCCGGGTCGCGCCCAAGGCCGAAGCGTCGCAGTAAGCTGCCCCGGGCCGGCTTGCGCGGCTGTCATCGGGGCAGTAGTTTCTCCACCCGAACCGCGGCCGCCGCACGCGGGCTATCCTGAGGTGCCATGAACATCATCCTGCAACCCCTCTTCAACGTGATCTACATGGCCATCGAGATCTACATCTGGATGGTGATCGCCATGGCCATCGTCTCCTGGCTCGTCGCCTTCGACATCATCAACCGCCACAATCAGTTCGTCAGCACCGTCGGCCGTTTCCTCTGGAAGATCACCGAACCGCCGCTGCGCCCGATCCGCCGGATCCTGCCCGACCTGGGCGGCATCGATATCTCCCCGATCATCCTGATCCTGGCGCTCTATTTCCTGCAGGGCATGATCGTGCGTTTGAGCCTGTCGATGGCCGGGGCGTGAGCCCCGCCCAAAACACTGGCGATCTCCGTAGAAAGGCCCTATTGAGCGGATAAAGAAGGGTGGGTTTGCGGCGATGAGGAAGCTCATCGCTGCGGCGCCAGCCCGCTCCCCCGCCCGGCCACCCAGTCCAGGATACTCCCGTGGGTGGCCGGGCGGGGGAG
>JBCBSF010000150.1:0-5365 GCA_039819325.1 Pseudomonadota bacterium | reverse complement strand
GACAGTCTAGGCGGGGACTTTGGCGAACAGAAGTCGGGAAAGCGACGGCCGGCTAGACTGTCAAAAACCGGGGAGGGCAGATGACACCCAAAGAGCGCCTGCAGACCGCGCTTGACGCCATCGTGCGGCGCAGCCAGACCGCCGATGCTGGTGCCTTGGCCCGGCTGCCGCAGGCCTTGGACGCTGGCGACTTGGAGGCCATCAAGCTCTTGGGCCAGTTCGGCGTTCTCTCCATGCGCGATCTGGCAGAGCAGCTGCGGATCCCTGCCAGCACCGCGACCTCGCTGGTCGACCGGCTTGAAAAGAAGGGTCTGGTGGAGCGCAGCCGCAATGCGGCGGACCGGCGGGTGATCCAGCTGTCGCTCACCGCTGAGGGCCGCGAGGCGCTGAACGCGGTCACCCAAGAACACCTGCGCCTCTGCCAGGAACTGCTGGAGAGCTTCGGGCCGCAAGAACAGACGGTTTTGGCCGACCTGTTGGAGCGCCTGGCCGTGAAGCCGCCAAAGACATGAGCGAGCCGCGACCGCCAGACCTGGAGGCCTTGGACCGCACGCGCCGGGAGATCGCCGGCGGTCAGGAGAAAGGCCGCGCGGCCTTCACCAGCATCACCGAGTGGAAGGAGGGCGCACGCAGCATCAGCCAGCTGCGCGGCCACTCTGTCGCGACCGATGAGCCGCAGGCCTTAGGCGGCCAGGACGAAGCGCCCGATCCCATGGAACTGCTGCTGGCAGCGCTAGGCTCTTGCCTCACCATCGGCTGGGTGAAACAGGCCGAGCTGCGCGGTGTCACGGTGCGCAGCCTGAAGATCACCGTTTCTGCGCCCTATGACCTGCGCGGCTACCTGGACCTGGCAGAGGAGGTGCGGCCGGGCTTTAGCGAGCTGGTCTATCAGGTGACGGTCGACTGTGACGCCTCGCCGACGCTGCAAGCCGAGATCATGGCGGCGGCCGAGCGCTCCTCCCCGCTCTTCGACAACATCCTGAACGGCACGCCCTTGCGTGGGGTCCTGGCGCCGCCCGAGGCTTGATCTCTAGCTTACCGCTCGACTTTCCTTTCGAGTTTCGTACTATACGAAATCCGAAACAAAAGGAGAGCAGGGGAATGGCAGAGCTTTACAGCGCCGAGGTGCGCACGGTCGGGGAATCCATGGCACGCAGCACGACCGACGTGCATGCCTTCAAGATCTTCATGGACGAGCCGGAGGTCTTAGGCGGCCTGAACGGCGCGCCTTCGCCCTTGGACTTCATCCTGGCAGCGCACGCCGGCTGCCTGAACTACATGACCTTCTTCATCGCCAAGGAGATGGGAGTCCCGATCGAGGGCACCGAGATCACTGTCGGTGGCAGCCTGGATCCGGCCAAGTTCGCCGGCAGCGATATGTCCGTGCGTGCCGGCTATCAGTCGCTCGACGTCACCATCACGGTGAAGTCTGACGCCCCAGCTGCGGACCTAGAGCGCCTGCGCGCGGCGGTCGAGGCGCGCTGTCCGGTGAGCGACAACCTCTCCCAGCCGACGCCCATTTCCATCGCGCTGAAGGCGGCCTAGGGGGCAGTGCTGCTCCAGGTGTAGACCTGGTTCCACTGGAGAACGCGGTAAGACTTACGCAATCCCGAGGGCCAGAAGGGGTCGGCCTTCACCAAGGCCTCGACCTCTTTCTGGGACGCTGCCTCTACAAGCCACAGACCGCCGGCGCCGGCACCGCTCGCATCCGTGAGTGGGCCGGCGGCGCGGACGCGGCCCTCTTGCGCCTGCAAGAAGGCGAGGTGTTGCGGCAGGAGACGCGGCCGTTCCGCTGCCTTGTCGGGGTTGTCCTCGAACAGAACAGCAAAGAGCATGGCTCTTCTCCTTTCTCACTGACAGGGGATCTGTCACATCTATACCTGCAGAAACGCGGGAGCGAGCTGCTTCTTGGCGGAGTGGAGCTGCAAGAATGCAGGATCTGTCGTGGGACGATCTGCGGTTGCTGCTGGTGCTGGCGCGGTCGGGCCGCCTGTCGCTAGCCGCGCGGCAGTTGGGTGTCGATGAGACAACGGTCGGGCGCCGCCTGACGCGCTGTGAAGAGCGTCTGGCCGGACCGCTCTTTGCACGGGCGGGCGGGCGGCTGGAACCGACGCCCCGCGCCCTACCTTTGATCGAGGCCGCCGCGCGTATGGAGGTGGAGAGCCTATCAGCCCAAGCTGCGACGGGTAGGGTTGGTGGCCGCCTGCGCCTGACGGCAGTGCCTTTGGTCGCCAACCGCCTCTTGATCCCCGCCTTGCCGGATCTTCTCGCGCAGCATGCTGGCTTGGAGCTGGAGATCATCGCCGAGCCCAGCCAGCTGAGTGTGCTCCGCGGCGAGGTGGATCTGGCGCTGCGCTTCGCTAAGCCAGATGCTGAGGCCCGCGCGCTGACACGGCGTTTGGCTGACCTGCCTTTCGCACCCTATTGCTTGGCTGACCAAGACCCGACCAAGGCGCCCTGGATCACCTATGAACCGGCAATGCAAGCCTTGCCGCAAGCGCAGTGGATGGCTGCGCGCCTCAAGGGATCGGACGAACGCGCTGCGCAGATCAGCGTGCATGATGGTGAGACGCTGGTTCAGGCGCTCAAGGCCGGCCTAGGGCGCTCGCTCCTGCCATGCGCGGTCGGTGATGCTTTGGCTCATCTCAAGCGGTGCGGGCCAGTGTCTCTGCGGCGTCCGCTCTGGGTGCTGCTGCATCCCCTGCGCAAAGATCTGCCGGCGTTGCGCCTTGTCCTCGACTGGCTCACGCAGGCGGTCAAGCCCTGGGAGCGTGCGCCAGATGACCCCGCTTGATCCAGAAGCGGGCGCCCTCGGGCCCTGCGGTCAGCTGGGCAGGGACGCCATCGGGCAGGCGCAGCCAGGTCTCCGGGCCTAGGGTTTCTCGGGACTCCGTTAGGCTGCCCGACAGCAGAAAAAGCTCGGCGCCGCCGGTGCAATCAAGCGGCGCTTGCGTGTCTGGGGTCCAGGCTTCGATGGCCACGGTCTCAAGGGCGTCTTGAAACAGGGGCGTGACGGAGACGCCAGGGCGCGCGGCGTCTGCCACCGCGCCGATCTTGTTGGTATCGATGATGACATGACTGCGGTCATCGGGATCGAACTGCCACAGCTTGACCAGGATCACGCAGCCGGGCTCGGATCGGGGTACGTGCTGTGACTGTGGCGGATTGCGCACATAGCTGCCCGCGGGAAAGTCACCCGATTCGTCCTGAAAGACCCCGGAAAGGACCAGGAACTCCTCCCCGCCGCCATGCACATGCGGGGCGAAACTGCTGCCGGGGTCGTAGCGGACGACCGAGGTTGCCCGCGCCACTTCATCGCCAATGCGGTCGAGCATCCGTCGCGCCACCCCCGGCAGCGGGGAGGGCACCCAGCCTTGCTCTTGCGTGCGGATCAGCACCCGCTGGCTGAAGTCGGCATTGATGCGCAAAGAGCTGCGCTCTACTCGCTCGGCAGCCGGATCGTGGCGACCGAGGTGGCGCAGTCACCGGAGAGTTCCGCCTCGTGCTGCTTCAGACAGTGGAAGATGCGGCCACCGCCGAACTCTGTCTCCGCGCAGTGGGTCTCGATATCGCCGCGGCATTCCTGTTGGGTGAAGCGCAGAAGCTCGAAGAAGCGGTCCAGCGCATCGGCGACATCGACCGTGGCGGCATCGCACTCGGGCGTCAGCTTCTCTTCATTGGCATAGAGACAGGCCATCAGCCGGCCGTGGCCCGGTTCGACCTCAGAGCAGTGCTCGACCAAGGTGGTTTTGCAGGCCTCGAAGATCGATTGCGCGCCAGCAGCCTGCGGCAGAGCCAGGCAGGAGAGACTGAGCAGGAGGGCGGGGAGGACACGCGGCATAGCGAAGAATCCCTTTCTTGGTCTTTGGCGGAGGCAGCGCAGCCGCCCTAGGGCGTGACGACCACGTAGACAGTCGAGCCGTCCTCGACCAAGGGCTGATAATAGACGCCGCCGCAGTAGTAGTAGGGTCCAGAGCGCGGGCAGCCGTTCGGCAAGGCATTGTAGCGCCGCTGGGTGCGGCGGCTGACCCGCCGGGAGGTGCGGCGGGCAACGCGGCGATTCTGGCCCCATGGGTCCGCCTGTGCGGTCTTGACTGTCAGGCTAAGCGACTTCTGCTGCATCATTGGCTCGACCGGAGCTGCAAAGGCGATCAAGCAGCCGAAAGCGGCAGCATAGAGGATCTTGCTGGGCGACATCGATGGCTCCTCTTTCCCATTTTTGAGCTGGGCTTAGGGTGAGAGTGTAGCCATCGCGTTGCGGAAAGACCGCAAAATCAACTGCGTCATAGTGTGCAATCTCCCGCAACTCCTGCGCAATTCCTGTGACCGGCCATCCCATTGACGCATCGCCACACTCGGACCACGTCTGCCAGAGGGAGATGACCAGGGAGGAAGGACCGCCATGCCGGCCGCGATGACCCAAGGGCTGCACCACGTCGGCCTGACTGTGCGAGACCTTCAGGAGAGCCTGAGATTCTTCGTCGAAGTGCTGGGCTTCACCAAGACGGATGAGAAGCCGGGCTATCCCGCGGCCTTCATCAACGACGGCACCAACAAGATCAGTCTCTGGCAAGCGAAAGACCCGGAGACTGCCCAGCCCTTCGAGCGCAAGAACACCATCGGCCTGCACCACCTGGCGCTGGCCGTAGCGCCTGAGAGGCTGGATGTCTTGCACCAGCATCTAGCGGCCACGCCGGGCGTGGAGATCGAGTTCGCACCGGAAAGGGTCGGGGCCGGGCCGGGCCGACACATGATGTGCACCATCCCGGGCGGGCTGCGCCTGGAGTTCATCGCGCCTCAGCCCGCCGCCTAGTCGGGCAGGGAACGAAGGCGCCGCTGATGACCGCAGCCCCACCGGCACCTGTCACGCGGTTGAACAAGCAGCGTAATCGCAAAGAAGGAAAACGCGCGCTTCTGTCGGCGTTGCGTGCTGGCCTCGGCTTCACCGACCGGCAACCCGGGGATCCCTCGGAAGCAGGGGAGATCCTCGCCGTTGCAGAGCGCAGCGGCTTCAGGCTTCTGCTGATCGGCCGTTCGCTGGTCTTGGGCCTGATGCTGGCCTGGCAGACTTACGGCTTTGTCATTCACGGCAATCCGACGGGGCTGCTGCTGTCGCTGACCCTGCTTGGGGTCGGTCTGCTGATCCTGGCATCCCTGAAGACCCGCTTCGAGCGGCGCTGGCACCGCTTTGCCCTGATTGCACTGGACATCTCCGCCGTCACCCTGGCCGCCAGCCTGCTTCCCCTCTTAGCGACGGAGGAGGTGCCGAAGATCCTCCTCTTCCGGGCTTACGGCACACATGCCCTGATCTTGCTGGTGGTGATGACCACCTTGGCGCTGATGCCCTCGCTAGTGGTTTTCGCTG
>JBCBSF010000149.1:0-5484 GCA_039819325.1 Pseudomonadota bacterium | reverse complement strand
ACCTCCCTCAGCGGCCGGCCCAGGCAGTCGCCAGCGCCGATGACCAGGTAGAGACGCAGATCCTGCGGCAGCTTCATGCGAGGCGTGCTCGTTCGGCGATCTGCGCTTCGGTCAGCCCGGCGATGGCGTCCAGGAAGGCGACGCGAAAACTGCCGGGCCCTTGCGCCCGCTCCGCTGCGATCTCGCCGGCGATGCCATAGGCGGCCAGCGCATGCAGGCAGGCAGAGACCCGGTCCGGCTGCACGGAGAGTGCTGCGCCCATGAAGGCGGTGAGCGAACAGCCGGTGGCCGTTACCCGCGCCATCAGCGGATGGCCGTTGTCCACCTGGCCACCGTGGCTGCCGTCAGTGACGTAGTCGCGTGCGCCGGTCACCACCACCACAGCACCACTGCTGGCGGCCAGCGCTTGAGCAGCCGAGAGCGCCTCGTCGCTGCCGTGGAGGCTATCGACGCCCTTCCCGCCACCCTCAAGGCCAGCCTGGGCGCCTAGCAGCGCCATGACTTCCGAGGCATTGCCGCGGATCACCTGCGGTTTCAGCTTCAGCAGCATCTGCGCCACGCCGGTGCGATAGCGGGTAGCGCCGACGCCCACGGGGTCGAGGAGCCAGGGCGTCCCGGCTTGGCTAGCCGCCGTCGCCGCTGCCTGCATCGACTCGACCCAGCGGTCGTCCAGGGTGCCCATGTTGACGGTGACCGCGCCGGCCATGGCGGCGAAGGCGCCGACCTCCTCCGTCGCGTGGGCCATCACCGGCGAGGCGCCGGCGGCCAGCAGCAGATTGGCCATGATGTCCATGGAGACGTAGTTCGCCAGGTTGTGCACCAGCGGGCCTCGCTCACGGATCGCCTGGACCGTCGTCCAGACCTCTGCTGCCGTCGCGCCCATGCTTATCCCTCCTGGCTCTTCTTGCGTCCTTGTGCTCTTGATCCTACACCCTGGCGCCCAGGTAAATTGAAAAGGCGAGAGGGCCTGCCATGTCCGCATCCGTGACCAGCGCGCAGCAGACGGCGCGCAGCCTGCTGCAGATCGAGGCTGTGCTCTTCCGGCCGGAACAGCCCTTCACCTTCACCTCGGGCCGGGTCTCGCCGGTCTACGTCGACTGCCGCAAGATCATCGCCTTCCCGCGGGCGCGCCGCGCGCTGATGGATTTGGCGGTGGCGGACATCAATGCCGCCTGCGGGTTCGAGGCCTTCGACGTCATCGCCGGTGGCGAGACCGCGGGCATCCCCTTCGCCGCCTGGATCGCCGAGAGCCTGGGCCTGCCCATGGCCTATGTCCGCAAGAAGCCCAAGGGCTTTGGCCGCGATGCCCGGATTGAGGGCGTGGTGAAAGACGGCGACCGCGTGCTGCTGGTCGAGGATCTGGCCACCGACGGCGGCTCCAAGCTGGGCTTCATCGAGGCCCTGCGCGAGGCGGGCGCCGAGGTGCAGCACAGCTTCGTCGTCTTCAGCTATGGCATCTTTCCCGAAGGCGTGCAGCGGCTGAGCGAGGCCGGCGTCAGTCTGCACGCGCTCGCGACCTGGTGGGACGCGCTGGCGGCAGCGGAGGAGTTGGGCTACCTCGACGCCGAGGGCATCGCCAAGGTGCGGGCCTTCCTGGAAGACCCGGACGCCTGGTCAGCCGCGCACGGTGGCAAGACCACTGCCGACTTGGCTTAGCCAAAGCAAGAGCTCCTCAGCCTGGTCGATGATCGCGTCGGCGCCCAAGGTCTCGACTGGGACGGTGCTGTAGCCGTAGCGGCAGAGGACGCAGCGCAGCCCGGCCGCCTGCGCGGCCTCGGCATCCGGCGGGCTGTCGCCGACCATCACCGCCTGGTCCGGCGTCAGCGCGAACGTGTCCAAGATGTGGAGTAGCGGGCCAGGATGCGGTTTGCGTTCAGCCAGACTGTCGCCGCCTAGGATCATGGCGAAGAAGGGGGTGAGCGCCATCTCATCAAGGATGGCGCGGGCGAGGTCCGCCGGCTTGTTGGTACAGACGGCAAGCTGGCAGCCCTCCTGCTTTAAGCGCTCAAGAACGGCGCGCATGCCAGGATATAGTACCGTCTGCCCGACAGGCGTCTGCAGGTAGTGGGCACGACAGCGATCCAGCGCCTCTGATGGTAGGGGCGCAGCAACCGAGGCGAAGGCACGTTCCACCAAGAAGCCAAGCCCCCGGCCGACCATTGGCTTCAGTGCCGCGACGGGCAGGGGCTCCAGGCCCTCTTCCCGAAAGAGCTGGCCCAGCGCGTTGGCCAAATCAGGCAGGCTGTCGACCAGGGTGCCATCCAGATCGAAGATCACGGCGCGCGGCCAGGTGGCTGACATGAGCGTTGGTCCTTCACTATCCTTGCCAAGCTTCTGCCTGCTCGGGCAAAGAGCCGTCATCCGAAAAAGAGAGGTGAGGCAGACATGACAGCCACCCAGCGGCCCCTGGCCATCGTCATTCTCGCCGCCGGGCAGGGGACCCGCATGCGCTCCAGCCTGCCCAAGGTGCTGCATCCGGTGGCCTCGCGGCCGATGATCGGCCATGTGCTGGCTGTGGCGGAGTCCCTCTCGCCGGAGATCATCGTGACCGTGGTGGCACCAGGCAGCCCTGCCGTCGAGGCTGCCGTGGCGCCGCATCCGACCGCCGTGCAGAGCCCGGCCTTGGGCACCGCACACGCCGTCTTGGCCGCGGCCGGGGCGCTGCGCCCGGCGGTGGATGCCGGGGCGGATATCCTAGTGCTCTACGGCGACGGCCCGCTGATCACGGCGGAGAGCCTGCAGGCCCTGCTCTCTGTGCGGGAGCGCGAAGATCCGCCCGCCTTCGTCTGGCTGGGCGTGCGCCCGCCCGATCCTACCGGCTATGGCCGCTTGATCCTGGAGCAGGGCCAGCTGCAGCGCATCGTCGAAGAACGGGAGGCGAGCGAGGCCGAACGGGCCTTAGGCCTGGTGTGGGGCGGCCTGCTGCTGGGCGCCGGCAGAGCGCTCTTGGAACTGGCCAGCCGGATCGACAACCACAATGCCAAGGGCGAATACTATCTGACCGACCTGGTCGCGCTGGGCAGCGAAGCAGGCCTCGACTCCGCCGTGGCGGAAACCGCCTTCGACGACGTGCGCGGAGTTAACTCCCGCGCCGAGCTGGCGGCGGCAGAGGCCATCTATCAGGACCGGCTGCGCGCCAAGCATCTCGATGCCGGCGTGACCTTGATCCAGCCTGACAGCGTCACCTTCGCCTGGGATACAGAGATCGCGCCTGACGTCACCATTGAGCCCAACGTCATCTTCGGCCCGGGCGTCACCATCGCCAGCGGCGCGGTCATCAAAGGCTTCAGCCACCTGAGCGGTGTTACCATCGGCGCTGGCGTAGAGGTCGGGCCCTTCGCCCGCCTCAGGCCCGGCGTGGTCTTGGAGGCGGGGTCACGGGTCGGCAACTTCGTTGAGGTGAAGGCCGCCACTCTAGGCGCCGGGGCCAAAGCCAACCACCTGGCCTACATCGGCGATGCGACGGTGGGCGCGGGCGCCAACATTGGCGCTGGGACCATCACTGCCAACTACAACGGCATCTACAAGAGCCGCACTGAGATCGGTGCCGGTGCGAGCATCGGCTCGAACGCTGTGCTGGTGGCCCCGGTCTCGGTCGGCGAGGGCGCTATCGTCGGTGCCGGCAGCGTCATCACCAAGGCCGTGGAGGCGGACGCCATCGCCACCACCCGCGCGCCGCAGCAGGCGCAGCCCCGCGCCGCTGAGCGCTACCGCGCGCGCTTGAAGCGGAGCAAGCCGACATGACCGGTCTGAGGCTCTTCGGTTGGGACCAGAGCACCTACACCCGCTCCGTCCTACTCGCTTTGCTGGAGAAAGGCCTGACGGCGGAACTGGTGACGACCAATCCCTTCGCCGAGGGTGCGCCGACGGCAGAGCACCTTGACCGCCAGCCCTTCGGCAAGATCCCAGCACTGGAGCATGGCGGCTTTCGCCTCTACGAAACGGTAGCGATCCTACGCTACCTGGACGAGGCCTGTCCCGGTCCCGCTCTCCAGCCGGCCGATCCGCAGGATCGTGCTCGGATGCAGCAGATCCTCTCGATCCTCGACAGCTATGCCTACCGCGCCCTGGTCTGGGACCTCTTCGTGAACAGCCGCGAAGAGACTCTGGATGAGGCGGCTTTAGCCCGTGGTGTGGAGATCGGCGGCAAGGCCCTCACCGCGATTGCCGATCTCATGAAAGGCCCCTGGCTCTGCGGGGATCAGCTCACCCTGGCCGACTGCCATCTCGCACCGATCCTGCGCTACGCCGTCGATACGCAGGAGGGACGGGAGCTCCTCAGCGGACAGCCGAACCTGGTGGCTTGGTGGCAAGCCGCTGAAGCCCGCAGAGGCTGGGGAGAGATCCTGGGCGCGGCAGCGTAACAGAAGGCCCCTTGCACCGGCCCGGCGCCTTGTCTATCCGCGTGCTAGTAGCTGCATGACAAGAGGGACGCGGGCGATGGCGGAAGACTTCAAGGTCCTGGACGGACGGGTAATCGGGGCGGAAATCCGGGCGGAGGTGGAGCGTGATGCCGCCAGCCTGGCCGAGGCCGGCTGGCCGCCGCGCCTGGTCTCCATCGTCGTCGGCGATCCGGCAGCCGCGCTGGTCTATGTCCGCAATCAAAAGCGCGTCGCAGAGAAGCTGGGTATCGCCTTCGACGAGCGGGTCTTCCCGGAAGAGGTGACCCAGGCAGAGATGCTGGCCGCGATTTCAGCCATGAATGCCGACCCGCGCGTCACCGGCGTCATCCTGCAGCGCCCGGTGCCCCAGCAGCTCTCCATCCGCGCGCTGCAAGGCGCCATCCACCCGATGAAAGACGTGGAGGGCATGCACCCCTCTTCGATCGGCAACATCGTCTACAATGACCTGGTCATGGGCCCCTGCACCTCGGTCGCAGCCGTGGAGATGCTGAAGCACACCGGGCTGAAGCTGGAAGGGCTGGAGGTCGTGGTAATCGGCTCGTCAGAGATCGTCGGCAAGCCCATCGCCTTCCTCTTGATGAGCGAGGGCGCGACGGTCACCGTTTGCCATCACATGACCCGCAACCTCTCCATGCACTCTCGCTCCGCCGACGCGGTCTTCGTCGCGGTCGGCAAGCCGGGGCTGGTGACGGGTCAGATGATCAAGCCGGGCGCGGCGCTGATCGACATCGGCATCAACCAGGTGAGCCTGCCCGATGGCAGCAGCCGCGTGGTGGGCGATGCGGACTATGAAAGCTGCCACAGCGTCGCCGGCTGGATCACCCCGGTGCCTGGCGGCGTCGGCCCGGTTACGGTGTCGATTCTGCTGCGCAACCTGGTCACGGCGGCGAAGCTGCAGAAGCAGCACTATGAGAAGGCCTTTGCTGAGGGGGCGGATTAGAGCGGGAAGAGATAACGTTGATGGCTAATCAACCACCCACGTAAGTCCTCATCCTGAGCAGCGGGCTTCAGCCCGCGTCCGTCGAAGGCTGTGCCCCACGCTCGGTGCTGGCTGCAGATCCTTCGACGGACGCTCGCTTAC
>JBCBSF010000148.1:0-5733 GCA_039819325.1 Pseudomonadota bacterium | reverse complement strand
CTTCTCAACGCGATCCTCAGAGACAAGAAACCATGGCAAAACGCTTGACTGGAAACATAGTCGCTGAGCAGCGAGCGCAAGCAAGTGTCCGTCGAAGGATGTGCGGCCAGCACCGAGCGTGGGGCACATCCTTCGACGGACGCGGGCTTGTAGCCCGCTGCTCTCGATGAGGGCCTACGTGGGTGGTTCATGAGGCTTCAACGTCATCTAGTCATACTCTAAGCTAGCTCTGTCAGCTTCCGACTGCTCACCCGAACCCTCACCTTGCTGAAGCAAGGGCTGTGTGAGAGTGCGGTTGGTCAAGAAGGCGTCCACGGTTTCGATATCGACCGAATGGCTGCGATCGTCCTGTTGCCTGGGGACCAGGTCGCGCACCGCGTCCCGCAAGGCCTGGGCGACGGCGGCTGGGCGCTCTACCTGGCGTTGATCGAAGGCTTCGGCTGCCACGATCAGCTCTGCGGCCAAGGTCTGCCGCCATAGGGGCAACTGCCGCCAGGTCTTGCGCACGGCAAGCGGCGTCATGGGCTCATGATCCTCCACCTCATAGCCGGAGGCATCGTCCAGGCTGGCTGGCTGGGCCAGGTTACGCATCTCCTTCGCCAAATGCCGGGCCGTATGGCCGATCAAACCCATGCCGATCCGGACACTCCCCTCGCTCAAGGGGCTGAGACCGTCCGGCAGGTCGCTGTAGGTCTTGCGCATCAGCTTGGCGGTTCGCTGCGCCCCCATGCTGGCGGCGGTCGACAGCGCGATGGCCAAGAGATCGAAGGCCTGTGCCAGACCGATGGTCTGGAAGTTGCCGGTGGAGAGAATTTCGCCTTCTTCGAAGAGCATAACGGGGTTATCGCCGGACCCGTTGATCTCCGCTAGGACCTGCGGTTCAGCGTAGGCAAGGGCATTACGCAGGCCGGCGAAGGCATGGCTGGCGCAGCGCAGCGAGATGGGGTCCTGTAGCCGCCGCGCTGCCCCCGGGTCGCTCAAGCCGCTGCCTGCCAGCAGACGCCGCAACCTGGCCGCTGCCTCTGCCTGGCCGGGGGCCGGGTGCAAGGCGGCCACACGCGGATCGAGCGGCGAGAGGTTGGCGCGAAAGGCCTCGAAGCTCAGCACCGCGATGGCCTCGGCCAGGTGGAGGAGACGCCAAGCCTCGTCCAGCACCAGGGCTCCCAGACCTGCCGAGAGCGAGGAGGCGCTGCAAAGCCCCTGGCCCTCCTTTTCTTTCAGAGACAAGGGCGCGACGCCGGCGGCTTGCATGGCCTCGCCGCCCGGCAGCAGCTGCCCGCGATAAAAGGCCCGGCCCTCGCCCATGACCGGCAGCGCCATCTCCGCCAGCAAGGGCATGTCGGAGGCACCATGCGCGCCGATCTCATGCACCGCCGGATGCACGCCGGCATTCAGCATGGTCGCCAAGGTCTCTGCCACCACTGGCCTGACACCGCTGCGGCCCGTGCAGAGTGAAGCGAGGCGAGCCAGCAGAAAGGCTCTGACCGGCTCATCACCAAAAAGTGGCCCGGCACCGCAGGCCCGGGCGCGGAGCATGATGTGGCTCATCTCCTCCCGCTCAGCCGGATCGACGGCGGTAACCGCCCGCGCGCCTAGACCGCGTGTCAGGCCGTAGACCGGCCGATCCTCGGCCAGGAAGCGCTCCAACAGGGCGCGGCCTTGGCCGATTTGGGACAGCGCGGTTTCGTCTAATCCAACCGCGCCGTCACCCCGTGCCAGGCCCGCCAGAGCGGCGATGGACAGGGGTTCCTTGCCCAGAAAAACAGTCGGCATAACAGGGATCTCCAAGTAACGCGTGTTGGCATCTTGTGGTTGGGCTTCACAGCCGTCTAGGGTGCGCTTCCGAACAAGAGGTGTGCGTTCATGCTCTATCATTCGACACGCGGCAGCGCCCCGATACTCGGCTTCGACGAGGTGCTGCTGACCGGTCTGGCACGCGACGGCGGTCTCTACCTCCCGGCTGAGTGGCCGACCCTGTCGACCGCTGCCTGGCAGGACCTGGCGGGCGCCGACTACCGCGAGCTGGCGGCGACCATGCTGCGGCCCTTCCTGGGCAGCTCAGCCCTGGCGGCACCCCTGCCGGACCTGCTGAGCGCGGCCTATGCCGGCTTTGCTCACAAGGCCGTCGCGCCCCTGGTGCAGGTCGCCCCTAATCTCTGGCTGTTGGAGCTTTTCCACGGGCCTACCTTGGCCTTCAAGGATGTGGCGCTGCAGTTCCTGGGCCAGTGCTTCGAGCGGCTGTTGGCGGAACGTGGTGAGCGGCTGACAATCGTCGGCGCGACCTCTGGCGACACCGGATCGGCCGCGATCGAGGCCTTGGCCGGCCGGGCCGGCGTGGAGGTCTTCATCCTGCATCCCAAGGGCCGTACCTCGGAGGTGCAGCGCCGGCAGATGACGACGGTCCAGGCCGCCAACATCCACAACCTGGCCGTTGAGGGCAGCTTCGATGACTGTCAGGACCTGGTGAAGGCGCTCTTCAACGATCAGGCCTTCCGCGACCGTCACAAGCTCTCCGCCGTGAACTCCATCAACTGGGCACGCATCTTGGCGCAGAGCGTCTACTACGCCTATGCCGCCCTGGCCCTGGGTGCACCGGGCCGCAAGATCGACATGATCGTGCCGACCGGCAATTTCGGCAACGTCTTCGCCGGCTATGTGGCCGAGCGTATGGGTCTGCCGCTGGGCAAGCTGGTGGTGGCGGCCAACAGCAACGATATCCTGCCGCGCTTCCTGGAGAGCGGGGCCATGACCCTGGGTGGCGTCGCGCCGACCCTCTCGCCCTCAATGGACATTCAGGTCTCCTCAAACTTCGAGCGCCTGCTCTTCGAGGTCTTGGGCCGCGACGGTGCCCGCGTGGCGGAGACGCTGACCCGCTTCCGCGCCGAAGGCAGCTTCGCGCTGGAGCCCGAGGCGCTGGCCGCCATCCTTGAGCGTTTCGAAGGCGGACGCCTGGACGACGCCGGGACCTTGGCCGAGATCAAGCGGACCTATGAGGAGAGCGGCCAGATCATCGACCCCCACACTGCCGTTGGCGTCAGCGTCGCCCGGCGCCGCCTGGCAGCCGGTGCCGGCCCCTCGGTCGTGCTGGCGACCGCGCATCCGGCTAAGTTCCCCGATGCGGTCGAACAGGCCATCGGCCAGCGCCCGCCGCTGCCATCGCGTCTGGCCGACCTCTATGACCGGCCGGAGCGGATGACGGTCGTCGCCAACGACGCCACAGCCGTGAAGGCCCTGGTGGCCGATGCCGTGGGTGAGGTGGCGCCCGCATGACGCGCGACGAGAGCTCCCAGATTCAGATCTCGACCCTGCCCAATGGTCTGACGGTCGCCAGCGACGCCATGGCCGATGTCGGCAGCGCCACCTTGGGCCTCTGGCTCGACGTCGGCGCCCGCCATGAAGAGGCGGCGGAAAACGGCATCGCCCACCTGATCGAGCATATGGCCTTCAAAGGCACCCAGCGCCGTGACGCCCGCGCGATTGCCGAGGAGATCGAGTCGGTCGGCGGCCAGCTGAACGCCTACACCGGCCGCGAGGCCACGGCCTTCTATGCCCGCGTGCTAGGCGAAGACCTGCCGCTGGCTTTGGACCTCTTGGGCGACATCCTGCAGAACTCCCTCTTCGATGGGGAGGAACTGCAGCGCGAGAAAGCCGTGGTCCTGCAAGAGATCGGCCTGGCCGAGGACACCCCTGACGACATCGTCTTCGACCATCTGCAAGAGACGGCCTTCCCCGCGCAAGCGCTTGGCCGCCCGATCCTGGGCCGCGGCGAGACCGTCACCAGCTTCGCCAGTGATAGCCTGCACCACTTCGTCGGCCGTCACTATTGCGCCAGCCGCATGGTGCTGGTGGGCTCCGGCGCCGTCGATCACGAGGGGTTGGTGGCGCTGGCCGATGCGCAGCTGGGCAGCCTGCCGGTGGGCAGTGGCGGCCTGGCGCAGGAGGCATCCTACAAGGGCGGCGAAATCCGCGTCGGCCGTGACCTGGAGCAGGTGCATCTGGTCCTGGGGCTGCCTGGCGTGTCGCTGCACGACCCGGACTATCCGGTGGCCGGTCTGCTGGCGAGCATCCTAGGCGGCGGCATGTCTTCGCGCCTCTTCCAAGAGGTGCGGGAGAAGCGCGGGCTGGTCTATGCCATCTATGCTTTCTTCTCACACTTCAGCGATTCTGGCCTCCTGACCCTCTATGCCGGTACCGGTGAGGCAGAGGCGGCAGAGACCCTGGATCTCATGCTGGGCCAGATGAAGACCCTGGCCGAAGACGTGACGGAAGAGGAACTGCGCCGCGCCAAGGCCCAGGCCAAGGCAGCCATCCTGATGAGCCGGGAGAGCAGTTTCGCCCGTGCCGAGTCGCTGGCCGGACATTATCTCGTGCACCGCGAAGCCTTGGATATCCATGCCTTACTGGCTAAGTTGGAAGCTGTCGAAAGAGCGGATATCGAGCGTTTGATGGCACGTTTGCTGCAGGAGCCGCCGACCTTGGCGGTGATGGGACCGGCCTCGGGCCTCCCCAGCTATGACCGTCTGGCGCAGCGTCTAGGGTAAGGTCGGACTGAACCATGCGGATTAGCCCCTTCCGGGCCGGATTCTTAAGGAACTTCAAGCTGGAGGGCGAGCGGGTCATGCTACGCCCCATGCGCGGCAAGGACTGGCGCCAGTGGTCGCGCCTGCGCGCCGGCAGCCGGCATTTCCTCACCCCTTGGGAGCCTCTCTGGGCCAGCGATGCACTGACCCGTGGCGCCTACCGCCAGCGCCTGAAGATCGCCAATGCCGAGGGCCGGCTGGGCCAAAGCTACAGCCTGCACATCTTCTTGAAGACCGAGCAGACCCTCATCGGTGCGGTGACCCTGGGCCAGATCCGCCGCGGCGTCGCGCAGATGGGCAGCCTCGGCTATTGGATCGGCGAGCCCTATGCGCAAAAGGGCTACATGTCCGAGGCCCTGGGCCTGGTCCTCCACTTTGCCTTCCGCGATCTGGGCCTGCATCGGATCGAGGCCGCTTGCCTGCCGACAAACCTGCCCAGCCAAAGCCTGCTGCGCCGTATGGCTTTCCGCGAGGAGGGCCTGGCCCGCCGCTACCTGCGCATCAACGGCGAATGGCACGATCATCTGCTCTTCGCCCGCCTGGCCGACGACCCGCCGGTCCGCCAGGTGGTGCCCCGCGAACACCCGCACTTGCGGGCGCTGTCTGGGGGGAAGGAGCCGGCCTAGGGGCGCGGAGGCTGCCGATGGTGCGTGGGGCGCATCCTTCGACGGACGCTCGCTGTTGCTCGCTGCTCAGGATGAGGGCGGTGTGGGGTGGTGAAATCGAAGCGAGTACCTTTCGTGGCCTAGGAAAGCGCCATGAGTGACCGCAACGTCTACCTCTACATCCTCCACTGCTCGGACGGGTCCTACTATGTCGGGGTCACACGGCGCAGCCTGGAAGAGCGCGTTGGTGAGCACAACGCGGGTCTCGTTAGAGGTTACACGGTCGGTCGCCGGCCAGTGCGCCTTGTCTTCTCTGAGGCCTTCAGCAGGATCGACGACGCAGCGGCCGCTGAGCGGCAGGTGAAAGGTTGGAGCCGAGTGAAGAAAGAAGCGCTGATTTCCGGGCGTCTTGATCTTCTGCCAAACCTAGCCCGATGCAGATCCCGCGCTTGATGCGGCAGCGTTTCCCGCTGTGCTTTTCATCTTCTCACAGACCTCGTCCTTGTAAGTTACCCACATCGACATCTGGTAAGGTATCGATGTCGGTC
>JBCBSF010000147.1:0-5796 GCA_039819325.1 Pseudomonadota bacterium | reverse complement strand
CCCGGCCACCCAATAGGATACTGGCATGGGTGGCCGGGAGGGGGAGAGGGCCGGTGCAGGGTGCGATGAGCTTGCTCATCGCCTCAAACGACGCTTCGAGGAAAGGAAAGCGGTCAGTTATGCCGATCTCTCGGGCAACGCTTCTGCTCTTGCCGGCGCTTGGCTTGCTGGCCGCCTTCTTCCTCTTGCCCAGTCTGGACGTGATCCAGGCGAGCTTGATGGACCCGGATTTTACCACCCGGCATTTCGACCGCCTTGCCGAGCGGACCATTTACCTGCGGGTCTTTTGGCGGACCATGGAGGTCTCGCTCCTGGTGGCGTTGCTGGCCGCCTTCATCGGCTATCCCGTTGCCTACTTCATCACCCTGCAGCCGCGGCGGCTGCAGTTTCTGCTGATCTTCTTGATCTTCATTCCCTTGTGGATGTCCATCCTGATCCGCTCCTACGCCTGGATGGTGGTCCTGGGACGTGACGGCATCGTCAACTCAGCACTGCTGGGCCTAGGGCTGGTAGAGCGCCCGGCGCGGCTGCTCTTCACCAGTGGCGCCGTCTATGTCGCCATGCTGCAGATCCTGCTGCCGGTGCAGATCGTCACCTGTTATGCCGCGATGAGTGAGGTGGACCGCGACCTGGTCCGCACCGCCCGCGTGCTGGGGGCCACCCCTTTCCAGGCCTTCCGCCGGGTCTTCCTGCCCCTGACCCTGGACGGGACCATCACCGGGGCCGTCATCGTCTTCATGCTTTCGATGGGCTTCTTCATCACGCCGGCGCTGGTCGGCGGGCGCGGCGACCTGATGCTGGCCAATCTGATCGAAGGCCAGGTGCAGCAGCTGAACTGGGGCTTCGCCGCGGCGCTTGGTCTTATGCTGCTGGTGGGCACCATCTTGGCGGTGATCATCATCCGTTGGCTCGGGCGGCTGGCCGTCCGCGCGGTGACCTGAGGAGAGGCCGGATGCGACGCAAAGGCGAACGCCTCTCTGCCCTGCTGCTCAGCGGCTACTTCTGGCTGATCGTGGTCTATCTCTTGTTCCCGATCGCCATCGTCATCCCGATTTCCTTCTCCAGCGGCCAATTCCTGCAGTTCCCGCCGGAGGAGTTGGGCTTTCGCTGGTACGACGCCTATTTCGGCGATGAGATCTGGGTCTCCTCCACCCTGCTGTCCTTGCGGGTGGCAGTCATGGCGAGCCTATTGGCCACTGTGGTGGGGACCATGGCGGTGCTCTTCCTGGAGCGCAGGGCCTTCCGGCTCAAAGGGCTGGTGATGACGGCCATCACCTCGCCCATCATCATCCCGCACATCTTCATCGCGCTTGGCGTCTTCATCCTGGCGGTGCGGCTTGGCGTAGAAGACAGCACCCTGGTCCTGGCCGGCGCGCATGCAACCATCGCGCTGCCCTTCGTGGTGCTGATCGTCGGCGCGGCGGCTCGCCAGCTGGACCCGACGATCGAGCGCGCAGCGCGGGTCTTGGGCGCTGGCCCCCTACGGGCCTTCTTCGCCGCTACCTTCCCCAGTCTGCTGCCGGCCATCGTGGCGGCTGCTGTCTTCGCCTTCTTCGTCTCCTTCGACGAGCTGATCATCGCAGAGTTCCTCTTGAGCGGTCAGGAGACCCTGCCGATGCGCATCTGGGCGGACTTAAGGCTGGAGGTCAGCCCGACGGTCGCCGCGGTCTCCACCCTGCTGGTGGTGGTGACCTCGCTGGCCATGGTGGGGGCGGAGATCCTGCGCCGGCGCAGCGCCGCGCAAAGAGACAAGGAAAACACCCCTTAACGTGAGGAGAGAGGCTCCATGAGCGAGAAGAGCCGTGGCAGAGTGCACTATGAGAAACGCGGCAAGGTGGCCCTCTTCACCTTGGACAATGGCAAGGTCAACGCGCTGACTCCTTCCATGCACAAGGAGTTCCACGATCTGCTGGTGGACTTCACGACCGACACCTCGGTGCATGTCGGCATTCTGACCGGTGCGGGCAGCCGCGCCTTTTGCGGCGGCGATGACATCAAGCACGACTGGGGCCACGGTTCCATGGCCGAGACCCTGGATGCGCACTTCTGGCCCTCCAAACCCGACCATCCCGACGCCCGGCCCGGCTGGGAGCGTGAGCTGAAGCAGGTGGAACGCTACAAACCCATCATTGCCGCCATCAACGGCCCGGCTATGGGCATGGGGCTCATCTACCTGCTCAATCACGCCGATCTGCGCATCTCCGTCCCAGGCGCTTTGCTTGGCTTTCCAGAGGTCGCCTACGGCATGGGCGGGGCTGGCGGCACGACCCAGCTGGCCCGCCATTTGCCGCAAGCCGTTGCGGCCTGGATGCTGCTGACCGGCGAGCCCCTGACCGCCGAAGAGGCCCTGAAGCACGACATGATCAACGAGATCGTCGCGCCCGAGCGCCTGCTGGAGCGTGCCTTCGAGGTGGCGGAGACCATTGCCGCGCACCCGCCCCTCGCAGTCAGGGTGGAGATGGAGGTCTTCAAGAAGTCCATGGATCTGCCCAAGCAGGAATCGATCAACCTGGCCATGCACCTCTACCGTCTGCAGCGTGCTGCCTACCTGGCCCAGCCCGGCACCACGGCGGCGCCGCTCGCCAAGAAGAAGGGTTAAGGCGCCATGAGCGACGAGACGTTGCACCAAGGCGAGGTGGAGATGCGCCGTCTGCGCGCTGCCATGGAGGCCGAGACCTTGCCGGAGACCTTGGGTGCCTTGGTGCTTGGCGCGGCCGAATGGCAGGGCGACAGACTCATGGCGACCTGGATCGACAGCGGCGAGAGCCTCACCTACCGCGCCTTCAGCGAGGCTGCGGACCGGCTGGCCGATAGCCTGGTGCGGCTGGGCGTGCGCAAGGGCACGCATGTCGCCATCATGCTGCCGAACATCCCGGCCTTTCCCATCTCCTGGGTCGCCTTGGGCCGCATCGGTGCCGTCATGGTGCCGGTGAACACGGCCTACCAGGCGGAGGAGGTGACCTTCGTCCTGACCGATTCCGACGCGCAGTTCTTCATCATCGGCGAGGACTTCCTGCCGGTGCTCGACTCGCTGCCCGACCTGCCGCCGCTGCTGGCGCCGGAGCGCGTCATCCTGCAGGGCGCCGCGCGGGAGGGGCATCCCGGTTGGCAAAACCTGCTGGAGGCCGGCCACGCCCCCTTCGAGCCGCCCTCGGCGGTCTCCCGCAACGATCTGCTGAACATCCAGTACACCAGCGGCACCACCGGCTTCCCCAAGGGCTGCATGCTGACGCATGACTATTGGATGGTGATCGGCCACTACGCCGCCCGCTTCCGCGAAGGCGACGGCGCCATCACCAACACGCTGATCTGGGCGCCATTCTTTTACATGGATGGGCAATGGCCCTTTCTCATGTCGATGATCCTGGGCGCCAAGGCGCATATCGCCAAGCGGATCAGCCTCAGCCGCTTCTATGGCTGGCTGGAGGACTACAAGATAAACTACTGCATCTTCCCCGAACCCGCCTTGAAGCAGCGCCCGGCAGGTCCTGACGACAAACGTCTTTCGCTGGTTTACGTCTCGATCTACGGCTGGCGCCCGGAATCGCGGATGGAGGTGCAGCAGCGCTTTGGCTGCATCGCGCGCGAGGGCTATGGCATGACCGAGATTGGCGGCGCCACGGTCGTGCCGGCGGGTGCAGCCGACAAGGCGCTCTTGCCGACCTGCGGCCTGCCTGGGCCCTACCGCCAGCTGAAGATCGTCGATGAGAGCGGGCTGGAGGTGACGGAGCCTGAGGCAACGGGTGAGCTCTGGGTCTCCGGCCGCTCCCTGCTCTGGGGTTACTACAAGCGCCCGGAGGCCAATGCCGAGTCCTTCCGCGGCCGCTGGTTCCGCACCGGCGACCTCTTCAAGCGCGATGCCGAGGGCTTCTTCTACATCGTCGGCCGCATCAAGGACATGGTCCGCCGCAGTGGCGAGAACATCGCCGCCCGCGAGGTAGAGGCCGCCATCGCTGTGATGGACCAGGTGGCCGAGGCCGCCGTGGTGCCGGTCCCAGACCCGCTCCGCCGGGAGGAGGTCAAGGTCTACCTGCTGCTGCGCGAGGGGTTGACCAAGGAGGATTGCCCGCCAGACGCGGTCATCGCGCATGCCCAGGCGCGTTTGGCGGCCTTTAAGGTGCCGCGTTACATTGCCTATATGCAGGAGGACTTCCCGCGCACCGCGAGCCGCAAGATCCGCAAGAAGGAGCTGATGGCCCTGCAAGCGGATCTGCGGAACGGCGCCTATGACCGGGACGAGGGGATTTGGCGATGAGGGACCGGGGTGGCTGACCGCGAGGAGAAAATCCTGCACTTTGATAGGGACGGCAAGCGCTCCGGCTGGCTGACCCTTTCGGACGACCCATTGCTGCGCGTTCCAATCACCGTAGTGCGCAAGGGACCCGGCCCTGCGCTGCTGCTAACCGGCGGCACCCATGGTGACGAGTACGAAGGCCCGGTCGCGCTGATGAAGCTGAATCAGGCCCTGGAGCCGGAGGATCTGACCTGCGGCACCCTGGTCGTGATTCCGATCATGAACCCGCCGGCTCTGGCCGCCGGTACGCGGACCTCGCCGCTGGATGGCCTCAACCTCAACCGCGTCTTTCCCGGCAAGGCCGACGGCAGCCCCAGCGAGCGGATCGCGCATCTGGTTACCAGCCGCATCCTGCCACAGGTGGATACGGTCTATGACCTGCACGCCGGCGGCCGCACCACGGTCTTCATCCCCAGCGTGATGATCCATCAGCTGGAGGACCCGGGTCAGATGGCTCGTACCTTTGCGGCCATGCAGGCCTTCCGCGCGCCTGCCGGGATCGTCATCAAGGAGTTCGAGTCCGAAGGGATGCTGGACACCACGGTGGAGCGCATGGGCAAGGTCTTCGCCTGCTGCGAGCTGGGCGGCGCCGGTATGCTGACGCCGGAGACGGTGGCGGTGACCGAGACCGGCATCCGCAACCTCATGATCCACCTGGGCCTGCTGTCCGGCAGCCTCTCCACTCCGATCTGGCAAGGCCAAGCGAAGACTCGCTTTCTCGAGGCGCTCTCTTTCGAGCGCTATGTGCGGGCCGAGACTGGTGGCCTCTTCGAGCCCCTGGTCGAGATCGCCGACACTTTGGCCGAGGGCCAGCCCTTCGGCCAGATCCACGACCCGGCAGCACCTGGCACGGCCCCCAGAATCTGCCGCGCCCCGGCCGACGGCCTGCTCTACCGCCGACGCGCCTTTGGGCTGGTGGAAGCCGGTCAGGTCGTGGGCCTGGTGGCGCGCGAGACGGAGCCGTCCTGAAGAAGACGAGGAAAGATCCATGGCAGCCTTCTCAGCAGAAGAATACCGGCAGCGGGTGCAGGCGGCTCAGGCCGTGATGCAAGCGAGTGAGATCGACACACTGGTCATCCTGTCGGAGCCGCACCTCTGCTACCTCACCGGCTACGAAGGCCGCTCCGACTACGTACCGCAGTGCGCCGTCTTGCGCGCCGGCGACCAGGATGCCCGCCTGATCCTACGCGAGATGGACATCCACTGCGCCTATCCGACGGTCTACCTGGACCCGGCCTTGGTGGAGTCCTATCCGGAGCACTTCATCGGCAGCGACCAGCGCAACCCTTGGCAGGCAATCGGCGCCCGGGTGCTGGAACTGGCCGGTCCGGGGCGCATCGGCGTGCAGTTCAGCGCCAAGAGCTTCTCCTTCCGCGACCACCAGGCCTTGATAGAGGCGCTGGGCGGCCGGACCCTGGTGGATGCCAGCCGCGTCCTGCCGCAGGTTACGATCAAGAAGTCGCCGGCGGAGATCGCCTACATGCGCCAGGCTGGTGCCATCG
>JBCBSF010000146.1:0-6210 GCA_039819325.1 Pseudomonadota bacterium | reverse complement strand
TCAAAATCATTCTTTGAAGAAGCAGCAGATGTTAGAAGGTCAAGAGATCATAAGAAACTTTACAGTAATTTAAAGCAGCATACTGAATTTGCCAGATTTATTACAAATAAAATTAAACATGACCAAAATGAGCTAAGACCCTATATTGTTCAAATGACAGCAGGAACACTTTCGTTTTATAATTTGGGTTTCTTTTTGGAACAGTATCACAGTGGCTCGGTCAATAAAAACGCTTACCTCATGAATCTTGGCGTGACAGCTCTGTCGATACCTATGACACTTTGGTATCTAGTAAAAATGATTATCGACACATCAGAATCACTCTGCAATTTTTTTGGAGCTCATCTTAGCGATAGCTTGACTGATATAGGTAATACTGTGTTTGAACCTCTTATGGAAACCATTATACATGCTTGTCGGATACCACTTTTCTCCCTTGATGAAGGAAACTCCTTGATTGGTGGCGGGATATCGGTTCGAGTTGACAAGAGTTCTAGAGAAAAAATGAAGTCTGGAATATACGGATCAGCTGGCAGTCCTTGGATGCCAGTCTTACCTCATACGGCGGAGTATACAGCACAGATTTGGAAGAATGATACACGGTCTCGCACGATGAGTATAATAGGTCATGAAGACTGCTCAATGCAACGGATCTTTTTGCTGAATGATGACAACGGAGAAATGATTGAAAGAATTATATAGTAGAATCTTGATTAGAGGCCATCAATCATAGAGATAATTTACACAAGCACTCTTCGTTTTGGACCTATAGACATTGTAAGCTTGCTATTTTTGAGAGATTTACGCTAGCTACAAAGTGCAATGAGCACAAGGGAGTGGGAATTGACTAAATTCACCATCAAGCAGATTGACCACGTCGTCTTGCGCGTCGCCGACCTGGAGCGCGCAGTGCGCTTCTACGAGACCGTGCTGGGCTGCAAGGAGGAGCGACGGGTGGAGTCGATCGGGCTGGTCCAGCTGCGCGCCGGCGCCTCACTCATCGACCTGCTGGACAGCGATCCGCCGGCAGACGGCGAGCGGCGCAACATGGACCACGTCGCGCTGCGCATCGAGCCCTTCGACGAGGCCGCCCTCATCGCACATCTGAAGGCCCACGGCGTCGCGCCCGGCGAGATCGCCACCCGCTACGGTGCCGAAGGCAACGGCCCCTCGCTCTACTTCAACGATCTGGACGGCAACCAGGTGGAGCTGAAAGGGCCACCCAATGATCCGTGATACGCAACTGGCGACCTCGGCGCGCCTTCAGCACCTTGATGCCAAGAGCGTCGCGACAGCTCTGCAAACAAGCAGCCGCGAGATCGCCGAGAGCGCAGGACTGAGCAATGCGGCAGCTACATCTCAGCACGACCAAAGAGCACTTCGTCAGATGCTCGCCATTCTGCTGCGTATGGAACCAAGGCTCGGATCGGCGCCCTTGGCCTATGCCTGGTATCGCTCACAACCCCTGCCTGGCTTCGACGCGCAAACGGCCATGTGCCTACTGCGTGATGGTCACGCCGTCGCCGTTCTGACCCTGATCGATGCCGTCGACGCAGGCGTTCACAGCTGACGCGCAGTCAGGCTAACTCAGCCAGACAAAATCTGCCGCTGTCAGCTGTCCAGCGCTGGAGAGCCCATCCACCAGGAAGGCAATATCCGTCGTACCGTCGCCATCCTGGTCCACCTGCACCTGACGGCTACCGTCGAAGCGGGCCTGGCTGTCACCGCTGCCGCTGAAGGCGGCCGAACCGATGTAGGCGAAGCTGCCGACCTCCAGGCCGGTCGCGAAGACCAGCTTGTCTTCCCCGTTCCCGGCGCCGAGGCTGACACCATCAAAGTCGCGGATCACCGGGCCTCCCGAGCCGCCCACCCCTAGGTTCGACCCGTTGAAGCGGAAGCTGTCAGCGCCGGAGCCGCCAAAGGCCACATCGCCTTGGCCCAAATTCAAGGTATCGGCACCGCCTTCGCCCTCCAGCCGGTCGGCATCGGCGCCACCGAAGAGATCGTCGTTGCCCGCGCCGCCTTCCAAGGTATCGACGCCCTTACTTCCGGCCAGACGATTGTCGCCGCTATTGCCCTGGATGGTGTTATCCAGGCTGTTGCCGGTGCCGTCGATATCGCCGCTGTTCGCCTGCAAACGCAGATTATCCAGGAAGTCGCGGATGCCGCCGTCGGGCAGCGTGTAGTCCACCTCCGCCCGGACCAGGTCCGTGCCGGCACCAGAGAACTCGCGCACCTCATCACCGGCGTCATCGACCACGAAGGTGTCGTCGCCCGATCCGCCGGTCATGATGTCAACGCCGCCTTGGCCGTTCAGGATATCGTCGCCACTGAACCCGAAGAGCCGGTTCTCAGCGCTGTTGCCGAGCAGCGTATTGGCAAAGGCGTTGCCGCCCAGATCAGAGGGGCCAACATTCCGGTTGATGTTCGCCCGCTCAATCTCGCCATCGCTGCCGCCGGGCAGCGTAAACGCGGTCGCGTTCGAGCGCACGACGTCCTCTACGCCCTCGCCGACAAGATCACGCAACACGTCAGCCAGAGTGTCGACGATGAAGGTATCATTGCCGATGCCGCCGAAGGCCGTATCGGCACCGCTGGCACCGTTCAGGACATCGTTGCCCTGACCACCGAAGAGACTATCCACACCGCTGCCGGCAGCGATCCGGTCGCGCGCCTCACCGCCATAGAGGAGATCGACGCCACTGGCTCCCAGGAGCGAATCGCGGCCGGATCCACCGTAGAGCAGGTCTACTCCCTTCTGACCGCGCAGCGCATCATCGCCACTGCCGCCACGGACAAAGTCACCGCCCGAGTCACCGCGCAAATCATCGTCACCAGCCAAGCCGAAAATCAAATCACCGCCGCTACCGCCAAAGGCGCTATCGTCCCCATCACCGCCGAAGAGATAGTCTTCCGCCAGACCGCCGAACTTCACATCGACGCCGCTCTCGCCGGACAAGCTGTCCGGACCGGCATCGCCGAAAAGCCGATCATCACCACTGCCGCCGTTCAGGAAGTCCCCACCAGAACCGCCATAGGCGCTGTCCTTGCCTCCGGCGACGCTCAGCGGAACGACAGCGCTGGCTGCCTCGGAGACATAGTCGTCACCGGAGCCGCCGAAGATCAGATCATCGCCGCTACCGCCGGAGTGAACATCATCGCCTGCACCGCCGAAGAGGCGATCGGAGTCACTCTCGCCCAGCAGGGTGTCACGCGCGCTGCCCCCGTAGAGGCGGTCATCACCCTGGCCGCCATAAAGACTGTCGAGACCGCTATCACCGCGGAGCACACGGTCGTTCCCATTGCCCCCATAGAGGATGTCCTGACCGACCCCGCCTAAGAGGCTGGTGTCCGAACCAGCGCCACCGAAGAGGCGGTCGTCACCCGACTGGCCAAAGAGCCCCCGGTCGATGCCGGCGTCACCGTAGATACTGTCTGCGCCCTCGCCACCGACCAGAAGCGCGTCAACGTCAGAGCCGCCGAAGATCACGTCCGCGCCGCCTTGGCCAGCCAGGTAGGTGTCGATGCCAGGTCCGCCGTAGATACGATCCGGGCCGTCGCCGCCGCGCGCGAAGCTGTCTTGGCCGGAGCCGGCGAAGATCACATCGGCACCGGAGTCCCCATCCAAGAGGAACTCGCCACCACTGTCCCCGTGCAAGGTGTCGGCGCCACTGCCGCCAGAGAGCTCCCGGTCGTCGCCCTCGCCGCCGTAGAGCAGATCGGCCGCCAGCGAGCCGCCTAGCGCCTCGTCATCCCCAGGACCGCCGAAGATGCGATCCATCCCGACGTTTCCGAAGAGATAGGAGTCCTTGCCACTGCCGCCATAGATCAGATCGTCACCTGTCTGGCCCCGCAAGAAGGTGTCAATGCCGCTGCCAGCGCGCAGTGTGTCCTCGCCCTCACCGCCATCCGCGCGGTCGTCGCCTAAACCGCCATCCAAGCTGTCGTCACCGCCGAAGCCCGAAAGGGAATCGTCGCCGCCACCACCAAAGGCCACATCACTGCCGCTGCCGCCGTTGAGGCGATCCCCACCCGTGCCGCCATAGAGCTGATCATCTTGATTGGCGCCGAAAAGGCGGTCGTCACCACTGGCGCCATAGAGACGGTCATTGCCATCGGCACCATAGAGCGTGTCCTCGCCACTGGCGCCGAAGGCAGTGTCGGCACCGCTCTCTCCGAAGAGACTATCGCTCCCCATGAGGCCGTAGAGGCGATCATCTCCAGAGAGGCCCAGCAAGGCGTCGTCAAGACTGGTTCCAGTCAGGATGTCGGGGCCGTTCGTTCCGGCGATCGTGGTCATGACAGCTCCCTTCTGTGGACGACCCCCGCCGCCCCAAGAGAGAAGCGAAACCGATAGCAAGAGCGCGAGGCGCGCACTCTTGGCTACCTTGTCTCCCTTAGCTTAGCCAGAGAAAGTCCGTCGCCGTCAGCTGGCCAGCGCTGGTCAGGCCATCGGCCAGGAAGGCGATATCAACCGTACCGTCACCGTCTTGGTCCACCTGGACCTGCCGCGCCCCATCGAAGCGGGCCTGGCTATCACCAGCACCACTGAAGCCAGCAGTACCGATGTAGGCAAAGCTGCCGACCTCCAGCCCCGTCCGGAAGACCAGCTTGTCCTCCCCGTTGCCGGCACCGAGGCTGACACCATCGAAGTCGCGGATCACCGGGCCGCCGGAACCGCCAAAACCCAAATTGGAACCGTTGAAGCGGAAGCTGTCAGCGCCGGAGCCACCGAAGGCGACATCGCCTTGGCCCAAGTTCAGGGTATCGGCACCGCTTTCGCCCCCCAGCCGGTCGGCATCGGCACCGCCGAAGAGATCGTCGTCGCCCTCACCGCCTTCTAGGGTATCAACGCCCTGATTACCGGCTAGACGATTGTCGCCGCTGTTGCCTTGAAGGGTGTTATCCAGGCCGTTGCCGGTGCCGTCGATATCGCCGTTGTTCGCCTGCAAACGAAGGTTATCCAGGAAGTCGCTGACGCCGCCGCTGGGCAGCGTGTAGTCCACCTCGGCCCGTACCAGGTCGGTGCCGGCACCAGCGAACTCGCGCACCTCGTCGCCGGCGTCATCGACCACGAAGGTATCGTCACCGGACCCGCCAGTCATGATATCGGCGCCGCCTTGACCATTCAGGATGTCATCTCCGCTGAAGCCCAAGAGGCTGTTGGCGGCCGTGTTGCCCAGGAGCGTGTTATTGAAGGCGTTGCCGCCCAAGTCCGACGGTCCGATCTGCTTGTTGATGTTCGCCCGCTCAATCTCTCCATCGGCGCCGCCGGGCAGGGTGAAATCGCTGGCGTTGGAGCGCACCACGTCTTCTGCGCCCTCGCCGGGCAGATCGCGCAGAACATCGTTCAAGGTATCGACGATGAAGGTATCGTTACCAAAGCCACCGACAGCTGTATCGACACCGCTGGCACCGTTCAGTACGTCGTTCCCATCACCGCCATAGAGACTATCGACACCACTGCCCGCGGCGATCCGATCACGCTGGCTCCCCCCATAGAGTGTGTCATTGCCACTGGCGCCCAAGAGGCTATCGCGCCCACTGTCGGCGAAGAGGCTATCGTCACCGTCTTGGCCACGCAGCGTATCATCGCCCTCACCGCCGCGCAGGTAGTCATTGCCGGAGTCCGCGCGCAGATTGTCATCACCTCGGCCACCAAGCAGCATGTCCTGACCGCTGCCGCCGAAGCCCGTGTCATCGCCGGCATAGCCGCGCAGATTATCATCGCCGGAACCAGCGTAGAGACGGTCGGCACCGGAGTCGCCCCAGACGCTATCGAGCCCATCACCACCGAAGAGACTATCATCACCGCTGCCGCCAAAAAGCCCATCGTAGCCTGATCCGCCGTAGAAGCGGTCATCGCCACCGCCTGGTGGTATTGGGAAGGTCGGGTTGCCGTACTCCGACAGGTAGTCCCTACCGGAACCGCCAAAGAGAAGATCGTTGCCACTGCCACCCGACTGACGATCGTCGCCTACTTCGCCCCTTAGCTGGTCTGCACCACTATTGCCGAAGATAACGTCTTTGCCACTGCCCCCATCGAGCGTGTCGTCCCCGCCATCGCCGATGACGTAATCATGACCGCTGTCGCCGAAGAGCCGACGGTCATCACCATCACCGCCATGGATGGTGTCATCGCCCAGCCCACCGAAGAGATCGCGATCATTGCCGGTGTCGCCGTAGAGCGTATCGACCCCCGTCTGCCCG
>JBCBSF010000145.1:0-6459 GCA_039819325.1 Pseudomonadota bacterium | reverse complement strand
GGTCTCGGCCAAAGCATTGTCGTAGGAGCAGCCGGCGTTGCCTACGGTAGGCTCAATGCCCGCCTCCACCAGCCGGTCTGTGCAGCGAATCGACAGGTACTGGCTACCGCGGTCGCTTTGATGGACAAGACCCTCGTGGTAAATCAGCCGGGGCTCGTGGAGGAGTTTCGGCACCAACAGTTCCATGACGTCGAGTTTCTGACGATGAAGATCGCCTGCCGCCCCTTAGAGCTCGCGCTTCCTTCAGATCCTGTTTCGAAGCGGTGACCTTGGTGGCCACAAGGCCACTCACCCCAGCCAGACGAAGTCGCCGGCGGAGAGCTGCTGGCCGCCGCTGATGCCGGAGAGTCTGGCGCGCAGGTCCACTTGGCCGTCACCGTCTTGGTCGACTTCGAGCCGACCGTCGGCGGCGAGACGCGCCTCGCTGTTGCCCACGCCGGTGAAAGCGGCGTCGCCGCGATAGGTGAAGCTGCCACTCTCCAGCCCGGTGGCGAAGACCAGCTTGTCGCCCTCGGCTTGCGAGAAGTCGCGGATCACCAGGTCGTTCTGCTTGCCCTCCTTGCCGTCGAAGCGGAAGGCATCGGCGCCGGAGCCGCCGAAGGCCCGGTCTTCTTGGCCCAGCACCAGGACGTCTTGGCCACTGCCGCCCTCGAGCCGGTCGCTGTCGGCGCCGCCGTTCAGGGTGTCGTCGCCCAGGCCGCCCTCCAGCAAGTCGGAACCGCTGGCACCGATCAGGCGGTTATCGCCGCTGTTGCCGAGCAAGCTGTTGTCCAGAGCATTGCCGCGGGCATCAAAATCACCCTCGCCGGCGTCGATCTGCAGGTTCTCGATGAAGCCCCAGAGGCTGTCGTCAGAAAGCGTGTAGTCTTGCGCGCTTGAGCGCACCAGGTCCACGCCGCCGGCCGCACTCTCCTGGATCAGGTCGCTGGCGGTGTCGACGAGAAAGGTATCGTCGCCACGTCCGCCGACCAAGAGATCGCTGCCGCTGCCGCCGTTTAGGAAGTCGTCACCAGGACCGCCGAAGAGGCTGTCTTCGCTCGTTCCCCCCGCCAAGCGGTCGCGGCCGCCGCCGCCGAAGAAGGTATCCTCGCCCTCGGCACCGATCAGCCGGTCGTTGCCGTGATGCCCCCGGGCCAGGTCATGACCGCTCTGGCCGCGCAGAGTATCGGCCGACCGGTTGCCGTGCAGGATGTCGTTGCCGTCCCCGGCAGCGGCCACGTCACGCTCGTCGCCGCCGTGGTAGGCATCGCTGCCATCACTCGTGTCGTTGATCGGCTGGGTGGTCCAGGCGGGGATGACGTCTACCAAATCCGGCTTGAGGCCGGTGGGCTGAGAATTCTTGTCCTCTTTGAAGATGCCGTAAGAGACCTCAGGCGGCGGGCTCGCTGAGGGGCGGTCGAAGGCGTCGAAGGCGAAAAGCGGCACCGTGACGCCGCCATCGCGATGCTGGCCGCTCATCCAGCTGTAGATCTGTTGGTAGACCTCTTCTTGTTCCTTAGAGCCGTAGAAGCTGGAATAGCCAGTCTCGCCGACAAAAACCTCGATGTCGTCGCCCAGCTGTGACTGCACTCTTTCGAAATAGTCGATGACCTGCTGAAAGTCGGTCGATTGCTGGCTGTCTTGTGTGTACTGATTGAAGAAGACGAAGGCCTGGCCCTCGTTCCAGCTGTTTTTCCAGTGTTCGGAAATGTACTGCGGGATCTCCACTGAGACAGTGTTCGTGGTGCCGTAGTTGGCGATGGTCGTGGTGATGGGGATATCGCCGAGGCCGGCGGCGTTGAGAGAGGCTTTCAGATTGTCGAAGGCCTGAGGGATCCAAGTCTGATAGTAGGCATCGAAGCTGGGGTCGTTAGGCGGCGGCCCGTTGGCGTCGATCTCGTTGCCAAGCGTGATGGTCTTCAGGTGCGACTTCACATCGGCGGTGGAGCCAAAGGCCTCGATCAGCATCTCCACCCAGGCATCGGTGTACTCCCGGCTGGTCATGTAGCCGGCCTGCCAGTCCCCGTCCTTATCCAGGATCGCCAGCGCGGAGTTGTTGGTGCCCATCACCAACTCCATGTTGCCGTGGGCGACCACATAGTCGATGACCTCAGCCTGGGTCGGATCGATCTCCGGCGTGGTTGGATCGGCAGTGCCGACCGCCGCGCCGTGGAAGGTCTTGATCAGATTGTAGTACTGGCTGATTTGGTCGAGGTCGGCGGGGATCGAATAGCCGACGCGTCCGTCCTCCCAACTCTCGTAGTTGATGCCGGCGTTGTAGTTGAACGGCGACTTCGAGGGGATGAGCGGGTCGCTGATGGCCAAGGCTGCGCACTCCTAGGGTTGGGCTGCCCCGGTTAAAGCACAACCGGCGCTTTGAGTCATTTTTTCGATTCCCAATTCGACATCACAATTTGGGTCGCTGCTGGTGCCAATCGGTCACGCGCTGATAGGCATCGCCGGCCCTCAGCACCGTTTCCTCATCAAAGGCCCGGCCGGCCAGCTGCAGACTGACCGGCAGCCCCTCGGCAAAGCCGCAAGGGACAACAAGTGCCGGCAGGCCGGTCTGGTCGAAGGGCTCCGTGTTACGTAGCAGTGCGCCGAAGACCGGTACCTCTTGGCCCCTTATGCTCACCATCTCCTCTGCCAGCGGCGTTGCCGTTATCGCTAGCCCTGGCGTCGCCAGCAGATCGACCTCGGTGAAGACGGCCGCCATGCTCTGGCCCAGCAGGGTCCGGTAGCGCTGTGCATGCAGGTAGTCCTTGGCCAGCAGATGCTCGCCCAGTTCCAGGAAGCTGCGCACCTGATCGGTATAGAGATCGGCCTTGTCCCCCAGCCAGTCCTCGTGGAAGGCGGTGGCCTCCGCCAGATAGATCGGCAGAGCAGCCAGCTGCGCGTGCTCAATGTAGGGGATCTCGACTTCAACCAGCTGGGCGCCCTGATCGGCAAGGACGGCCAAGGCCTCCTCAACCCGGCGCACCACGGCCTCTTGCGCCTGGTCAAAGAAGTAGCGGCGCGGGACGCCGATCTTCAGGCCGGCCAGCGAGCCGGTGAGGGCGGCTAGATAGTCCGGCACCGGCTTCACGGCGCTGGCGGCGTCACGCGGGTCGTGACCGGCGGTGGCCTGAAGGATCAAGGCGGCATCGCGGGCGGAGCAGGCGAGGGGGCCGGCGTGATCCATGGTCCAGCAGAGCGGCAGGATGCCGGCCCGGCTGACCCGACCATAGGTGGGCTTGAGGCCGGTGACACCACAGCAGGCCGCCGGCATGCGGATAGACCCGCCGGTGTCGCTGCCGCTGGCTACCGGCACCAGGCCAGCGGCCACTGCCCCGCCGGAGCCGCCGCTGGAGCCGGCGGTGATGCGCTCCAGATCCCAGGGGTTGCGGCTGGGACCGGCGGCCGAGTGCACGCCGGTCGGCCCGTAGGCAAACTCATGGGTGTTGAGCTTTCCAAGGGTGATCATGCCGGCCTCCAGCAGACGCTCGACCACGGTCGCGTTCTGCTCCGGCACCTGACCCTCCAGGATGCGCGAGCCGCCGGTGGTGGGCAGGTCTTTGGTTGCGTAGAGGTCCTTGTGGCCGATTGGCAGGCCTTGCAGGGGGCCGCGCAGCCTTCCGGCTTGCATCTCGGCCTCTTGTGCGCGGGCCTGATCCAGCGCTTGCTCTGCCGCGACGGTGATGAAGGCGTTGAGGCGGGGGTTCAGGGCCTCGATCCGCTGCAGGAAGGCCCGGGTGATCTCGACCGGCGAGAGCTGCTTGGTCGCAACGGCGGCGGAGAGTTCCGCTAGGTCCAGGTCGGTGATGGCGCTCATCGCTTCGGCGTCTCGATCGGGCGGAACATCACCGCAGGCTCACAGTCCTTCAGCGGCAGTTGGCGCAGGGTCACCATCTGCTGGGCGACCATCTCCACCATCTCGGTCATCGCCGCCACCCGGGCGGGCGGAAGACGATGGCCGGCGCTGTCGGCGGCAACTGCCGCGACCGTCTCTGCCGTGACGGGCTTTCGTTTGCTCATGGCTTCGCTGGTCCTCCTTCACCGACCGCCCTCAAGCCTACTGCGCCCTGCTGCCGCAGTCATGCTTTCGGGCTCGTCACCTTATTGACAATCATTCGCAATGAGATCATCTTCGCATCATCGACAACGAGGGTGCGACGATGTTCGTGTGTGTCTGCAACGCCTATCGCTCCAGTGAGATCGCCGAGATGGCGCGTCGTGGCTTTGATGATGCAGAAGATCTCTACCACGAGCTGGGCTGTGGCCCGATCTGCCGCCGTTGTCTGGAAGCGGCACAAGACGTGATCGATGCGGAACGCCGTAGTGCTGGCATCACCTAGGCCCTAGCCTTGCGATCGGCAGCCAGTCTCGGCTCTCGTGGTAGTGTCGTACTCTTCTTCAGCTTCAAGACGTGCTGACTGAAGCTGGGTGCCATGTTAGCCTCTGCTAACGGGGCCCAAGCAAACAAGTAAGACAGTAAAGTGATTCCTATCACTTAAGTTGTATCGTGCGAGGGCTGCTCTGTCTCTGTTTGGGGGAGTGGGACATGCCTCTCTACATCGGTGGTAACGGGAACGATTCGCTTTCAGGCTCGCCGTTAGACGATACGATCAGCGGTCGCTCCGGTAACGATCGACTGAGTGGGCTGAGCGGCAGTGACCGGCTCAGCGGTGGGAGCGGCAATGACACTCTCTTCGGCGGCGCGAATGGGGATGCCGCTTTGTCCGGGGGCGGTGGCAATGATACCGCCTACGGCGGCAACGGCGACGACACCTCCCTCTTCGGCGGGGATGGTGATGATCGGCTTTTCGGCGGTCCCAACAATGACGCGACCTTCGTCGGTGGTACAGGCAATGACCTCATCGATGGAGGTCCGGGCGACGACTCTGTCTTCTTCGAATCCACGGGCGCCGACAGGATCTTCGGCGGCGGCGGCAATGACAACTCTATCTTCGGCGGCAGCGGCAACGACACCCTCTCTGGTGCTTATGGCGACGACAGTCTGATCTTCGGCGACCGCGGTGACGACACGGTCTTCGGTGGATCAGGATCTGACGCCCTGCTCTATGCCGGCTCCGGTGGAGAGAACAGCGTCTACGGCGCTTCCGGTAGCGACGGCAGTCTCTTCGGCAGCGATGGCAACGACCACGTTGGCGGTGGGGCGGGTGACGATAGCGTGCTCTATGGTGGCTCGGGTGCTGACACGGTTCTGGGCGGCGATGGCGACGACACTTGGCTCTACGGCGGCGACGTCGGCATCTTTATCACCGGCGTCGGTAACGCGGTCTTCGGTGGTTCGGGTGCGGACAGTTTCCTCTACGGCGGCGGTGCCGACGATAGCGTCTTCGGCGGCTCCGGTGACGATGTCTCGCTGGTCGGTTTCTCTGCGGTCAACATGCCCTTCCAGGACCTTACCCGCGCCGATACCCTCTGGGGTGACGCGGGCAACGACACGGCCCTCTTCGGCGGCAGTGGCGCCAACACCATCTACGGCGGGTCTGGGAACGACAGCTATCTCTATGGCGGGAGTGGCAATGACCGCCTGCAAGGTGATTCCGGCACAGATACCTACCTCTTCGGCGGCCCTGGAGAAGACAGCATCTTCGGCGGTGCGGACCGCGATCTGTCGCTGGTCGGCGACGAGGGCAGCGACCACCTCTATGGCGGCGATGGCCCGGACGTCAGGCTGAATGGCGAGGAGGACGGCGACTTCCTCTTCGGTGACGCCGGCGACGACAGCTTCTTCCTGGCGGGCCCTGGCGACGACCGGGTCTACGGCGGCAGCGGCCTGGACCAGCGTCTCTACGGTGGCCCTGGCGACGATCAAGTCTACGGCGGCAGCGGGCGCGAGGATATCCTGGTCGGCGACAGCGGCGCCGACACCTTGATGGGTGAGCTGGGCGACGATCGCCTCTTCCAAGGGCGCAACGGCGACGACAGTCTCTTCGGCGGTAGCGGCGCGGATTCGACGCTTGAGGGCGGCAGCGGCGCCGATCGTGTGGAAGGTGGCAGCGGAGCAGATGTCTTTCTTTTTGGGGACACTGGGAATGACAGCCTCTACGGCGGCGCCGGTGACGACACCTCGCTGCGTGGCAGCTACGGCAACGATACTGTCTTCGGCGGCAGCGGCGGCGATACCACTTTGCTGGGCGACCAGGGGAATGACTTGATCTTTGGGGACGGCCCTTACGGCGGCGGTGGCGCTGACAGTCTGCTCTCTGGCGATGTCGGCAACGACCGCGTCTATGGCGGCAGCGGGGATGACAAGCGCCTCTATGGCGGCGATGGCACCGACCGCATCTACGGTGGCTCTGGCGCAGACTCCTACCTCACCGGGCGCTCTGGCGTCGATACGCTCCAAGGCGGGGACGGGGACGACGGCGGCTTCTACGGCTTCGCTGCCAGCGACAGCCTCTTCGGCGGCTCCGGTGCTGACCAGGGCTTCTACGGCGGTCAGGGGACCGACCTGCTGATCGGTAGGTCGGG
>JBCBSF010000144.1:0-6944 GCA_039819325.1 Pseudomonadota bacterium | reverse complement strand
CCCGGCCACCCACGCCAGTATCCTATTGGGTGGCCGGGAGGGGGCGCGGGCCGGTGCCGGTTTGTCGGTCACGACAAGAACAAACCCCTAACTGAATTCGCCGCGCACGTACTCTTGGGTCAAACGCTCCTTCGGGTCGTTGAAGACCTGATGGGTCTCGCCGACCTCGACGAGGAAGCCGGTGCGGCCGCCTTGTGAGATATCCACGGAGAAGAAGGCCGTGGTGTCGGCGACACGCTGGGCCTGCTGCATGTTGTGGGTCACGATGGCGACCGTGTAGTCGTCCTTCAGCTCCAGCATCAGCTCTTCGATGACACGGGTGGCGATGGGGTCGAGTGCCGAGCAGGGCTCGTCCATCAGCAGGACCGTCGGCTCGGTAGCGATGGCGCGTGCGATGCAGAGGCGCTGCTGCTGACCGCCGGAAAGCGCCAGGCCGCTTTGCTTCAGCTTGTCCTTGACCTCGTCCCAAAGACCGGCGCGGCGCAGCGAGCGCTCCACCTGTTCTTTGTGGTTGCCCTCATAGCGGTTCAGCTTCAGGCCGAAGGCGACGTTGTCGTAGATGCTCATGGAGAAGGGGTTGGGCTGCTGGAACACCATGCCGATGTGCCGGCGCACAACCACCGGGTCGATCGACTTGTGATAGATATCCTGGCCCAGGAAATCGACCTTGCCTTCTAGCCGGAAGATGGGGATCAGGTCGTTCATCCGGTTCAGGCTGCGCAGCACCGTCGACTTGCCGCAGCCCGAGGGGCCGATGAAGCCGGTGATCTTGCCGCGCTCGATCCCGACTTTGCTGTCCCGCACCGCCAGGAACTTGCCGTAGAAGATCTTGTCGATGTCGGCGGTCATGGCATTGACGTAGCTGCCATCGACCATGGCGTCGGCGCCGGCCTTGCCGGCGGTCGTCGTCGCGGAGCCCGTAGTGGTTTCGACTGACATGAGGGTCTTCCTTTCTTGCGGCCTAGACCTTGCGCGTGCCGATCAGGCGCGAGAGGACGTTGAAGATGAGGACGATGGCCACGAGCACCAGCGAGGCCGCCCAGGCCAGCTGGATCTGGTTCTCGAAGGGCATGCCCGAGAAGTTGTAGATCAGGATCGAGAGCGAGGCCGTGGGTTCGGTGAAGCTGCCGAGCCAGAAGTTGGAGAAGAGCGCGGTGAAGAGCAGCGGTGCCGATTCACCCGACGCGCCGGCGACGGCCAGCATGATGCCGGTCAGAATTCCAGGCAGCGCCGTTGGTAAAACCACCCGCAGGGCCACCTGCGTCTTGGTGCAGCCCATGCCGTAGGCGGCGTCCTTAATCCTCTGCGGCACCATGCGCACGGCCTGCTCAGCCGTCAGCATCACCGTCGGCAGCATCAACACGGCCAGTGCCACGCCGCCGGCAAGCGCCGAATAGGTTCCCATGGCCAGGACCAGCGAGGCATAGACGAAGACGCCGGCCAGGATCGAGGGGAAGCCAGTCAAGACCTTGGCGATGAAGCGGGTAACGTCCGCCAGCTTGCTGTGCGGGGCGATAAAGCCGAGGAAGAGGCCGCCCAGGATGCCGAAGGGGATGGAGATGATGGAGGCCAGCGCCACCATCACCAGGGTGCCTAGAATGGCATTGCCGAACCCGCCGCCTTGCTCAAAACCAGCCGGCGGCAGCTCGGTGAAGAGATCCAGCCCGACCCTCGCGCCACCCTCGACGATCAGCATGTAGAGGACGGAGATTAGCGGGACCGAGGCGATGAGCGCCACGATCCACAGGCAGGCGGTGAGGATGGTGTTGCGAAGCGTCCGCCGCTCTTTGAAGGTGTGGCTGAGGTCCGGCGCCTTGTGCGTGACGGCGTAGAAGTTCTCTTGCATCGTCTAAGGCCCCCCTAGCTGACCGTCTGCTTCTTGGAAAAGGCCATGATCCCGGTGCCCAGCGCGTTCACCACCAGGGTGATCGCCAGCAGGACGACGGCGGCGTACATCAGCGCTTGCTGTTCCAGCGCGCCGGCTTCCGGCCAGTTCGACGCCAAGAGCGAGGCCAAGGTGTTCGCTGGCGAGAAGAGCGACCAGGATATGAGGTTCGAGTTACCGATCAGCATGGCCAGCGCCATGGTCTCGCCCAAGGCGCGGCCGAAGCCCAAGACCAGCGAGGCGAAGATGCCGCTGGAGGCTGTCGGCAGGAAGATCTTGGTGATGGCCTCCCACTTGGTGGTGCCCATCCCGTAGGCGGCTTCCTTCACCTTGTAAGGGATCAGCTGAAAGGCATCCTGGCTGATGGCGGCCACGGTGGGCAGCACCATGATCGACAGCACGATGACGGCGGGCGCCAAGCCCGGTCCGGCCAGGCTGGTTTCGAAGAAGGGGATCCAACCGAAGTTGTCGTGCAGCCAGTTGGAGATCGGGCGGATCGCCGGGATCACCACGTAGATGCCCCAGAGCCCGAAGACCACCGAGGGAATGGCGGCCAGCAGCTCGATGATCGTGCGGAAGACGCGCGCTAGCTTCGGCGGCACGAAGTCCTGGGTCAGGAAGATGGCCATGCCGACGCCGAAGAAGCCAGCGATCGCCAAGGCCAGGATCGAGGAGTAGATCGTGCCCCAGATCTCCGCCAGCACGCCGAACTGCTCGCGGCCTGGGTCCCAGACGGCAGTGGTGATGAAGCCGAAGCCATAGCTGTCCATGGCCGGCACGGCCCGCTCGCCGATCTTGTAGATGATGTAGGTCAGCAGGCAGATGACCAAGGCACCGCCGACAAAGCAGAGGGTCCGGAACATACGGTCGTAGAAGAACTCCCGCGGCGTGGGCTGCCGGGAAATCGCCGATTCACTCGCGGCGCCGAAGAGGGTTCTAGCCATGGGATCAATCCAATACGACAAGACCGGGACGGTGGGGGAAGACCGGGAAACGAAGAGCAGCGCTGCGCAGGACCAGAGGCCTGCGCAGCGCCGTCTAGCCTTGCGGTCGGGCTACTTGATCTTCGCCATCTCCGTGCGGACCTTGGTGATGACCTCGTCCGGCAGCGGCACATAGCCGTACTGACCGGCCATCGTCTGGCCCTCGGTCAGGCCGAACTCGACCATCTTCTTCAGCGCGTCGATCTTCTCGGCCGACTGACCGGAGGCATAGAAGAGCATCCAGGTGAAGGTGGTTACCGGATAGGCCTCGGGGCCTGGCGGGTCCGGCTCGAAAGCCCGCATGTGGCTGTCGAACTTGGCAGTCGCCAGCGCGGCGGAGCCGCCGGCGGCTCCAGCTTTCACGTAGTTGCCGGCCTTGTTCTCCAGCTCCGCGAAGGGCGTGTTGGTGAACTTGGCGAAGGTGTATTCGATGTAGCCAATGCTGCCCGGGGTCTGCTTGATCGTGGCGGTCACGCCATCGTTCTTCGGCGCCCGCACGATCTTGTTGCTCTCCGGCCACTGCACCGTCTTGCCGACACCGGGACCGTTCTTGAACGCCTCGGAGATGGCCGAGAGGTGGTTGGTCATGGTGAAGGTGGTGCCAGAGCTGTCGGAGCGCACGACGACGGTGATCGGCTCGTCCGGCAGATCAACGCCGGGGTTTGCGGCGACCAGCTTGGGGTCGTTCCAGCTCTCGATCTTGCCCAGGAAGATCTCCGGATAGACGTCGCGGGGCAGCTTCAGGCTGTCGACGCCTTCCAAGTTGTAGGCCAGAACGACCTCACCAGCGGTCATCGGCAGCAGCACCACGCCTTCCTTGACCTTGGCGATCTCCTCGTCGCTCATGGCCGCATCGGAGGCAGCGAAGTCGACGACGTTGTTGGTCAGATCCTGGATGCCGGCGCCAGAGCCCTTGGACTGATAGTCGACGGTGATGCCATCGCTCTCGTCGCTGAACTTCTTGAACCAAGCGGCATAGAGGGGGAAGGGGAAGCTGGCGCCAGAACCGACCAAATGCACGTCTGCGGAAGCAGGTCCGGCAGACAAAACGGCGGTCCCGAAGATCGCAGCGGCCAGCGCGCTCCGGATTTGCTTCATGTGACTCTCCTTGGAAGACTGATGGTTGCTCAGACCCGAGCGGGTGCGGACGCTAACATCAGTGCGTGACAGGAGTGTTACAGTAGAAGTTATCTCTTCTTGCTTGCTGATGACCGTTATCAACAGTGAGACGGTCCTGAGTCTTGACTGGGGACCTGCTCAAAGCCGGCTCTCTGCATGCACTCGGCTTGATGAATCCAGGGAGGCGCGAGCAACGACAGGAGCTCTAGCGGTCACTGTTTCTTTGCGTGAGGAGCGCTCTTTTGCCGCTCTAGCGCGTGCCGGATAGTACTTCGCAATAGAGCTGCGGATCGACATTGCCGCCGCTCAGCACGATGGCCACCGTCTTGCCGGCAAGGTCCAGCTTGCCGGTCAAGGCAGCCGCCAAGGCGACCGCGCCGCCGGGCTCCACCACCAGCTTCAGATTGCGGAAGGCAAAGCGCATGGCCTCGGCCACCTCGGCATCGCTGACCGCCAGGCCGCCGGCCAAGAGCCGCTTGTTCGCCTGCCAGGTGATCGCCCCCGGTTGGGCGGCCAGCAGCGCATCGCAGAAGCTCTTGGCACCGTCGCGGGCGCGTTCGCGCTCACCGGAGACCAGCGAGCGGGCGGTGTCGTCGAAGCCTTCGGGCTCCACCGCATAGACCTGCGTCTTCGGGCTCGTTTCGGCCAAGGCCAAAGCGCTGCCAGAGACCAGGCCCCCGCCGCCGCAGCAGACCAAGGCTGTATCGATGCTGACGCCCAGATCTGCCGCCTGCTGGGCAATCTCCAGACCGACCGTGCCTTGGCCGGCCATGATGTCGGGATCGTCATAGGGCGGCACCAAGAGCGCGCCCTCTTCCTCCATCAGGCGCTTGGCGACGGCTTCCCGGTCCTGACGGTAGCGGTCGTATGGCATGACCTTGGCGCCGTAGCCTTTGGTCTTCTCGATTTTGATCCGGGGTGCGTCGGCCGGCATGATGATGCTGGCCTTGGCGCCCAGGATCTGCGCTGCCGCTGCGACACCTTGCGCGTGGTTGCCAGAGGAATAAGCGACGATCCCTTGCGCGCGCGCAGTGTCGGCCAGGCGTGAGAGCTTGGCGTAGGCGCCGCGGAACTTGAAGGATCCGCTGACCTGCAGCACCTCCGGCTTGATCAGGCAGGTGGCACCGGTCACCGCGTCCAAGGCCGGGCAGGGCAGCAGCGGCGTGGTGACCGCCACGCCGGCGAGGCGCGCAGCGGCGGCGGTGATGTCGGCGAAGGTCGGCGGTGCTGCGCTTACCTCAGTCATGGCGGATCGATCTCCTGAAAGAAGCGGTCGATGGCGGCCGCGGTCTCGGGTTCCTTCAAGGTCGGAGAATGCCCGGCCCCCGGCACCGTGACCACGCCCATGCCGGCATGCAAGGCCTGCATACGGGCCAGGGTCTCGTCGGTGATGAAGCCGGACTTGCCGCCGCGCACCAGCAAGAGGGGAAAGGACTTGAGCGCGCCGAAGAAGGGCCAGAGCCGCTCTTGCGTCGGTGCCGGGTCCATATGGGCGACCAGCAGCGGGTCCCAGGTGCAGACCAGCTGACCCTCGGCATCGGGCTGATAGCTGCCCTCGGTCAGGGCGTCCCAGTCGCTTTCGATGGTGAGGCCCAGGTGCGGCAGCGCCTCTTTCAAGGCCGCCTTGGCGCTCTCGTGATCCTTGGGGCGCAGGCTGGTGAGCGGCGTCGCATTGCGCTGGATCGACTCGACCAAGGCCGGATCCACCACCGGGCTCGCCTCGTTCAAAATCGCAGCTGCGATCGCCGTGGGCGAGAAGAGCGCCACGCCCATCACCAGATAGCCGCCCAGCGAGGTGCCGCAGAAGATCACCCGGCCCAGATCCAAGGCGGTCAGGACGCAGCGGATGTCGCTCAGATAAGCTTCCGGATGGTAGCTCTTGCCGCTGGGGTCCCGCTCCGACAGGCCGCGCCCGCGTAAGTCCAGGGCGATCACGCGCCGCGTTTTGCTCCAGTGTAGCGCCGGTACGTGGAAGTCATTGCTGTTGCGGGTGATACCGGCCAGGCAGAAGAGTGGCAGCCGCGCCCGGCCTTGCGGGTCGAGCGGCGGGTAGTCCCGGTAGGCCAGTTTCAGGCCATCTTGCACCCTGAGGAATCCCTGGCGATAGCGCTCCCGCCCGTCCATGCGTGCTCTAGATCCCCAAGAGCGGTGGCAGCCCATCCAGATCTTCGATGACGGCCGAGAAGTCGCCGGGCAGACGGTCCGGGATCTTGGCAAAGCGGTTCAGCCAAACGACCCGGAAGCCATAGCTGGCGGCACCCCGCGCATCCCAGGCGTTGGTGGAGACAAAGCAGATCTCACCGACGGGCAGGCCAAGCGTATCGACGGCCAGCTGATAGACCGATCCATGCGGCTTGAAGATGGAGAGCGGGGCCACGGTCAAGAGGTGGTCCAGGGCCTCGGCCACGCCGCTGGCCTTGCAAGCAGCTTCAATCATCTCCGGCCCGCCGTTGGTCAGGATGGCGGTCCCCTTGCCGGCGGCGCGCAGGCGATTGAGGGCGGTGACCGCGTCGGGGTAGGCGTCCAAAGTCCAGTAGAGATCCAGTAGGCGCTGGCGTAGGGCGGGGTCGTCGATGCCATGGCTCTCAAGCGCGAAGTCAAGACCGTCTTGCGTCACCTGCCAGAAATCGACGTAGGCACCCATCAGGCTGCGCAGCCAGGTGTACTCCAGCTGCTTTTGCCGCCAGAGGTTCGACAGCGGTTCCGCCACCGCGCCCAAGGCCGCGCTCTCCCGTGCCGTGGCGGAATGCACGTCGAAGAGGGTGCCGTAGGCGTCAAAGACGCAGGCCTTGCACTGGCTGAGATCGGTCATCGGTTCTTGTCCTCCCGGTTTTCCTTGCGGTCACTTCGCGGTGACTCCGGCGCCAGCCCTCTCCCCCTCCCGGCCACCCAGTCCAGGATACTCTCGTGATGGGGTGGACGGCCCCCACGGCATCAATGTGCCAGAGTGAGGTCGT
>JBCBSF010000143.1:0-7188 GCA_039819325.1 Pseudomonadota bacterium | reverse complement strand
TGACCAGATCGTCGGCGGTGCGATGGCTGACACTCTGCTGGATGGCGGCAGTGGTGCGGATACCCTCATTGCCGGTGTCGCCGTAGAGCGTATCGACCCCCGTCTGCCCGAAGAAGGAACGGTCGCCGCCACCATCGCCAAAGAGGGTATCCGCACCACTGCCGCCATCCAGCAGAGTGTCAGCCATCGCACCGCCGACGATCTGGTCAACGCCCTCGCCACCGAAGAGCGCAAAGTCCCTCCCACTGCCGCCGACGATAAAGTCGTCGCCGCTGTGGCCTAAGAGGCTGCTGTCCCCGTCGATCTGGCCATAAAGGCCGACACCCGATCCACCGAAGATCCTGTCGTTGCCATCATTGCCTGCCAAGTAGGTGTCATTGCCAAGGCCGCCGAAGATCCAGTCATCACCGGTGCCGCCGGTCAGGATGGCGTCGCGTCCGTCATCGCCACTGAGCGTGTCGGCGCCGTCACCGCCGCGCAGGCCGCCATCAGCGCCCTCGCCGCCGAAGATGACATCGTTGCCGCTCAGGCCCAGCAGGTTCGTGTCGCTCTGGCTGCCGCCGTCGAGGCGGTCGTTGCCGGACCCTCCGTAGAGGCCGATCTCCATACCGTCACCACCAAAGACGCTGTCGTCGCCGAGCCCGCCGAAGAGGGAATAGTCGTTGCCGGCGTCGCCGTAGACATAGTCGGCACCACTGTCACCGTAGAGGAAGCGTTCGGTTCCGCTGCCGCCGAAGAGGTCGTCCAGGCCGCTGCCACCGAAGAAGCTGTTGTCGAAGCCAGTCCCGCCGAAGAGGCTGTCGTTGCCGCCTTGGCCCTTCAGGTTGAGGTCGACCCCGCTGCCGCCATAGACGGTTCCGGACAGATCGCCGTTGCCATAGAGACGCCCATCCAGGCCGCTGCCGCCGTAGACCCTCTGGCCCTCCAGGAGAGTGTCGTTACCGCTGCCACCAAAGACCTCGGTGCCGAAGAGGTAGTAGTCACCGCCGCCGCCGCCGAAGACCGTATCGACACCGGAGTTACCGCGCAGCCGCGTGTCATCGCCACTGCCGCCATAGACCAGATCATCGCCAGAGCCGCCGAAGAGCCGCGTATCGGCACCGTCATTGCCGATGAGTGTATCGTCGCCCTCGCCGCCATAGAGCGTGTCGTCGCCGCCTTGGCCGCGCAGACGGTCACCCCCGCTGTCGCCGAAGAGGTAGTCGTCGCCGGTAAAGCCATCCAGGCGGTCGGCGCCCTCCAGACCATAGAGGCGATCGTCAGCGGAGAGCCCCAAGATCCGGTCGTCCAGGCTGGTGCCAAAGAGTGTGTCAGGTCCATTCGTACCGGTGATTGTCGCCATCTGCCCTACCCCTCAATTGCCAAGTGCGGCGCGTAAAATAGCACAGCCGGGCAAGGCCTCAAGCAGGCAGGGGTGTGGACTCAAGGCTTTCCGAGACGTGAGAAACCTAGAGCCAGTCCTCTTCAAAGGGCACCCGCGACAAGACTTCCGGCGCGCCCTCGGTCACCAGGATCTGCTCTTCCAGCTTGATGCCGTCCGGGCCGTCCTCTTCACCGACATAGCTCTCGATGCAGAGCGTCATGCCGGGCTGCAGGACGCCGTCATAGCCGCCGCCGTAGCCACCTTTCACATCGACCTTGCCGGCGTACTTGATGACCGGCCACTCGTTCTCCAGGCCGATACCGTGGGCAAAGGAGTTGAACATCTGCTCGCTGACCTCGGCGGGCAGGCGATAGTTCTCCGCCGTCAGCTCCCGGAAGGAGGTGCCGGGCCGGCAGAGCGCGATGTTGGCCTGCAGGTGCGCATAGGACTGGGCATAGAGCCGCCGCTGGCGGTCGTCCGGCCGGCCCTCGGCGATCCAGCTGCGGGAGATGTCGGCGGCGTAGCCGTAGGGACCGATCAAATCGCTGTCGCAGCCGATGACCTCGCCCGGGGCGATGACCTTCAGGCTTGCTTCCTGGCTCCAGGGGTTGGTCCGCTGACCGGAGGTCAGGTAGCGCGCGTTGATCCACTCCCCCTCCCAGGCGATGTTGGTGTGGTGGAGTTCGGCCCAGAGTTCCACCTCAGTGATGCCAGGCCGCCAGCCGCTGCGCAGCTTGGCGAAGCCGGCATCGCAGGCCGCCATTGCGACACGGATGGCGGCGATCTCATCGGCGCTCTTCATCGCTCGCGCCTGGAAGAGCGGCGCCGAGCCATCCACCACCTCTACGCCTTCACGGGCCAGCGCGAAGCTGGCGAAGGGGCTCAAACGGTCGATGCCAAGGCGGCGGTCTTGCCCACAGTGGGTCCGGACCAGATCGGCTATCTCGGCCGCCCAGAGGCGCCGTGCCCGGTCCTCCGGCTCGTCTCCCTCCGCCACATAGCCGTAGGGCTGGCAGAGTCGCACTTCGTCCAGGGTGGAGAGGTGGCCGAAGTAAACCGGCTTCACCACCCAATCGAAGAGCACTGCCGGGCCCTCGGCGGCGAGAAAGAGATAGCGGGCGTCATGGTTCAGGGCATAGACCTGCATGTTCCGCGCGTCACAGGCATAGCGGATGGAGACCGGGTCGGAAAGCAGCAGGGCCGGGATATCGAAGCGGCGTATCATGGCCCGCAGCTTTTCCTGCCGCTCACGGCGCAGGCGCTCCGCCCCTTCTTCCGGCAGCGAGCCGGCGGTAATGGCGACGGTATCCAGCATCCTCTCCTCCCTAGAACGGCCCGGAAGCGCGGACTCAATAGTGACTTGGCAGATTGCTTTCTTCATGGATACTAGAGTGAATAGAGAGCTCGCCGTGCCTGTTCTTTTATGAATAGGAACCCTGGGAGAAAAGGAATGAGCGGACGCCGCCTGCCAAACCTCAAAGACTTGCTGGCTTTTGACGCCACAGCACGGGCCGGCAGCTTCACGCAGGCCGCCCAGGCGCTGAACGTGCAGCAGCCCGCTGTTAGCCGGCGCGTGGCGGAGCTAGAGGCCTGGCTGGGTCTCCCGCTCTTTGAGCGGGGCGGGCCCACCCTCTCGCTGACGCCGGCGGGCCATAGGCTGCGCCTGGCCGTAACCGAAGGGCTGGACTGCATGGAAGACTGCATCGCCACCCTACAGCGCCGGCGCGGCCAGCGGCTGGTCGGCATCGACGCCTCCGTCGTTTTCGCCGCCTGCTGGCTGGTCCCGCGTCTGGCGGCCCTGCAGGCGGCCACCGAACCGGTCGAGGTGCAGATGACTGCGCGCTACGTCAACCTGCCACGAGGGGGCAGCGACACCGATATCGTCGTCTACTTCCGAGAGGCCGGGCAGGAGATCGCCGGCCAAGCCCCGGTCTTCTTGGAAGAGCTGATTCCGGTCTGTGCGCCGGACTACGCCGCAAAGCAGACGATCACCCTCGAAAGCCTCTCGGACCAGCGACTGCTGGTGCTTGACGAGCCGCCGCACTTGCAAGACTGGGGGCGCTTGCTGACACCCTTGGGCTTGCCACCGCCGCCACAGGGGCAACAGACACCGATCAACAACTTCCTTGTCTACTTAAAGGCCATGCAGACCGGGCAAGGCATCGGTTTGGCCTGGCGCCACCTGGTGGCCGAGCAGTTGGACAGCGGCCTGCTGATCCAACCGCTCGACATCAGCTACCGCTCGGATCGGGGCTACTACGCCTATCTGACCCGGCGCGCCGAGCAAGACCCGGACGCCCGCGCGGTCTTCGACTGGCTGGTGACGCAACAAGAAGCCTAGTGCGCCAAAGCGTCCGGCGTCTCCGCCGCCTTGGCATAGTGGATCGGCAAGGCCCGGCCGTAGGAGCGCTGCATCCGTTCCACCACCCCCACCTGCCCAGGCTTGCTTGACCAAGAGGGCAAGGCGACGATGCGCGGCCGGTTGCCAGTGACCTCGGTTACCCGATGCAGGGTGTAGCGGCCCTTGAAGATCTGCAGATCGCCGGGCTGCAGCAGCAACTGCTTCACGCCCTTGCGCCCGCCGGCAAAGATCTCCGCCACGGCGCGGTCATTCTCTTGCTCGGGCGAGCGGATGTTGGGGCAATACTCGAAGACCCCGCCGCCATCGGGCGCCTGCACCATGATGGAGAGCGTGATCTCGTTCGTGTCGAAGTGCCAGGGGAAGCCGTCGCCCGGCCACATGACGTTGCAGGCCATGGAGGAGATCGGGTCCGCATAGGGGTAGAGCGGACCGCTCTGCAAGACCGCCTCCAGAAATTGCGTGGTCTCCGGCAGCTGGAAGAAGGTCCAAAGCCCGCTCTCGGGATCCAGATGATCGGCTGCCAGAAAGCCGCCGCCACGGCGGAAGCGGGCACGGCGGGGGTGATCTGCCGGCAAGTCCGGGGAAGCCTCACCGCCATAGGGCGAGACCAATTCGGTCGGGCGATGCACCAGCTCCAGCCGGTCGCGCGCCATGGCGGCGATGGCAGCGACGGCCTCTTCCTGGAAGACCGCGGGGAGCGAACAGCAGCCGTCTTCGGCCAGTTCCTCCTGGCAGTGCGCGACGAGATCGCGGAAGCCGCCAGACTGGGGTTCCAATAGGGGATAGCGGTCGAGGTCCAGCACCTCGCCAGGGGCCGGTCGCGGCATGGGGGTCGTCTCCTCTCTTGGCCGGCGCCTGTCGGCCGGCCTTGCCAGTGAGACGGAGGAGAGGAGATGCCAACAGATGGAAAAGGCGAATGGAGGCTATTCCGTAGGACCCAAGACTCTAGACAATATCCGCTTCGGTTAGGCTCACTGTTCCCAAGCTCACGCACCTCATCCTGAGCCTGTCGAAGGATCTGCCCCGAGCACCATCTTCTCCATGGCACATGCTTCGACAAGCTCAGCATGAGGGGAGTGCTTGGCGGTCACGACCTGGAATCAGACAAGAGCTGCTAAGGGATACAGAGTCTAAACCGACTCCACCCCGCACCAGGCGGCGAGATAAAGCGCCAGGGTCTTGGTCACCCGGCGCAGGGAGTCGAGGCTGACCCGCTCGTTGAAGCCGTGAATGTTCTCTGAATAGGGGCCGTAAACCAGGCAGGGGATGCCGTCGTAGATCACGAAGACGCGGCCATCCAGATAGCCCGGCGTCACGAAGGATTGCAGGTCCTGCCCGCCGTGCACCTGGGCGTAGGCGGCGGCCAAGGTGGCCTCTGCCTCGCTGCCTTCTTCCAGGATGTAGCCCTTGGCGAAGAAGCCGTTATAGACGACCTCTGGCGGATTGTTGGCGAGGAAGGGGTCGGTGGCGCCGGCCGCCCGCACGGCGGCCTCGATCTCGCGTGCGGCGTCCTTTGGCTCCACGCCAGGATAGATGGCGGCGCGGACGTCCAAGGTGCACCAGGCCGGCACGCTGGATGCCCAGTCGCCGCCGGCGATCTTGCCGACGTTGATGTTGATCGGCTTCGCGACCTCGGCGAAGTAGGGCACCTCCGCCTTCTTGGCATTCCAGCGCTCTTCCAAGGCCTTCAGTTGCTCGATCACGCGATAGGCCGCCAGGATGGCGTTGGAGCCGCTGGAGGCTTCACGCACATGCACCGGCTCGCCGCGGATCATCACCTGGAACCAGATGACGCCGGTGTTGGCGCGCACCAGCATGTCGTCCTCCGGCTCCGGGATGACCGCCGCCTCGGCCTGGTAGCCGCGCAGGTGGCAGGCCAGCGCCCCGTTGCCGGTGCACTCCTCCTCCGTCACCGATTGCATGTAGACGGTGGCGGCCGGCTGCAGGCCCAAGGAGCGCAGCGCGTCCAGCGCGAAGAGGTTGGCGACCAGGCCGGCCTTCATGTCCCCCGACCCGCGGCCATAGAGCCAGTCGCCCTCGACATGCGGCTCGAAGGGCGGCGTCTTCCACATATCCAGCGGACCGGTCGGCACCACGTCGATATGGCCGTTCATCACCAGGCTGCGCCCCTTGACCGCGCGCGGGCGGTGCGTGCCAACCACGTTGAAGGCGTTGTCATAGGGCACCTTCACCGGCGAGAAGCCGGGGTGGTGCTTCAGTTCTTCCGGGTCGAGGCGCCAGCGGTCGAGGGTCAAGCCACGCTCGCTCATGGCCTGATACATGAAGTCCTGCGCCGTGTGCTCCTGCCCACGAAGGGAGGGGTGGCGGATCAACGCGCGGGTGGTATCGACCTGAGCCTCGAAGCCAGCATCGACGGCGGCCAGCAGGCTGGCGGCGAGGTCCTGGTCAAGCGGCGGAAGGGCTGTGTCGGGCATGGCAAGCGACTCTAATCTCAAAACAAGCGGGGCAGAGGCCTGACTGCATCTTACTCCGTCCGAAAGATGCAGAAGAACTTGCGCACGTAGACCTCGCTGCGCCAGCCGAAGGAGACGCCTTGCGGGACGAAGAAGGTATCGCCCGCGTGGAAGGTCTGATCCGGGGCATCCTTGCTGGTGATGGTCACGCTGCCCTCTAGAATATGCATCATCTCGTTACGGTCGAAGGGCGTCGGAGGGCGCTCGTAGGGTGTGGCGTCCCAGGTGCCGACCTGGATACGGCCGGTCGGGTCTTCGTAGTCGACGTGCTGGCGCTGCACCGGCGGCTCGCCGGTGAAGATGGCCGGGTCCAAGGTCATGGGGCTCAAGCCCTCTGGCGGGCCGTAGGGGGCTGGGCGCACCACGGCCTGCAGCGCATCGTCGTCCGGCGTGTCGTCGTCGATGATGACGAAGAACTTGCGGACATAGCGCTCTTGCCGCCACTGGCAGTCGAAGCCCTTGGGCAGGAAGAAGGGCTGGCCGGCGGAGATGGTCTCGTCATGGCCTTGGGTATCGACAATGGTGAGGTCGCCGTCCAAGAGATACATGAACTCTGCCACCGGATAGGGGCCGGGCTTAGCGATCATCGGCGTGCAGTCCCAGACACCGACCGAGAGGCCGGTCGCCTTGTCTTCATGCACGAAGAGCCCGCGCTGCACCGGCGTGCCCGATTCCAGCTCGTCGGCCGGGATCTCTTCCCAGGGCTCCAGCCCCTCGCCGGCGGGGTTGTGCGGGTCCATCTTTACGACGCGGTCTGCCATGACTCTGCCCTCTTGCTTCTTGATACTGTCAGGAGGTGACGAGAGTGCGATGAATGCGGCCGCTTGGTCTAGTGCGGATGACCAGGGCAAATCTTGCAGCCTCCGGGTGGGCAGGGTATCTCATCTGGTGCGCGGTCACTTGCGTGACCGGGCGGCGCCAGCCCTCTCCCCCCCCCCCCCCCCCCCCCCCAGGTTGCAAGAGGGGGGGGGGGGGGGGGGGGGGGGGGG
>JBCBSF010000142.1:0-7553 GCA_039819325.1 Pseudomonadota bacterium | reverse complement strand
CGCTGGTCGGCAAGGGTCCGGCCTTGCTTAAGACGCGTGCCAGGGTGATGAGGTCGGCGCCCGACAGGGGATGGGCAAGGGCGACTTCGCCTACGTCGATCCCATTGCCGCCGGCCTGCCTTGGGACTTCCTGCTGCTGGGCCGTTGGCTGCGGCCGCTCTTGGTGAAGGCCCTGCCGGAGGGGCGCTTCATCGACGCCATGGCGGTGACGCCGGAGAGCCCGCAGGAAGACGAGTTGGCGATCGCCAACATGTCGCCGCTCTCTTTCTATCACGCCATCTACTTCCCGCGTCGCTTCGACTACTTTTTCCCGCGCGGCCTGCTGCTGGAGGGCGTATCAGCGCGCGAGCGCCATGCCTGGATGGAACGGGCCGACCACCTCTATTGGAAGCTGGCGCACCAGCAGGGCGGCCGCCAGCTGGCGATCAAGAACCCGGTCTACACCGCCCGCCCGCGCCTGCTGGCCGAGCGCTACCCCGGCGCCAAGTTCGTGCACATCGTCCGCAATCCGCACGAGGTCTTCGCCTCGACCCGCTCCTTCTTCACCAAGCTCTTCGATGCGCTTGCCCTGCAGCCCGCGCTGACTATGGACGGGGAGGCCATCACGCTGGACACCTATCCCAAGGTCATGGACCCGCTGATCGCGGCCGCGCCTGATTTCGAGCCTGGCTGCTACGTCGAACTGCGCTTCGAAGAATTGGAACGCGATCCTCTTGGAACCCTGGCGCAGCTCTATGAGGCCTTAGACTTGCCCGGCTATGCCAAGGCGGAGCCAGGCTTCCGTGCGCATCTGGAATCGGTGAAGCGCTACAACCGGGCTGCCCGGCAGTTCCCCGAGCGGGACCTGGCTTTGGTCGAAGAGCATTGGGGCTGCTATCTGCGGCACTGGGGCTACGGGCGACCGTCCTAGCTATTAGAGCAGGTTGAGTTGAGATGGAACCATCGGTTCCCCAGGCACTCCCTCGTCTTGAGCAGCGAGCGCGAGCGTGCGACCGTCGAAAGGCGGGCCGTTAGCACCGAGCCTGGGGCACGCCCTTCGACACGCTCAGGAGAGGTGAACCTGGGTGTTGAATGCTTCAATCGAAAACCATCACGCCCTAGCCAGATCGGTGGGAGCGGAAGCGGCTGCGGTAGTCGCTGGGCGACACCTTGAGGCTGCGGAGGAAGGCGCGGCGCATGCGTCCCTCGCTGCCGTATCCGCATCGGGCAGCAATGGCCTTGATGCTGGTGCTGGTCGTTTCCAGGAGGTCGCGGGCTGCCTCCTCGCGGATGCGCTCCACGGCGCGGGCTGGCGTCACGCCCATGGTCGAAAGGTAGAGCCGGTGAAAGCTGCGCAGGCTCATGTTCTGCTGCTCCGCGAGGCGTTCGACGCGCAGGTCGCTCGCCAAGTTCTCCCTGATCCATCGATGCAGGCGATCGAAGCGGCCGGACCTGTCCAGTGACTGCTGCTTCAACACGGGGCTGAACTGCGACTGCCCGCCAGGCCGCGCCATATAGGTGACCAGTGCCTGGGCGCGTTCGAGGGCGGCCTCTTGCCCCAGGTCCTCGGCGACCATGGCGAGCGCCATGTCGATGCCCGCTGTGACGCCGGCTGAGGTCCAGGTGTCGCCGTCCTTGACGAAAATGGGATCCCGTTCCAGCCGCACGTTTGGGTAGCGCTGCTCCAGGATCTCGGCGTCCTGCCAATGGGTGACTGCGCGCCGCCCGTCGAGAAGACCGGCAGCCGCCAGCAAGATGGCACCGGAGCAGACCGAACAGACGCGCTCCGACCGTGCCGCGAGCTGCCTTATCCGCTTCAGGAGTTCCGCGTCCTCAGCTGCGGGGTAAACGCCGTCTCCACCGATAATGATAAGCGTGCCGATAGGTCCAGGCGGCAGGCTATCGATCGTGTCGCTGTCGATGGAGACCAGGCTGTCACTCGGCACGCGGCCTCCGCTTGGGGATACGATGGTGACCTCGTAGGCGTAGTGCTCCGCGCCGTCCCGCCTGGCCCAGACGAAGACCTGCAACGGTCCCGCTAGATCGAGTAGGGCAATCTGCGAATAGATCACGAAGACCAGGCGGTGGGCGGTCTCGCTCATCTTGGTGGCTTGGCAGAAAATGCATGCATATTGACCTTTATGCCAAAGCGCTCTTGCCTAGTCTAGCGGTCATGGCGTGTCCCGCGCCGACGTTCAGAGAAGGAGATCGCGATGAAATCCCTTGCCGTCTTTATCTTTCCCGGGGTGCAGACCCTGGACCTCTTCGGGCCGATCGAGCTCTTAGGTGGCTTCTTCGACAAGATCGCCCTGACCCTGGTCGCTGAGAGCGAGGCGCCGGTACCCACCCGGCACGGCCAGCGCATCCTCCCCGACAAGACGATCCATGACCCGGCCGACTACGACCTGCTGATGATCCCGGGCGGCGACGCCGCCATCGAAGTTGGCAAGAGCCTCGAGGCGATGAGGTGGTTGCGTGAGACGGTGGATAACGCCGAGACGGTCATGACGGTCTGCACCGGCAGTATCCTGCTGGCCATGACGGGCAAGCTGGATGGCTACAAGGCCACCACCAACAAGCAGGACTTCTTGGGCACCGTACATCACGGCCCCAATGTCGACTGGGTGAAGCAGGCCCGCTGGGTGCAGGATGGCAAGTTCTTCACCTCATCCGGTGTCTCCGCCGGCATGGACATGGCACTCGCCGCCGCAGCGCACTTCTTCGGTCAAGAGGCCGCGGAGGAGATGTCGGAGGGCACCGAGTACGAATGGCACAAGGACCCAAGTTGGGACCCCTTCGCCAAGAGCAGCGGCCTTGTGCGCTCGTAAGCACGAGCGATCGCACTAAGCAGCATTGCGGCGCTGGCCGGTCATGACACGCGCATCCCGGTCAGCGTCCCATGAGTATAGATCTCGCATGTCATTGAATGGTGCCCCCCGAGAGAGAAAATTTAAACTCTCTCTTTGAAACGCTAGCAGATTGGAATGAGCAACTAAAGGCAGCCGATATCGATCTTGAAGGACCATCCCCATGAGTTTGATGGATGGTCAAAAGGCAGTCGGCAGCATAGGCGGTCAGTTTGGCCGGGCCGTGGCCAAGCCTATGCCCAGGAAGAGGAAGCCGAAGCGTCCGCCGCCCTTCTCGATTCGGTTCACGGAGGAAGAGCGGGCGCGGCTGAAACGGGATGCGGGCACACTCTCGCTTGCCGCCTATATCCGCCTCAAGCTGCTCTGCGAGGATGACAGACCACCGCCCCGGAAAAAGCTCTCAAAGAAGAGGCACAGCCCTTCCGCTGAGCTGGCGGTTCTTGGACAGCTGCTCGGCACAATCGGGAAGTCAGAGATTGCCTCAAGCCTGAGCGATATCGCAGGCGCTGCGAAGGTCGGAGCACTGCCTGTGTCTCCGGAATTGGAACAGGAGCTGCAGGAGGCCTGCACGGCAATCCAGCACATGCGCCGGGAACTGATCGCCGCTCTTGGCGTGAAGGCGCAAGACGGCCCATGATTCTCAAGGGCAGTCAGCGCGGCGGTGCGCTTGATCTTGCCGATCACCTCTTGCGTACCGATGAAAACGAACATGTCGAGGTTCATCGCCTGCGCGGTTTTGCTGCGCAAGACCTCGTGGGCGCATTGAACGAAACCTATGCCGTCAGCCGCGGGACGCGGTGCAAGCAGTTCATGTTCTCGGTCATCTTCAACCCGCCCCCGTCCGAAGAGGTCAAGACGGAAGACTTTGAGGCGGCGATAGAGTGCGTCGAGAAGCGCTTTGGTCTATCGGAACAGCCCTGTGCCGTGGTCTTTCACGAGAAGGAAGGCCGCCGCCATGCGCATGCGGTTTGGAGCCGGATCGACACGGAGCAGATGAAGGCTGTCCAGCTTTCCTATTTCAAGAACAAGCTGCAGTCCATCTCTCGCGAACTTTTCCTTGAGCACGGCTGGACGATGCCGCGCGGCTTCGTCAATAGCGCGGAGCGGGACCCAAAGAACTTCACACTGGACGAATGGCAACACTCCAAGCGGATCGGCAAGGACCCGCGCCAGATCAAGGCTGCCATTCAGGATGCCTGGGCCATCTCGGATTCAAGGGCCGCGTTCGAGCATGCGCTGCGAGAACGAGGATACAGGCTTGCCCGTGGTGACAGCGCCGCCTTCGTTGCGGTGGACTACAACGGCGAAGCCTTCGCCATTGCGCGTTCCCTGCCGAAGGGCATCAAGACTAAACAGGTGCGCCAACGTCTCGGTGATGAGACCGACTTGCCCAGTGTCAGCGAAGTCCAGAAGCAGATCGCGAACGATATGCTGGGGACCATGCGGCGGCTTCAGGCCGAGTTCGACAGACAGAACGATACGACACGCATTGAAATTGAGCGCCGCAAGAGTGCGATGATTGTGCGTCAAAGTGCGGAACGCCGGAAGCTCGCAGAGACGCAAGAACAAAGTCAGGCGGAAGAAAGCCAGACGCGGCAAGCCCGGCTTCGAAGGGGTTTCAAAGGTCTTTGGGACCGCTTAAGCGGCAGACACAGGCGAACCTGTGAGATGAACGAGCGGGAAGCGGACGCAGCCCGCGACCGTGACCAGAGGCAAAAGGATGCACTGATCCAAGCCCATCTGAGTCAACGCCGGAAGCTTCAGAACCTCATTGACCAATCGAGCAAACGCCAGAGCGAACTTAGGCGCGAGGTTGAAGCCGGCGTATCGCGCTACATTAAACTGAAAGAAAACCCCGCCCCTGACCGAACCGACAGGAAGGGTCAATTAGGCCGGGCACGAACTGTTCGGCGGAGGCCGAGGCGACGCGGTAGTGCCCATGAGATAGACATGTGAAGCTCAGGCGGCTTGATCATTCCGAAGGCTGACGGGTCTGCTCCACAGGCGGGTCCCCCGATGTGAGGAAGGTCTGGAACAAGCCAAATCCCGCAGACAAAGAGGATGTTCGATCTTCAGCCTTTGCCCGGCTACGCTCATGCCATAAGCGCGACATTGATCAATCGGCCCCCAGTGACCAGCGCAGTCGACCGTATGGCTGATTTGTGGTCTAGCAGCTGGCTATCCTATCATTGGGACTGGAAAACAATTCAGCCGCGACAAGAGTGGATCTGCGTAGGAGGTTTGAAGACGAAGCTGACTGGGAGATGATTTTGGCCGTGCGCCATAGGAGACTACTCGGAATGGCTGCTTTCAGGCGCAATGCGGCCTTCAACTCGCCTGAAATGTACGAGGATCTGGAGACCGATAAGTCTTGCTAGGCCATTCGACTTCGTACCAACGGCGTTCTCCAGTGAAACAACGATCAGATGCGCAGTGCTCGGAATCTCGCCCATTCTCAATTGCCTGTGGATGCATATGTTGCATTCGAATGATGACTCAGTCAAAATCTTCGCTACCAGATTGCATCCGCGTAGAATTGCGATCAGGTACCGAGTTTAAGGAGCGCACCATGATACGCACAACTAGCTTAAGCTCTCCGCAGTCCCAGGAGAATGGACCGCCAATAGGACCGATTGGATCGGTTGGAAGGCGCCGATTTATTTCAGGTGCCGCTACTGGCATTGTCGCTCTGTTAGCTCCTGGCGTAGCGACACAAGCGTACTCTAGCACTCCGAGGCGCGGAGGCACATTGCGGCAGGCTGTTGGCAGTGGAACTACAAGCGACACCCTTGACCCGAACCAAATTGAGTCATCATTCACGACTCAGGCTGGATTCCAGCTGAGAAACAATCTCACCGAGATCGCTCCTGACAACAGTGTTCGACCGGAGCTAGCAGAAAGTTGGGAAACCTCTCGCGACGCGACAACATGGATCTTCCGCCTTCGAAAAGGCGTGGAGTTTCATAATGGCAAAACGCTAAATTCTACAGATGTTGTCAATTCTTTCTCATATTACAGGGACAAGAGCAATGGATCAATGCGACATGACCTTTTACAACACATTAACTCCATTGAAGAAGATGGTAGCGATATCGTTAAATTCACACTCAATAGACCTGATCCAGACTTTTCAACAGTAGTGACAGATCCTAGATTCCCTGTGTTACCTATTATTGACCCCACAGAAGATGATTGCTGCAAGAGAACAACAGAGACAGGTGTAGGAACTGGACCATACCAGCTCAAAAGTTTTGAGCCGGGCGTTATCATGCACACAACCCGCAACCCTAACTACTGGAAAGACGATGCTGCGTACTTTGATGAAATACAGACAATTTCGATTTTAGATCCATCTGCACGTGAGAATGCATTGCTTGCGGGTGAGGTAGATATTGTTTATCCAATTGGAGCAAAATCATCATCTATTTTAGGAAGATCAAATACAAGCACCGTTTTAGAAAGCGGCGGAAGAAATTACATAAGCATTCCAATGAATGCAAATATTCCACCATTTGATAATATCAATGTTAGGCGGGCTCTAAAGCACAGCATAGATAGAAATGAGGTTATTGATCGAGTATTTCGTGGATATGCTTTCACTGGAAACGACCATCCAATAAGCAAAGCTTATAGATTTTTTTCAGAAGATGTTGAACAAAACCAATTTGACACGGACAAATCTAGATTTTTCTTGAATAAGGCGGGACACAACGGCCTGAGAGTCCCACTTCATGTAAGTGAACAAGGCGCCGAAGGTGCAGAGAATATTGCGATCTTATATCAAGACTCAGCCCGCAGAGCAGGTATAGAAATTGATCTCGTGCGTGAACCTTCTGATGGTTATTGGACTAATGTTTGGCGTACTAAACCCTGGGTTTTTAGCTCTTGGTCTGGCGATTTAACAGAACTTGGGATATTGAATCGTGCATGGGCACCTGATGGTACTTGGAATGAAAGTCAATGGAAAGACGAGAACTTCATGAAAATATTGAATGATGTTCGAACTCTAAATGACTTTTCATTGCGAAAAGATCTATTTAATAGAGTTCAAGCGTATTTGCGTGATAACGGAGCGATTGTTGTTCCTGTTTTTTTGCCATTTGTTCAAGGCGTTAACACTCGCCTTGGCATGCCGACTCAAATAGCTAGCAACATGGAGTTAGATGGGCATAAAAATTCGGAGCGTTGGTGGTTTGCGGATTGAAGGTCTTCATACTTCTCCTAACACTGAACGATGAGATACAATATTCTTCCCGACAACTGGCAGTTATTTAGACCTCAGTATTATGTTTGCAAGAGGAGAATGCGATGGAGCAGTTTGTTGGTGAAGTAGCAGAGCTAGCACTGAATATAAGAAGCCCACTAAGCTACGCGGGTTTCATTGGTGTACTATTTTTTGGTGTTATCTATAGTTGCCTGAGAATACTTGGCCCAGCTACGGGAAGAGAGCATGCTTATCGACTCTTGAAGATGGCGATTTTTGGCGCACTTTTGATTGCCTTTATCGCAACAACGGGAGGTATTGGTGCTTATTTATTTGAAGCCCAACTAAGGTCGATAGCGACCAATGAGCTGTCTTGCAATTCTACGGCCAATAGAATACAGGGAATGCTAAAGAGTAGTGGATATCAACCATCTGCAATATGGGAGATTCTTACTAATCTCTCCAGATACTGCAGATGGTTGATATCCACTACTCTTTAGCAT
>JBCBSF010000141.1:0-7564 GCA_039819325.1 Pseudomonadota bacterium | reverse complement strand
ACGCGATCCTCAGAGACAAGAAACCATGGCAAAACGCTTGACTGGAAACATAGTCGCTGAGCAGCGGGCTGAAGCCCGCGTCCGTCGGAGGATGTGCCCCACGCTCGGTGTCGGTGCTAACGGCAGATCCTTCGACGGACGCTCGCTTACGCTCGCTGCTCAGGATGAGGTCTGGGCTCGGGGGCAGGATCGTTTCGAGCTAGGATCATTTCGCTCTAGCGCCCGAGACCGGCGTAGAGCTGCGGGCGGCGCTGCTCGTTGAGCGGCCACCAGGCGCGAATGTCCTGGACGGCGTCCAGGTCGATGGTGGTGGTGATCAGGCACTCACGATCCGGCGCTTGCGCGACAATGACCCCCCAGGGATCCACCACCATGGAACGGCCGACGAAGCCGAAGTTAGTACCTGGCACACCGCCCACCATGCCAGAGCCGACGACGTAGAACTGGTTGTCGGTGGCCCGCGCGCGCAGCAGGAATTCCCAGTGATCCACGCGCGGCGAGAGAAAGGCCGTTGGCAGGACGACCAGCTCCGCGCCCTCCAGCGCATAGTTCAGGAAGAGCTCCGGGAAGCGCAGGTCGGAGCAGATGCCGACCCCGACCTTGCAAACATTCGTGGTGACCATCACCAGTTCCTCGCCGGCGGCGACCTTGTCGGATTCCCGGATCGTCGGGATATCCGGCCGCTCTGCCGGATCGAAGAGTTGGGTCTTGCGGTAGACGGCTTGAATGGAGCCATCGCGCCCGATGAAGGGGGCGCTGTTGTGGATACGCCCCGCCTCTCCGGTTTCGAAGAGCGAGCCCACGACCATCATGTCGTAACGCTTGGCGATGGCGGCGAGCCGATCGGTGGCCGGCCCGGGAATCGACTGCGCAATCGCCTTGTTGGCCTCGGGCGACGAAAGGCCGGTGCCAGTGAAGGTCTCCGGCAGGACCGCCAGATCGGTCCCACGCGCCCCAGCTTGCTCCAGATAGAAGGCGATCTTGTCCAGGTTGCCTGCGACGTCGTCGTCCCGTGCGTTGATCTGGACAATAGAGACCGTGAGGTGCCGGCCTTCCTTCGCTGAGGTGCTTGCGCCTTTGCTATCCTCGGACATGAGCAGACTTCACCATAGTCTTGTGTGCGGGCGTCGAGAGAGGCCTTGGGGTGAGACCCTGCCCCCTCGTGCGTATGGCGACGATGGACTGAAAGACCTTGCTCCGCAACGGCACGCTCACCTCAGTGGCTTTGGACTCACCTGCCGGGGCTTCTACAGCATGATGAGATGACGTTGATGCCTTACGAGCCGCCCACGTAAGTCCTCTCCTGAGCTTGTCGAAGGGCTGAGCAGCGGGCTTCAGCCCGCGCCCGTCGAAGGATGTGCCCCAGGCTCGGTGCTGGCCGCAGATCCTTCGACGGACGCTCGCTTGCGCTCGCTGCTCAGCCCTTCGACAGGCTCAGGAGAGGTCAGGGCTCGGGGGTAGAATCGTTCCGACCTGGGCTCATACTTCTAAAGCCGTGCAAATCCTAGACGATCATGTGCTGATCGAGGAGCCGTGCACAGCGGCCGAAGACTCCTTCGCTTGGGAACGAGGGGGCCTGCTGTACACCCCCCAATCTGCACGCGCAGTTAACAAGACGATCTGCGCTGCTACGGCTAGCAGGACATCACCGCGTCCATTCCTGACTTCAAACATGCGCTCAACGTAGCGCATTGTCAAGGATTCTCCCATTGAATCCAAAGGCTTACCCGCTTTTGTCTATCTTATTGATATGAGGAATCTTTTTGCATATTGCGCAATGCCGTGCCTTAAGCAAGCAATGGGGTTGGGGTGAAACGATCCACAAGGCGAAACAGTGACCACGGTTCAGAACCTCACTGCTGGCAAGACGGCGCTGCTCAGTGATAACGCTCTTGAAGCCTATCGCCGTGATGGCGCTGCCCTGCTCCCGGGCTTCTTCACGGATTGGCTGCCGCTGCTTGAGGCAGGGGTCGCGCGCAACCTAGCCGAGCCCAGCCCGCTCGCGACCGATCATCGGGTCGGTGCAGGCGGCGGGCGCTTCTTTGAGGACTATTGCAGCTGGCAGCGGCTAGAGGAGTATCGGCGCTTCATCGAAGAGAGCCCCGCCGCAGCCCTGGCCGGGCAGCTCATGGGCGCCAAGGCCGTGCAGATCTTCCACGAGCATCTGTTGATCAAGGAGCCCGGCACAACGAAGACCACGCCTTGGCATCACGACTTGCCCTACTACTGCGTCGGCGGCGATCAAGTGGTGAGCCTCTGGACCGCATTAGACCCGGTGCCGGCCAGAGTCTGCCCGCGCTTCCTCGCGGGCTCGCACCGTTGGGGGAAGCTCTACTACCCCCGCCGCTTCGACGACGGCGTCAACTATGACTTCGTTGGCGATGGCTATGAGACCGTGCCTGAGATCGATGAGGAGGCGGAGACCATTCTCTCCTGGGATCTGCAGCCCGGCGACAGCATCGCCTTCCACTTCCTGACCTTGCATGCAGCACCCGGGAATGCGGCGGCGACCCGGCGGCGCGGCTTCTCCACCCGCTGGCTGGGCGATGACGCGCACTTCGTCCAGCGGCCCGGCAAGACCTCGCCGCCCTTTCCCGACATCGGGCTGGAAAAGGGTGAGCGCCTGCGCGAAGACTGGTTTCCGGTGGTCTGGCGGGCCGGATCGTAACCGGCTTGTCTCTGGACCCGGGCTGAGCGCAGGCTCATCTTGCAAGAGCAAACCCTTGCTCGCAGAAAGGCTCCTCCATGCGCCTCTTGCTCTCGCTTGCTCTTCTCGTCTTCATCACCGCCAGTTGGGTGGAGCGGCCCAAGGCGCACACGGGCGCCGCTGACCCTGCCGCGGCGGCCATGGCCTTCATGCAGGCGCTTCCCTTGGCCGATCAGCAGCGTGCCGGGCTGGCCTTCGACGACCCGCAGCGCACAGCCTTCCGTTGGACGCCGGGCCGACGCGCCGGCGTGCCGCTTTCCTCCCTCACGCCCGAGGCCCGCGAGGAGCTGAGCCACCTCTTAAACCTGGTCTTGAGCCAGCAGGGCGCGGTCACCGTCGATGCCATCCTGGCGACCGAGGCGGCGCTGGGCGTGATCGAGGGTCGGCCCAGCTATCGCGATCCAGAGCGCTACTACACCGCCATCTTCGGCCGGCCGGGGTCGGAGCGCTGGGGGCTGCGCTTCGAGGGGCATCACCTCTCTATCAATCTCACCTTCGAAGGTACGCGGGCCATCTCCGGCACGCCGCTCTTCCTAGGCGCGAACCCGGAGACCATCGGCGACGGCCCCGATGCTGGCTTGCGTGCCATGGCCCGCCAGGTCGACCGAGCCTGGGATCTCTACGATAGCTTGAGCGTCGAGCAGCAAACCAAGGCGCGTCAGGTACGCTCTGGCTTTCAAGGCTTCTTGACCCGGCCGGGCAGCCTGCGTGCGCCGGCCACGCGCGATGCCGGCGCGGGTCTGGCCTGGCAGGATCTGACTCCGCCGCAGCGCGATGCCCTGATCGCAGTGGCCGTCAGTTACATCGAGATCCTGGGCGACAGGCTCAGCGTGCCGGCCATCGCCGTGCTGGTGGAGGAAGAGGCCCCCTATCTGCGCTTCCACTGGTCAGGCGCCGACAACCGGGGTGGCGCCTACTACTACCGCATCAACGGGCGCCGCCTCTTCATCGAACACAATGCCCAGAACGGCGGCACACACATCCACGCGATCTGGCGGGATGCCGCAGGGGACTGGGGCGGCGGTGGCGAGATACCGGCTGAGTAAAGGCAAGGGAGCGCTTACAAGAAACAAAAAAGGCATTCCTTTTCAGAGCCTTGCCCTGACGCGCCGCGGCGCAGGGTCCTGCCTACCGCAGTGCGGCAAAGCGCCGGCACCCGACGTTGACGCCCCTTTGGCAGCGGTCTATGTCTTTCCTCCGATACCCTTGTGTTCAAAAGGACCGGGTGGCGCTAGGTCGTCATTGAGGCTCCTTGCACGTGAGCGCAGCCACCATCGGGAAGCCGCACGCCATGTCCGACAAGACCACTCGACCGGTCAGCCCGCTGTCTCCGCACATCCAGATCTACCGTTGGCAATGGACCATGGCGCTGTCGATCGCGCACCGGGCCAGCGGGATCGCGCTGACCGTCGGTACCCTGCTACTGGTCTGGTGGCTGGTGGCCGCTGCCGCTGGCCCGGAGGCCTTTCAGACGGCGCAGGAGTTCATCGGCTCCTTCTTCGGTCAGCTGCTCCTCATCGGCTGGTCGCTGGCCTTCTTCTATCACCTCTCGAACGGCGTCCGGCACCTGCTGTGGGATAGCGGCCGCTTCCTAGAGCTGGGCCCGGCCTATGCCTCCGGTCTTTGGGTGCTGGCCTCGACGGTGATCTTGACGGCTTTGGCCTGGTTGCTGGCCATCGCCCATATGTAAGGGAGGCGACGCATGAGCCTGAAATCTCCGCTCGGCCAAGTTCGTGGCCTGGGCTCCGCCAAGGAAGGTGTGCAGCACTGGTGGCTGCAGCGCGTGACCGCGCTGGCGCTGATCCCGCTGGGCCTTTGGTTCGTTCTCTCCATCATCGGCATGACCCACGCCGGCCATGACGAGATGGTGGCCTGGCTCTCCTCACCCTTCACCGCGGCCCTCGCCATTTTGACGATCGTCGCGACCTTCTGGCACGCAATGCTTGGTGTCCAGGTGGTGATTGAAGACTATGTCCATAACGAAACCACGAAGATCGCTGCGCTCCTGCTGATGAAGGGGCTGCTGATCCTGCTGGCCATGGCCAGCTTGCTATCCGTGGTCGTGCTGATGGTGCAGGGGTAAGTCGCTATGTCCGACAAGAAAGTCACGCCGGCCTACGAGGTCGTCACTCACGATTACGATGTCGTCGTCATCGGCGCCGGTGGCGCTGGTCTGCGCGCCACCCTGGGCCTGGCCGAAGCCGGCCTGCGCACCGCCTGCATCACCAAGGTCTTCCCGACCCGCAGCCATACCGTGGCGGCGCAAGGCGGCATCTCTGCCGCGCTGGGCAACATGGGCTCCGACGACTGGCGCTGGCACATGTACGACACCGTCAAGGGGTCGGACTGGCTGGGCGACCAGGACGCCATCGAGTACATGACCAAGGAAGCCATCCCGGCCATCATCGAGCTGGAGCACTATGGCGTCCCCTTCAGCCGCACGCCGGCCGGCCGCATCTACCAGCGCCCCTTCGGCGGCATGACAACCGAGTTCGGTCAGGGCATCGCGCACCGCACCTGCGCGGCTGCCGACCGCACTGGCCACGCCATCCTGCACACGCTCTATCAGCAGTCGCTGCGCTGCCATGCCGAGTTCTTCATCGAGTACCTGGCCATCGACTTGATGATGGAAGACGGCGAGTGCCGCGGCGTCGTCGCCTGGGACCTGGCGACCGGTCAGATCCACCGCTTCCGCGCGCACCAGACCATCATCGGCACCGGTGGCTATGGCCGGGCCTACTTCTCCTGCACCGGCGCCCACACGCAGACCGGTGACGGCAACGCCATGGTGCTGCGCGCCGGCCTGCCGCTGCAGGACATGGAGTTCGTGCAGTTCCACCCGACCGGCATCTACGGCGCCGGCTGCCTGATCACCGAAGGCTCGCGCGGCGAGGGCGGTTATCTCACCAATTCCGAGGGCGAGCGCTTCATGGAGCGCTATGCCCCCTCCGCCAAGGACCTGGCCAGCCGCGACGTCGTCAGCCGCGCCATGACCATGGAAATCCGCGAGGGCCGTGGCGTCGGTGAGAAGTCCGACCACATCCATCTGCACCTGGAGCATCTGGACCCGGCCATCGTGAATCAGCGCCTGCCCGGCATCTCCGAGAGTGCGCGCATCTTCGCTGGCGTCGATGTGCACAAGGAGCCGATTCCGGTGCTGCCGACCTGCCACTACAACATGGGCGGCATTCCGGCCCGCTACACCGGCGAGGTGGTGACCGAGAAGAATGGCGACACCGATGTCGCTGTGCCGGGCCTGATGGCGATCGGCGAGGCGGCCTGCGTCTCCGTGCACGGTGCCAACCGCCTGGGCTCCAACTCGCTTTTGGATCTGGTGGTCTTCGGCCGCGCCGCCGGTCTGCATGCAGCCGAGATGATCAAGCCGGGCCAGGCGCACAAGCCGCTCTCCAGCGCGGCCGACGCCTTGGCCATGGACCGCTTGGACAAGACACGCCATGCCGACGGAGAGCTGCCCACCGCCGAGTTGCGGCTGGAAATGCAGGAGGCCATGCAGAGCCACGCGGCCGTCTTCCGCACCGGAGAGACCCTGAAGGAGGGCGTCAGCAAGCTGTCCGACAGCTGGAAGAAGATGCCGGAGGTCAAGGTCACCGACCGCTCGATGATCTGGAATACCGACCTGGTGGAGACCTTGGAGCTGCAGAACCTCATGTCTCAGGCCGTGGCCACCATGAGCTCTGCCGCCAATCGCGAGGAAAGCCGCGGCGCGCATGCGCGTGAGGACTTCCCCGACCGCGATGACAAGAACTGGATGAAGCACACACTCTGCTGGGTGAACGAAAAGGGTGAAGACAGCTTCGGCTACCGGCCAGTGAAGCTGAACACCATGACCAACGAGGTGCAGTCCTTCCCGCCCAAGGCGCGCGTCTACTAGTCGCCCAACCCTGTTCGTCGCCCCCGTTTTATCGGACGAGAGCTCTGAGCCATGGCTGAATTTTCGCTGCCCGCAAACTCCAAGGTCGTTGGTGGCAAGACGCACACCGCCCCGGCGGGTGTGAAGAACGTCAAAACCTTCAAGGTCTACCGCTACGACCCGGACAGCGGCGAGAATCCGCGCCTCGACACCTTTGAGGTCGATCTGGACGACTGCGGGCCGATGGTCCTGGACGCGCTCATCAAGATCAAGAACGAGGTCGATCCAACCTTGACCTTCCGGCGTTCCTGCCGCGAAGGCGTTTGCGGTTCCTGCGCCTTCAACATCGACGGCACCAACACACTGGCCTGCACCAAGTACATCAACGAGGTCAGCGGCGAGGTGAAGGTCTATCCCCTGCCGCATATGCCGGTGATCAAGGACCTGGTTCCCGACCTGACCCACGCCTATGCCCAGCATGCCTCGATCGAGCCCTGGCTGAAGACCACCACGCCGGCACCTGGCCGCGAGCGTCTGCAGAGCCCTGAGGACCGGGCCCAGCTAGACGGCCTCTGGGAGTGCATTCTCTGCTTCTGCTGCGCCACCTCTTGCCCCAGCTATTGGTGGAACGGCGATCGCTACCTGGGCCCTGCCATCTTGCTGCAGGCCTACCGCTGGATCGCCGACACCCGCGACGAGGCCACCGGCGAGCGCTTGGACAATCTGGAAGACCCCTTCCGGCTCTACCGCTGCCACACCATCATGAACTGCACCAAGACCTGCCCGAAGCACCTGAACCCGGCCAAGGCGATCTCGGAAATCAAGAAACTGATGGTGGCGCGTCGTTAGCAATCCGCGGAACGCCCCGCAAGAAAAAGGCCCGGTTGCACGCTGCGACCGGGCCTTTTTCTGTTCTAGAGCGTGATGAGTCTTGGTGTGAACAGTTCTCGCCAAGAGTTCTTCCTCTCCTGAGCCTGCCGAAGGGT
>JBCBSF010000140.1:0-7653 GCA_039819325.1 Pseudomonadota bacterium | reverse complement strand
GATGAGGACGAGGCCGAGGTCTATGCGCGTAAGACCTACGCCTCGTCCTCATCGGCGAAAGAGACCGGTTCACCGACATAGCCGGCGATGCGCACCAAGGCTTCTTTCGGAATGAAGGGCCCAACGTCGTTCACGATCAGCCGGCGGATTGGGGAGCCGGGCTGGGCGGCCAGCATCATGCCCGCCAGCCCGCCCATGGAGGTACCGAGCCAGTCGAGGCTCTCCACCCCCAGCCGCGCGATCAGTGCCGTCGCGTCGGCAAGATACTGGGTATAGCCGTAGACGGCCGGGTCACGCGCCCAGTCGCTGTCGCCGCGGCCCACCACGTCCGGTGCCACCACGCGCCAGCCACGGCCGGCCAAGACCTCTGCCAGCTTCTCGAAGTCCTGACCGTTGCGGGTGAGCCCGTGCAGGCAAAAGAGGGTCCGCTGGCATTCGTCGCTGCCCCAGACGCGATAGCTCACGCGGTGGAAGCCAGCCTTGGACAGGCCGAGGAAGCGCCCTTTGCGCATGCCTTCTGCTCCCCTTTTGCTAGCCCGGGCCTCAGATGCGAACGACAGCTAGCCGGGGCGGTTTGACTTCTCGCCATGCAGCGGCGGCAGACTGGGGCCCACCACCTGCTTCGCCAGGCCTTTCAAGTCAGACCCCAAGGCGACCTTGCCGCTGCTGCGATAGGCCTCGTAGTTAGCATCGATGATCGAGGGGTCATAGAGGTAGTTCACCATGATCCCGTGCGCATTGCGCATGCCTTTGGGCGAGGTATCGGCCAGCCAATTGACCCGCTCCAGCCGGGCGCCATTGCGCAGGTGGAAGCGCGCGACGGCATCCAGGCTCTTGCCGTCCTCGCGCTTGTCCAGAAGGTAGCGCAGGCAGAGCCGCCGCAAGATCGGCTGCAAGGCCTCGGCCAGCTCTTTGTTCTGCACCCAGTCGGCCTTGTTCAAGGCAAGCTTGAGCGCCTTGGGGAACTCATCCGCCTCCCCCACCTTGGAGAGCAGGCGCCCACGCTCCGCCTCCGGTGTCAGGCGCAGCAGCAGGGCGTTATGCTGTCGCTTCAGCCAGCCGGCGAAACCCGGCACCGGCGAGAGGGTGGCGTAGGTCTTGAGGTGCGGCAGCTCTTTGCTTAGCGTCTCCACCACCTTCTTGATCAGCCATTCACCGAAGGCGATCCCGGCCAGGCCGGCCTGCGTGTTGCTGATCGAATAGAAGATGGCGCTGTCGGCACTCTCCACCTTCACCGGCGGTGCCTTCTGGTTCAGCAGAACCTGCACGCTGTCGGCCAGGCCCTTGGTCAGCGCCACCTCGACGAAGGCCAAGGGGTGGTCGGCCATCCGCGGGTGGAAGAGCGCATAGAGCCGCCGGTCGCTTTCCAGCCGGTTGCGCAGATCGAGCCAACCGCGGATGCGGTGCACCGCCTCGTAGGTCACGATCAGTTCCAGAAGCGAGGCCGGGCTGTCCCAGGAGACCCGGCGCACGTCGAGGAAACCGATGTCGAACCAGGATTCCAGCAGGTGGCGCAGGTCGCGGTCGAGGGCCGCCAGATTGGGCGAGCCGTCGCTCAGCCGCAGCAGGTCGCCGCGCAGATCGACCAGAAACTTCACCCCGTCCGGCAGGCTCAAGAACTGGGTGATGAGCTTGATCCGCGGTGCACGCAGGGCACCACGCAGCTCGTCTTGTGCGATGAGACGCGCAGCGCCCTCACTGGCCTCCCAGCTGGCAATGGCAGCGCCAATGACCACCGGATCGGCGGCAAAGTCCTCCGCCAGGACCTGCATGAAGAGGAAACGGCCCTCGTCGTCGGCCTGGGAGTAGGCGGCCCCCAACTCAGCCGCCTTCAGCCGGGCGGCCACGTCCCCGCCGCGCGCGGAGAGGCAGTCCTGCATCGCCTGCACCAAGACCGAGCGGTCCAGGGCCACCCCCTCAGGGCTGCTGCCCAGGGTGCGTGCCGCCGAGTGGGCGATATCGCGAAAGCCGCGCGCTAGGTTGCCCCAGGCACGTTCGATCAAGGTTTCTTGGGCCGTATCCATCTGGCCGATCCTTCTTACATGTCCCAGCCGCCGCACTATCTTCTCTATGCGAAAGGCAGCGGGGGCGTCCGTCACCTAGGATAAGCAGACCTTTGGGCTCTGCGCCGCCCTTGCTGCTCGACGCTTTGCCGCACCCCGCGGAGGCAGCCGCTCTGGCTATAAGCAGGCGCTTGCCTATCCGACAGGAAGGACAGAGATTTGGCCAAGACCGCGACTACTTCCGAGCTGCCTCCCGCCAAACCGAAACGCAAGCGCCGCTGGATTTGGCGCACGCTACTGGCGGTCCTGATCCTGATCCTCGTCATCCTGGTCGCCGGCTTCTTCTGGCAGCGTACCTCCCTGCCGGAGATTGAGGGCAGCCTGACCGTCCCAGGCCTTGGCGCGGAGACCCGCATCAGCCGCAGTCCCGAAGGCCTGACCTTCATCCAGGCCGAGAGCGAGGCCGACGCGCTCTATGCGCTGGGCTTCGCGCACGCGCAAGACCGCCTCTTCCAGATGGACGCCATGCGCCGCCTGGCCGCCGGCCGCCTGTCGGAAGTGATCGGCGATGCGACCCTGGACGTCGACCGTTTCTTCCGCACGCTCGGCCTCTACCGCCAGGCGGAGGAGAACCTGGAGGGCCTGTCGCCGGAGGTCATCGCAGGGTTGGAGGCCTATGCCGCCGGCGTCAACGCCTTCCTGGAGAGCCATGAAGGTGCGCTGCCGATCGGCTTCACCGCCCTGCAGTTCCGGCCAGAGCCTTGGCGGCCAGCGGACTCGGTGGCCTGGGGCCGGCTGATGGCGCTCTTCCTATCGGGCAATCACCGGCAAGAGCTGATCAATGCCCGCCTGGCCACCCTGCTGCCGGAAGAGAAGCTGGCGCAGCTCTTCCCCGATTGGCCCAGTTGGGCGCCGACCTCCGTCCCCTCGCTGCAGGGCTTCGAGCAGCGCGGACAGCTGAAGGATCTGATCGACCTTCTGCCTTGGGAAATCCAGCCCAAGACCGCGTCCAACGCCTGGGCGGTCGCGCCCAGCCGTAGCGCTAGCGGCGCCGCCATCATGGCCGGCGACCCCCACTTGGCCTTGCGCGCGCCCGGTGACTGGTACCTGGTGCGGATGGAAACGCCGGAGCTGACCTTGGCCGGTGGAACGGCGCCAGGCGTGCCGCTGATGATCTTCGGGCACAACCAGCGACTGGCCTGGACCTTCACCACCACCTACTCCGATACGCAAGACCTCTTCATCGAAGAGATCGATCCGGACAATCCCGACCGCTACCGTACTCCGGACGGCTGGGCCGACTTCGAGATCCGCGAGGAGGTCATCGAGGTCTCTGGCGCCGCTCCCGAGATCCTGATCGTGCGCGAGACCCGCCACGGCCCCGTCATCAGCGACGTGGTGGACGAGGCCGAGGGCCTCTATCCGCCGGAAGAGGTGCTGGCTCTGGCTTGGACGGCGCTGGATCCGAATGACCGCTCGGCCCAGGGGCTCTACCGTTTGAACCGGGCGGCCAACATTCCTGGCGCTTTAAGCGCGCTGCGCGACCTGCACTCGCCGCAGCAAACCATGATCCTGGCCGACAACCGCGGCTCCATCGCCCTGGTGGCTCCCGGCCGTGTGCCCATCCGCAAGGCCGGCAATGGCCTCTTCCCGGTGCCGGGCGCCGATGGCGAGCACGACTGGGTGGGGGAGATCCCCTACGACGCCCTGCCACGCGAAATCAACCCGGAGTCCGGGGTCTTGATCACCGCCAACAACAAGCTGGTCGGCGACGATTATCCCTATCTCATCGCCGCCGACTGGTCCTATCCCGACCGTGCCGTGCGCATTGCCGAGGTGCTGGAGACCAAGGACCTCTGGTCGGCGGAGGACTTTCGTCTGCTGCAGCTGGATGACCTCTCGGTCGGCGCCCGCCGCCTGATGGGGCGCTTGCTGCAGGCCGAGCTGCCCTCCGAAGCCTCCGCGGCCGTCCAACGTCTCAGTGCCTGGGACTTCCGCATGGACCGGGACAGCGCCGAGCCCTTGATCTACAGCACCTGGCTCCGGGCGCTGGAGCAGCTCTTGATGCGCGACGAGCTGGGCGATGCCTTCGAGAGCATGGCCGACGGGGACGCTTGGCGGGTCTACAGTCTGCTGCAGCCCGGCAGCCACTGGTGCGACGACGTCTCTACCGAGGGCGAGAGCGAGAGCTGCGATGCCATCATCGTCGCCGGCCTGGAGCAGGCCTTGGCCGAGCTGGTGGACCTCTATGGCGACGACGTCAGCGAGTGGCGCTGGGGCCGCGCGCACTACGCCAGCTTCGGCCATCCGGTGCTGACCTTCATCCCGGTGATCAGCGGCCTAACCGCTGTCGAGGTGGAGACCCCGGGCGGCCAGGACACGGTGAACCGTGCTGGGTCCGACTTCGCCCGGCCGCTACCGGAGGCCTTCCGCGACCGTCACGGGCCCGGGTTCCGCGGGGTTTTTGACATGGGCGATCCCGACGGCGCGGGTGTGGTCATCGCCACCGGCAACTCCGGCAACATCTTCTCGCCCTACTACGTGAACCTGGCCGAGCAGTGGCGAGACGGTGTGCTCTTCACCCTGCCGCCCAACCCGCCCAGCGGCTCTCAGACCCTCACCTTGCAGCCGCAGAGGTAGCACCCGGCCAGCGCCCATGTCGGCTCCAGGCAAGGCGGTTAGCCTGGCGATCTTGATCGCTGCCCAGGTGGCGGTCCTGAGCCTCTGGTTTGTCTCGGCGGCGATCCTGCCCGAGATGCTGGCCGAAGAGCCGCTGGCGGCCTGGCGTCAGGCGGCTCTCTCGAGCGCGGTACAGGCCGGATTCGTCGTCGGCGCGCTGCTGTCTGCAGTCTTGGGGCTGGCGGACCGCTTCGACCCACGGCGGATCTTCGCGCTCTCTGCGGTCTTGGGCGCCGTTGCCACCCTGCTGCTGCTGGTTGCTCCTTTGGGCAGCTGGCTGGCGATCAGCCTGCGCTTCGCCACCGGCGTGCTGCTGGCGGGTGTCTATCCGGTCGGCATGAAGATCGCTGTGGGCTGGGGTCGGAGCGACCGGGGCCTGCTCGTCGGGCTGCTGGTCGGCGGCCTTACCTTGGGTTCGGCTGCACCGCACCTGGTCGCTATCCTGGGCGACAGCGACTGGCGCAGCACCGTGGCGACCACGGCTGCTGCCTCTGCGCTTGGCGGACTCTCCATCCTGCTGATCGGGCTTGGCCCCTATCACAGCCAGGCCCAGCGGCTGAGCCCCCGCGCCGTCCTACTGGCCTGGCAGGACCGCCGCATCCGCTTAGCCTTTGCCGGCTACCTCGGCCACATGTGGGAGCTCTATGCCATGTGGGCCTGGATCGGCGTGGTGGCGCTGGCCTCCTACAGCATGAGCATGGCGCAGGAGACGGCTCAGACCTGGGCCAAGTGGACGGCCTTCATCGCCATTGCCAGCGGCGGCCTGACCGCTGGACTGGCCGGCGCCTTCGCCGACCGGATCGGCAAGCGCCAGGTCGCGATGCTTTGCCTCGCCGGCAGTCTGCTGGGCGCCTTGGCCACCTCCGTCTCCTTCGGCGGGCTGGCGTGGGTGACCTTCGCCGCCATCCTGCTCTGGGGTCTCACCATCGTCGCCGACTCTGCGCAGTTCTCGGCCCTGGTCGCCGACTATGCACCGCCCGACCAAGCAGGCTCGATCATGACACTGCAGACCGCACTCGGCTTTGCGCTGACCATCGGCACGGTGCAGCTGACCCCACCGCTGGTCGAAGGCCTGGGCTGGCCGCCGGTGCTGGCCGCCATGGCGCTGGGCCCGCTCTTCGGCCTTTGGGCCATGCGTCGCCTAGGGCAGCTAGAGCCAGAGGAAGTCCGTCGCGGTTAGCTGACCGGCGGCGGAGAGTCCGGTGATCTGGAAGGCAATGTCCGTGGTGCCGTCGCCATCTTGGTCCACTTGCATTTGCCCACTGCCGGCAAAGCGCGCCTGGCTATCGCTGGCGCCGGCGAAGGCGCCCGCACCGATGTAGGCGAAGGTTCCAACCTCCAGTCCGGTGCTGAAGACCAGCTTGTCGGTCCCCTTGCCGGTGCCGAAGCTGATCCCGTCGAAGTCACCAATCACCGGCCCACCGGAGCCACCATCGCCGAGGCTATCCCCCGTGAAGCGGAAGCGGTCGGAGCCGGAACCGCCGAAGGCCTGGTCGCCCGAGGCCATCCAGAGCGTATCCACCCCGCTCTCTCCTTCTAGCGTATCGTCACCGTCACCGCCAAAGAGGTTGTCATTGCCCTCACCGCCCTGGATCACATCGTTGCCGCTCTCACCGCGCAGGCTGTTGCGCCCGGTATTGCCCTCGATCCGGTTGTCCAAACTGTTGCCGGCTCCGTCTATGTCGCCGCGCCCGCCCTGCATGCGCAGGTTCTCCAGGAAGTCGCGGATGCCGCCGCCGGGCAATGTGTAGTCGACTTCGGCGCGAACCAAATCGGTGCCGGCGCCATCGAACTCCCGGACTTCGTCGCTGGCAGTATCGACGACGAAGGTATCGTCGCCGGAACCGCCGGTCATAATGTCGGTGCCGCCTTGCCCGTTCAGGATATCGATCCCGCTGAAGCCGAAGAGGCGGTTGTTCGAGGTGTTGCCGAGCAGCGTGTTATCGAACTCGTTACCGCCCAGATCGGCCGGGCCAACCCCGTTGTTCACGTTCACCCGCTCGACATGGCCCAGCGCGCCGCTCTGCAGGGTGAATTCGAGCGCGTTGGAGCGGATGACATCGCTGTCGCCGCCGTCGATGGTCTCGTCAGTGCGGTCGCCCAGGGTATCGACTACAAAGGTGTCGCTGCCGTCGCCACCGATGGCCGTATCAACCCCGCTGCCGCCGTTCAGGCGGTCACGGCCCTCACCGCCGAAGAGCCTGTCGACCCCGGAGCCGCCGCCGAGGATGTCCCGGCCGCTGTTGCCCACCACCAGGTCGTTGCCATCGGCCCCTAGAACGCTGTCATTGCCATCGTCACCGGCCATGGTGTCGTCACCGGCTTGGCCGCGCAGCTGATCGCGGTCCAAGCCACCGAAGAGGTAGTCGTTGCCATCGCCGCCGCGGATATCGTCATCGCCGGCCTCCCCACGCAGCCAGCTATCGTCTCCGCTGCCGCCCTCCAGCCGGTCAGAGCCGCTGCCGCCCTCCAGACTGGTATCGTTGCCGCTGCCCCCGAAGAGGCTGTCGCTGCCACTGCGGGCATCGAGGGAGGAGTCGTCCCCATCGCCGCCGTAGAGGCGATTGTTTCCGCTCAGTACCGACAAACCAGAATCGTCGCCGCTGCCACCATAGACGCGGTCGTCGCCGTCCCCGCCGGTCAGGGCGTTGTCGCTTCCGCTCTCTCCATGAATTCGGTCGTTGCCGCTGCCGCCCTGTAATCCATTGTCATCACCGTCGCCGCCATAGACCAGATCATCACCCGAACCACCCCAGAGATAGCTGTCGGCGCCGACCCGTCCAAAGACCAAGTCATCGCCCTCATCGCCGCCGAGACGCTGATCGTCACCACGTCCGCCGAATAGCGTGTCCTGACCCTGTCCGCCGAAGAAAGAGGTGTCGTTCCCGTCCGATCCCGCCAGCGTATCCGTCGCGCTGCCGCCAAAGAAAGAGATATCATCGCCCGACCTACCGACCTGCTGATCGGTAGG
>JBCBSF010000139.1:0-7731 GCA_039819325.1 Pseudomonadota bacterium | reverse complement strand
TCCTAAATTATTCTATTGCTTTAAGAATGCTATTGGCGGAGTCCTACTATAGATTAGGCGATATCGAACTAGCCATTTTTACGTACATGAAAGCACTAAAATTATCTTCACATCGAAAATCGGAGTAACGCACACTACACATTTTCCTTCGTTTAAGTTTCTTGCTGACTAAGGAGGGGAACTATACTAGCGCCGAAGCATTTGCAGAACGAGCCCTTTCAATTGCGCCGATTGGGACAACACAGTTTGCACTCGCCCAAATACAACACGCTTCAACATTGATACACCAAGACAGAGTTGTAGAAAATAAAATTGAGATATTTCACAACATTGGTCACATAATTAGCAAATTGGATTACAACACTCCGATGTCCGGAGAGGCATTCCATAATGATGATATAGTAGATTTCGTGGGTGTTGGCCTAGATTTAATGTATGAATTTTCTACCCATCCGTTATCAGACGAAAAACTTAGCTTTCTGAAAGATATACTAGTTATGACAGAATTCCAGGAACTTTCTACACACTCGCGATTTACACAAGCACGCCTAAGGGACATTCAAAGTATCCAATACGACACGAATGTTGCTTTGTCGATTCGGAATGAGTTGGATTCGTTGGAAGTGTATCTTCGCAATTACTTCAATACTAGCAAAAAAAATGATCAAATTAGTAAGCCTACGCTCTACAACATTATTTCCAAAATTGCGAAATTCGAAACAAATTTAGCAGACACAAAGCCACTTGTAAAAAAGGATTTCTATTTGTTGTCTGATAACTTAACAGCGGCGTTTTCTTGGATGGAAGCTGGGGAAGCGTTAGTACGATACGCTTACAGTGGAACCAGCTTGCATATTTTTATTGTCTCATCGCATGGGCAATCAGTTTATTGGACTAAAACTAATGTATCCGAAGTGTTGATTGCAGAACTGATTTACCGCGTACGCTGCGGTCTTGATCGTAGCATGTGGAATAAATCAGCTCCTCAAGCTGACCAAACTTTGGAAACACTCTCTTGTTCTGATTTTTACAATCGTGAGGTTCATGAAAGCGCTCCGCTTCCTATTGACCTCAAAGCACATATTGACTTGTATTCGCTTCTGATTTCTCCAATAGAGGACAGGCTCGAGCAGTATCAAATCGGTAAGGTTAATTTTGTTTTGCCTGCGATGCTTGAACCCCTTCCTCTTGAAGTATTGATTCAGCAATCGGATTACAGTGCGTTTGTTGCTGAACCAAACGCAAACTTCTTGAGCAATGCACTTTGGTTAGGAAGCAAAATTGAAATGATGTACTTCTCTGATATAGCGGGATTTATACTGAGTAAAAAACATACAGCAGACTACTATTTGGAAAATTTGGCACCAGAATATGATCTATTGAGAAAAACGGAACCCCTTACTTACTTTGGTATCGGCGCACCGGACCTTGTTGGCAATGCTAACTGCCCGCGATACAACGCATCTCCCAATCAATGTCCCGTTGGCCGATTGGATGATGTGGATGAACTTGTTCCGGCTGCACCGAGTTCGGTCGTATCCCGGAACACTGATTGGCTAGTGTCTACAGCAGTCGCAGAGGGGGGCGGCGTTCGAAGTCTATGTCCACTACCGGGGGCGAAAGCTGAGCTTCTTTGTGCCGAGCAAATGGTCCGGTTTCATGGCGGACAGGTAGTTTCAAAGATTGGCAAGAATGCCAATGAAGGCGAATATGGTTCAGCGCATATGCATTTTAATCAGAGAGAACTTGATGTTCTTCATGTGGCTACGCACGCATTAACATGGAATGAAACTGACCTATTTGGTCTTGGTACTCTGGAAGCAGCGTTCGTTTTAACACCAACAGGTAATGGCTTGATGTCCGACGCAGACGGTTTGCTTTCTATTAGGGAGATCATTGAGTCAACTGTTAGTGCGCGCACCGTTATTCTTTCTGGATGCCAGACTGGGGACCGCGACAGGAATTCTAGAGGTGTTAGGACTTCACTTCCGGAAGCCTTTTTTAGCAAGGGAGCGAGGTTTGTTGTAGCGTCAATGTGGGATGTTCATGATACCGCAGCTTCAATTTTGATAGGGGGAATGCTCGCGGGGATGATGGAAGATCGTGGAAACGCATCGGAGTCTCTTTGGGTTCAGAAAAGGAAAATGATTCGTTCTCGGAGTTGGATCTCTCATCCGGAGTTCTGGGCTTCATACGTCGTTCTTCGGCAATAAAGCATGCGAAAGCTTTTGAAGAACCTAATTACATTTTGTTCGCTATGGATTGGTGCAATCGTTTTAGTTATTGTGGCGGAGGACTCTGGTGTCTTTCGTCTGAATAACTTAAATTCACTTGCGATGGATTGGATGTTGTTGTTTGAGAAAGGAGACTTTTGGAGTTACAATCAAGATATTGCGGTCATTTTGATTGATGACGTCACTCTTTTGGACTATCCGGCAAGATCTCCAACTAACAGAGTGCTGCTTTCTGAGTTAATAGATGCATTAAATAGTGTTAGAGTGCGAAAGATAGGCTTGGATTACCTATTTGATCGCGTTACGATAGACGATAGAGCGTTGTTCGATTCGATTTCTCGATCTGTTGCGAAAATCGTTGTAGGAACGTCTGGTGATAGTTCGATTTATTGGCCTTATGAATTGGTGGATATTGAGAAAGACATCCTCTCTAGGATGCAGTCTGTTGATCGGGGTCACTTAATGATTGGGCCGTCGTTTCCAGGTTGGCTGGCACTTGAGGACCCTGTGATCAGGGAGCATATTCCATATGCTTCCGACGGAACAGCTAGCTTTGCATGCGCGTTAGCATCTGCTGGTGATGCATGTTCCGATTATGAGGTTATTCGATGGTCGATTGGGAGTGACCAGCGATCAGACGTTTTCCCGACTTTCCGGTTGCCTAGACATATCCCCAACGAGGCGAGAGATGTTGTCTTTGACAGGGTAGTAGGTAGCTGGGGGCAGATATTAGAAGGTAGAATTGTTATTGTTGGCTCTGCTTTGGTTGGTCAGGACCAGCATCTCACGCCACTCGGTATTTTTGACAGAAAAAGAGAGTTTGGAGCAATTATACATGCTCACATTGTTGGGCAGATGCTGAATGAACAGCCATTACGCAACCTAAATTCAACTGAGCATTACTCTATAGTTGTATTGCTTTTGTCTCTGTCTTTTTGCTATGGCTTTCTAATTGAAAGAAAAAGTGGGATTTTTGTGCTCTCTTCATCAATATTATTATGTATAGCGTCAATTGTTTTATTTAGATATGGCGACATTGTACTCACTCTGGCGACCTGCATAGCTTCTGTTGTATTTGGTTCTTTGTTTGGAAAATTTGGAAAGTGGCTTTTTACGAAAAAGTGAGGACAATTTTTGGCATAATCTAGATCTTTATGTGTACTTAGTCGGCCCTGAAAAACGACTAAGCGGTTGATTTGAGGGTGGTGCATCGGCGTTGGCAAGTATCGAGATTTTCCGCCGCACCAAGGGGCTCGGTCAGAATCCAGACAAGAAAGCGCTTCAGCTTGTTGAGGATAAGGCGCCGGTTGTGGCCGGCGGCGGCCAGGGTCGCATTGATCCTGTCGCCGGCGTGCCCGAGGAGATAGTTCCTGCCCAGCCTGCCGTCTGTCTTGGCATGGCCGATCATGGGCTCGATCGCCGATCGTCGTCTGAGCTCGCGCTTCATCGTGGGGGTGAGAGCGCGTTTCTGTCCAGAGAGCATGGCCCTGGCTTGGCCCTTGTAATCGTGGCCACGATAGCCCTTGTCGGCGTAGGCGCGTTCGACTGCAACGGCGCTCATGGCTTCGGCTTGCTCCAGGGTTGCCGCCAGGGTGTGCCCATCATATGGGGTGCCGGGGAAAGCCTTGGCGGCCAGAAACAACCCCTCCCTGTTGGTGGCGGCGATCCCGACCTTGCAGCCGAACTCATAGCGCTTGTGGGCCTTGCCTTTGGAGATGCAGGCCACCTCTGGGGCATGCAGGCTGTAGAGCTTCTCCTCGTCTTGCGGTTGCTGGGCCAGGAGGCGCTCGACCAGACCCAGGAGACGGGCGAAGCGAGCCTCTCGCTGGGCGTCGCCGGCGATCTTGCGGCCGACGTCTCGTTGGACCCGCCCCAGATAGGTGCGCAAGCGCTTCAACTCCCGGCGCATGCGCTTGTACTGGCGGGCATGGGCATAACGTCCGGCCATGGTTGCCGCCTTCTTGGCCAGCCGCGTGTGGCTCTGGCGTAGCGTGATGCCGGCCTTCTTGGCCGTAAGCCTCCGGCGGGGACCGCCTGTTGTCGGCGGGAAGGATGGGCAAGACTCTCCTTATGACTGAGGATAAGGAGAGTTTTGGGGTTCACCGTCTGGAGGTGGTGAACACGGGGCGTCGTCGGCGCTGGAGCTTGGCGGAGAAGCTTCGGATCGTCGAGGAGAGCTATCAGGGCCACCGTCAGGTCTAGGCGACGGCGCGTCGGTACGAGACTTCGCCATCACTGCTGTATTCCTGGCGCAAGGCCCTTGCCGCCGGGTTTCGGCGGAGCGAAGAGCCAGTGGGCTTTGCCGCGGCAGTGATCGTGCCGGAGGAGCGCGCCTTGGCGCACGAGCGGGCCAGAGGCGGTGGGATGGAGATCGTGATCGCACGGGGTCAACGGATCATCGTCGGCGCGGATGTGGATGCCCAGGCGCTGGCGCGGGTGGTGGCCGCCCTGGAGGGGCGATGATCCCGGTCCCCAGCGGTGTGCGGGTGTGGCTTGCGACCGGAGCGACGGACATGCGCCGTGGCATGAACAGCCTGTCGCTGCAGGTCCAGGAAGCGCTGGGGCGTGATCCGCATGGTGGCGATCTCTACGTGTTCCGCGGACGTCGAGGTGACCTGATCAAGGTTCTCTGGCACGACGGCCTGGGCTTCTCGCTCTATGCCAAGCGTTTGGAGCGCGGGCGTTTCATTTGGCCCTCGCCGGCCGATGGCGTGGTGGCGATTTCCTCTGCTCAGTTGGGCTACCTGCTTGAAGGGATCGATTGGCGGAACCCGCTGCGCAGCTGGCGGCCGGCGCGGGCGGGCTGAGCGGCCTTCTTTGATGCGGGCGCACTGACAAGCCTGTCGCGACGCGGGCGATCTGTGGTTGCCTGGTGGCCATGACAAGCGCCCCGCCGGACGATATCGAGGCCCTGCGCGCGGCCCTGGCGGCATCGGAAGCCAGAGCGGCGCGCTTGGCGGCGGAGGCCTCCAGTGCCGAGGCGGTCATCGCCGCCCAGAAGCTGATGATCGAGAAGCTACGGCGCGAGCTCTACGGCCAGCGCTCGGAGCGCAAGGCACGCCTGGTCGATCAGCTTGAGCTGCAGCTGGAGGAGCTGGAGGCCGATGCCAGCGCTGACGAGCTGGCCGCCGAGCAAGCGGCAGCCAAGACCACCAGGGTACAGGCCTTCACCCGCAAGCGGCCCTCACGCCAGCCCTTGCCTGCGCATCTACCGCGCGAGCGCGTGGTGATCCCGGCGCCCGAGCATTGCCCCTGCTGCGGTTCGGACAAGCTTTCCAAGCTTGGCGAGGACATCACCGAAACACTGGAGGTGGTGCCGCGTCAGTGGAAGGTGATTCAGACGGTGCGCGAGAAGGTCTCCTGCCGGGCCTGTGAGACGATCTCGCAGCCGCCGGCACCCTTCCACCCGACACCGCGTGGCTGGGCGGGGCCGAGCCTGCTGGCGATGATCCTTTTTGAGAAGTACGGCCAGCACCAGCCGCTGAACCGCCAGAGCGAGCGCTATGCGCGTGAGGGTGTGACGCTCAGCCTCTCCACCCTGGCCGACCAGGTCGGCGCCTGCGCGGTCGCGCTGCAGCCGCTCTATGACCTGATCGCCGCCCATGTGCTGGCGGGCGAGCGTCTGCAGGGCGATGACACCACGGTGCCGGTACTGGCCAGAGGCAAGACCGACACCGGCCGCGCCTGGGTTTACGTGCGTGACGACAGGCCGTTCGCCGGCGCCGATCCACCGGCGGCCCTGTTCTTCTATTCGCGCGACCGCAGGGGCAAGCATCCCGAGCAGCACCTGGCGGACTTCGGCGGCATCCTGCAGGCCGACGCCTATGCCGGCTACAACGGCCTCTATGAGCCGAGCCGTCTGCCGCAGCCGCTCGCCGAAGCACTCTGTTGGGCCCATGCGCGCCGCAAGTTCTTTGTCCTGGCCGACATCGCCTCGCAGGCGCGGAAGGGCAAGCAGAGCAGCGTCATCTCACCGCTGGCCTTCGAGGCGGTCAAGCGGATCGATGCCCTGTTCGACATAGAGCGGGAGATCAATGGCCTGAGCGCCGAGGCGCGTCTGGCGGTACGAGCCGAGCGCAGCGCACTGCTCCTCGCCGAACTGGAAGCCTGGCTGCGCCAGGAGCGGGCGCGGCTGTCTCGCCACGCCCCGCTGGCCAAGGCGATGGACTATCTCCTGAAGCGCTGGGCGGGCTTTACCCGCTTTCTCGAGGACGGCCGCATCTGCCTGACCAACAACGCCGCCGAGCGGGCCCATCGCCGATCCTTTCGCGGGCCATGCCGGCGGCTCTTCCATGGAACGATAGGTCCAGGAATGGCAGCGCCGCTCGCTGCAATGACGACGCCGGCAAGTTTCTCCTCCACATAAGTGCGCAAGGCTGCGTTGAGCGCAAGCTTGGATGGTTTAGGCCGATGGGCCGATCGATCCGCATGCCACTGGGCCGTCGTCGCCCGATAGTCCAACCCGCCGCTGCGGGTGGCCGCGTTGCGCCGAAGTTCACGGGAGATTGTTGATGCGGCTCGCCCGAGCCGGCGCCCAATTTCCTGCATGGAAAGGCCCTGCACCCTGAGAAGTGCAATCTCTTCGCGCTCAACCAGAGACAGGTACCGCCCAGAGAGCGGCTTTGCCGAAGATCTGAACATCACTGGTGGCATACCGCCCGCCTTTCGGAACCATCTGGTACCTACAGGCTGCGATACTCCTGCTTCGAGCGCAGCATCTTCGCTGCTCAGTCCCGCAGCGATCGCACGCCAGAACCTGCTCCGTTCATCACGCCCTGCCGCAGGCGGCCGCCCCGGCGAACGTAACGGCGCCCGTCCAGATCGTGCCGATCTCCGCTTTCGATTGCTCATCGCTACCTCCAACTTCAGAGTGTTGCGACGACCGTTTGAATCCGCCCAGTACACCAGCGAACTCTTCCAGCGCTTGATGGCCGACCACGGCATCATCTGCTCGATGAGCCGGTCGGGCAATGTCTGGGACAATGCCGCCATGGAAAGCTTCTTCTCATCGCTGAAGATCGAGCGCACGGCTCGCAAGGTCTATCGCACAAGAAATCAGGCCAGAGCCGATGTGTTCGACTACATTGAGCGCTTCTACAACTCAAGACGACGACATTCACAGCTGGAGTATCTCAGTCCTGTAGCCTACGAGAAAAGAGCTTTGCAAGCCTAACTACACGTCCACCAAACCGGCAGCAGCTCACCGCCCGCTGGCCCTGATCGCATTGGCTACGCTCGACTCCTGGAGGTCGCAGCGCCAAGACAATCAACGCCAGCTCCTACACCAGGCTTTGGGACGTGACCGGGCCGTCTTCTGTGATCACCTGCTTCTCGCTGTGCCCGTTCCGGCTGTTGCCGGAACCGCGACCCGAGGGATCGCCTTTCTCATAGCCAAGGTGATCGCTCAGCTCGGCGCCAAGTGGACCTGTCACAGTTTGATGCCGCCCCGGTTTCTCATTTAGGCGGCCTGGGCCTCGAAGGCCAAGGGGCTTTTCCA
>JBCBSF010000138.1:0-8329 GCA_039819325.1 Pseudomonadota bacterium | reverse complement strand
CGGCCCTCTCCCCCTCCCGGCCACCCATGCCAGTATCCTATTGGGTGGCCGGGAGGGGGAGAGGGCCGGTGCCGGACGGTCACGTTAGTGACCGCGCGACCTAACTAAACCTACTCAAGCAGCCACTCGGTCCAGCGCTCTTGGATGGCGTCCAGGTTTTCCGCCCAGAAGGCCTCGTTGGCGGCGAACTGGGCCTCGGCGTTGGGCTCATAGGTCGGCATCTGCTCGATCATCTCTTTCGGCAGGCCGTCGAAGAGGCCGGGTGCGAAGCTGGGATAGGGCAGAAGCTTGATGTACTCGCGCTCCAGATCCGGGCGCATGGTGCGGATCTGGATATAGCGGTGCGCCTCCTTGGCGTGCGGCGTGCCCTTGGGAATGCCGACGTGGGAGAGGTGCAGCGCGCCGCCGTTCCAGACGATCTCCACATCCATCCCGGCCTCCACCAGCTTGCCGACGCGGCCGTTGTAGGTGGTGGTGTAGTAGACCTCCTCATCGGCCAAGAGCTGCACTGACTGTGCGCCGGAGTTCCACCAGACGGGAATGTGGTCCTTGATCTCGTCCAGCTTAGCGAAGGCGCGGTCGATGCCCTCGGGCGTGGAGAGCAGGTCATAGAGCTCCGCCTTCGGCACACCGTCGGCCAGCAGGGCGAACTCCAGATTGTACTGCGGGCGGGCGCGTAGCGAGCGCGGACCGGGGAAGGTCTCGACGTCCCAGAAGTCGGCCCAGGACTGCATCTTCTTGCCGTCCGGGTTCTCGTCCAGGCGCTGCACCAAAACGGTGGAGTAGCTGGCCGCGACCACGCCATACTCAGAGCGCGCGACGGCCGGCAGCTCGTTCTTGGGATCGATCAGCGCGTAGTCGATGGGCTCCAGCAGCCCCTTGGCAACGGCGATGGGATAGTCGGAGGCCGAGATTTCCGACACATCCCAGACCGTGCGGCCGGCCTTCACCATGGCCTCCAGCTCCGCCATGCGGTTGGCCTCGGCCGTTACCTGGCGCGCGGTCCAATCGCCCTCGGCATCGAAGGCCGGGACGAAGATCTTGCCGTTCACCTCTGCCACCACGCCGCCGGACCCGCTGATGGTCAGGACCTTGTCGTCGGCAGCGGCCTGGCCGCCGCCGAGGGATAGGGCGACGCCGGCCGCCGCCGTTAGGGTTATCACGCTCCGTTTCATGGTCACCTCCTGCTTCTCTTCTCTGGTTAGTCCTGTTCGCGTCATGCGTCGGCGCCGAGCGGCAGGGCATCGGCGTGACGGAAGCCGAGGCGGACCTGGTCCCCGCGCTTCAAAAGCGGTGTTTGCGGGCCGCGGTGTTCCTGGAAAATCAGGCTGTGGCCGCCCGCCAGCTGCACCTCGTATTGAACGATGTCGCCCAGGAAGAGCAGCGCCTCGACCCGGGCCTCGAAGACCAGGCTGCCGGGCTCTTCCTCCGCGACGCGGTGGATCTTCTCCGGCCGGACCGAGAGGCTGGCCGCCGGCTCCCCGAGCGGCAGGCTGCGGCCGATCTCCAGGATCTCTGCTGCGCCGTTGCGCCCTGGGGTCAGGGTCAGGATGTTGGTCTTGCCGATGAACTCGGCGACGTAGCGCGAGGCTGGGGCATCATAGATGCGCTCCGGCGTGTCAACCTGGACGATCTGCCCCTCCCCCATCACGGCGATCCGGTCGGAGAGCGCCAAGGCCTCACCCTGGTCGTGGGTCACGAAGATGATCGTGCAGCCCAGCTCCGCATGGTAGCGCTTGATCTCCAGCTGCATGGCCTCGCGCAGCTTCAGATCCAGGGCGCCCAGGGGCTCGTCCATCAGCAGGACCGGTGGCTCGAAGACCACGGCGCGGGCGAAGGCGACCCTCTGGCGCTGACCGCCGGACAGCTCCTTTGGCATGCGCGCCTCGTAGCCAGAGAGGCGCACCATCTCCAGGCTCTCTGCCACCTTGCGCGCCACCTCCGCCTTGGGCGCGCGGCGCAAGCGCAAGGGGAAGGCCACGTTGTCGAAGACGTTCATATGCGGGAAGAGCGTGTAGCTCTGAAAGACCATGCCCAGCTGCCGGCGCTCCGGCGGGCGGTCGAGGACAGAGCGCCCGTCGATCAGCACATCGCCGGCGGTTGGATCGACGAAGCCGGCCAGCACGTTCAAGGCCGTCGTCTTGCCCGAACCGCTGGGGCCCAGGAAAGTCATGAACTCCCCCGGCGCCACCTCCAGCTCGAAGTCGGCCAGGGCCTTCACCGCGCCGTAGCGCTTGCCGACCCCCTGAAAGCTCACCGAAGCACCCGCCATAGGCCCTGCCGCACTCCCTCCTGTGCGCCGAGCCCGATACCAGTCAGCGCTTATGACAGTACTGTCAGAAGTGACGTTGACGTCATTTTATCCCTCTGTCAATGTCTCGTGCGTGATCCTCGCCGAAGACATTCCCACCTTTCACCTGCCAAGCCTGCTGGCCGAGAGGGCCAAGAGCGGCCAAGGCGTGCCGAAGCGCCGGCGCACGCGGCTCAGCCTGCTAGCGGCCACGGCAGCGGTGATGGAGGAAGCGGGCTATGGCGGGCTGACGATCGAGGCGGTGGTGGCCAGGGCCGGCGTGGCACGCGGCACCTTTTACCTCTACTTCGCCAATCGCGGGGACGCGGCGCTGGCGGTCATGCGGGCCTTCCGTGCCACCATGCGCGGGCTTCGGCCCCGCGGCGGCGGGCGCTTCCCGGCCGAGGTCTCGATCTACCGCATGAACCTTTTCTACGTGCGCTCCTACGCGCGCAATGCCTCGATTCTGATCGGTGGAGAACTGCTCTTGCGTGATCGGCCGGACCTGGCGCGGCGCCGCGACTTCGACAATCAGCGCTGGGCTAAGGCGGTCTTGCGCGATCTTTGCTGGCGCAGCGGCACGCCGGACAGCCTGCTGCAGGACCCCGGTGCCTTGCTGGCGGTGCGCGCCATCATCGGCATGGCGGACGAGCTGCTGCGCGAGACCTTCGTGCACCGCAGCGCTAGCCTGGGGCAGATGGTGGAGAACGAGGAGCAGCTGGCCGAGGCGCTGAGCTTCGTCTGGTACCGGGCGATCTTCGGCCGCCAGCCGGAAGGTCTGCGCCCGCTGCTGCCGGTGATCCAGCAGCTGGCACCCAGCACCAAGCAGCAAGCCAAGGCCCGCCTGCGCTCTCTTGCAGCAGGCTAAGCGGTGGCAACGCTCTAATTCCACTCTTTTACTGGAGATAAGGCCAAACTATCTCTCTGCGGTGGAGGCGACGCAAACCCCAAAAGGAGTGTGCCCAATGATCACTGACCGCCAAGGCAATGCGGTGACCGGCGCCAGTCACGACGCCGTCGCCTTCTATGACCAAGCACTGTCGGCATTCAATTGCTACCGCGGCGATCCCATCGCCCTGGTCGATCAGGCCATTGAAGCCGCACCGGACTTCGCCATGGCCTATCTCATGAAGGCATACTTCTTCGGCCTGGCGACCGAGCCAGAGGCCCTGGCCGAGGTCCCGGCTCTGCTGGCCAAGGCCAAAGCGCTGCCGCTGAACGCGCGTGAGGCCTCGCACCTCGCAGCGCTGGAGAAGCTAGCCGCCAACGCGTGGTCGGCCTCGGCCAACGCCTTGGACCTACACAACCTGACCTATCCGCGCGACCTCTTGGCGATCCAGGCCGGCCATCTGATGGATTTCTTCCGCGCCGACGCCCGCAACCTGCGCGACCGCATTAACCGCGTGCTGCCGCAGTGGACGGCCGCCATCCCCGGCTATTCCTTCCTGCTGGGCTTCCAGTCCTTCGGGTTGGAGGAAGCCGGCGACTACACCAAGGCGGAAGAGGCCGGACGCGCAGCCCTGACCTTGGAGCCGGAAGACTGCTGGGCGCACCACGCGGTCGCTCACGTGATGGAGATGCAAGGCCGCTTCGAAGACGGCATCGGCTGGATGATCGCGCGCGAGGGCCACTGGGCACAGGAGGACAACTTTTTCCAGGTGCACAACTGGTGGCACCGCTGCCTCTATCACTTCGAGCTGGGCGAGATCGACACCATCCTATCGCTCTACGACGGCCCGATCCGCGAGGGCCGCAGCGGCGTGGCGGTGGACCTGGTCGATGCCTCCGCTCTGCTGTGGCGTCTGAGTCTCGCCGGCCACGACGTGGGGGATCGCTGGCAGGAGCTGTCGGAGACCTGGGATGCGGTCGCCGACGGCAAGCTCTACAGCTTCAACGACCTGCACGGCGTCATGGCCTATCTGGGCGCCGGCCGCGAGGCGGAGGTGGAGCGCATCCTTGCGAGCTACCGGGCACAGGCGGCCGACGACGGCGAAATGCCCCGCTGGATCCGCGCCTACGGCCTGCCGCTGGTCGAGGGCTTTGCCGCCTTCTGGCGCGGCGAGCATGAGGCCGCTATCGAGCGTCTCTACGCCAGCCGCCACATCGCCAGCGGCTTCGGCGGCAGCCATGCCCAGCGCGACGTCATCGACTGGACGCTCACGGAATCCGCCCTGCGTGCCGGCAAGACCGACCTGGCCGAAGGCCTGGCGCAAGAGCGTCTGGCGCTGAAACCCAACAGCCCGATCAACCTGGGCTTCCTGGAGCGGGCCCGCGCGGCGGCTTTGCCCAGTTGAGTCAAGACCTCACCCGGACGGACTGGCAAAGACTAGCGCCGAAAGGCACTCCCCTCATCCTGAGCCTGTCGAAGGATGTGCCATGGAGAAGAAAGCGCTAACGGCACATCCTCCGGCAGGCTTCTGTAATCGGGATCAGGTGCAAAGACGGCGTTGTGGGGCTCTCTACTTCTGTCCGCGGTCAGCGCCCAGTGAGACTGGAGCCGCCGCCCGATGGCGTCTGGATTAGACATGACCATCTCAAGCAAACGCGTGCGTTTAGGGTCGCCCGCTAGCCTGTCAGCGTCGATTGTCGAAGCCGGTGCGTCCCCACAAAGGACGCCCTTCGCTCTTGCCTCTTTGCGAGGCCCGAGGAAGCCTGTCGATCCTGTACCCCTTCTGCTGCTTAAGCTCATTGCACGCAGCCTGCGCTTTGCTGTCAGCAGATCGTGTCCCGGCCAATGAAGGAAGCCAGATCTCATCCATGACAGAGCCAAAGACAAGCGGGCAGGCCGTTGCCGCCTACTATGATTCCCTTTGCCAGGAGGAGTGGAGACGCCTGGAGCGGCATTGGTTGGAGTTCGCGGTGACGCGGCACTTCCTGAAGCGCTTTCTTCCACCCGAGGCCTCCATTCTCGATATTGGCGGCGGACCCGGGCGCTATGCCTTAGACCTGACGGAGAGCGGACATCGCGTCGACCTGCTCGACCTTTCCCCTGGCAACATCGAGCTGGCCGGAGAGCAGGCGCGCGAGAGGGATCTTGTCTTAAACAGCCTGTCGGTTGGCGATGCCCGTGACCTCTCAGGCTATCAGGACAGCCACTATGATGCTGTTCTGCTGTTAGGGCCGCTCTATCATCTGGTAGAGGCGGGGGAACGGGCGCGAGCCGTCAAGGAGGCACTGCGGGTTCTCAAACCTGGAGGCGTCGCCTTCTTTGCCTTTATCTCACGCTACGCAGCATTCCATTTCAATACGAAGATGTTCCCAGAACAGATTGGTGAAAAAGAAGATCTAACCAGACGCATTTTTGAATCTGGCCTCTACCGGCCAGAGGGCAAAGAGACCTTCTTCATCGAGTCGCACTTTGCAGATCCAGAAGACATTGATCCTTTCATGCGGCAGTTCCCGCTTCAAAAACTATCGCTGTTTGGTGCCGAAGGGCTCTTTGCGCAAAGCGAGCTTGCGCTAGCCAAGCAAAAGCCGGATGTGCTTGACACCTGGCTAGATCTTGCGATTGACTACGCGGAAACAAAGGGGGCGCTCTATAACAGCGAGCATTTGGTTTTCGTCGGAAAGAAACGATAAAGGATCAATGTCTTAGGGCTTACACCAACGGTCACTGATCGTGACCTATTGCTCGGCGCCGCATAGTATGAGATCGCGGTTGCGGAAAGGCGCTCGACGCTCGCGAGATCGCGTACTTTCTGATGCCGCATGACTGCGCCGATTGCGCTTGAACCATGCAGCAGACAGTCTCTTAACCACGAACGGCATCCACCTAGGGAACTTCGGCTCAAGCGCGTCAAACGCATCGCCCTGCGCTGTGAGCAGACCAAAGAGAGGGTCCAGGCCTGTGTCTCTATCGCTGCAGCCTTGCTTCTCGTTGAATCCGTCCTCACCGTCTAGAAAAAGGCCACAACCTCCACAGAGGTGATCACCACTCCATCCGAAAGGGTGACACCTTGGGCGAGCAAGAGGGTGTCGCTCCCCTGACCGCCGTCATAGGTCTCCCCAGCGACCAGCTCGCCTTGGCTGGTCACAACGAAGGTGTCGTTCCCCTCACCGCCAAAGAGCTCGTCACGCTGGGCTCCGCCGTAGAGGCGATCTTCCGCGCTTGCACCAAAGAGCTGATCGGCGCCGCTTTCGCCACGCAGCACGTCCTTGCCGCTTCCACCGAAGAGGGATCGGTCGTCGCCGCGGCCGCCGCGCACCAGATCCTGACCACCGCCGCCGTAGAGGTAGGAATCGTCCCCACCGCTGCCCATCAACGTGTCGAGACCGTCGCCGCCGAAGAACGAAAGGTCCGCACCCAGATTGCCGATAACCCGGTCAGTCCCGTCGCCGCCGAAGAAACCGGTATCGTCTCCCTCGCCGCCATAGAGCAGATCACGGCCCATGCCGCCGAAGAGCTCCGCATCGTCACCCTCGCCGCCGAAAACCCTGTCGCTACCCTCGTCGCCGAAGAAGGAGCGATCACTGCCGGACCCACCCTGGATCGTATCGTTGCCGGTGCCGCCGAAGAGATCCTCATCCTTGCCGCCTCCACCGAAGAGCTTGTCACTGCCATCGGCGCCAAGGAGGGAACTGTCCTTCCCCAGGCCACCGAAGATCTGGTCCACGCCTTGGTCGCCGTAGAGTGAGGCATCGTCACCGCTGCCGCCGAAAACTCGATCGCTACCCTCCCCGCCATAGAGCGGTCCGTCGCCTGCACTGAGGCCATAGAGACGATCCGGTCCCCCCAAGCCAAACATGATGTCCTGGAAAGAGCTGCCAGGGAGGCGGTCCAGCCCATCCGTCCCTGATGTTATCCGTAGCACCACCTCGATCGAGGTCAGGAGCACAGCCGCCGGGACCACTGCGCCTTGGCCCAGCAGCAAGGTGTCCACTCCACTGCCACCGTCGTAGGTCTCACCGGCGACGATGTCGCCTTGGCTCGCAACCTGAAAGATATCCGCGCCAGACCCGCCAAATTGCTCATCCTTGCCAGCACCCCCGACGAGAACGTCGTCCCCATCATTGCCTTCGAGGACGCTGTCATCGCCGGATCCGCCGAAGACACTGTCGTTACCATAACCGCCGTAGAGGTAGGTATCAGCCCCGGAGCCGCCATAGACCCTGTCGTTACCGCTATCGCCGAAGAAGATGCTGTCATCGCCGGATCCGCCGAAGACACTGTCGTTACCGTAACCGCCGTAGAGGCGAGCGTCCGCCCCAGAACCGCCGAAGACCGTGTCGCTACCCTCACCGCCGAAGAGGCGAAGGTCCGCCCCGGTGTCGCCAGAGACCGTGTCGTTACCGTACTCGCCGTAGAGGTAGCCGTCCGACCCAGAGCCGCCGTAGAGACTGTCGGCACCGCTGCCGCCGAAGAGGAGGCTGTCTGCCCCTGAGCCGCCATAGACCGTGTCGGCACCCTCACCGCCGTAGAGGTAGGTGTCAGCCCCAGAGCCGCCAGAGACCCTGTCGGCACCGCTATCGCCGAAGAGGAAGACGTCCGCCCCGGAGCCGCCAGAGACCCTGTCGTTACCCTCACCGCCGTAGAGGACGTAGTCTGCCCCGGAGCCGCCCAGAACACTGTCGTCACCATCATCGCCGAAGAGGTAACTGTCCGCTCCTTGGCCACCCGAGACCGTATCGTTGCCGCTATCGCCGAAGAGGCGAGTGTCCGCCCCGGAGCCGCCAGAGACCCTGTCGTCACCATCATCGCCGAGGAGGAGGTAGTCCGCCCCGGAGCCGCCATAGACCGTGTCGTTACCGCTATCGCCATAAAGAAAGGTGTCCGCGCCAGAACCACCCGAGACTGTGTCGTTGCCGCTCTCGCCGAAGAGGAAGACGTCCGCCCCGGAGCCGCCTAAGACCGTGTCGTCACCGACATCGCCGTAGAGGAAGACGTCCACCCCGTCGTCGCCGTAGAGACTGTCGTTCCCACTCCCACCGTAGAGCCGATCCGCATCCGGGCCGCCGAAAAGCGTGTCGGCCGAGGAGAGGCCGTAGAGCGTGTCGTTACCGGCGAGCCCGGAAATCGTATCCAAGCGGTCATCGCCGGTG
>JBCBSF010000137.1:0-8381 GCA_039819325.1 Pseudomonadota bacterium | reverse complement strand
GACAGCTTCTTCTTCGATGGCGCTGACTTTACGCCGGCGAGTGGCCAGGCAATCCGTGATTTTGACGGTGTCTCGCTTAATGCCGGGAATGGCGAAGACAAGCTGGTCTTCGCGACGGGGCTTGAGGTCGGAAGCTTCACCTACATTGGCGACAGTGGCTTCTCCGGCAGCGGGAACTCTGAAGCGCGCTTCGCGGGACGCGTAAGCCTTGAGATCGACCAGGACGGCGACGGTGTTGTCGATCAAGCTCTCCTTGTGAACGGGCTCTCGTCCGCCGGGCAGCTCACCGCGACGGACTTTGTTTGGCTGTGAGGCGCTGCACCTCGCCCCAGGGGTGAAGACCCGTTCTATCGCCGCCGATGACGGGTGTTGGACGAGGGTCCGTTTGACCCCAAGCACCTTCCTCATGCTGAGCCTGTCGAAGCATGTGGCAAAGGGAAGATCGCTCCTGGGGCACATGCTTCGACAGGCTCAGCATGAGGGTGGCGCAAAAAGGGCGAGATAAAACCCTACCCCCCGCTCTTCATCTCCTCGCGTAGCGCGAACTTCTGGATCTTGCCGGTGGAGGTCTTCGGCACCTCGCGGAAGGCGAAGCCCTTGGGCACCTTGAAGCGGGCCAGGTGGCTGCGGCAGTGCTCGGTCAGCTCCTCGGCCGTGGCGTTCGTGCCCGGGCGCAGCTCGACGAAGGCGAAGGGGGTTTCGCCCCAGCGCTCGTCGGGCTTGGCGACCACGGCGCAGGCGGCGACCGCCGGGTGGCGGTAGAGCGCGCCCTCCACCTCGATCGAGGAGATGTTCTCGCCGCCCGAGATGATGATGTCCTTGGAGCGATCCTTCAGCTCGACATAGCCGTCGGGGTGCCAGACGCCCAAATCGCCGGTGTGGAACCAGCCGCCGGCGAAGGCCTCGGCCGTCGCCGTGGGGTTCTTCAGATAGCCCTTCATGATGACGTTGCCGCGCATCATCACCTCACCCAGGCTTTCGCCGTCCTTGGGCAGGGGCGCCAAGCTCTCGGCATCGGCGACCATCAGGCCGTCGAGGACCGGGTAGGTCACGCCCTGGCGGGCCTTGATGCGCGCCTGCTCGTCGCTGGAGAGGCCGTTCCATTCCGGCTTCCAATCGCAGACCACGGCGGGGCCATAGACCTCCGTCAGGCCATAGACGTGGGTCACGCGGAAGCCGAAGCTGGTCATGCGCTCCAGGATGGCGGCGGGTGGGGCAGCACCGGCGGTCATGAACTCCACCAGGCGGCCGCCGAAGTCGCGGCGCTGCTCCTCGCCCGCGTTCATCAGCATCTGCATGACGATGGGCGCACCGCAGAGGTGGGTGACCCCGGTCTCGGCGATCAGGCGATAGATCTCCGCCGGGTCGACGGCGCGCAGGCAGACGTGGGTGCCGGCCAGTGCGGTGATGGTCCAGGGGAAGCACCAGCCGTTGCAGTGGAACATCGGCAGGGTCCAGAGGTAGATGGCATGCGGCGGCATGTCCCAGGTCATGACATTGCCTAGCGCCAGCAGGGCCGCGCCGCGGTGATGATAGACCACGCCCTTGGGGTTGCCGGTGGTGCCGGAGGTGTAGTTGAGGCAGATGGCCTGCCACTCATCCTCCGGCCAGACACCCCGGTCGTCGGGATCGCCCTCGGCCAAGAGCTCTTCGTAGGTCAGATCGCCGAAGCCTTCGGTCATGGCCACGAAGGGGTCGTCCAGCGCCACCACCAAGGGCTTGCGGGAGGATTCGGCCAGCGCGATCTCAGCGACCTCCACCAGGCCGGGGTCGACCAGGAAGACCTCGGCCTCGCCATGCTCCAGGATGAAGGCGATGGTGGCGGCGTCCAGGCGGGTGTTGATGGCATTCAGCACCGCACCCGCTAGGGGCACGCCGAAGTGCGCCTCGTAGATCGGCGGGGTGTTGGGCGCGAGCACGGCCACGGTCTTGTCCCGGCCGACACCGCGCTTGCGCAAGGCAGAGCCCAGGCGGCGGCAGCGCTCTAAGGTCTCCTGCCAGCTGCGCGCGATGGGGCCGTGCAGAATGGCGGTGCGGTCGGGATAGATCTCCGCCGCGCGCTCCAGGAAATCCAGCGGGGTTAGGGCTGCGTGGTTGGCGGCATTGGGCGGCAAAGGCTCCTGTGCCTGATCGTCTGGCATGCGTTCTCCCTGACGCTTCTTCTATCTTCGTCTTCGAGTGTGGCGAGGCCGCCCGGCTCTGACAAGGAGGCTCGCTCAGTAGCGCGGCTTGCGATCTGAACGGTCGGCGGCGCTGGCCGAGGGGCAGCTGTAGGTATAGCTGCCGGCCCGCGATCCGTCTGGGCAGACCGACTCGCAGTTGCTGGCCGCCTGACAGGCTGACCGACCGATGCCTTCCACCATGTTCATGGCGCCGTCACCCAGCTCTTGCCAGGTGCAGCCGACAAGGGCGATGGGAAGCAAGAGCGGCAGGAGAAGACGCACGGGGCTTTATCCTCTGACGGTTTTGGGGCCTGTCGGCAGTTCGGGCGGGGCGACCACAGAGGCTTGCAGGAGCCGCCCACCTCAGGCCACTTTAGCGCCAAGCTGCCGATCCGACGAGCCAGAGTGGAGGAAAGAGACGATCATGGGACGCTATGCAGAGATGCACCGCCGCTCGCTGGAGGAGCCGGAGGCCTTTTGGGCGGAGGCCGCCGAGGCCGTGGTCTGGAGCAAGCCCTATGACACGGTGATCGACCGCGCTGCCAAGCCGGTGCCGCGCTGGTTCCCGGGCGGAGAGCTAAACACGGCCTACCTCTGCCTCGACCGCCATGTGGAGGAAGGCCGCGGCGCGCAAACGGCGCTGATCTACGATTCGGCCATGACACATGAGAAACGGCGCTACAGCTTCACCGAGCTGCGTGACGAGGTGGCGCTCTTCGCCGGCGCGCTCTTGGACAAGGGCGTGACCAAGGGTGACCGCGTGCTGATCTACATGCCGATGGTGCCGGAAGCCGTGATCGCCATGCTGGGCTGCGCGCGTATCGGCGCCATCCACTCCGTTGTCTTCGGCGGCTTTGCGGCCAGTGAGCTGGCAACGCGCATCAACGACGCCCGCCCCAAGGTCATCGTCGCCGCCTCCTGCGGCTTAGAGCCAGGGCGGATCGTCGCCTACAAGCCGCTGGTCGATGCCGCCATCCAGATGGCGGTGCACGAGCCCGAGGCCTGCATCATCCTGCAGCGCCCGCAGCACGAGGCGGAGATGCTGGATATCGACGATGACTGGGACCGCGCGCTGGGCCGGGCGGAGCCGGCCGACTGCGTCCCCGTCGCGTCCACCGACCCGCTCTACATTATCTACACCAGCGGCACGACGGGTCAGCCCAAGGGCATCGTGCGCGATACCGGCGGCCACGCCGTGGCGCTCACCTGGAGCATGTGGAACCTCTACGGCGTGAAGCAGGGAGAGGTCTTCTGGGCAGCCTCTGACGTCGGCTGGGTGGTGGGGCACAGCTACATCACCTACGCCCCCCTGATGGCCGGCTGCACCACCCTGGTCTATGAGGGTAAGCCCGTCGGCACCCCCGACGCCGGTGCCTTCTGGCGGGTGATCGAAGAGCACAAGGTCGCCAGCTTCTTCACCGCACCCACCGCCTTTCGCGCCATTCGCCAGCGCGATCCCGAGGGCGAGCTGCTGGCCAAGTACGAGATGGGGAGCCTGCGGTATCTCTTCCTCGCCGGCGAGCGCTGCGACCCCGATACGCTGGCCTGGGCACAAGAGAAGCTGGGCGTGCCGGTGGTGGACCACTGGTGGCAGACAGAGACCGGCTGGTGCATCTGCGGCAACTTCCTGGGTGTTGAAGAGCTACCGGTAAAGCCGGGCTCCCCCACCGTGCCGGGGCCGGGCTGGGATCTGAAGATCCTGGATCTGGAGGGCAAGGAGAAGCCAGCGGGCGAGATCGGCGCGCTGGTCGCCAAGCTGCCGCTGCCGCCGGGCACCTTCCCCACCCTATGGCATGCGGAAGAGCGCTTTAAGAAGTCCTATCTGGAGACCTTCCCCGGCTACTACGAGACAGGCGACGCCGGGATCATCGACGAGGACGGCTATGTCCACGTCATGGCGCGCACCGACGACATCATCAATGTGGCCGGCCACCGCCTCTCCACCGGCGCGATGGAGGAGGTGCTGGCCGCCCACCCCGACGTGGCGGAATGCGCCGTCATCGGCGTGGCCGACGGGCTGAAGGGCCAGGTGCCGCTGGGCTTCGTGGTGGTGAAAGCGGGTGCAGAGGCCGATCCGCCGGAGATCGTGAAGGACCTGGTGCACATGGTCCGCGACCGCATCGGCCCGGTGGCCTTCTTCAAGCAGGCAACCGTGGTGGAGCGTCTGCCCAAGACCCGGTCGGGCAAGATTCTCCGCGCCACTATGCGGGCGATCGCGGATGACGAGCCCTACAAGGTGCCGGCGACGATCGACGATCCGGTCATTCTGGACGAGATCGCGGGGGCCTTGAAGGATCTGGGTTACGCTAAGAAGACTTGAGGCGGCAGGGTAGCTGGATCGAGATCACTGGCGATCGAGCTGGCGACCGTCGAAAGATGGGCCCCAGGCGCGGTGCTAACGGCCCGCCTTTCGACGGACGCTCGCCTGCGGCTCGCTGCTCAAGACGAGGGAGTGCATGAGGAAGCGATGATTTCATCTCAACGCTTTTTGCTCTAGCACCGGCGAGCGCCCGCTTAGGGCTTTGACAGCCTCGTTGCCACTAACCCTTCTGCTCGTCGGCCAGCGGCGGCTCCTCAGTGAGGACCACGGTCTCGACGGCGGTCTCGGCCTCTTCGTCCTCGTCTTCGCCCTCTTCGAGAGCGCGCTGGGCGGCGAGCTTCTGTGCCTCGCGGGCCTTCACCTTCTCGGCCTGCTCGACCGCAGCGTTCAGCTCCGTTTGGGTGCAGAGGCCCAGGAGGACCGGGTCGCGCGCCTTGATGTTCTGGCTGTTCCAGTGGCTGCGGTCGCGGATCGCCTGGATGGTGTTCTTGGTGGTGCCGATCAGCTTGGAGATCTGCACGTCCTTCAGGTCAGGGAAGTGCTTCAAAAGGAAGGCCACGCCATCCGGCTTGTCCTGGCGCTTGGCGACCGGGGTGTAGCGCGGGCCCTTTGTGCGCTTCATCGGCTCGGGCAGGTCCTGCTTGTGCATCACCAGGCGGCGCTTGGGATCACCCTCGCAGCGCTGGATCTCTTCCTTGGTCAGCTGGTTGTTCAGGGTCGGATCCAGGCCTTGGATGCCCTTGGCCACCTCACCATCGGCGATGCCCTGCACCTCTAGGACGTGCAGGCCGCAGAACTCGGCCACCTGCTCGAAGGTGAGGCCGGTGTTATCGACCAGCCAAACGGCAGTCGCCTTCGGCATCAAGGGTTGTGACATGGGGATACTCCTCTGGGCGGCGGCCGGCCTTGGAGCCGGCGCCCGCTGCAGCCTGATGAATGACGGGATAAGTGGAGATATAGGCCGAACTGCACGGCGCTGCAAAGGCTCTGGTGGTTTATGCGATGAGCGAGCTCATCGCTTGCGGCACCAGCCCGCTCCCCCTCCCGGCCACCCAATAGGATACTGGCGTGGGTGGTCGGGAGGGGGAGCGGGCTGGTGCCGCAGGGTCACACCAGTGACCGTCGCAAAAACCCCATAAACGACGCGACCAGCGTCGATTCTGGGGCAGACAAGTGCGCAAGAGCGGCAAACGCTTCTCTCATCTGGGATTGGAGAAGGTAGGCAGCGCTGATGTTGGACAGTCCAGAGGCGCTCAAAGGGCCATCCAAACAGCTTGGCCACGACGACACCCTGGCCGGCATGGACATGACGGCGCTGCGCCAGGCGCGGCTGGCCAAGGTCCGCGCGGCGCTGGCCAAGGCCGATGTGGCCGGCATCCTGCTCTACGATCCCATCAACATCCGCTACGCCACCGGCAGCCGCAACATGACGGTTTGGACCCTGCATAACGCGGTGCGCTATTGCTACATCCCGACCGAAGGGCCGGTGGTCCTCTTCGACTTCCATAACTGTGAACACCTGAGCGCCGGGCTGGGCACGGTCGACGAGGTGCGCCCGGCCATCGGCTGGTTCTACTTCGGCGCCGGGCGGCGCGGGCCGGAGCGGGTGAAGGTCTGGGCCGCGGAGCTCGCCGACCTGGTCACTAGTGGCGGCGGCGGCAATCGCCGGCTGGCGGTGGACCGCTCCGATCCCATGGCAACGCAAGCGCTGACCGACCTGGGCTTAGAGCTGACCGAGGGCCAAGAGTTGATGGAGCTGGTCCGCGCCATCAAACTGCCCGACGAGATCGAGTTGATCCGCCAGTCCATGGTGGTCTGCGAGGCGGGAATGGCCCGCATGCAGGAGGCACTGCGGCCCGGCCTCAGCGAGAACGAGCTCTGGTCGCTCCTCCACGAGACCAACATCGCCGAAGGCGGCGAGTGGATCGAGACCCGCCTGCTCACCGCCGGCAGCCGCACCAATCCTTGGTTCCAAGAGGCCTCCGACCGGGTGATCCGGGCCGGAGAACTTGTGGCCTTCGACACCGACCTTATCGGCCCCTTCGGCTATTGCTCCGACATCTCGCGCACCTATCACTGCGGTCCGGGCAAGCCCTCCAAGCGGCAGAAAGAGCTCTATGGCCTGGCCTATGAGCAGATCCAGACCAACATCCCGCTCTTCCGGGCCGGGCGCAGCGCGGTGGAGATTGCCGAGGCCGCCTGGACCATCCCCGACCGCTTCCTGCCCTACCGCTATGGCTCGCTGGCACATGGCGTTGGGCTTTGCGACGAGTATCCGCGCATCTCGCACAGCATCGACTTCGAGCGCTCAGGCTACGACTTCGTGCTGGAGGCCGGCATGACGATCTGTGTGGAGAGCTACATCGGCGAGCCGGGCGGCACCCAGGGTGTGAAGCTGGAGGAACAGATCCTCATCACCGAAGGCGATCCGGTGAACCTCTCTACCTACCCCTTCGAAGAGGCGCTGCTGCCGGCGCGCTGGATCTAGCAGGACGACCCTCATGGCACCCGACGCCCCCAACCTCCCGCCGCAAGACAAGACCCCAGCCAGGCGCGCCGCCTCCATCGCCATGGGGCGCAGCGATACCGAGGCCGGTCTGAACCTGCGGCAGCTGCGCGCCGACCGCCTGGCCCGGGTGCGGGCAGAGATCAAAGACCGCGATCTGGCCGGCCTGTTGCTCTATGACCCGATCAACATTCGCTACGCCACCGGCAGCCGCAACATGGCGGTCTGGACGCTGCATAACGCCGCCCGCTCCTGTTTCGTCACCGCCGAGGGGCCGGTCATCCTCTACGACTATCACAACTGCGAACACTTGAGCGACGGGCTGGAGACCATCGACGAGGTGCGCAAGACCATCTCTTGGTACTTCTTCAGCGCCGGCTGGCGGGTGGAGGAGAAGGCCAAGCTCTGGGCCGGCGAGATTGCCGACCTGATCCGCCACTACGGCGGCGGCAGCACGCGGCTGGGCATCGACAAGTGCGATCCGGCAGGCACCTGGGCCTTGCAAAGCCACGGGATCGATCTGCTCGACGGCCAGGCGGCGATGGAAGAGGCGCGGCTGATCAAGTCGGATCTGGAGATCCAGGCCATGACGCATGCCATCGCCGTCGCCGAGACCGGCATGATGGCGATGCGCGAGGCGTTGCGGCCGGGCATGAGCGAGAACAAGCTCTGGTCGCTCTTACACAAGGAGAACATCGCCCGCGGTGGTGAGTGGATCGAGACCCGCCTGCTGGCCGCCGGCCGGCGCACCAATCCTTGGTTCCAGGAATGCTCGGCGCACATGATCCGGCCGGGCGATCTGGTCTCTTTCGACACCGATCTGATCGGCCCCTTCGGCTATTGCGCCGACGTCTCGCGCACCTTCCACTGCGGGCCTGGCAGGCCGACGGAGGAGCAGAAGCGCCTCTATGGTCTGGCCTACGAGCAGATCGTAACCAACACAGAGCTACTGAAGCCCGGCATCACCTTCCGCGAGTTGACGGAGAAGAGCTGGACGCTGCCGCCCTCTTGCGCTGCCAACCGCTATTCCGTGGTCTATCACGGCGTTGGCCTCTGCGATGAATACCCCAGCATCTACTACACGGAAGACTGGGACAGCAGCGGCTATGACGGCGTGGTGCAGCCAGGCATGACGCTCTGTGTCGAGAGCTACATCGGCGAACAGGGCGGCGATGAAGGCGTCAAGCTGGAACAGCAGGTCCTGGTGACGGAGACCGGAACCCAGCCGCTGTCGAACTTTCCTTTCGAGGAAGACCTGCTGCCGGCGCGTTGGGTGTGAGATCGATTGCGCCATCTATGTTGATCACCCGCGCACGGACCTCATCCTGAGCAGCGAGCGCGAGCGAGCGTCCGTCGAAGGATGTGCTCCAGGCTCGGTGCTAACGGCCCGCCT
>JBCBSF010000136.1:0-8721 GCA_039819325.1 Pseudomonadota bacterium | reverse complement strand
CCACCCAATGAGAGTATCCTGGACTGGGTGGCCGGCCCCTTTGCATTGTAGGGGGGTGCGGGCCGGTGCCGCGTCACGAAGTGACTGCAAAAGACTCAATCCTTGAACAAGAACTCCGGCTCCGTGCGTTCAGTCACCTTCGGTAGGGCCGGAGCCTTGGCGTCCGGCCCGTCGGAGAAGATGACCTCGTCCAGATCCATGTGCCCTTCCTGCAGATCGTCCAGCCGCTCAGCGCCGCTGAAGTCGGAGAGCAGCTCGTCGTCCCGGGCCGTCAGGCTTGGCAGGCCGTCATTCTCAACTGATATCGGTTCGGCCGGCGGCTCTTCGGGCACGCTTTCCGCGCCACTGAAGTCACCCAGGAAGAGACCGCCGGCACCGGCGGTAAGACCGCCGCCAGGGAAGGTGCCAGCCTCCTCATCGCTCATCGGCTCCAGCCAGTCTTCATACTCCGCCTGCTGGGTCGTCTCCTGGCCCGAGCGGGGGATGGGCGCGAAGTCCCCTTCCGCCGCCCCTGCCGTCAACGTTGCGCTGGGCGTGGAGCCTTGAACCTCGTTCGCGCCGCTGAACTCACCGACCAGAGCGGCGCTGTCGCGCAGGGTGAGGCTTAAGGACACCTGGCCGTCTTCGGCGAGGGCGGCTGGTTCCTCTGGCGCTTCCGGCGCGGCATCGGTGGGGGTGACCCAGGCGCTGACGGGCGCCTTCAGGTCCTGCTCGGCCTTGCGCAGCGCAGCTTCGAAGGCCGATCCGGAGGTTCCCTCCAGATCGAAGCCTGCATCCTCTTGGTCTTTCCCGGCAGTCACCTGCGCACTCCCGCCTTGCTCGCGCAGACTTTAGCGGAAAGTCACCAAGGGCACAAAGCCGATGCCCCTAGAGAGACTTGTAAGGGCAATCCCGCCGACCGCAGCCCCCGGCCTCCGCTGCGATGTAGGCGCCGCAGCGTGCGCAGGCCGCCATATCCTGGATCTGCGCCTGGTCCTTCTGCGGGGCCGGCTGCTGGGCCGCATCCCGGGCCTGCTGCTCACGCAAGGCCTGGCGCGTGATCTCCTGCTGCTTCTTCAAGGTGGAGATCAGACGGAAAGCAATGATGACGCCGCCAATGACCAGAGCCAGGACCAGGAGTTTCTGCAGCGAGAGACCGAACAAAGGGGGGCTCACTTTCATGACGGAAGAGAAGGGCGCTTCAGCGTCTAACACATGGGAAGCGCTGCCTGCGACACCAAGCCAAGCAAGGCGCGTCAGACAAGAGACTTTGCAGAGCGGGCGGCAGCCTCCTAGGGTGCCCGGCAGATACCAAGCGAAGAGGTTCCAACGCGTGCGGTTCCGCCCCCTTCCCTGTCTCCTTGCCGCCCTGTTGCTCACAGCCGCAGCAGGCAGCGCGCGCGCCGTGGATCAACTGCCGGCCTATGACCTGGAGCGCTTTTGCACCTGGGCGGCCTTGAGCGAGGTGGCGGTGAAGCCCGAGGCCCAGGCCGGCGAGATCCGCCGCGACTGCCGCCAGCGCGAGGAAAGCGCGGTGGAGGCGCTAAATGCCCTCTGGCGCGACCTGCCCAGCAGCGCACGGCAGTGGTGCAGCGGCCAGGTGGCCAACGCCGTCAGCCAGGTTCAGGCCCCGACCGGCAGCTATGAGCTGCTCTACGAGTGCCTCTTGGACGAGACCGTCGGCTTCGTGCCCTCGTGGAACTAGAGCCCGATCCGCTGCCAGGCCAAACGCTCGTCCAGGGCGTCGATCAAGGCGGGTGCCAGCTGATCGAAACGCGCCTCGGAGCGTCCGCCGCCGGAGAGGCCTGAGAGCAGCCCGCGTTTGCGCTCCATCGCCACCATGCGCACCTTCTCGCCGAAGCGCGCGCGGAGGTGACTGCGCGGGTCGGCGATGCCGTCGGCGAGGCCCAGTTCCACGCCCCGCTTGCCGGTCCAAAAGGCGCCGGAGAAGAGGTCTTCTTCCTCCGTCCTTAGCTTATCGCCACGCCGGCTCATCACCCAGTCCTTGAAGCCGCCATGGATCTCCGCCTGCAGCGCGCGCAGGTGGGCCACGTCCTCCTCCCGCTCCGGCTGGAAGGGGTCCAGGATCACCTTGCGGGTGCCGGCGGTATAGACCCGCCGCTCGATCCCCAGCTTGGCGATGGCGTCTTGCAGGCCGAAACCGGCGGAGACCACGCCGATCGAGCCGACGATCGAACTGGCATCGACGTAGATCTCATCAGCGGCACAGGCGAGCCAGTAGCCGCCGCTGGCGGCTGCGTCCTCTACGAAGGCCAGGACGGGGATCTCCTTCTCCTGGGCGAGCTGGCGGATACGCTGGCCGATCAAGGCCGACTGCACCGGCGAGCCGCCAGGCGAATTGATCAGCAAGGCGACCGCTTCCGCGCCCTTCATCTTGAAGGCGCGCTCCAGCGGGGCGGCGACGCGGGCCAGCGAGAGGCCGCGGCGCAGCGGACCGCCGCCTGAGAAGATGGGACCGGCCAGCCGCACAACCGGAACCAGGGGTGGCGCCACGCCGAAGAGACGGGAAAGGGAGAAGGCCATGAGACTCGCTTACCTTGCTGGAGAGATCCTGGGCCATGACGTGGCGCCCGACCTGCCTAGCGACAAGGCGCCGGGCTGTTCTCCGAAAACGCTTGGCCTATTCTCATGATCACAGCCTTTGAGGAAAGGACCTCTGCCGTGCGCTCACCCCTGCTCCGCTTCTTGGCGCATCACTGCCTGGTCGGCATGGCCATCGGCTGGATCATCCTGGGTGGGCTTCTCTGGAGCGACGTCGGGCGCTTGGGCACCCTGATCTTCAACTCGCCCCATTGGCCAGAGGCGATCGCGCTCCTCCTGATCTTCTTCGCCATCACCTTCGGCAGCCTCTCCATGGGCACCGGCATCATGCTGTTGAGCGATGAGGACGAGGATAGTAAGGGCGGCGGCAAGCGCTCGGCCTTCGACAAGCTGAAGGCCTTGTCGAACGACCCGCAGGGCGCACCAAAACTGGCGCCCCTGCGGGTGAAGGCGCGACGCCGCTAGAGCCGGATCAACTCAGATAGAAGTACTGTTCCCAAGAGCCCTCCCTCGTCTTGAGCAGCGAGCGTTAGCGAGCGTCTGTCGAAAGGCGGGCCGTTAGCACCGAGCCTCGGGCCCGCCTTTCGACAGGTGCGGGCTTACGCCCGCTGCTCAGTGTGAGAGGTACGTGGGTGGATGGGCACTCACACCAGCAGCATCATGCTCTCGAACGCCGATGCGATCGCTGCTCTAGCGGCTGTAGACCGCGGTGATGGTGGAGGACGCGAGGCTATTGGCGTTCACCATGAAGCCGGCCAGCGCATTGGAGACGCTGTTGTCGATCTCCAGCATGGTGCCCAAGGCGTGCACGGTGAAGTGGTAGCGGTGCTCCCGGCCCGGAGGCGGACAGGCACCGCCGAAGCCCTCGGCGCCATAGTCGTTGACCAGTTCGACGCCCATGACCTCTTCGCCGCTGGGCAGCGAGGTGACGTCCGCCGGGATATTGAAGACGAACCAGTGCCACCAGCCTGAACCGGTCGGCGCGTCGGGGTCGTAGACGGTCACGGCGAAGCTCTCGGTCCCTTCTGGCGCGCCGGACCAAGCGAGCGTCGGGGCCCGGTTGCCGCCTTCGCAGCCGAAGCCTTGGAAGACGAAGTCAGAGCTCAACTGCTCGCCTTCGGCGATCTCAGGGCTGGTTAGGGTGAAGTCTTCGGCCAAAGCGGACGTCGAGAAAGCGCCGGCCACGAGCGCGGAGAAGATGAGGGTACGATACATGGGGTCAGATCCTCCTTAGAGTTCACGGTGCTGACGAGCAGGACATGGTTGCTGGCTAAACGCGCTGCTGTCGGCTCCCACTCAAGGAGTGTCGGATTTCGATCAATCTGCGGGCGAGCGGATATCCTTTGGCTTGATCCCAAAGCGCTTCCGGAAGGCGTCGGAAAAGTGCGAGGGCGTTCTGAAGCCGCACTGCAATGCAATCTCAGAGATTTGGGCGTCGGTCGTCTGCAGCAGGCTGAGCCCACGCTCCAGGCGGCTGTGGAGTAGGATCTTGGCGAAGCCCTGGCCCGTCTTCGACAGCCACCGCCGCATGGTCGCCTCGCTCATCGCGAAGTGCTTGGCGACCTCTTCAGCGGCCCAGGGATGGCTGAGATCGCTTTCGATCAGACTGCGCACCTGACTGATCGGATCGTCCTGCACCTGCGTCGGCAGCCGAACGCCTTGCGCGCGCAACCAAACGAGTGGCTCCAACAAGCGATGGCGTTTGATGACCGCTGGCGGGGTCTCGTCGCTCAAGGTCTCTTGGATCAAGGTCAGGATCGTCGCTGGATCGCTTGCGCGCCCGGAGACCACCTGCACCTCTGACAGCGCCGTCGTTTTGGGGAGATCGCCGAAGACCGCATCGATCATCTCATGCGGGAAAGAGACCCCCAGCGCGCGATAGTCCCCGTTCATGACGGGCCGGTTTTCCATGGTCACCATGGAGCCTGGCGGAAAGATCATCAGATCTCCTTGCTCGCCCAAGAGTTCGCCCTGACGGGGGGACAGCACATACTTGCTGCCCTGCTGGATGAAGAAGAGAAAGGTCAGGCGAAAGTAGAGATCCGTGAAGGTCGCCGTGGTCGCCTGCGTGATGGGATAGATGGAGACCGCGCTTGCCGCGGAGGGTTATGCTTCCGACCTCGCCATCTGTCCTCCCTCAGAGGCGGCTTGCCACTTTCAAGCCGTCCAGCACCGCCTCTTCCGCCGTGCGCGGGGAGAGGCAGTCGCCAATCTCGTAGAGCTCCCCCTGCCAGTTCGGCAGGCTCTCGGCCAAGCGGTTGTCCGGCACGTTGCCTTGCGCCAGGACCAGGGTATCCACCCCCTCCTCGATCAGCGCCTCGCCGCTGGCGATATGCTGGAAGTAGACCGTATCGCCATCGACACCGAAGAGCCGGGTATAGGGGATGAAAGTAACCCCAAGCTTCGAGAGGCTGGCGACCGCCAGATCGCGAACATAGTTCGGTACGCCATGGCCGGGATGGAGCCCGGTCACCGCCAGGCGAACCTGACAGCCGTCGCGCGCCAGGCGCTCTGCCAGGCCCAGACCGATCCAGTCACCGCGCCAGTCGGCGATGACGACGGAGCTGCCGACATTGGCCTCGCCGCGTAGGATCTGCCAGGCATCGACAAGGTGGCCGCTCTCCTGCCCCTCGACCTCCGGCCAGCGCGGCTGGCCGCCGGTGGCCAGGATGACGGCGTCGGGCGCCTCCGCCTCCAGAAGCGTGCGGTCGACCTGGCTCTTCAAGCGGACCTCGACGCCGGCCAGCTCCATCTCGCGGGTGAGGTTGGTCACCAGGCCGCCAAACTCTGAGCGGTCGGGCAGCAGCTGCGCCAAGAGCACCTGGCCGCCCAGCCGCGCGCCGGCCTCATGCAGCACCACCTTGTGGCCGCGTTCTGCTGCCACGGCAGCGGCCTTCATCCCCGCTGGCCCGCCGCCGACCACCAGCACCGACTTGGGCGCCGCTGCCGGCTGGCGCGTGCCATAGGTCAGCTCCCGCCCCGTCTCGGGGAATTGGATGCAGGAGACCGGCATGCCCTTGTGGAAGTGCCCGATGCAGGCCTGGTTACAGCCAATGCAGGCGCGAATGTCGTCCGTCAGCCCGGCCGCCGCCTTGTTCGCCATCTGCGGATCGCAGATCATCGCGCGGGTCATGCCGCAAAGGTCGGCCTGGCCGCCGGCGATGATCTGCTCGGCCTCGTGCGGCTGGTTGATCCGCCCGGTCACCATGACCGGACAGTCGACCGCCGCCTTCACCAGGGCCGCGAAAGGTGCCAGGTAGCCATTGGCCACCGCCATGGGCGGCACGATGTGCACCGCACCCCCCAGCGAGGCCGAGGTGCCGGCCACCACGCTCACATAGTCCAGCTGCGGCGCCAGGGCGCGGAGGGCGGTCAGCGCCTCCGCCTCCTCCAGCCCCTCGGCATCCTTCTCGTCGCCGGAGATGCGCAGGCCCAGCACGAAGCCCGCCGGCGTTTCCGCCCGCACGGCTGCGAAGATCTCCTCCAGAAAGCGCCGCCGCGCCTCGGGACTGCCGCCATAGGCATCCTCGCGCCGATTGACGAAGGGATTGAGGAACTGGGCCGGCAGGTAGCCATGGCTGGCTACGATCTCCACCCCATCCAGCCCGGCCGCCGCCATACGCCTGGCAGCGGCGCCATAGCCGGCGACGATCTCGGCGATCATTGCCGCACTGAGCGCTTTGGGAATGACATTGAAGCGCTCGCTGGGAGAGACGGAGGGGGCATAGGCCAGCGCCAAGCTGCCGTCCGATGTCTCCATGATCTCCCGGCCCGGATGGAAGAGCTGGCTGAAGACCGCACAGCCCTCAGCATGGCAGACCGCCGCCAGCTCGCGGTAGGCGGGGATGCAGTCATCGTCGGTGGCATCCAGCGCATGGCTGGTGTAGCGCGCGGTCTCGTGCACGCCTGCGACCTGGGTCACGATCAGCCCCGCCCCGCCCTTCGCCCGCGCCTTATGGTAGGCAATCATCGCCGGGCTGGGCTTGTAGTCGGCGGCCATGCAGGTGTCATGGCCAGAGGAGAGAATGCGGTTCTTGAGCGTCACCCCGCCGAGGGTCAGCGGCGAGAAAAGGTGGGGAAAGCTGGGTCCAGTCATGGGGCGAAAGACTGGCACGCAGCCCACCAGCCGGCAAAGTGCTAAGTCGTGGGGCTGCCTGCGGTGAGTTCACCCATCGCGCCCAGCCCGCCGGTCGGGTTCACGCGCGGCGCGAAGGGCTGGCCCGTCGCCAGAGCCCGGTGGTCGTTCAAGGCCCAGAGAACAGAGGGAAAGGCGATCTCGTTCCAGGGGATCTCCTCCCAGGTGAAGAGGCCGACCTCTAGGCTTTCCGGGCCGGGTTCGACTGCCGGCGTCACCAGGCCGGCGCGGTAGATCAGCTGCACCTGGCTCAGGCGCTCGATGGTGTAGACGCCCAAGAGCTGCTCGATCGCCAGCTCGGCGCGGGCTTCTTCCCAGGCCTCGCGCTTGGCGCCGGCCTCTGGCGTCTCCTGCAGTTCCAGATAGCCGGCCGGCAGGGTCCAATAGCCCTTGCGCGGAGGGATGGCGCGGCGGCAAAGGAGGATCTTGGCCTCCCAGGTGGCGACCGCACCCACCACGATCTTCGGGTTCTCGTAGTCGACGAAGCCGCAGTCTTGGCACATGCGCCGCTCGCGGTCGTCGCCCGCGGGGATCGCCTGGTGAAAGCGGGGGCCTTGCTGGCCGCTTGTCGTTCGGTCTGACGTCATCCGCCATCAGATGGACCGAAAAGGCAGGGCCGGCAAGCCGCTTGCCGATTGCAAGGCGCCGATGAAGACCGTAGCTTGCCCTGAACGATCTGCCCTGCTGCATTGCGAAAATGAGACGAATGTGCAGGCGCCGCCTGGCTAAGGAGCAAGGACCCATGAGCGGACAGCTAGACGAAGAACAGCCGCAGACAAGCGACGCACCTGTAGAGGCCCCCGCGGAGGTACCGGTTGACGAGGCAGAGTCCCTCCTCTCCGACGCCGTCCCGCCCGGCGGCGGCGAGGACGTCGATCCCGGTGACCAGCTGCCGCCCGACAATGCCTTTGGCACCGGCGGCGCGCTGAAGAGCGACGAAGAAGAAAAGGGCAAGAAGACCAAGGCCAAGCGCACCCGCATCATCGAGATCGGCTGGCTGGTCGACGGCGGTGGCCCCGGCTTCCTCTGGGACAAGCCGCGCCCCCTGAAGGGCCTGGCCCGCCCGCCGGAGCATCCCAAAGCGGTGAACCACTGCCCAGCCATCGTCGATGGCGATGCCCGCACCTACTCCGTCGCCGCCCCGGTGGATTTCCACCTGCGCCTTGGCTCCGACGAGAAGGGCAATCCCAAGCTGATCAATGCGGCTGGCATGAAGAGCACCGTCTCCGGCGGCAAGCTGGACCGCATGATCACCGTGATGGCGCAGAACCGCTGGCGCCACCCCAAGCGGCCGGTCCTGCAGATCGTGGCGCCCTACCGCTTCATCTGCGACGAGCCCTGCTGGATGAACCAGCTGCCGCCCTACTATGACTACAAGTCGCCGCAGTGGCCGGGCCTGATGATCGGCGGACGCTTCCCGATCCACAACTGGCCGCGCTCGCTCATGTGGGCCTTCGAATGGCACGACATGGGCCGGGATCTCATCATCAAACGGGGCGAGCCCTGGTTCTATGTCCGCTTCGAGACCCTGGACCCCAGCCGCCTGCAGCGCCTGGTCGAGGCCGAGATGACGCCGGAGCTGCGCGAGTTCTGCGGCGGCCTGGACGGCATCACCAACTACGTGAACCAGACCTTCAGCGTCATGGACATCGCCGCCGACCGCCGGCCGGAGATGCTGCTGACCCGCAAGGTGCGCGGTGGCCGGAACACGGTCCCGCCGGCCGGACCGGAGGTGCTCTCCCCACACGGCGACGGGAACTAGGCACGGTCGTACTGTTGTCTTTGCGGCGATGAGCAAGCTCATCGCTCCGGCACCTGCCCGCTCCCCCTCCCGGCCACCCACGCCAGTATCCTATTGGGTGGCCGGGAGGGGGAGCGGGCCCATGCGGTTGGCCACGTCAGTGACCATGCGAAGACCTTCTCCGCACAGCACTCCCCTCATGCTGAGCCTGTCGAAGCATGTGCCATGGAGAAGAACGCGCTTGGGGCACATGCTTCGACAGGCTTCTGTAATCGGGATCAAGTGCAAAGATGGCGTTGTGGGG
>JBCBSF010000135.1:0-9632 GCA_039819325.1 Pseudomonadota bacterium | reverse complement strand
CGCTGACCGCGGACAGAAGCATGGAGCCCCACAACGCCATCTTTGCACTTGATCCCGATTACAGAAGCCTGTCGAAGGATGTGCCATGGAGAAGATCGCGCTTGGGGCACATCCTTCGACAGGCTCAGGATGAGGGAGGCGCTAAAGGCAAGGACGCGCCCTGACCAACGCGTGCAAGCTCTAAAGCCGACACCAGGCGCGCAGCAGGTTGTCACGCAGGCGGGCGAAGCGGTCGCGGTAGGGCTCCGCGTCGGGCAAGGCTGCCAGGACGTCGTGGCCCAGGCTTTCGAAGGCGTTGAAGATCTCCCGCTGCTTGGGATCCGGCATCAGCGACTGGATCCAACCGATGGCGGAGATACGGCTGCCAGCGGTCACCGGCTCCACCACGTGCAGCATGTCGGAGGGGTAGCAGATCAAGGTGCCCGCCGGCTCCTTGAAGCGCTTCTCACCGAAAGGCGTCTCCACGACGAATTCCCCGCCGCCGTAGGCCGCGGGCTCGGTCAGGAAGAGGGTGAAGGAGAGGTCGGTGCGCATCATGTTGGGCGTGCCCATGTACATGAGGCTCTGATCCATATGCGCCCGGTAGTACATGCCGGGGTCGTAGCGGTTGAACATGAAGTTATAGGTCTTCGGCAAGGCGAAGACGTTGAAGTCCACCGACTGAGAGAGGGCCTGCAAGACCACCTGGGTGGCCGCCGACAAGGCGGGATCGGTGGCGCCGCCCTGCAGATTGTCCTTCAACTGCGCGCTGCCGGTGTCCTGACCGGAGCGTAAGGGGGCGCGCTCCACCTGGGCACGCAGCTCGGCGGCCTGGGCGCTGCTGATGAGGCCGGGCAGGGTCAGGAGCATGACGGGGGTCCTTGGCCTCAAGCGCCGCGGCGCGCGCGCTCTTCCGGTGTCATCTTGGCCTCCGCGCTGGCGTCGGCGCTATCGGCTGCGCTGGCCGCCGGCGGTGCGGCCGCATCTGGTGCAGAAGCCGGAGCGGCGGCCGGCGGCGCCGGTGGGGTCTCTGCGGGGGCCTCCGGCTCGGGCGCCGGCGGAGCTGCGGCCTCGGTCGCGATGACTGGGGAGAAGGCGGAGGAAACGGTGGTCTCCTCACCGGCGGCAGGGGAGAGCGCCAGCCCGCTAGCCGGCAACGGCTTACCGGTCTTCCAGTTGAGGCTGTCGAAGGAGCCGCAGGCCTGGCAGCGCGGCGTCCAGGTCTTGGTCTCGTGACCGCAGGCCTCGCAGACCCAGGCTGGTGCCGCCGGACGGCCGGCGGCGGTTTCCAGCCAAGAGCGGGCGGCGGCGGCATCGCCATGCTCGGCCTGCTCCAAACGGGCCAGCAGCTCGGCCACGCGGGCGTCGGCAGCCTGGTCCTCGGCGGCCTGCAGCTCGTTGCGGGCCTCGGCCCAATCGCCGTTGTCGACGGCCAGTTCGGCCAGGGCCAGGCGGCTTTCGACGTGGCTGGGCGCGGCGGAGATGAGACGCAGCAGCGCCTTCTTGGCCTCCTCTGCGCTCTCGCCCTTGGGCCGGCTGCGCTTCCAGGCCTGGTAGACGTCGGAATGCGGCGCCTTGGCCCAGGCTTGGCGCAAGACCCGCTCGGCATCGCGGCCACGGTCGGCAGCGACCAGGCTGTCGCTGACCAGCACCACGATGGGGGCAAAGTCGGGCGCCAGCTTCAGCGCCTGCTTGCCCTTTTCGATGGCCAGGCGCGACTGCTTGGCCTCGATGGCTTGCTTGGCCTCTTCGTAGAGCAAGACGGCGCGGCGACGGTCGACGGTCCCGCGCGGCAGCGCCTTCCGGCGCTTGGCCTCGTCCAGCGCCCGCACCGCCTCTTCCAGGCGCCCGCGCCGCTCCGCCAGGTCGAATAGCGCATCCAGGACCCAAGGCGTTTCAGGGCGGAGGTTGTAGGCCTCCTTCACCAGGTCCAGGGCGCCTTCCTCATCGCCGCGGCGCAGCGCGATCTGCACCAGGCCGCGCAGACCCAGGAAGCGGGTCTCCGGCTCGTCCAGCATGACCTCGAAATAGCGCTTGGCCGCCTGCTCGTCGCCGTTCAGCTGCGCTGACTGGGCGGCCAGCAGCAGGGTCAGCGGTGGATTGTTGAGCAGGTCGTCGGCGCGTCTGGACCACTTGCTGGCCTCATCCGGGTCGCCGGCGGCGATCGCCACCATGCCTTGGGTCAGCGCGCGATAGCCACGCCGACGGCGCCGGTCGCCCCAGCCCTGCTTGATGCTGGAAGGGGCGGTCCAGATGCGGCGCAGAATGAAGAGAACGGCCGTATAGAGCAGCAGCACCAAGGCCGCAGCACCGACCAGCAGCCGAATATCTAAGCTGCCTTCGTAGCCAAGCCAGGCAAAGTTGATCGATCCCGGCTCGCTGACCAACCAATCGGTGGCCAGCGCCAGCGCAACGAAAAAAACAAGGAGGATAAGAAAACGCAGCATGGCTCGGTTCCGCCTTGGCCCCCGCTAGTTCTGCAAGGCCGCCAGCGCGGCAAGTGCGGTCTGTTCGACCCGGGTGGCCGCCTGAAGGGCCAGGAGACGCGCCCGGGCTTCGGTCATCCAGCTGGCCGCAGCCTCAGCCGCGGCGCCGCTGAGCTTCGCCATCTCAGCCACCGCAGCCTGCAGATTGCCGGCCAGCAGGCGCTGTTCGGCCCGTGCCAAGACGGCGCCGGCGTCCTCACCAGCAACCTCACCCACCGGGCGGACATCCACCAGCCCAGAGAGCGAGGAGAGCGCATCGTCCATCAGACTGCCAGACGGCTGCTCGCTGCCCAGCGAGGCCGCGATGATCTGCGGTGCCTGCGTGCGCAGCGAGCTCAAGAGGCTGCCGGTGGTGGCCACGCCCGCCGTCGCCAAGGGCTTCAGGCTGGCCAGGTCGGCATCCAGGCCCTGGGTGCCGCCGGAGAGCTGTTCGACCGCTTGGAACTCCGCCTCGAAGTCCCCGCCGCGCTTCACCGCATCGTTCAGGGAGGCAGAGGCCAGCGCCAAGGCCGCTGCGCGCGGCCGCGAGTCTTGCGCCAAGGCCGTCTGTACCCGCTTGTCGATATCCGGCCCCAAGTCGCTTTGTAGGCTGTCGATGCGGGTGGAGAGCGCCTTGGTCGCGGTCTCCGCAGCCGTGTTTGCCTCTTGCAGCGTCTTGATATCGGCCTGGGCGGAGGCGACCAGCTTCGACTCAGCCGTCAGGGACTGGGCCAAGGTGGCGAGCGACTTGCCGCCAGCCTCGATCTGGCTGGAGAGCGCTGAGAGATCGCTCTGCAGCTTCGTCGTCTGGCTGGTGACAGAAGCGATCGCGGTCTTCAGCTCATCGGGATCGACCTCCGGCCGGGCCTTCACGCTGTCGATCTCGCCTTCCAGCTTGGTCAAGGTAGTGCGGAGGTTCGCCAGGGTCGTGCCGACCGTAGCCTGGTTCTGGCTCTGGTCGTCCAGCAAGCGGCGCAGGGCCGCGACAGCCTCGCTGTTGCCGCTCAAGGTCACGGTGAAGAGCTTGTTGGACTGCTCTTGCGCGTCTTGCGCCTTTTGCAGCGCCGTGGAGAGCGCTGTCTGGGACTGCTGCACACTGGCGAGGTCGCCCTTGACCGCATCAACCTCCGTCTTGGTTGCCAGGGTGGCCGGATCCGGCCCCTTAGGTGCGGCCTCCAAGGCAGCGATCTTGGTATTGGCCGCTTGCATCGCACTTTGCTGCGCGGCGAGGCCGGACTTCAGGTCGTCGATGGTGCCGGCGGGGATCGCCGGGCTCGCGGGCAGGCCGGAGACCTGACTTGCTAGCGTCTGAACTTGCGTCGTCAAAGCCGTCAGGGCCGTGCGCGTGCCCTTCAGGGACTCGCTCAACTGCGCGACGGAAGAGGCCGTGCCAGCGCCCGAGATCTCAGCCGAGAGCTTCTGCTCCAACGCCTTCAGCTGGTCGGTCATGCGGCTGCTGAGCGCGATCACCTGCTTGGAGGCCGCATCGGCGTCTGATACAGCCTTCTGCGCGCTTTGCTGGTTTGCGGTGATGGCCGTCGCGTTGGCCTGCGCAGCGCTGGCGGTGTCATCCAGCTTCTTGCGCAGATCGACGATGGTCCCGCCCGGCACGATCTCACCGAGCCAGAGATCGCTGGTTCCCACGGCCAGCACATAGCCACCGGCCACCAGAAGGCCACCGACGATGATGCCGGCCAGCAGCCCACCACGCTTCTTCACCACAGGCGGCGGTGGCGGCGCGCTGGCGGAGCCACCGCCCTTTCCAGAGCCGCCACTGCCTGAGCCGCCGCCGCCCGACGCGCCTTTGCCGCCACCTGAACCTCCGCCCGATCCTCCGCTAGATCCGCTAGCGGGCGGCTTCGCAGCGCCACCCTTGCCCTTGTCACGCTGGGCCGTGGCCATGGATTCGCCAGGCGGCAGAATTTCCGCCTTGTCCGTCGCCTCGGAGGGCTTGTCGTCAGCGGTCTTGCTCATGCTGGTGTCACTCACGCTATCGCTGTCGGTCGTGCTGGGGGCTGCCGCGCTGTCCGCGCTTGTGTCTGACGCCACCTCGAGCGCCTTCACCTGATCGTCGGCAGGTGTGGCTGCGGTCTCTGCCGCTGTGGACTTCGAGGTGTTCTTGCGGCGACGGGAGGGTGTCTTACGGGTCGTGGGCGTGCGCCTTGCGCTGCGGCTCGGCTTGCTGTCGGTCATGCTCTGCCTCCTTCGCAGCTCTGGGCGTCGATCGTCTTCAGCAAGGCCTCGGCGGTTGGCTGCGGCGCGATCTGGATCGCGCGCCACTGGCTGCCAGCCAAGCCTGCCGCGACAGCAGGACTGAGGCAAAAGGCAAACAAAGACGGAAGACGCCTCTGCAGACCCGATTCGAGGGTCAGACTAACAAAGGTCTTTGCAGTCCTGGGAGAAAAAAAGCTCACGCCTTCCAGACCCTCATCGCTCAAGGCTGCACAGGCTGCGTCCGGCAGGCTGGCCACGGCGCGCGCACGGTAAACCGGCTGCGCGATCAACACCAGACCGCTGCCCTCCAAAAGGGCGTGCAAATCCCGTGCTTGATGCACACCCCCTGGATGGAGAATACGGCTAGCGCGTGGCAGGCGCTGGCGCAAGAGGCGGCTCAAGGCCAGCGCGTCCCCACCAGCCGCCTGAACCTGGCGGAAGCCAGCGGCCCGTGCCGCCTTGGCGGTGGCCTCGCCGACGGCGAAAAGCGGCAGATCCAAGAGCGCTGCCGGCGCGAAGACGGTCAGGGTCCGCGCCGAGGTGACAGCCAGCGCATCTAGGCCCCGCAGCAGATCCGCCTCTGGCGGCGGCAGGGCCTCAATGGTCAAGAGCGGCGCCACGCTGGCCTGGTGACCCGCCGTGCGCAGGACAGCGGCGAAACGCGCGGCCTCAGGCTCTGGTCTGGTGACGAGCAGGTGCATGGAGGCCAGCCGCAGGCTCTAGGCCTCCAGCAAGGCCAGGTGGGCCGGCGAGGAGTCGGCACGCAGCGCCTCCCCCAGGGTCCGGCCTAGCTCCTCCGCCTCGGCCAAGGGCCCAAGGGTGCGCCGGCGCAGCGGCTGAGTGCCATCGGGCAGCAGGAAGAGGACATCCAGGCCCAAATGCCCGCTATCGACCTGCGCCAAGGCGGCGATCGGCGTGTGGCAAGAGCCGCTGAGGACCGCCAGGCAGCCACGCTCGGCCAGAGAGCGATGCCAGCTCTCTTCATCGTTCAGCGGGGCCACGCGCGCCGCCGTGGCTTCGTCTGACTTGCGGATTTCCAGCCCGATGGCCCCCTGCGTGGCCGCCGGCAGGAAGACCTCTGGCGCCAGGGTTTGGCCGATATCGGTCATGCCGAGACGGTTAAGGCCGGCCTGCCCCAGCAGGGTGGCGGTCATCGCACCATCGCGCAGCTTGGCCAGGCGGGTCTCCACATTCCCGCGTAGCTCGGCGATCTGCAGGTCGGGGCGGTGCAGCAGCAGCTGGGCGGCGCGGCGCGGCGAGCAAGTGCCCACCTTTGCGCCCTGGGGCAGGCTGTCCAGGCCACCACGGACCTCCGCCTGGATCAGGCAGTCGCGCGGGTCCTCGCGCGGCAGGACGGCGGCCAGTTGAAAGGCGTCCGGCAGAATGCTGGGCAGGTCCTTCAAGGAGTGCACGGCCACGTCGATGCTCTCGTCCAAGAGGGCGGCCTCGATCTCTTTGGCGAAGAGCGCCTTGCCGCCGATCTCCGTCAGCGGCCGGTCGCGGATCTTGTCGCCGGTGGTGCGAATGACCACGATCTCGATGGCCTCATCGGGCTCCAACTCCGGCCAGGCGGCCCGCAGACGCGCTGCGGTCTCTTTCGCTTGGGCCAAGGCCAGTGGGCTGCCCCGGGTGCCGATCCGCAAAGCTTGTCCGCTCATCCCTCGCCTCTTTGTCCTTTTTCTACAGCGATTTGCCGGCCAACACGCGCGTGGCTCGACGCTGTGGTCGCTTGGCTGTAAGACTTGCCGTCTCAGCTGTCACAGTGACAAGGGAAAAGAGCCCTTGGCCGCCGCATCACAGCTGAAGGGCTTTCTAGAGATGGGACTTCTTGCGGCAGAACGGCATGCTGGTGCTAGGCATCGAAACCTCTTGCGACGAGACCGCCGTGGCGCTGGTCGACGCCGATCGCCGGCTGCGCGCCAATCTGGTGCGCGCGCAGTTCGACGAGCATCGCGCCTTCGGCGGCGTGGTGCCTGAGATTGCGGCGCGGGCGCACCTCCAGGTGCTGGCGCCGATGGTGCGCCAGGCGCTGGACGAAGCTGGCTGTGATTTCCCGGACCTCGACGGCGTCGCCGCCACCAGCGGGCCCGGCCTCATTGGCGGCCTCTTCGTCGGCGCGGTACTGGCCAAGGGCATCGCCACCGCCCGCGGTCTGCCCTTCGTCGCCGTCAATCACCTGGAAGGGCACGCGCTGACCGTGCGGCTGACCGATGCGCTGCCCTTCCCCTACCTTTTGCTCCTGGTCTCTGGCGGGCACTGCCAGCTGCTAGCGGTCGAGGGGCTGGGGCGCTATCGCCGCTATGGCAGCACCCTGGACGACGCGGCCGGTGAGGCCTTCGACAAGACGGCGAAGCTCTTGGGCCTGGGCTTTCCTGGCGGGCCGGCGCTGGAGCGCGCTGCAGCGGCTGGCGCCCCGGGTCGCTATGACCTGCCGCGGCCGCTGGTGGGCCGTAAAGCACTGGACTTCTCCTTCGCCGGATTGAAGACCGCAGTGCGGCGGATCGCCGAAGAGCTCGACCCAGGCGACCAGCAAGCGCGCCTGGATCTGGCCGCCAGCTTTCAGGCTGCCGTCGGCGCTGTGCTGGCCGACCGTGCAAAGCGGGCCTTGCAGCGCTTCCGAGAAGAAACCGGAGCGGCCGGGCCGCTGGTGGTGGCCGGTGGTGTGGCCGCCAACGCCGCCTTGCGCCAGGTCTTGGCCGAGACGGCAGAGGCCGCCGGTAGCCGCCTGGTAGCCCCACCGCCGGCGCTCTGCACCGACAACGCCGCGATGATCGCCTGGGCCGGGCTGGAGCGCCTCAAGGCCGGCTTGACCTCGCCTCTAGACGAACCGGCCCGCCCGCGCTGGCCATTGGAAAGCCTGACTGCAGACGGAGATAAGGCCGCATGACGGAGCCGGAGTTGAAGGTTCAGGTCGCCGCCCTCTTCCCCACGCCGGTCGCCTCGGTCCGCCTGCCTGACGCGGCACGGATCAATCCCCTTCTCACCCAGCGCATCCTGCAGCGACGGGCAGAGACGACCTCGATCCAGGCCTCCAACCTGGGTGGCTGGCAATCGGATTGGGAGATGGCCAGCTGGGGCGGGCCGGAGACGACAGCCGTGCTGGAGGCCGCAAAGGCCGTCGCCAACCGCCTGACGGTACGGCGTGACGGTCAGCCTGCGGCGATCAGCTGGCGCTGCAACGCCTGGGCCAATGTGAACGGGCCGGGCGATGCCAATGAGTTCCACTGCCACCCCGGCTCCTTCTGGTCCGGCGCCTACTACGTCGATGACGGGCGCGGCGGAGCACCACCGCAGGACAACAGCGGCGCCTTTGAGATGATGGACCCGCGTGGGCCCGGCCCGGCGCTTTATGCCCCGCACCTGGCCTATGCCATGCCGCAAGGCCTCTCGCCCGGCAGCAGCGAGACCCTGCAGCCGGTGAGCGGCCTGCTGCTGCTCTTCCCGGCCTGGCTCTTGCATCAGGTGCGGCCCTATCAGGGCCAGGGGCTGCGTATCTCCCTGGCCTTCAACCTCAGCATCTAGCCGGTCATGCGCCTAGCCGTCATCGGGGCAGGAGCCTGGGGATCTGCGCTGGCCTGTGCAGCCGCACGCGCCGGCAGCGCGGTCACACTCTGGGCGCGGCGGGCGGAGCAGGCCGAGCGCCTGGCCAGGACCCGCAGCGATCCTGAGCGCCTCCCGGGCCTGCAGCTGCCTCACGCGGTGGCGGTAACCACCGACCCTGCCGACCTGCGCAGCGCCGAGGCCTGGCTGCTGGTGGTGCCGGCGCAGGCCTTACGCGGACGGCTCGAGGCCTTGGCACCCTACGCCGCTGCCGACCTGCCCCTTGTCATCTGCGCCAAGGGGGTGGAGCGGGAAACTGGGCTGCTGTTGGACCGGGTCGTTGAGGCTTCGCTGCCAGGCCGCCCGATCGCGGTGCTATCTGGCCCGACCTTTGCCAGCGAGGTGGCCGCCGGCCTGCCCGCCGCCATCAGCCTGGCCGCCCGCGATCCGGCAGTGGCGGAGCGTCTGGTGATGGCCATCGGCTCCGCCACCTTCCGCCCCTATTCCAGCCGTGACGTCACCGGCCTGCTGCTGGGCGGCGCCACCAAGAACGTCATCGGCCTGGCTGCCGGCATCGTCGCTGGGCGTGGTCTCGGCGAGAATGCCCGTGCCGCCTTGCTGACCCGTGGCCTGGCGGAGATGCGCCGGCTGGGCGTCAAGCTGGGCGCAGAGCCGGAGACCCTGATGGGCCTGGGCGGGCTGGGGGATCTGATCCTCACCGGGACCTCGCCGGCCTCGCGCAACTACAGCCTGGGTCTGGCGCTGGGACGTGGCGAGACGCCGGCCGCGGCTCTCGCCGAAGGGGCTGCCACGGCGGAAGCGCTGGTCGTGCTCGCGCGGCAGCATGCGCTGGAGCTGCCGATCTCCAGCGCGGTGGCTGCCGTCCTCTCCGGTGTGATCACCATTGAGGCCGCCATGGAACAGCTGCTTGCCCGCCCCTTCCGCGCGGAAGAGGCTTGACGCCCGGCCATAAGACAAGAGACTGGCGCCGGCAACTCACAGGACAAAGAAACGGAAACAGAAGCATGCTCTTCAGCCTCCATTGCCGGGACAAGGCCGATCATGTGCAGCTGCGTATGGACACGCGCGAGCGGCATCTCGCTTACCTCACGGGCTTTGCCGAGAAGATCGTTTTCGGTGGACCGATGCTGGCTGAGGATGGAAAGACGCCGATCGGCAGCCTTTTGGTCGTGGACTTCCCCGACAAGAGCGCTGCCGAGGCCTTTGCCGCCGGCGACCCCTACGCCGAGGCTGGTCTCTTCGCCGAGACAAGCATCACGCCCGTGCGCCAGGTCTTCCCAAAGACCTAGAGCGTGATGCTCTTCGATTAGAACACCCAACACCCACGTAAACCTCGTCCTTGTAAGTTACCCACATCGACATCTGGTAAGGTATCGATGTCGGTCACGGAGGTGAGACCGTCTCGTCCAAGGG
>JBCBSF010000134.1:0-9941 GCA_039819325.1 Pseudomonadota bacterium | reverse complement strand
AGCGCTCTTGCGATGACGCGATCGTCGCCATTGCCGCTGGTCTCAATCACCCGGTGGCGACGGTGTGGACAGCATGTCCGGCGGATAGGGCGATGATACCTTCCACGTCCGTACCAGCGCCGACCGGGTGATTGAGACCAGCGGCAATGGCGACGATCGCGTCATCGCAAGAGCGCTCACCTACTCGCTGGCGGAGAATGTGGAGCGTCTCTCCAGCAACAAAGACGGGGTGTCACGGACCCTGACGTCCAATAGCGGCGGCGCCAGCCTGGTCGGTAACTCAGCCGCTGATATCTTCTACGGGCAAGGCGGTGACGACCTACAGTATGGCGGCCTTGGCAACGATACGCTGACAGGCCGGGGTGGCGAGGACACGCTGCGCGGCCGGTCCGGCGCAGACATCCAGTATGGTGGCTTGGGAGATGACTTCTTAGACGGTCAAGGCGATGCAGACGTCAGAGACCTTCTCTATGGCGGTGGCGGCGACGACACCCTGGTCTTCAACAACAACGATACCGTCTTTGGCGGGACTGGCGATAACACCTTTGGCTTCAACGGTGACGAGACCGGCACTTTGACCAATGGCGAGGTGGTCGCCTTGGTCGATATCGAGGGCTTTTTCGGAGTAACCGGCCAGAGTGTCTTGGCCTTCGCCTCTGGCCTGGAAACCGGCACCTTCACTTACGTGGACTCCGCCACCTTCAGCGGCGATGGCAATTCTGAGGCGCGCTTCAATGAGACCCTCTTCCAGGTTGAGGTCGACAGCGACGGGGATGGCACCATCGACATGGCCTTCAGGCTCTCCGGCATGACGGCGGCTTCGCAGCTCAGCACGGATGACTTTGACTGGGTTTAGGGGGCGGAGGGAGAGAAGGCCCTGGTCGGGGCAGCGCGATCATTGCGCAAGTCCTCTGTCCTGTGCCTTGAGGGTTCCTGCACCGGACACAGAGTTGTTGAAACTGAGTCGCAACACGTCCATTATCGCGGCATGGTTGAAGTGCTCGCCAAGGGACGAACCACAGTATGGACGGCACGCAAGGAATCGAACTTGCCTTGGAAGGGGTGGCAGAGACGCTGCTTTGGCCCCTCTGGCACAAGGCGTGCGAAGCGAAGCGCAGCGATCGTCTTATCGACGATCCCTTGGCGGTCCAGTTGGTCGAGCGGATCGACTATGACTTCGAAGGCAACTTCGGAACGCCGAAAAGGCTCTTTCCCGTGCGCTATCGCTTCGGCGACGAGCGCCTCCACGACTTTCTGCAAAGGCACAAAGAGAAGGCTTCTGTCGTCGCCCTGGGTGAGGGTTTGGAGACGCAGTACTGGCGCTTAGGCGAGCCTCCCGTTCCCTGGTTCAGTGTCGACCAACCTGAGGTCATGGTGCTGCGGGAACGTCTGCTTCCAAGAGGTAAGACCGTCACCCAGCTTTCCTGCTCGGCCTTGGACCAGGCCTGGATGGACCAGATACCGGAGGGCTCTGTGCCCTTCATCTCTGCCATGGGGCTCTTCATGTACTTCGAGGAAGCAGATGTTGTTCGTCTGCTGACCGCCATTGCCGCGCGTTTCCCAGGTGCAGAGCTGTACTTCGATGCAATACCTGCCGCCTTCTCGAAGAAAACGCTGCGCGGCTATCAGGTGACCAAGGCCTATCGCGCGCCGCCAATGCCTTGGGGTATCTCAACCGATGCACTCTCCGGATTCCTACGGTCCATTCCCGGGCTAGACCCGATTTCCGTCAGAACCTATGCGGAGCCCTTTCCAAGCCTGTTTCGGTTTTTCTATGCCCTGTCAAAGATCGGGCCAATCAGGCGACGCCTCGCACCCTCCTTGGTGCACGCCAAGGTGGTCGCGGCCACCTAGGCCAGACGTAGCGATCTTGCAGGAATTCATCTTGCGACTGCGTCGCAATATCCTATATGCATCTTATGAGAGATGTAGCGGGAGGCGATGCAATGACGGCGTCGGTCTTGGAACTGCGTGGTCTGTCGGTGACCGACGGCGATACCACCATCCTGCGCGACATCAGTCTCTCGGTGAGCGCTGGCGAAGTGCATGTACTGCTTGGGCAGAAGGGGGCGGGTAAGTCCTCCCTGCTGCGCGCACAAGTGATGGAGATGACTGCGGCGGCCAAGTCTGGTGGCCCTTAGAGGAGCCGGTCATGGAAAGCGCTGCAGGTCTGATCAAGCTTGTCCCCAACGCGAGGAGCGATCTTGAGGCCTGGCGGGCCGCGCTGGCGTCACGACCGGACGAGGTCATGCAGTCGCTGCGCGCCGAAGGCGTCGCCGTCGAGGCCTGGTTCCGCATTGAGGTCAACCAAGAGCCCTACCTGCTGTGGTTTATGCGCGCCCGGTCGATCGCGCAGGCCATGGAAATCTTCCTGGCATCAACGCGTGACATCGATGTTCTTCATCTTGAGATGATGACGAAACTGGCGGCATCACAGATCGATGCAGAGCTGCTCTTGGACTTCGGCGCTGATACGGTGTAACAGCCCTTTTCCATCACTGCGGAGTAAGCCACCCCGCTTGGGATATGCCTCAAGCACGGCGGCGTCTGGCGTCGATGAAGCTCTTCACGAAGAAGACCAGCGCGTAGAGGGTGAAGACCTCCATGATCAGCAAGCGCGTGACGGCCAAGGCGTCGCCCCTGCCGAAGGCGCCGGAGAGCGGCATGAAAAGCGCGACAAAAACCACCAAGGTAAGAAGCGCCGCGATGTGCGCGACGATCTTGTTCTGGGATTTGACACCCGGATAGCAGATCAACAGTGCGATCCCGAAGGCCGCTGGGAGCAACGCTGTCATCGATGCGGCCGCGGAGGAGAAGTACCCCCAGAGCGAGACCGCGATAAGCACGAGGGCGTTGATAAGGCTAGCAGTATGGGCTGTCACAAGCTGCTCCTGAAGGCTGTATTGGGCGCCATCTTTACCCAGCGCGGAGCAGCCGCCGCGATCAGGCCAAGTGACGCAAGAGTGAGGCTCTTCCCCAACACCCTGGCTCTCATCTCTCAAAAGGGCTCAAAGGGGTGTTCTCTATCTCGTCACCCTGACCGACGATGATGCAGCGCGCCAGACGTCACTCCCGCTTCGGCGTTGGGCGGTAGATCGGGCCGCGGTCGATCACCTGTTGCAGCCTGCCGTTGGTGACATATTCCGGCTCGTAGGTCTCTTCCACCAGCCGGTTCTCCTGGCCCGGATAGCCGATCAGGCGGCGGACCTCCGGCTGCATGTAGTAGGCAGCCGAAGCGACCAAGCCCAGAGTGCTGAAGGCTTCGGCATCCTCTAGCGCCAGGCTGTCCAAGGCGGCCTTGGGGTCCTCAGTATCGGCTGCCTTCAGCGCGCGGAAGAAGGCGGGGCGTAGGTCGGGGCGAAGCTCGATGACCCGCTCCAGAGGGGCGCCCTGTAGCGCGACTTGAGTGGCGGACGGCATGCCCTCGGCCGCTGGGATCAGCAGGTCGGCCAGGGTGGCGAAGGCGGCGCGTTGGTTGTCGGTGACGAGGCTCATGCGGCGGTCTCCAGATCGCGGCGCTGTTCGACGATCTGGGCCCTGCGGCGCAAGGCCACCGCGATGATGGTCGCCGTGGGGTTGCGGCCCGACGAGGTGATGAAGACGCTGCCGTCCATGATGTGGAGGTTGGGCACATCATGCGCCGCTCCCCATTCGTCGACCACGGAGCGCGCCGGGTCTCGGCCCATGCGGGCGGTGCCCGTCATGTGCCAGCCGCAGTCGCGCATCAGCTCGGTCTGGGCGGTCTCACTGGCACCGGCAGCCTCCATCGCCTCCTGCGCCCGCTCAAGGTGCCAGGCGATCAGCTTCTGGGTGTTCTTAGAATTGCGGTAGAGCGGCTTGCGCGCCGGGATGCCGTCGCTATCGGTCAGCTCCGCGTCCAGCACCACCTGATTGCTCTCGTCCGGCAGGTCTTCGGCGACGATTCCCCATTCGAAAGAGCGGCCGAAGACCTTGCGGTGCGGTGCAGATTGGCGCCCCGGGCCTCCTCCAAGGCCTTACCGCCATAGGCGACCCACATGCCAAAGAGGCCGCCTGAGGGCATGCAGCTCCACTTGGCCCCGGCCACCAGTGCCAGCCCAGCTTGTTCATACCTTCTGCCGCTTTGATATCGACCTTACCGATCGGCAGCGATGGCATGGGCGATGGCGTCATCGGTGGGAAGGCCGGGTCGCCGGCTAGGCCGGAGACGCCCATCTCGACCTCCGCCTGGTCATAGTAGGGCTCTAGATCCTCGTAAGTGAAAGGCCAGTCGTCGGCCACGCCGTCCAGGCTGCGCACCCGGAAGTTCGAGGGCATGAAGCGCTGCCAGTGCGCCGACCGGAGGATGGTGCTGCCGCCGACGCCGGCGTACATCAACGGGTTGACGTCGGACTCCTCGGTGTTGATTGGATAATCTTCGCCCAGCTGGCGCACATTGGGGTTGGGGTGCTCGCGCTTTTGCGCCATCAGCTCCCATTCTGGCTAGTCACCCCAGAACTCGGAATGGTCGACCCAGGTGCCGTGCTCCAGGCAGACGAGAGAGAAGCTAGCGCCGGCCAGGTGGCGGGCGGCGACGGAACCGGCGGCACCCGCCCTCACGATCAGCACGTCGACGGTGTCATCCCGGCTCATGAACTCTCCCCAAGCAGTTCTGCACTACGCCTTGCCTCATTGAGGATGCTGCCACTATGCTCTGCCACGCAAACCTTGGCGCTGGCCAAGCCTCCAGTTGGGCCCTCTGGCGCTCCAGATCAGCAGGGTCGTTGGAGACCTGCAAGACACCGTTTCTCGGGAGTGCAAGGGCCAGCTATGCCTAAACGCTTAACCGTGCAGCAGAAGATCTGGCGCAAGACGATCAACGCCCTTCGGGACACGCTGGACATCGCCTTGTTCTGGAGACCGCGCGAGAAGCGGGACCTCTTGTACGTAAAGTTCCTCGCCTATCGAGACCTGCGCCATTGGCCGGACACGCAGAGGCCACAGCGCCTCTTGGATTACCTCATCAAGGCGCTGTTCGACGATCCTGACCTCTGCCGCCGTCGTTTCATAACCGACAAAGAGCTGGCTAAAGTCTACATCAAGGGCGTCTGTCCAGACGCACGGGTACCACGAACCCTGGCCGTGTTGCGGACGGAGGCGGAGCTTCGCACCTATGACTTTCCAAACCCCTGCGTCATCAAGAGTACGCACGGGAGCGGCGATGCTCTCATCTATCGCGGCCAGTCTTTGGACTACACGAGCCTGATGAAGTATTTTCAACCTAGGCACTATAGGGCGACTCGCGAGATAAACTATAGGTTGCTGGCAGAAAAGATACTGGTTGAAGAATACCTGGACGAGGGCACTGGCCAAGGCGCCACCGACTACAAGATTTGGTGTTTTTTTGGTCGGGCTCAGTTTGTTCGCGTGCTCTCGAATCGGCAGACAGGCCTGGTGACGAGCACCTACAGCCGTGAGTGGGTAAAGCTGAATTTCATGAAGAACGAGGTAGATCACCCGAAACCTGAATGCCTCGGCGAGCTCATGCGCCTTGCAGACCGCTTGTCGGAGCCGTTCCACCACATGCGGATCGATTGCTACGTGGTTCAGGGGCAGGCCTATGTCGGTGAAATCACCAGCCTACACCAAGGGGGGCGTGTCCGCTTCGACGGGCGCCCAGAGGTGGACCTCTTGTTAGCTCCCTTGATGGAAGACCCCAGTGCCGATCTTCTGTCCTTGCTGGGCATGAAGCCGCCAGCCTAGGCCTCGGCTGCAATCGGGTGGCGCCGGGGACCGGCATCGGCCTAGGGTAGGCTGATCTAAGAGGCACTCTTGAAGCGAGGAGACGCCATGGCCCTGAAAGACACCTATGCCGACAGCCTGCGCCTAGCTGCAAATGACAATCATGCCTTCACCTGCTACCGCGCGCGCCAGCGGGTGGGGCAGCCGCGCGCAGGCCTGGTGCTCTTGCAGGAGATTTTCGGCGTGAACCGCCATATTCGTGCGGCTGCCGACCGCTACGCGGCCTCCGGCCTCTTGGTGCTGGCGCCTGCTCTCTTCGAGCGGATCGAGCCGGGCCTGGAACTGACCTATCAGTCAGACGACGTCGTCCGCGGCCGCGCCTGCAAAGTCCAGGTGCCCTACGACCAGGCCAGCGAGGATATCGCAGCCTGCGTCCAGTGGTTGGTGCAGCAGGATCTGAAGGTCGGCGTGGTCGGTTTCTGCTGGGGCGGAGACCTGGCTTGGCTTTCCGCGCGGCTGCCGGGGGTCACTGCCTCGGTTGCCTTCTACGGCGGAGGCATCGGCACCTTGGCACCTGACAATCCACCAAAAGTACCCCTACAGCTGCACTTCGGGCTGGAAGACAAGGGCATTCCGGAAAGTGCCCGCCGGGCCGCCTACCAGGCAGCGCCAGAGGCGGAAGTCTTCGAGTATCCGGCCGATCACGGCTTTTGCTGCGACGAACGCGGCAGCTATCACGCAGAAGCCGCTGAGGCCGCCTGGGAGCGGGCACGCGCTTTCTTCGCCCGCCATCTGGGCGCCTAAGGGCAGCCGGCTTGGCGCAGGATTACCTAAGGCTCTACGCCGGGCTGGAGGGCTTGGGCCCTTCCAGTGTCGCCATTCTGCCGCTCGGCGCTGTTGAGACCCACGGGCCGCATTTGCCGCTGGGTACCGACACGCTGATTGCCGAGGCGCTGCTTGACCAGGCTTTGGGGGACTGGCCGGAGGCGCCGCCCCATCTCCTGCGCTTGCCAGCGCTTTGGCTCGGTGCCTCCGGGGAGCACGAGCAGGGGCGTGGGACCCTCTCGCTCGAGGCCGATGCCACGATCGGCTTGATCGAGGCGATCGGCGGACAGGTCGCGCGGACCGGGGTCCAGCGCCTGCTGCTCTTCAATGCGCATGGCGGGAACGTCGCGGTTTCCCAGATCGCCGCCTTGAACCTGCGCCGCCAGCACGGCCTCTTGGTCGCCAGCGCGCACTGGCTCGATTTCGGTCTGCCCGGTGGTGTGGAGCAGCCCAGCCCGCCGGCAGAAGACGTCCATGGCGGCTGGATGGAAACCTCCTTGCTGCTGCACCTGGCACCTGAGGTGGTGCGCCGGGAGGAGATCGCTGACAACCCGGCGCAGACGCCGGCACCTAGTCTCTACCCAGCCGGCCCTGTCTCATGGGGCTGGCGGACAAGCGACTTGGTAACGGGCAGTTGGGTCGGCTATCCGGAGGCGGCCAACGCTGCCATAGGTGCGGCCATGAGTGCGTATGTGGTAATTCACCTGCGCAGACTCTTGAGCGATCTGGCGGCTGCGGATTGGCCTGCTGCCTCCTAGCCTGAAGCACCGAAGGAATCCGCGACTTTTTCTTTGGCGGCGCCGATCGTCCTAGGCTATCTAGGCGCGTAACCAAGACGACTGCTGCTCTTTTGTTGTTTTGCCGGTCGCCCTTTTCAGGAGAGAGATCATGGTGAAGCGCCTTGCCGCAGAGTTCATCGGCACCTTCTGGTTAGTCTTGGGCGGCTGTGGTTCGGCCATGTATGCCGCCGCTTTCCCCGACGTCGGCATCGGCTTGTTGGGCGTTTCCTTCGCCTTCGGCCTGACCGTGCTCACCATGGCCTACGCGGTGGGCGGGATCTCTGGCGGACACTTCAATCCAGCCGTCACCCTGGGTCTGGTCGCCGCTGGCCGGCACTCGGCTACGGACGCGGTGCCCTACATCATCTCCCAGGTGCTGGGCGCCATCGCCGCCGTCGTAGTCCTGCACATCGTCGCCAGCGGCACGGCCGGATTCGATGCGGCAACTGCGACCTACGCCGCCAACGGCTATGGCGAGCAGTCGCCGGGCGCCTACAACATGTCGGCTGCCTTCGTGATGGAGGCGGTGATGACCTTCTTCTTCCTGATCATCATCATCGGCGTGACCCATCCCAGCGTCCCGGCCGGCTTTGCGCCCATCGCTATCGGTTTGGGCCTGACCCTGATCCACTTGATCTCCATTCCGGTGACCAATACCTCGGTCAATCCGGCGCGCTCGACCGGCCCGGCGATCTTTGCGGGCGGCGCCTATCTCAGCCAGCTCTGGCTCTTTTGGGTCTCGCCGATCGTGGGTGCGGTGCTGGCCGGCTTGCTGAGCCGCTGGCTGAAGCCGGACGAGAAGTAGGGAGACTTCGTCGAGAGGCCGCTCTGTCTGCCGGGGTTGTCGACGGTCAGGCGAAACTGCGCGTGAAGTAGACCAGCGACAAGACCAGCCCGAAGGCGATCACGAAGGAGCGCAGGTAGCGCGTGTTCACGCGCTTGGCCAAGTGGCCGCCGGCGTATCCTCCGATGGTGCTGCCGGCCATCATGACGATGGCTTGCGGCCAAGCGATCAGCCCGCCGATCCCGAAGACGATGATGCTGAGGATCGTGAAGCTGGTCGCCAGCAGGTTCTTGATGCTGTTGGCGACGTGAAAGTCCGAGAAGCCCAAGAGCTGTGCCATCGCGAGCAGGATGATCCCCAGGCCTGCGCCGAAGTAGCCACCGTAGATCGATGCCACGAAGAGGGCTGCGTAGATGGCTGTGGTGCCACGGCCAACCCCTAAGGTCTTGAGCAACCAAGCGCGCAGGGCGTCGCCGCAGGCGAAGAGGCCGGTGGCGATCAGAATGAGGAAGGGGACGAGGACGACAAAAAAGGCGGGGTCTGAAGCGAGAAGCAGCAACGAGCCGAGAATCGCGCCAAGACCTGATGCCAAGAGCAAGGGCACGAGCTGTTTGCCGAGGCCACGTAGCTCTTCGCGATAAGCAGGAAGGGCCGCAGCGTTGGATGGCAAGAGGGCAAGGTAGTTCGTGGCATTAGCCACGACCGGGGGCAGGCCAACGGCCATGAGGGCCGGGAAGGTGAAGAGCGTCGCTCCGCCCGCTATGGCGTTCCAGACTCCGCCAAAGAGCCCGATGCCGATGAGGAGTAGTGCCTGCGTTACGTCCATAGGAAGTCCTCGTTATTCGGGCAAACCCTAGGACTGGCGTTGCATCGACAAAAACGAATAAATACGATCTTGATCATGAACAGTTTCGAACGCTTGCCCATCGACTCCGACCTGCTGCAGACCTTCGTCACCATTGCCGACTGCGGGAACCTAACCCTTGCCGCAGCACGGATCGGGCGAACGCAATCGGCTATCAGCGTGCAGCTGCGGAAGCTGGAAGATGGCTTGGGCGCGCCGCTCTTCCTGCGAAGCGCCAAGGGCATGACCCTGACACCGGCGGGGGAGGCCCTGCTAGCACGGGCAACCTCGATCCTTGCCGAGATCAGAGAGGCCGCAAACCTCTTCCTGGAACCCCTGACAGGGTCTATCCGTGTGGGCCTGCCAGACGACTTTGACGAGGCCATCTTGGAGCGCGTCCTGGCGGGCTTTGCCGGCGCGCATCCTGGGGTGCGGGTGCTGGCCCAATCGGGCTGCACGTCTAGCTACCCCGCAGCGGTCAGCGCTGGGGACCTGGACGTTGCCGTCTGTTCCGACCTGCATGATCTGGGCGGAGAGGCGCTCGAGAGCGAAGCGATCGTCTGGGCGTCCCGCGCGGGCGTAAGCTGGCCTCGTCACAAGCCGGTGCCCCTCGCGATCCTCGATCGCCAGTGCTACTGGCGTGATCTGCCGAAGAAGGTACTGGATGCGGCAGGGCGGCAGCACAGGGTTGCCTTCCAAAGCAGCAGCTTTGCCAGTCTGCAGGCCGCTCTGCGCGCTGGCTTCGCTGTCGGATTGCTGCTCAAGTCCTGTGTCGGTGACGGCTTGCAAGTCTTGACCGCAGCGGAGGGCTTCCCCGAACTCCCGGTCTCAAAGCGCTCCATTCTCGTATCGCAGCAAGCACCAGAGCTGTTGAGCAAAGCGATGGTCGACGCCATCCGAACTGCAAGGCTTGGGTGAAAGGTAAGGCCGAAGAATGGTGTATCGGCAGCTGGTGCGGTATGAATTCAGATTGAACCAATTGCTCCACCCACTTAGCCGTCGTCTTGAG
>JBCBSF010000133.1:0-9966 GCA_039819325.1 Pseudomonadota bacterium | reverse complement strand
TGCCCCACGCTCGGTGCTGGCCGCAGATCCTTCGACGGACGCTCGCTTGCGCTCGCTGCTCAGGATGAGGTTCGTGCTTGTGGGAACGACCTTTCAGGTCATTTCCGTTTTCTCTCTAAAGGAGCCTTGCCGATGATCAGGAAGGCAGGGGATGCAGATGTGGGCCTCGTAAAGGCCATCGCCGAGGCCGCCTATGCGCCCTACGCAGCCACGCTGGGCAAGCCACCGGCGCCCATGGTCGCCGACTTCGGTGCCGCGCAGGCAGCCGGGGATCTCTTTGTTCTGGAACAGGCCGGCCAGGTCGTGGCCTACATCCACCTCTATCGCAAAGAGGCGGTGCTGCATATCGAGAACCTAGCGGTTCATCCCTCCGCCCGCCGGCAGGGTCTGGCAGGCCGTTTGTTGGATTTTGCAGAAGAGGAAGCGCGGAGGCGCGGGATCTCGGTGCTGGACCTCTACACCAACGTGGTGATGACGGAGGCTCAGGCCCTCTATGAGCGGGCCGGCTTCACCGAGATCGAGCGGCGGGAGGTCAACGGCTTTCACCGCATCTTCCTCCAACGCCGCCTCGACGTAGAGGATTAGAAGCCGTTCGGGTTGCCGCTGACGATGGTGCCGGTGCCGTCGGCGGCGCCGTCCTTCATCCAGGTGACCTGATCGCCGTCGATCATCACATCCCAGCAGTTGGCCGGGTCGCTGCCGTACTGGAAGCACATCTGGTTGCCCTCAACCATCCAGGCGCCGGTGTAGCCGTCACCCTTGATGGTGCCGTCAGTCTGATAGAACTCGGTGTAGGCCGAGCCATCCAGCATAGAGCCCTGCACGGTGTTGCCGGAGATGGCGCTGGAGATCTGCGCACCTGTGGCCGTGTCGGCGGCCAGGGCGGGGAAAGCGATAACGGCGGAAACGAGGAGGCCAGCAGCGGCCAGGGATGCTCTCATCATGGTTTTCTTCCTTTGTGCATGAGAGGTGATCGACCCCCGTGGAACTAAGCCAAGATCGCAGTGCGGCAAGTCCGCACGCTGTTACAGGCGGATGAAGGATGACTCTTACCGGTGATGGCGACCCTCAGAAGGAGGCTCATGGCAAGCCGTTCTAGGCGCCCAAGACCAGCGGCTCAGCCGCCGCGCTGCTTCTCCCTGAGGGCCTCAACGGCCTCGCGCAGCAGCAGGATTTTCTCCTCGACCTCACCCTCGGACAGCAGCTGTTCGGCGGCCAGGGTGTCTTCGGCCGCCTGCAGCCAGCTCTCATAGTAGAAGCGGGAGACCTCGGTCGCCTGGCAGCTCTGCGGTGCTAGGCCCTCGGCCGCCTCGCGTTCGGTGATACGGGCGGCCAGGCGCTGCTGAAAGACGGCCCAGTCCAGGTGCGTGCGCTCCACCATGGCCACCACCAAGGCGAAGATGCGGGCCTCCCAGGGGGCGTGGAACAGGGGCTCGTCACCAGCCTTCTGCGGCAGCAGGCTCTGCGCCAGGGCGAGCGGGTCACCTTTGAGCCCCTCCAGAGGGCTAGGCTGGCTCAAGGTAGCTCTCCCAGAGGTCGGCAAGCACGCGAGTGCCGGGTTCCGCGTCCTGGCCCCAGACTTCCTGACCCTCGAAGGCGACGGTGTAGCAGTGCTGCGGTGCGGGGTTCTCGCTGGCGGCCATGGTGTCGGCGAACTGCATGACGCCGACCTGCCGCTCGATCACCCCGATGCGGCCGCGCAGGTAACGCGGCGAACGGGTGTGGCCGCTTGGGTGGTTGTTCAGAACCAAGACCTTCTGCCCGACAGCGAAACGGGGTTCCCGCTTCTCGTCGGGGAACATGAGCGGCATGCCGGCCCTTAAGACTTCCACCAGCCCTTCGGCGACGATCTTCTCACCGCCGTCCTTCAGCTCGGCATCGAAGCGCTTCTTGCCATCCCTTAGCTCTTCTTCGCTGACCAGTCCGGCCTCGAGCAGCAGCTGGGAGGCGGCGATGACCCACTTCTCGAAGTAGTCGCGGGTCAGGTACTCGTGCGCTGGAATGCGTTCCATGGCCTGGCGGTGCGTATCGGCGCTGAAAGGCACTACACCGCCCAGAGCCTCCGTCACGGCAAAGGCGCGACGCTGCCACTCAGCGCGGAAGGTGTAGTCTTGATCGCGCGGGATGGGGCCGAAACCGTGCATGCCGCCCATATCGTGGATGCCGTCCATCAGCTCGCTCCCTACACCAGCGCCGTGCCGATCATGCCGTCTCGCGTGACTAGCGCGGCCAAGGCTGCCTCGTCCAAACCCTCGGTACCGGCAGGGCGCTGCGGCAGCACCATGTAGCGAACCTCGGCCGTGGAATCCCAAACCTGCACCTCGGTCTCAGCCGGCAGATCGACGCCGAACTCGGTCAGGATCGAGCGCGGCTCACGCACCGAGCGGGCGCGGTAGGCCATGGACTTGTACCACGCCGGCGGCAGACCCAAAACCGGCCAGGGATAGCAGGAGCAAAGCGTGCAGACCACCAGGTTGTGGACCTGGTCGCTGTTGGCGACGACGCGCATCTCCTCTCCCTGGAAGCCGCTGAAGCCCAGGTTGTTGATCGCCGCCGTGCCCTCGCGCAGCAGCCAGTCGCGGTAGTCCGGGTCGCTCCAGGCCTTGGCCACCACCTTGGCGCCGTTGCGCGGGCCGGTCTGCTGTTCGTAGTAGGCGACCACCGTGTCCAAAGCCTCGGGCTCGATGAAGCCCTTGGCGATCATCAGCTCTTCCAGCGCGCGAACGCGGAGTGCTGCGCCCTGCTCTAAGGGATCGTGGTCGTGATCATGATCGTGCGGCATGCTCTTCCCCTTTCTTGGCCAGAGATGGCTCGGGAGATGGCTCGGGTTTGCGGCGCAGGCGATCCCAGGCATTTTCCAAGACGCCCAGCACGCCTTGCGGCATGACCACGACGAAGAAGGCCAGGATCAGGCCAAGACCCAAGGTGCGGAACTCACCGAACTCCCGCATGATCTCGTCGGCACCCACCAGCAGGATGGCCCCGACCAGGGCGCCCCAGAAGCGCCCGACGCCGCCGACGACGATCATCGCCAGCACGAAGAGCAGCAGCGAGAGGTTCATCAGATTCGGCCCGATGGCGCGGAAGTGGCTGGCCCAGAGCCCGCCGGCCATGCCGGTGAAGAAGGCCGAGAGCGCGAAGACCAGCACCTGATACTTGAAGCGGTTGATCCCGCGGGAGATGGCATAGCCCGGATTGTCACGCAGCGCCCGGAAGGCAAGGCCCATGGGGCTGCGCACGATCAGATAGGTGAAGAGCAGCGAGATGATCAGCAGCCCCATCACGATGAAGTAGTTGGCGATCAGCCAGTCACCGCGGAAGGCCTGCCGCGTCCCCAGATCGCCGAACTGGGAGAAGCCGACCGCCCCGCCGGTGAACTGGCGGCAGCGCACGCCCTCCATCATAAAGCACTCGGTATCGGTGACGATCAGGAAGTACATGACCTGCGTAATCGCCAAGGTCAGCAGTGCCACGTAGGCCCCGGTGAGCCTGAGGCAGGCCAAGCCGATCAGGACCGAGACGAAGATGGTCGCCAGCCCGGCCACCGGCATGGCCGCCCAGACCGACCAGTCCAGGTAGAACCCCAGCATCGCCGTTGTGTAGGCGCCAAAGGCGAAGAGCGCCATCTGCGCCAGCGAAAAGATACCGGCCATGCCGAAGACCAGATTCCACTGCGAGGCGACGATGGCATAGAAGAAAACCAGGATGATTTGGCCCAGGTAGTAGCGGCCATCCAGCAAGAAAGGCATGGCCGCGAAGAGAGCCAGGAAGAAGACGGCGACCAGCAGGTCGCGTGCGGTTTGCGAGCGCATGCGGCTTCCCCTCCCCGCCCTAGAGGCGCTGCACCTGGGCGCGGCCGAAGACCCCATAGGGCCGCCAGATCAGCGCCAGGATGACCAGCATCAAGAGGACCGGCAGGCCCCAACGGGCGCCGAGATAGAACTGCGTCCCAGCCTCGACAAAGGCCAGCACAAAGGCCGCCAGCACGCTGCCCGGAACGTTCCCCAGACCGGCGACGACGCACATGATGAAGGCCTTCAACATGGGATCGTTGCCAAGCGGCGGCGACAACTGGGTGATCGAGGACAAGAGCACCCCGGAGATTCCAGCCAAGCCGCCGGAGAGCGCCAGGACCTGCAGATAGACCTGGCGAGTCGGCACGCCCATCAGGCGGGCAGCACTGCGGTTCTGTGCGGTGGCGCGGATCGCCCGGCCCATGCGGCTGGTCTTCAAGACCCAGGCCACCAGGGCCATGATGACGATGGAGAGCACCACGATCAGCAGGTTTTGGTAAGGCACCGTCGCCGGACCCAGCCGGAAGGCACCGTCGAGCGAGACCGGCTGACCGAAGGGCTGGCCGCCGAAGACCAGCAGGATCACATTCTCCAGCGCAATCGCGATCCCGACCGTCGCGATGATGATATTCGTCTCAAAGGCTTGGCTACCCAGCATGAAACGAACCAAGCCCATGTAGAGCAGAACACCGAAGAGCGCACCGGCGACCACGGCCGCCAAGAGCCCCACCGGCCAGGGGAACCCGGCGGAGGTCACGGCGGCATAGGCCGCATAGCCACCCAAGGTCAGCATGGCGCCGTGGGCCATGTTCAACATGCCCATCGCCCCCCAGACCAAAGACAGGCCAAGGGTCGCCAGCGCATACATGGCGCCAACGGTAACAGCGCTCACCAGAACCAGGGGGAGTACGTCCATATCGCGTCTTGCCCTTCTAGCCGCCGAGATAGGTTTCCAGGAGTTCGGAGCGTTCCGTCAGTTCCCTGCCGGCGCCGCTCCAGATGATGTGACCGTTGTCCAGCAGATGCACTTGATCGGCCAGATCCACCACACGCATGGGGTTCTCTTCCACCAGCAGGATGGTGCGGCCAGAGGCCTTGAGATCGGCGATGACCTCATAGATCTGGTCGATGATGATGGGGGCGAGGCCGAGCGAGGGCTCGTCCAGCATCAAGAGCCGCCCACCAGCCATCAGTCCGCGGCCGATGCCGACCATGCGCCGCTCGCCGCCTGACAGCGTGCTGGCTTGCTGCCCGGCGCGCTCCAGCAGCTTCGGCAGGATCGCGTGCACCTCGTCCAGACGCTTGGAAACCTCGCCGCGGTCGCGCTCCAGATAGGCGCCCATCAGCAGGTTCTCGCGCACCGTCATGTCAGGAAAGAGCATATCGCCTTGCGGCACCTGGATCAGGCCCATGGCAGTGATCTTCTCCGCCGGCATGCCGCCGACCTCTCTCTCCTCGACGCGGATGGAGCCGCCGCGCGGGCGGAGCAGTCCGGAGAGCGTGCTGAGCAAGGTCGACTTGCCGTGCCCGTTGGGCCCGATCAGGGTCACCAGCGCGCCGGCAGGGACGGCGAAAGAGAGGCCGTGCAGGACATCGCGGCCCTTATAACCGGAGGAGAGGTCGGTGACGGTCAGCAAGGGAGTGTCGCTCATTGCGCCGCCTCGCTCTTATCCTCGTCGTCGAACCAGTGCTGGCTACGCGCCTTGGCGCCCTTGCCCAGGTAGACCTCGATCACCTCGTCATTGGCAGCCACCTCGCGCGGCAGGCCTTCGAAGAGCTTGCTGCCGTGGTGCATGATCAAGACACGGTCAGAGAGGCGCATCAGGAAGCGCATCACGTGTTCGATCAGGATGACCGTGGTCTTAAGCTCCTGGACGACGCGGGCGACCACCGCCTCCACCTCGTCGATCTCGTCCGGGGTCAGGCCGCCCACCGGCTCGTCCATCAGCAAGAGCTTGGGCTCGGTCACCACCGCGCCGGCGATCATCAAGAGCTTGCGGTCCAGAACCGGCGCGCTTTCCACCGGCTGTCCGGCGCGCTCGCGCATGCCGACCATGTCCAGCGCCGCCTCAGTGCGTTTCACTGTCTCCTTGTCCAGGCGCAGACCGGGGAAGAGGCGGTTGACCCGTCCGAAGTAGGCGGCCACCTGCACGTTCTCGCGTCCCGTCATGGAATCGAAGGCCGCGTTCAGCTGGAAGGTCCGCGCCAGGCCCAGATGACAGATGCGGTCCGGCGAGGACTTGGAGATGTCGTGGTTGTCCAAGATCACCTTGCCCGAGGTGATCGGCTGCAGGCCGGAGATGACGTCAAAGAGCGTGGTCTTGCCGGCCCCGTTCGGGCCGCCGATCCCCAGCACCAGGCCTTGCTCCAGCTCGAAACTGAGGTCTTCCACCGCGGCGAGCGCGCCGAACTTCTTGGTGACCGATTGACAGACCAGCATGCTCACGGTCGTGGTGAACTCCTCGCGATCTCGGGGCAGGTGCGTATCACGGAAAAAGGGTGGGGCCCCGCCGGTGACGGGGCCCCCCTGTGCAGCCTTAGATCCAGGGCGGCGTCACGAAGGGCGCCACCGCATAGAGCGGCGGTGCGATCAAAAGCGGCTGCTGCGTGTAGTCCTGGTGCTGCAGGAACTGGTGTGGCATGCCGAGCGAAGGATCGCTGATCTGGGTCGGGTAGCAGTAGGCCGCCTGACCTTCCACTTCGAATCGGCAGGTGCCGTTCACGCCGCGGTAGATCAGGTTCAGCATGGCCCGTGCGACTTTCTGATTCTGCTCCTTATCGAAGGGTTCGCCGCTGCCGCCGGCAATTGCAGCGCCCAGGGCGTAGTGCCAGAGGCCGTCATAGGTCTGCGAACCGATGTTGAAGGCGGCGTCAGGACCGTAAAGAGCGGCATACTTCTCGCGATAGGGGCGGCCGAACTCGTCCGGGATGGCGCCGATCACGGTCGAGTAGATCACGCCGTTCACCGCCTCGCCGCCAATCTCGCGGAAGGCCGGCAGCGAGGGACCGTACTGCATGTAGACCAGGCTCGGCGTCGGGTTCGGCACGAACTGGGTCATGAAGCCAGCCAGGTCCTGCGGCAGGAAGTGGGTGATGGCAATGGCCGCCGGCGGATCCTGCTGGATCTTCGCGATGACCGGGCCCCACTGGTTGTTGGGATAGGGCACGGTCTCGTAGAGGCTGATTTCGAAGCCGTAGTCGGCGGCCTGGTCACGCACCGCGTTGGCGATGATGATCGAATACTCGTTGGCCGAGGGGACCAGCGCGATCTTGCGGTTCGGCGGCGTCCAGAGCCCCTGCTCCTCCAAGCTCTTGAGGAACAGAAGGAAGCCCGGACCGTAGTAGTACTCCGGCGGGTCGGCCATGAAGGAGCCGTAGTAGTACTCGGGGTTTGAGTTGAACTTCTGCACTGCGGTGATGGCGGTGTTGAAGTGCACGAAGATGATGTCGTTCTCCGCCGCCACGTCCATTTCGATGGAGGTGGTGCCGACGTTGTAGCCGTTGACGACCGCGTGCACCTCGTTGAGGTCGATCAGGCGCTGCATGGCCTGGCTGGTCAGCTCCGCCCCCATCTCTTTGGTATCTTCCAGGTGCAGCTCGATCGGCCGGCCGAGGATGCCGCCGACCTCGTTGATCTCAGCCGCGGCCATTTCCAGCCCACGGCGGAACTCAATGCCGTCAGCCGCCGCGAAGCCGCTGAGCGGCAGCGCGCCGCCGACGGGGATCGGGTCGCTCGACTGCGCCTTGGCGTCGCGGTTGACGCCGGCCAGCATGGCAGCGGCACCCAGACCGGCAGCACCGGTCGCTGCCATGAAGCCGCGGCGGCTGGCCTTGGCAGCAGCCGGCGGCGTCGCAGCCGGCGTGATCAGGTTCTTTTTCATCGTGAAGCTCCTCTCTTGTTCCTGTTCTCTGTTGACGCTTTAAGGGAGGCCAAACGCACTGCCCCCTCTCGCCTCTCATGGACGGAGGCACCGCAGTCACCCCAACCGGTCATCCCGCAGCTCAACCGCCGTTCCGATCACACTTCGACAGGCCTTACTCTAAGGCCATCCTGCGTTGCTCACTTGACCAGAACTGAGCAGCTGCTTGACAGCGCTGCTCAACAGAGTGCCGCGGAAGAGGTTTCGCACAGCTCCAAGAGACCGCCCACTTGGACCCGCCCCTCTCAACAGCGCTCCCCCTCACCTGTCTCGGCAGCCCTGCCTCTGCTCTGACCATCTCAGAATATGTGATCACATGTTGCTCAAACGGTAGCGAGCCCGGGTAGCGGGGGTCAAGGGCTGATACGACAGAGGGCGTCGGCGAGCGCTGGCGCCCGGGTGACAGCGATCAGGCACTGCACTAGGCTCCGCAGGACGCCGCGTTTCGCCCTCAAAATGAAGGAAGTGACCCATGGCCTTCACCCCTGCTCTCGCCAGGCAGCAAATCGATACGGACCGGGTTCGGGTGACCGAGTACCGCTTCCCACCGGGCAGCGAAACGGGCCATCACGTGCATGCCTTTGACTATGTCGTCGTGCCCATTGTCGGCGGTACCTTGACCATGATCGACGATGACGGAAACGCCAAGGAAGCTACCTTGACCCTGGGCGTCAGCTACAACCGGCCCGCCGGCGTTTCTCACAACGTGATCAATAAGAGCGACCGGGAAGTCGCCTTCATCGAGGTCGAGCTGAAGCCCTAGGCGCTGACCAAGGCTCTCTCAAAATGATGGACGGGAGGCAGCGCGACCGCTAAGGGCGGTGCGGCTATGTCGCCTTTGGATTCAACGGACAAGCCCCAAGCCCGCGCCAGCGGCTGGCTGGTGCCGGCCGTGCTGGTCGGCTGCACCGGCGTGTCCATTCTCTCGACCGATCTCTATCTGCCGAGCCTGCCGCACCTGCCAGAGCTCTTGGACAGCGATACGGCGACGGTGCAGCTGACCTTGAGCCTGAATCTGGCGGCTTTCGCGCTGGCACAGCTGCTGCACGGACCGCTCTCCGACCGCTTCGGGCGGCGGCGGCTTTTGTTGCTGGGCTTGGTGGGCTTTTGCCTCTCCAGCCTGCTTTGTGCGCTGGCGAACTCGGTGGGCTGGCTTTTGGCCGGGCGGATCGGTCAGGGGATGACGGCCAGCGTCGGCTCGGTCGTGATCGTGCTGACCATCCGCGACCTCTTCGCGCCCAGTAAGGCGGTGCAGGTCATGGCGCTTTACGGCTTGGCGCTTGGCCTGGTGCCAGCGGTCGGGCCGCTGATCGGCGGCTATGTCTTCGTCTGGCTGGGCTGGCAGGCCAACTTCTTCCTGCTGGCCGGCGCCATCGTGCTGGTCTTCCTGCTGGTCTACCGCGTGGTGCCGGAGACCGGCGTGCGCAACCCGGCGGCCTTGCAACCGCGTCGTTTCCTGGGGGCTTACATCGGCTTGCTGCGCACGCGCGCCTATCTGCGCTACTTCCTGCCCTTGGCGCTGGGCTTCGGTGCGCTCTTCGCCTTTCTGACCGACGGGCCCTTCGTACTGATCGAGCGGCTGGGTGTCGCCACCCAGCACTATGGCTACTATCACGCGCTGGTGGTCGTGGGCTTCATCCTGGGCAGTATCATCGTCAGCAAGCTCGCCAGCCGCATCAGCCCAGAGCGCTTCGTCAGGATCGGCATCGCGGCGGCAACGCTCAGTGGCGCCCTTCTCGTCGCGCCGGTGGTTCTGGGGCACACCAGCCTGCTTGGAATCATGGGTGGGATGATGCTCTACGCCTTCTCGCTCGGCTTTCTCTTGGCCAGCGGGCCGCTCTGTCTCTTGGAGGCGGTGCGCGATCAGCCGCAGGGGCCGGCCTCTGCCCTGATCGGATCAGCGCAAATGGGGACCGGGAGCATTGCCGGCCTCCTTGTCGGCCTACTGCACGATGGCAGCGCCCTGCCGATGACGGCGGTGATGGGAGGCTTCCTGCTGGTGGCTGCGGCGGCCTATGTCTGCTTAACGCCGAAGGCCTGACCGGCTTCTCGAGTCTTAGGTACTATACCTCACCAAACGCACTGCCCTCATGCTGAGCCTGTCGAAGCATCTGCGGCTAGCAGCGAGCTTGAGGCGCATCCTTCGACAGGCTCAGGATGAGGTCAGTATCAAAGGCGTAGGACAGGCCCCCCTTCCTGTCGTCTCCTACCCCGCCTTGATGTAGTCCCTGAGCGCGGCGGCTTCTTGCTCG
>JBCBSF010000132.1:0-9999 GCA_039819325.1 Pseudomonadota bacterium | reverse complement strand
GGATACCGGCGATCGTCGCCACCGGCACCAGCCGGATGGCGCCGAAGACAGAGGTCTCAGGATGCTTGGGCACTTTGTTCTCCTGCCCATCTACGCGCTGCAGACGGGGTCAGACGAAGCCCAGGCCTTGGGTCTGCTCACCACCTTCATCGTCGGCGGTATCGCGCTGCAGTTCGTCGTCGGATGGCTGGCGGACCGGGCCTCTGCACGCAGGGTCTTGATCGGATCAGCACTGCTCTTCGCGCTCGTCGCCATGAGCCTGCCGCTCCTGTCGGATCCCTGGCTCACGACCGGCGCCGTCTTCCTGATGGGCGGCATTGGGGTGGGCTTCTACACGCTCAGCCTGACGCATATCGGCCAACGCGTGCGCGTAGACCAGCTGGCGGTCGCCAACGCTGCCTTTCTCATCTCCTACCAGATCGGCGCCATGATCGGGCCGACGGTCGGCGGCATCGCCATGGGTGCTTGGCAGCCCTATGGCTTCGTCGCCGCGATGATCGCCGCTGCGCTTATCGGAGCGCTTGCCATGGCGGCGGTGCGGCGGAAGCCAGTGTCCAGCCCCGCCCCCCTTCAAGGTCGCTGAGGGCAGAGCCCGGATCATGGAGAGACGGCCTTACGTCGCGCCTTTCCGTCCAGCGGCCCGGCGCCCTGATCGCTGATGATAGGTGAGCGCCCGGGCGATCACCAGCCGGACAGGCTCCGCGCTTACCTCGGATAGATCTTGGAAGTGGATTGCGCGGTTGCCTTCATAAGTCAGGTCGTCCGGGAAGAGGTCGCGAGACTCGGCGATGATCGTCGTTTGGCAATGGACGTAGAGGGCAAAACCACCTGTCTTCGGAACACCCACCCGGATCGTCGATCCGGACCGGGTTTCCGGCGTCAGAAAAGCGGGCTGCCCCCATTTCAAGGTCTCTTCGAGAGGGCCCACGCCAGGTGTCTCGGCCGCGATCTCAAAGATCAAGTCGCGCAACCGCAACAACCCAAGGCGAACCGCCTCGGGAAAGCCGGCATAGGCCGCCTCGACACGCGGACTTTGGAAAGGCGCTTGCTCCATGGTTGCAGAGCATAGCCGTAATGGATGACATCTCAATGTCGGCTCTGCCCGAAAATGCAGCGACTGAACCGAGGTCGTTGAGTGTCGTATCGTCAAGGATGGCTGGCGGATGGGGTGGGATTCGAACCCACGATAGAGCTTAACACCCTATACACGCGTTCCAGGCGTGCGCCTTCAACCACTCGGCCACCCATCCGTCCCTGGAAAGGCGCGGAACCTAGCCTAAGGCCTGGCGGCGATCAATGAACTTTCTGTCGGTTGGTGCCGAGCCGTTTTGAAGTGCGGCTCAGCCTGCCCTCTAGCAATGACCTCATCCTGAGCTTGTCGAAGGATGTGCCATGGAGAAGATCGTGCTTGGGGCACATCCTTCGACAGGCTCAGGATGAGGCCAGCGCCATTGGAAAGGCTCTCAGCTCAAACATATCAGCCCCTCAAGCCCAGGCGAAGTAGCGCTGGCGTTCGCTGTCCGGCACCACCTGCTCCACCAAGTCCGCCTCAAGCTGCAGCAGCTTGACCAGCGCAGTGGTGAGGCTCGTGGGGATCACCTGGGGCAAGGTCGGAGAGGCGGCCGCCTCCGCCAAGGCGTCTCGCAGGATGGCGGGTAGCGGAGGGGCCTCGGCAGTGTAGGTGTTGCCGGTGAGGAGAGGGGCCGCGGGGCAGCTGCCCGTCAGGCCGTGGCGGCCGGCGGCCAGGATGGCGGCCAGCGAGAGGTAGGGGTTGAGGTCGGCGCCGCCGACGCGGTGCTCGATCCGCGTTGCCTCGGGTCGATCGTTCAGGATGCGGAAGGCGGTGCTGCGGTTGTCGAGGCCGGCGGTGACCTTCGTGGGGGCGAAGCTGCCGGGCTGGAAGCGGCGGTAGGAGTTGACGAAGGGGGCGTGGAAGATCGCCGTCTCGCGGCAGAGCGCCACCTGGCCGGCCAGCCAAGCCAGCAGCAAGGGGGAAAGGCCCTGCGGCGCCTCGGCCGCGTGGAAGCTGGGCCGGCCGGCGGCATCCCAGAGGCTCAGGTGCAGGTGCGCCGAGGAGCCGGAGCGGTCGGAGCGCCACTTGGCCATGAAGCTGGCGGTAAAGCCCTCGCGCGCCGCCAGCGTCTTCACGGCCAGCTTCAAGAGGACCGCGTTGTCGGCAGCCGCGACGGCACCGCTGGGGCGCAGGTTAGCCTCCCGCTGGCCCTGGCCCCATTCGGGGATCACGCCCTCGACGATCTCCGGCAGGGCGGCACGCAGCCGCGAGAGCAGGGCCTCGTCGCGCCCACCCTCCATGATACCGTAGCACTGGATCTCCTCCGGCATGCCGGAGGCGTCGTCTTGGCCAATGGCCAGACCTGGTCGCTCCGCGCCTTGCGGAACCAGGAAGAACTCGTACTCGAAGGCCGCACGCACCTGGTGGCCGAGGTCGGCCAAGGCGCGGGTCTGGTCGCGCAGTAGCGTGCGGACGCAGAGGGGATGCGGGCTGCCGTCGCTCTCGTGCCAGTCCAGGAAGACGATAGCGGCTGCCGGCTCCCAAGGGGCCAGTTGCAGGGTGGAGAGGTCGGGCCGGCCCACCAGGTCCGGGACGCCGCCCTCAAGGATGTCCGGAAAGGGCTCGTCCAGGAGGGCTGCCTGGTTGATGAAGGAGGCGAGCCGGATGCCCTTCACCGCCGCCTCGCGGAAGTAAGGGACGGTCACCCGCTTGCCGCGCTGCTTGCCGATCAGGTCGGTACCGCAGAGGATCACCGTCTCCACCGCGTGCCGGGCGAAGAAGTCCTCCAGAAGCTCTCTACTCGCGTCCGCCATAGGGGTCCGGATCTAGTTTGCCGCGGGCCGGCGCCGCCTGGTCGCGAAGCGATCAGAAGACCTAAGGGCCCCGCCGGCCTCTGCCGCGTGACAAGACCATACCCACTGTCACCAGGACAAGACTGACCAGCACCACCAGGGTGGCAATCGCGTTGATCTCCGGCGTCACCTGGCGGCGCAGCATGGACCAGAGCTGCATCGGCAGGGTGTTGTCGCGGCCGGTCAGCAGGTAGGTGATGGCCAGCTCATCCAGCGCGATGGAGAAGGCGATCAGCATGGCGCCGATCAATGCGCTGGAGATGGCGGGCAGGGTGACCCGGAAGAAGATCTCGATCTCGTTGGCGCCCAGGTTGCGCGCAGCCTCGGCCTGCGAGCGGCCGACTTGCTGCAGGCGGGCAAAGACCTCCGTCACCACGATGCAGATGAGGGCGGTGCCGAGGCCCAGGATGATGGTCCAGAGCGAGAGCGGGATGCGCATCATGACGAAGAAGCCCAAGAGCGCCACGCCGGTGATGATGCCTGGCAGCACGATGGGCAGCAGCACGATGCGGCGGAAGACGCTCTTGCCTGGGAAATCGTAACGGTCCAGTGCGATGGCCGTCGGCAGGCCGAAGACCACGGCCACGACCGTCGAGGCAATGGCAACCAGAAAGGCGTTGAGGGCCGCGCGCAGGATCTGCCGGTTCTCCAAGACCTCGCCGTACCAGCGTAAGGAAAAGCCTTCGAAGGGCAGGCCCAGGCTCTCCCCGGAATTGAAGGAGAAGAGCACCACCAGGGCGATCGGCAGGTAGAGGAAGGCCATGACCGCGCCGGCCAGGCTCCACATAAGGGCGGGCGATCCGACCTGGCGCATCAGACCCGCACCTGGGTGCGCCGCTCCGCCCAGTTGGCGACGGTCAGCAGCACGGCGGCCAGTGCGACGATGACCACACCGATGGCGGAGCCCAGCGGACGGTCCAAGGAGACGCCCAGCAGGTTGATGACGATGTTGTTGATCATCAGATCCTCCGGCCCGCCGACCAGCACCGGCGCCACGAAGTCGCCGAAGCCGAGCGAGAAGGTGATGACCCCGCCGGCAAGTACGCCCGGCAGGCTCATCGGCAGGATGACGCGGCGGAAGATCTCCCAGTCCGAGGCGCCGAGGTTGCGCGCGGCCTCGATCAGCGAGGTGGGAATGCGCTCCAGCTGGGCATAGATCGAGAGGATGGCGAAGGGCGTGAAGATGTAAGTCAGGGTCAAGACCACGGAAAAGCGGCTGTAGAGCAGGAACTCCAAGGGTTCGCTGATCGCTCCTAGGCTCAGCAGGCCGGAGTTCACCAGGCCGCTGGAGCCCAGAATGGTGCGCCAGGCATAGACCTTCACCAGATAGCTCGCCCACCAGGGCAGGATGATGAGGATATGCATGAAGAAGCGCGCGCGTTCGCTCTTCATATGCAGCGCCATGACCAGGGCCACGGGATAGGCCAGAAGCGTCGAGAAGACGGCGGTCATCAGGCCGTTCTGGGCCGACTGCAGGATGACCGAGGCATAGGGCTCGACCGTGAAGATCTTGACGAAGTTGCCCAGCGAGATGTCGGGGATGAAGCGCAGGTCGTCCATCCGCCCCAGGCTGTAGTGCAGCATGATCAGGTAGGGGATGATCATGAAGACGAAGAACCAGAGCGCCGGCGGCAGCAGCCAGAGGGTCAGGCGCCGCCGGTCGCGGGCCTGGGCGGAGAGCCCAGCACCGCGCCGCCGGCTAGCGGCCGCTCGCTCCGGCACTGCAGTCATGAGGTAAGGATCCGCACGTCCGCCGGTCCGATGGTCAGCGCCACCTGCTGGCCGGTTTCCAAGAGCGGCTCGCCGGCGGGGCGGTTCATCACCAGGCTCTCGCCGTTCGGCAGGGCGAGCAGGTACTCGATCTGCGCGCCGACGAAGAGGCGCTCACGCACCTTGGCTTGCAGGGCGCTGTCGGCTGCACTGTCAGGAACTGGGGCCAAGCGGTCGGCGCGAACCATCACGCCAACCTCGGCGCCGGGGCTGACGGCTGCCGCTGCGGTGCCGGCCAGATCGGCGCCCGAAGCCAAGCGCACCTGTAGGTGCCCCTTCTGCGGTCCTAAGACACTGCCTGTCAGGATGTTGGTCTTGCCCATGAAGGCGCCGACGTAGCGGTTGACCGGGGCGTTATAGACCTCCTCCGGCGTGCCGATCTGCTCGACCCGGCCGGCGCGCATCACGGCGATGCGGTCGCTCATGCCGAGCGCCTCTTCCTGGTCGTGGGTCACGTAGATGAAGGTGGTGCCGAACTCACTGTGCAGGCGTTTCAGCTCGAACTGCATGTCGCGGCGCAGGCCGGCGTCCAAGGCGCCTAAGGGCTCGTCGAAGAGGACGACCGCGGGCTCCGTCACCAGCGCGCGGGCAAGTGCTACGCGCTGGCGCTGCCCGCCGGAGAGCTGGTGCGGCTTGCGGTCGGCGAAGCCCTCCATGCGCACGATCTCCAGGAACTGGCCGACCCGCCGCTTCACCTCACTGCCGGGAAAGCGGCGGCGCGCCCGGCGTAGGGTCAGGCCAAAGGCGACGTTCTGCGCGACGGTCAGGTTCGGGAAGAGGGCATAGTCCTGGAAGACCATGCGCATGTCGCGCTCTTCGGGCGCGGTATCGGTGATGTCACGCGCATCTTCCAGAATGCGGCCAGAGGTTGGGGTCTCTAGCCCGGCGATCATCCGCAGGGTGGTGGTCTTGCCGCAGCCGGACGAGCCCAGTAGCGAGACGAACTCGCCGGCGCGGATCGAGAGGTTGATGTGGTCGGCGGCCAGCGGCGGCGTTTCATGGCGGTGCCGGCGCGGATAGGCCTTGACCAGGTCTTGGGTATCAATGGACGAGGCCATAGCCGGAAGACCGCTCCTTAGCGGCTGGTCCCGAGCTCGATCGGAACCAGCCTGCTCGCTTCAAAAAAGGACGGCGCGACCGCGCCTCAGTTGGCGGCTTTGACCTGGTTCCAGGCCTGCAGGTAGGCAGGGCGCTTGGGCACCGGCTGCCACCAGTCGACGGCCATCAGGATGTCGGGGTTGTCCATGCCCAGACGCTGCATGTAGGTGCGGCTCTGTTCGTCGAGCTCCGCCACCATCTTCGGGTTGGAATAGCCGAAGCCGGTGACGGCATTGCCCAGCGCCTGCGCCTTGGGCGAGGAGACATAGTCCAGCCACTGGTAGACGCAGTCGTTGTCGCCGGCGCCGTCGGAGATCATCCAGGCGTCCGACCAGGCCCCGCGGCCCTGCGGCGGGATTACCTCCACGACCTCGGTCCCGGCGTTCCAGGCATTGATCAGGTTTGTCTCCCAGGCGTTGGTCAGCTTCACCTCGCCGCTCTGGATCAGGTTGTCGAGTTCACCGGCGCTGAACCAGAGCTTGCGGACCGAGGGCATGACTTTGGAGAGGGCCTCCTGCGTGGCCGCCAGTTGCATCTCATTCAGATTGTAGACGTCGTCGTAGCCGAGGTAGCGCGCGGCCATGTAGAGGCTCTCGATATCGTCCCAAAGCGCGACCTGGCCCTTGTGGGCCGGGTCCCAGAAGACCTCGAGCGAGGCATCTGCCGACACGGCTGCGTCCGGCGTGGCGATGACGCGGATGATGCCGAAGGTGTAGGGCACGCCATAGACCTCTCCATCGCGGGTCAGCCAGGCGGGGTTGCGGAAGGCCGGCGCGAAGTCGGCGGCATGCGGCACGCGCGACATGTCCACTGGCTCCACCACGCCCAGGTCGGCCAGACGCAGGGCGATATCGCTGGCCGGCGAGACCAGGTCATAGGTGGTGTGGGCAGAGGCCATCTTGGCGACGAACTCATCGCCGGATCCGACGTAGGTGGCGCTGACTTCACAGCCCGTGGCCTCGGTGAAGGGCCCGACGAAGCTGTCGTCTGCATAGCCCTCCCAGGTCAGAAGGCTAAGGTCAGCCGAGGCTGCGGTCGACAGCAGCAGGCTGGCAGCAAAGGCGGAAAGCGCGGTGCCTGTTTTCATCATCATGACTCCCCGATGAGGTTGACGTTCAGGTCGGAAATAGCGGCCATGCGCAGGCCGGTCAGAACCTCGATCACGCCGGCCAGAGAGCCGGTCGTGTGTTCGACGATCGCTTTGTCGAGAGCGCCAGCATCGCGGTGGCGCACCGCCTCCACCATGGCCTCATGGCTGTCGACCAGGGCGCGGAGCCCCGCGACCGTCTTGGCCTCCCGCCGGCGTCCGGCCGAGATCTGGGCGATGCGATAGTAATGGCCGACCAGCAGGTGGTGGTTGGAGGAAAGGACCGAGTTGCCGGCGCCGGCGTAGAAGAGCGCGTGGAAGCGGAAATCCAGGTTGAAGACGGACTGGAAGTCGCCCGCGGCCACCAGGGCATCGGCCGCGTCAAAGCAGGTCACGACGGCGTCCAGCTGCGCGGCGTCGGCGTTCTGAAGGAAGAGGCGGCCAGCCAGCCGGTCTTCCTGCAGGCGCACCTCATAGATGTCGCGCACCTCTTCCAGCCCGATGGGTGCCACCTGTAGGCCCTTGCCGGGGTTGGAGACGATGAGGCGCTCCACCGCCAGACGCAGCAAGGCTTCGCGCACCGGGGTGCGGCCCAGGCCGGTCTCCTCGATCAGCTCGCGCTCGGACAAGGGCGCCCCCGGCGCCAGCTCCAGCTTCACGATGCGCCTGCGGATCAGCGCGTAGGCCTTGCTGCTCTGCGTACCGGCGGCGAGCGTCAGACCGGGATGAAAGGAGAACTCCTCCACATCGCCACTGTCGTAGACGTCGTTCGCCGCTCTGCTGCTTGCGCGTTTCATGCGCAAAGGCTAGGCAAGGCTCGCATATCCTGTCAATGTATGATTCGTATATTGACCATATCCAAAACCTGCTCCAGGTTTTGGGGTAAGTGTGATCGGTCGCTTGTCGCGACCTGAGACACGGCATCGGCCCTCACCCCCTACCACCGCAGAGGGAGAGGGCCGGTGCCGCCGGCGATGCCCAGCGCGCATCGTCCGTGCAACCGCCACAAGGGAGACGACCATGAACCTGCCTGTTTCCAATCTTTTCAAAGGGATCTCCGTCAACGACGGCTCCATGCTGAACGAGATCGTCGAGCTGACGTCGCAGGATGACGAGCGCGTCTGGGTGCCCGATACGGCGCCGAACTGCTGGATGCGGCCCCTGATGTTCGATCTGACGAACGGCCATCATGTGGAGATCTTCAAGGTGCACCGCGGCGGCGTCTTGGGCCGTCACCTGCACCCCACGCCGGTGCACGGCTTCGTGCTGAACGGCCAGTTCCGCTATTTCGAGCATGACTGGGTGGCGGACACGGGCGGCTATGTCTTCGAGCCGCCGGGTGAGGTGCACACACTCACCTGCGATTCCGTCGACGAGATGAAGACCCTCTTCTTCATCATGGGGCCGATCATCTACATGGACGACGACGACAAGGTGGTCTTCGTCGATGACAACCGGCAGATGATTGAGCGCTGCCGTGCTCATTACGCCCAGAACGGCCTGGGCGCAGACTATGTCGACCGCTTGATCCGCTAAAGCAGCAAAGAAGCCTGTCTCTGGGGTCTGGTTTCTGCTACCTTGCGCTTCAAAAACGAAGGGAGCGCAAAGCCATGTCTGGTGACGGCCTGACGATCCTCATCGGCACCACCAAGGGTGCCTTCCTGCTAGAGGGCGGCAAGGACCGCGCCGACTGGGCCATTCGCGGCCCCTACTGCGAGGGCTGGCCGATCAACCATCTGGTCGGCGATCCTGAGACGGGCCGTCTCTGGGCCGGCGGTGGCGGCGAGTGGAACGGGGCCGGCGTCTGGCAGTCCGGCGACGGTGGCGAGACCTGGCAGGTCACCAAGCTCACCAAGGGCATCCTGGACGACTGGGCGGCGCAGGACCCTGACTTCGCCAAGTCGATCGACTGGTCGCCGGAGCCGCCGCCCTTCGGCGATAGCTTTCTGCAAGTCTGGTCGCTGGGCTACCTGCACGGGCGCCTCTTCGCCGGTACCAAGCCCGCCAGCCTGCTGGTCAGCGACGACCAAGGCGCCACCTTTACCAAGGTCTCCAGCCTGACCGACCACCCTTCCGCGGCCGAATGGAACCCTGGTGCTGCCGGCCTGGTGCTGCACACCATCCTTGGCGACCCGGCGGTGCCGGAGAAGCTCTGGATTGCTATCTCGGCAGCCGGTGTCTTCGCTAGCGAGGACGGGGGTGCGAGCTGGGAGCGGCGCAACCGGTTGTCCAATGCCGAAGCCTGCGCCGGGCATGACCATCCAGCGGGTCCGCGCAATGGGGAGACTGGGCACTGCGTCCATAACATGGTGCGAGCCGCCGGGGCGGAGGATCTGCTCTACCAGCAGAACCATCATGGCGTTTGGCGCTCCGCCGATGGGGGCCGCTCCTGGGACGACATCACGCCGGGTCTGCCCTCCACCTTCGGCTTCCCGATCCGCGTGCACCCGCGCGACCGTCAGACCATCTGGACCCTGCCGCTGAACGGCGATTCCGCGGGCCGCTTCCCGCCCGATGCCGCCGCCGCCGTTTGGCGGTCGCGCGATGGCGGGGAGACCTGGGAGGCTCTCCGCGAGGGCCTGCCGCAACAAGGCTGCTTCTTCACGGTGCTGCGCCAGGCCATGGCTGGGGATGGGCGGGAACCGGCCGGGCTCTACTTCGGCACCAACAGCGGTTCGGTCTTCGCCAGCCTGGATGAAGGCGACAGCTGGGCGGAGATCGCCCGGCACCTGCCGACCATCCTCTCAGTCGAGGTGCTGGACCGCGTCTAGGCTTCCTTGCTGGCGACAGCTTCCAGCACCTTGAGGAAGGTCTCGTCGCGCCAGCGCTCCAGCTCTTCCATGGAGCGTGGGCCCATCTCGTCTTTGACGCCAGCCACCAGCTTGTCTCTCAGCGGCTGGTCGATGGTCACCTGGCCCAGCTCTTGGAACCAGTCGTTGAAGACCGGGGTGAACTGCTCCAGATAGCGCTCCAGCCCGCCGCGGCCGCCGCCGAGGTTGAAGGTCATGATCGGGCCCATCATCGCCCAGCGCAGGCCTGGGCCCTTGGCGATGGCTTGGTCCACGTCCTCGACTGAGCCGACACCCTCGGCCACCAGATGCATGGCCTCGCGCAGCAGGGCGGCCTGCAGGCGGTTGGCGATGTGGCCGCTGATCTCCTTTTCCACCCGGATCGCCGTC
>JBCBSF010000131.1:0-10799 GCA_039819325.1 Pseudomonadota bacterium | reverse complement strand
GAGCCGCGCGGGGTGGTGGTCTGTATCTCGCCCTGGAACTTCCCGCTGGCCATCTTCACCGGCCAGATCGCGGCCGCCTTGGCCGCCGGCAACGCGGTCATCGCCAAGCCGGCCGAGCAGACCCCGCTGATCGCTACCCGGGCGAGATACAGACCACCACCCCGCGCGGCTCTGTGTTAGCCGGCAGCAGCAGCGCCTGGTCTGCGTAGTAACGCAGGAAGTCGACGGCCTCGCGCACCTCAGCGACGCCATCGGCCAGGGTCTTGCCAGCCTCCCGACAGGCCAGTGCCAGAAACTCCGTGGTGCGGGCTTCGTAGAGATCGGCGGCGGCCAGCAAACGGGCGCGGCGGGCCTTGGGCTCCGTGGCCGACCAGTCAGGCAAAGCGTGCAGGGCAGCGGTGACGGCTGTCTCTGCCTGCTCAGCGGTCGCCTCGACCACGGTGCCCACCACCTCTGACGGGTCCGCGGGATTGAGCAGGGTGTGGGCAATGCCGGCCCCGACAAAGCCGTCTGCCAGCAGCGGTGCTGCCACCCAGCGGTGAGGAGCGGCGTAGGGGCCGCGCCCGGCCTCGATCAGCTGTAGCTCCAGGGGATCGGTCAGGTCCCAGCCTTGTGAATTGTCCCGGGCGCCGAAGATCCGCTTGGGCAGGGGAATGCGCGGATTGGGCAGGCCTTGCCAGCCCTCGACCTCGGCCAGGGGGTCGGTGGCGATGGTCTCAGGCTCGACGCTCTCATCGACGATCTGGTTGACGAAGGAGGAGTTGGCACCGTTCTCCAGCAGCCGGCGCACCAGATAGGCCAGAAGATCGCGGTGCGCGCCGACGGGCGCGTAGATGCGGCAGCGGCTGCCGGCTTCGGCCAAGACCACCTCGTGCAGCGGCTCGCCCATGCCGTGCAGACGCTGGAACTCAAAGCTGTCACGCTGGTTCCCGCCCATGCGCAAGACCGCGGCGACGGAATGGGCGTTGTGGGTGGCGAACTGCGGATAGATCCGCTCCGTCATGCCCAAGAGCTTGCGCGCGCAGGCGATGTAGCTGACGTCGCTGTGCGCCTTGCGGGTGAAGACGGGATAGCCAGTGAGGCCCATGACCTGGGCGCGCTTCACTTCCGTATCCCAGTAAGCGCCCTTCACCAGGCGCACCATGATGCGCCGGTCCAGGCTCTCGGCCAGAGCGTAGAGCCAGTCCAGCACCAAGGGCGCGCGGCGGCCATAGGCCTGCACCACCACGCCGAAGCCCTCCCAACCCGCCAGTTCCGGGTCGGCAAGGGTTTGGGCGATGACGTCGAGGGAGAGGTCCAGCCGGTCGGCTTCCTCTGCATCGATGTTGAAGCCGATGCCGGCCTTGGCCGCAGCACGGGCCAGGCTGCCCAGACGCTCGACCAGAACCGGCAGCATGGCCTGCTCCTGCCCCTTCTCATAGCGTGGGTGCAGGGCCGAGAGCTTCACCGAGATACCAGGGTTGTCGCGGATCGAGGACTTGGTGGCCGCCTTGGCGATAGTCTCGATCGCCTCGGCATAGGCCTGGTGATAGCGCAGGGCGTCGGCGTCGGTGCGTGCGGCCTCTCCCAGCATGTCGAAGGAATAGCTGAAGCCCTTGGCCACCTGAGGCTCGCCGCGGCGCAGGGCTTCCGGCATGTCGCGGCCCAGCACGAACTGCGCCCCCATCTCCCGCATCGCCTGGCCGACCGCCTTGCGCAGCACCGGCTCGCCCAAGCGGCGGGTCAGGCTGTGGAGCGCGCCGACGACGCTCACGTCGCTTTCGTCCAGCATCTTGCCGCTCAGCATCAAGGCCCAGGTCGAGGCATTGACCAGGATGGAGCCGGAATCGCCTAGATGCGCGCCCCAGTCGTGCGGGGTGATCTTGTCGCGGATAAGCGCCGATACGGTCTCGTTGTCCGGCACCCGCAGCATGGCCTCGGCCAGGCACATAAGGGCAACGCCTTCCTTAGTGGAAAGGCCATACTCCGCCAAGAAGGACTCCATGATCCCGACCTTGCCGGAACCGCGGACCTGACGGACCAGGGTGGCGGCGTGGCCGGAGATGGCCCTGCGGTCTGCCTCATCTAGATTGGCGAGCTGGAGGAGCTGCGCGACGCAGGTGCCTCGTCGGCCAGGATCGACGCGCGCATCTGGCTGCGGATTTTCTCGAGACTCTGCACGCTCTGCTCCCCTTACACCGTCTGTCTTGCGGCGGTGAACAAGCTCACCGCTTCGGCGCCGGCCTGTGCAACCGGATAGATGGGTTACAGTTAGACCGGATAGATAGGTAACACTTTGCTTGGTCCCGGCGCTTTTTTTCGCCCCGATCGGGGTGGAAAACTGCGGACCAAGCGTTTGTTCTTGAGGTCGAGGATGCCGAGGTCGGTGGTGGCGTAGCGCAGCAAGCACTCACCCGTCTCTGTCTCGCCGATGCCCACACGCTCACCAGCCAGCATATCGGGATAGTCGCGCGACGAGGGTCTCCAGTGCTCCGCCGGGAGTGATTGACCCCATGACGGCCATTCTGCTCAGTGTGGCCGGGCGGAGGTGAGCCAGTGCCGCTAGATTCACGAATGACCGCATCACGCATTCCACACAAAGTCTTGCAAACTGCGGCTCTTCAACGCCTGCTCTCATGGCCGGCGGGTCCCTATCTCTTGCCAGGGCCCGGCCAGCACGGCACAAGGCTTGGCAGAGAAAAAGAGTCCAGCAGAGGTTCATGCGGCAACCCTCCCTGATCCAGCAGTCCCGAGAGAGCGGCCGGCCCAAGTCTAAGGGCCTGAAGGTGCTGGCGGGGATCTTGCCCTTCCTCAAGCCCTACCGACTGCAGGTCGTGGGCGCGCTGGCCGCCTTGCTGATTGCCGCCATGACCGTACTGGGCGTCGGTATCGGTGTGCGCAAGCTGGTCGACGAAGGCCTGGTCGCCGGCGACTATGGCCTGCTGGACGAGGCGCTGATCGTCCTCTTGGCCGTCGTGGTGGTGCTGGCGATCTCCATGTACGCCCGCTTCTACCTGGTCTCCTGGCTGGGCGAGCGGGTCGTCGCCGATCTGCGCAAGGCCGTCTACAACCGGGTCCTGCACCTCTCGCCAGGCTATTACGAGGCGACCAAGACCAGCGAGCTGCTGTCGCGCATCACCACGGACACCACGCTCCTCCAGGCGATGATCGCGACCTCCGCGACCTCGGCCCTGCGCAATTCGCTGCTGCTGATCGGCGGGCTGATCTTGCTGGTGGTGACTTCACCCATGCTGACCGGGCTGGTCTTGCTGCTGGTGCCGCTGGTGCTGGTGCCCATCATGGTCTTCGGCCGCAAGGTGCGCCGCCTTTCCCGCCAGAGCCAAGACCGGGTCGCCGACGTCGGCGGGCGGGTTGACGAGACCCTGACCGCAATCCGCACCGTGCAGGCCTTCACCCACGAACCGCAGGAGCAGGCCAGCTTCGCCAAGGCGGCGGAGGAGGCCTTCGACGTCGCCATCCTGCGCACCCGGGCGCGGGCCATGCTGACCGCTGCCGTGGTGCTGCTGGTCTTCGGCGCCATCACCCTGATCCTCTGGCTGGGCGGGCACGAGGTCATCGCCGGGCGTCTCTCCGGCGGCGAGCTTTCCGCCTTTATCTTCTACGCCGTGGTGGTGGCCAGCTCCGTCGGCTCCTTGAGCGAGGTTGTGGGCGACCTGCAACGCGCCGCCGGCGCCATCGAGCGGCTGATCCAGCTCCTGCGTGTCGAGCCGGAGATCGTGGCACCCGACGATCCCGAGCCCCTGCCGGAGCCGGCGCAAGGTGCGGTGGCGCTGAGGAATGTACGCTTCTGCTATCCCGCCTATCCCGACCGCCCGACTTTGGACGGGATCGACCTCTCGATCGCACCGGGCGAACGGGTGGCCATCGTCGGCCCCTCGGGCGCCGGCAAAACGACCCTCTTCCAGCTGCTCTTGCGCTTCTACGACCCCAGTGCCGGCAGCATCACCTTCGACGGCCACGACCTGCGCCGGCTGGACCCGCGCGCTCTGCGCCAGCGCATCGGCCTGGTGCCGCAGGAGCCGGTGATCTTCTCAGCGACCGCCTATGAGAACATCGCCTACGGCTGCGACGAGCCCACACGAGCGCGTGTGCGCGAGGCCGCAGAGGCCGCCCAGGCGCTGGAGTTCCTGGAGAAGCTGCCAGAGGGCTTCGACAGTTTCCTCGGCGAGCGCGGCGTGCGCCTCTCCGGCGGCCAGCGTCAGCGGGTCGCCATCGCCCGCGCCCTCCTCCGCGACCCGCCACTCCTGCTGCTGGACGAGGCCACCTCATCGCTGGATGCCGAGAGCGAACAGCTGGTGCAGCAGGCCTTGGAGCGTCTCATGGCCGGCCGCACGACGATCATCATCGCCCACCGTTTGGCGACGATCCTGAAGGCCGACCGCATCGTGGTGCTGGAGCAAGGCCGCATCGTCGAGCAAGGCAACCACGCCGACCTCACCCAAGCCGGCGGCCTCTACGCACGCCTGGCCGCCCTGCAGTTCGACCAGGGCGAGGAGACGCAGCCCTGGCCGGTGAGTGCTGCGTGAGCACGTGGTCGGATCGCTCAGCACTCTGTTTTTGCGCAAGCGCATGATTGGGTTGGATTGAGTACCCGTCCTCCCGCGTACTCCTCTCCTGAGCTTGTCGAAGGGCTGAGCAGCGGGCGTAAGCCCGCACCTGTCGAAGGGCGGGCCCCACGCTCGGTGCTAACGGCCCGCCTTTCGACGGACGCTCGCATGGGGCTCGCTGCTCAAGACGAGGGAGTGCTTGAGGAAGCATTTACTCTACCTGAACGCGTCGTGCGCTAGAAGCCACTCTCTTCCAGATACCTACTAACCCCCGCATGCAGACGATCTGCCGGCGCGGCGGTGCGCGTGCTTTCCGGCGTCGTCTCTTGCGCCTGCGGCAGACGTTCGGCCAGGGCCGGCTGGGCCTCATGGATGGCCTTGGCCACAGCATAGGCAGTCTCGTCCGGCAGATCCGGCCGCGACAGGATAAAGCTCCAGACGCCCACGGCGCGCTTTGCCTCATCTTGTCCGGGATAGGACCCGGCGGGGATCGCCATGGGCTTGAGGAAGGGGTGCTTCGCGGTGATCGCGTCGACCTGCTCTTCGGTGAACTCCACAAAGCGGCCGCCAGCCTCTGTCACGCGCACGAAGCCCGGCCAGCCAATGCCAGCCCCCCAGAAGGCGGCGACGTCACCGTTTAGCACCAGCGGCGGGCCATCGCCTGCGCGGTCCAGGTAGCGGGCTTGGAAATCGCCATCGCGATCGAGCCCCAGCCCGTCCATCGCATAGCCCGCCATGAGCGTGAGCCCCGAGGTGCGGGTTCCCCAGGCAATGGGCTCAGAAACCAAGTCCTCAACCGTCCGCACGTTGCTCCCAGGCGCGACGACAAAGAGACCGGGGCTGGAGTAGATCGCAGCGATGACCTTCAAATCGACGGCCTCCTGTCCGATCCCCTCAAAGGCCTCATGGGCGGCGACGCCCTGCACCATGCCGAGGTCATAGGCGCCACTGGCCAGCAGCCCGATGTTCTCCAGGCTTCCCTTGGTGTTCTCCGCCGTGATCTGCACAGCGTCGGACTGGGCATTGACGACGTCCGCAAGTGCTGACCCGAAGAGTTCGAACCCGCCGCCCTTCGTGGCGGTGGCCAGGCTCAGGTGCCCAGGCTCAGCGCTTGCCGCGCTTGCCGCGGCCAGCATTGAGAGACCGACCCCAACGCTCACTAGGTTCTTCAGCACTGATAGACCCTCCTCGAGATCAAAACCCTATGGGCAGCAGATGACGTCTGTGAGAGGCCGATCAAGTGGCGGCCCTAGCGCTGCGTCAGCTTCAGTTCGATGCGCCGGTTGCGGGCATAGGCCTCCGCCGTTTGGCCTTCGACCAGGGGCTGGAACTCGGCGAAGCCGGCGGCGGCGAGGCGATCCGGGGGGAGGCCTTGGTCGATCAGATAGCGGACAACGCTCAAGGCGCGTTCGGCGGAAAGCTCCCAGTTGGATTCGAAGGTGCCGCTGACCAAGGGGCGCTCGTCGGTGTGGCCGTTGACCTGTAGGACCCAGTCGATGTCCGGCGGGATGTCCGGGATGATCTGCTCCAGGCTTTCCGCCAAGACGGCCAGCTGCGCCTCACCGTCCGGGGTGAGCGCGGCTTGCGCGGAGGGGAAAAGCACCTCCGACTGGAAGACGAAGCGGTCGCCGACCACGGCGATGTCACTACGGCCGCCGAGGACCTCGCGCAAACGCCCGAAGAACTCGGAGCGATAGTTGGCCAGTTCCTGCACCTTGGTGGCCAGCGCCGGATTGAGCCGCCGGCCTAGATTGATGATCTCCACCTCTTGCTCGGCGTTCAGCGCCTCGCTGGCATCCAGGGCCTCGGCCAGTTGGCCCAGACGCAGTTCCAAGGCCTCAAGCTGGTTCTGCAGCCGCCGCACCTGGCGCTCTGCCGTTTCGCTCAAGGCTTGTTCTTCGGTGAGCGCCGAGAGGGTGAAGGCGTTGGTCTCTTGTTCCTCTGCCAGGGCCTCTTCCGCCAGCCGTAAGCGTTGGTCGGCCAGCGTGAGGCTGCGGCGATTGGCGGCCAGCTCATTCTGCAGCTGGCTGGTTAAGGCACGGAGGTCGTCCAAGGCAGCGTCGCGGCCTGCGAGGTCGGCTTGGGCAGCGGCAAGATCGTCCTCCACGGCAGCCCGCGCGGCCCCCGCAGCCCGTGCCTGCGCTTCGGCGGCCCGCAGTGCCCTTTGGCGCTGTAGCGCCACCTGTGCCAGTGCTTCCGCCCGCTGCGTAGCCTCGGCCAAGCGCGCGGCAGCCGCGGCGATTGCCGCATCGCGCTCAGCCTCAGCAGCGCTGACCTCTTCGCGTAAGCCGGCAGCAGTGCTGCGGCTGTCGTTTAGAGCTGCCTCAAGCCCAACAATCCGGGTGTCCAACAGGCTGCGGACCCGCAGCGCCTCTTCCACCTGAAGCACCAGGCGGTCGCGCTCAGCGACCAATGCGGTCTGCGCCTCGCTCAGGCGACGCAAGACCGCCTCGCTGTCCTGCAGCGCGGCCCGCAGGCTGCTGATCTCCGCCTCCAGCTGCTGGCGCGTCGTGCCGGCACGGACCTGTTCGTCTTCCTGTGCCGAGACGCGGGCGAGCAGGATCTGCAGCTCCCGTTCGCCTGCCGCCAAGGCGTCGCGTAGCCCGTCGCGTTCCTCCCGCAAACTGGCGGCCAGGGCTTGCAGGCGGAGCGCCTCCGCCTGGACTTCCTCCAGGCTGCCTTGCAGCTGGCGTGCTGCCGTCTGCTGTTCTTGGCTCGCGTCCTCAGCCGCGCGCAAGGCGGCCTCCCGCGTCGCCAGCGCCGTGGCGAGGCGGCGCTCCTGGGATTGGCTTTCAGCCAAGGCTGCCCGCAGCGTGGCCAGCTGCGCCTCGGCACGGGCCAGGCGCGCATCGGCCAAAGTCTTCTCTTGCGCCAGCAGCGTCTGGGCCCGCTCCAGAGCGGCGAGACGATCGCGCGCTGTAGCCTCAGCCTCGCTAAGGTCCGCTTGCTGCTGCTGACCGGCAGCCAGCTCTTGGGCCAAGACCGCCAACCGCGCCTCGGCGGTAGCCAACGCGCTGAGCGCCGCCTCGGCCTCCTGACGCGCCTGGCGCGCGGCCGTCGTTTCGGCAAGCAAGGCCTGCTGCAGCTGGTCGGCGCGGCTCTGGCTGTCCGCCAAGGCAGCCTCGGTAGCGGCGAGCGCGGCCAGGCTTTGGCGGAGGTCCAGGTTCTCCTGGCGGCTGGCCGCGAGATCTGCCTGGCGTTCTGAGAGCGTGGTCTCCCGCTCCGCAAGGCTGGCGCTGCGTTCCTCAAGCAGGCGGCGCGTCTCGCTCAGGGCTTGGCGCAGTTCTGCCGCTTCCGTGGCCGCCGTTGTCTGAGCCTCTAGCAAGGCCTCCAGGCTGCGACTCTGCTCCGCCAAGGCTTGGGTTCGGCCATCCAGGCTCTGCGTGAGGGCCAGGACCTCAGTTGCCAGCTGCCGGCGCTCGGCTTGCAGGGTCTCCAGGCTGCTGGTGAGCGACGCGCGGGCCGCCTCCAGCTGGCCTTGCCGTTCGCGTGCCGCGGCCAGGCTTTCCTGCTGCCGGGCAGTCAGCGCGCGGAACTCCGCCAAGCTGGCATCGCGCGCGGCCAGCGTTTCGCTGAGCTCGGTGATAGTCACCCGGTCGCGGGCCGTCGCGGTGCGGGCGGCGGCCAGATCGGTCAGCAGGCGGTCGTTCTCCGCCTCCGTCGCCTGCAGGGCCTGGCTGCTCTGTGACAGGCTGGCGCGCAGCTCGGCGGCGGTCTGGCGCTGCAGATCCAGCTGGGACTGCGCCTCCTCCAAGCGCCTCGCGAAGTCTTCCAGTGCCTCATCGCGGCCCAGGAGCGCGGTGGAGAGGCTGGTCTGCGCAAAGACGAAGATCAGCAGCACGAAGACCACCACCATGATGAGGGCGGCCAGGGCATCGACGAAGCCCGGCCAGTAGTTGCTGCTGCGCCGCCGGGACCTCCGGCCGTAGCCGGTGTCCATCACTTACCCTCGTCGGCGAGCGCGGCGATGGTACGCGCCAGCAGGCGGATCTCGTTGCGCATCTCTTGGATCAGCTGCCCGCGGCCTTGATTGATCTCCGCCGACAAGCGGTCGAGGTTGCCGGTGAGCGCACGTAGGTACTGGCGCGAGCCCTCGTCGCTGCCGCCCTGCTGCTCGGCCAGGATCTGCAGGCTCTGCCGCAGCTGGGTCTGGGTGTCGAGCAGTGCTGAGAAGGTGGCCTGCTGCGCATGGGTTTGCGCTGCCAGATTGCCCAGCCGCTCGGCGATCAGACCCAGGTTGTCGGTCAAGGCCCGGCGGTCTTCCTCATTGCGGTGCAAGGTGCGCTGCAGGCCGTCCAGACTGTCGGCGGTGTGCTCCAGCAGGGCTTGGACGTAGGCAGTGACCGAGGCATCGCCCTCCGTCCCCGCACCGCCGGCTGAGAGCTTGGTCATGCCGGCCAGCCACTCCTCCAGGTCCTGCATGAAGCGATTGTGTGCCTGGCTGGATTGCAGCTCCAGAAAGCCGACGACCAACGAGGCCGCGAGGCCGAAGAGCGAGGAGGTGAAGGCCGTGCCCATGCCGGACAAGGGCCGCTCCAGGCTCTGCTGCAGCTGCGCCAGCAGATCCTCCGACGCTGCGCCCTCTACCCGCAGGTCGGAAATGGTATCGCTGACCGCGCCAATGGTCTCCGACAGGCCCCAGAAGGTGCCTAGCAGGCCCAGAAAGATCAGCAGGCCAACCAGATAGCGCGACAGGTCATGCGACTCGTCTACCCGCACCTGGATGCCGTCCAAGAGCGTACGCATGGAGAGGGTGGAGAGGCTGATTCGCCCGCGCCGTTCGCCCAGCATGCGGGCCATGGGGCCTAGCACCCGCGGGGTCGGCAGGTTCTTCAGCGAATCCGGATAAAAGAGGCGCTCACGTGTTTCCTGTTTCAACTGCGCCAGCCAGCGGACTTCGGCGCCCAGCAGGATCACCTGGCGAAAGATGTGCAGGATGCCGAGCGCCGCGACGCCGAGGATCACGCCGTTCAGGAAGGGGCTGGCCATGAAGGCGGAGATCAGCCCCGGCCCGAGCAGCACGCAAACCAGCGCGACGACCAGCAAGAAGGCCAGCATGCGCAGCAGGTAGCGCAGTGGCCGGATCATGATGCCTCCCCGCGGGACGGCTGACCCTTAGTAACGATAGCTAAGGTCAACGCGGTCTTGCGGTCCGTCGCCATAGCGGTCGCCCTGGGCCCGCACGATGAAGCGCGCGGTGCGGATGCCCTTGTCGATCAGATAGGCCCGCACGGCCAGCGCACGGGAGAGCGAGAGACGCCGCGCGTCGGAGCTGCTGCCGTCGGGGTCGGAGGCATAGGCCAGAAGCTGCAGGCGCAGGTCGCCATCCTCCTGCATACGGGCGGCCACCTGATCCAGGGTTTGCTGATCAGCGTCCGTCAAGCTGGAGGAGCCAGCGGCGAAGAGCAGCTGGGCACCGTCCGGCGTGGCGCCGGCAGCGGCGGGTGCCGGGGCGGGTGCTGGGCTCGGCGCCGGAGAGGGTGCGGCGGTCGGAGCGGGACTCGGAGCAGGACTGGGCGCCGGCGTCGGGGCGGCACTGGCCACCTGCTCCGGCGCCGGGGCAGGACTCGGCGCCGGGCTGGGAGCGGCGGTTGGCGCTGGCGCGGGGGCTGGGCTCGGCGCTGCACCACCGGGCTGAATGATTGTGACACCGCTGCCACTACCAGGTGCTGGGGCTGCCGCCGTTTGGCTGGCTGGCGGCTGCGCGCCGGGCGCCGGCGTGATGGTCACGCCACTGCCACTGGCCGTTGGGCTGGTGGTTGTCGGTGCCGGGCTTGGGGCTGGCGCCGGGCTGGGGGCGCGCGCTCCGGGTGGCGGCGTGATGGTGACAGTGCCGCCGGCACTCCCTTGCCCGGTCCGCAAGGCCGGCAGGGCGGCGACGCCTTGGTCCCCACCGCTGGCAGGCTGGGAAATGCTGAGCCCGCCAGAAGAGACCGGAGCCGGGGCCGGGGCGGGAGCGGTCGCCACCGGGGCAGGGCTGGGCGCCGGGGCGGGAGCGGTCGCCACCGGGGCAGGGCTGGGCGCCGGGGCAGGGCCGGGCGCCGGGGCCGGACTGCCGGCTGACGGCAGCTGGCTGAAGCTGTCCTTCGGTGGCGTCTCAGGAATACGCAAGCCTTCGGCGGTCTGCGGCGCCGGGGCTGGCGCGGCGGCGGCGGCCGGCGCTGGGCTCGGGGCCGGCGCCGGGCTGGGCGCTGCGACGGGAGCTGGGGCTGGGGGGGGCGCGGGGGGGGGGGCCGGCGCGGGCGCGGCCCC
>JBCBSF010000130.1:0-10997 GCA_039819325.1 Pseudomonadota bacterium | reverse complement strand
CCAGGCCACAGCGAAAAAGCTCGACACCAGCAGCCACGTCCAGATGAAAAGTTGGAACTGCGACAGGCTCATTTTGTTGCGAGAGTCGATCAGCACACCCAATAAACTGCCGCGTACTTTGAAGCCCACAAAGAGACTGACCGCCAAGACTACGGTGGCGGTACTGATCCATATTAGCGGAAGTTCTTTCATTCGAGATGCTCCAATCAGATCCCACTTCCTATGAAAAGATTACCTCATTCGTGGTTCGAGCGCAACCGTCACATCCACTGGGCATCGGAGACAGGGCGATTTCGGGAGCGCCGGGCACCTGTCGGTGCGCCTTGAGGGCTGGACGGGCCGAACGCGCTCTTTCCAGGCGCATTGGTCCGGCGTTGGAAGCATCGCGGGTCAGCCTGCGCGCGGTCATGTCGGCACTGGCTTTGGTCGCAGGCGGTCGGTCCGATCGAGGATGTCGGCGAACAGCCCACGGGGCACGGCAACCTCGGTCAGTTGGAAGTTTATGGAGCGGCCATTGCTCACGACCTTCGCTCTGATCTTCACCAGCTTCTTGCACAGCATCGGCAGCGACCAGTGGCCAACCAGCTCGGGCAATGCCAGCGCGCGCGTGAAGTTACCCCGATTGTAGGCCAGGGCATAAAGCTGAAGCCGAACCGCGTTGGCCTCGAGTTTCTGGCATGATAGCCGCATCCTGCGGACCGAGTTCTTGGGCAGACGGATGACGCAAGCAAAGCCCTCCGTCTCCAAGTATTCGTATATGTCCGGTGCCGCGAAGGCCGCATCGCCCCGGAAGTAGCGGCGGAGCTTTCGGCCTCGTTAACCCGCGGCCACGGGATCGAGCACCTCGCGCCAACCATCAGCGCTGTGCACGTTACCCGATCTGAGCGCGCAACGTTCCAGGTCGCCAAACTGGTTGAAGGAAAACAACTATTGATAGCATGTGCAACACATTTCTCTATTCTAAGCCGTGCCTTCCTGCTCATCATGGGTCGGGCTGACGGAGCTGTCCATGACGAGCACTTTGGACTTCGGAGTCCTGTGCCCATGGACCAGGTCGATCCACAAACCGGACTGATCAGCCAGCGCGGCGCGATTGACATCGGCCGTCAGCCATTGCGTGTCGAAGCGCCCCCTCTGGCTCGACGACGCCACCCCCCGGTACGTGGACGTGATCCGAAATGACGTGCCAAACTTTCTCATCGGAAGCTTGGTCACCGCTTGCGCCCATCTTTGCAGTCGGTCGTGCTGTTAGATTTGTATTTTACTCGAGCTCTATCTTCGGAACCGGTGCTACCGGCGTTAGTCGCGTGCCTGGCAGCGTCACGAAACGCGCTCTGCAGATCCCGTTCCTCTTCGGCAAGCTTCCTCTGCCCGCCCTGGCGCTGCGACTCGCTACGCCGGCGGTCGCTGGCTAACACCTTGTCTTTCCGGAACTCAACGGCTAGCGGAGAGATGTAGCGCTTCTTAGCCTTATAGGGCATGGCGGCTCTACCGGGTGGGCCGAGGTGCAGGTTGATTGCCGGCATGTGCTCCTGTCGGCGGCGCATCTTCATGCGATGCTGCCGCGGGAAGGAGGCCCTCAGCGATTCTTCCTGCCGGGCATGAGACTGCTTCTGTGCGCTGACCTTGCGTTCCTGGTCTAGTCTTTGCATCTGCTGCCGCTGCTGCAGCTCCTCACGCTCGGATCGTTGCGTTTCGCGCAGACCGTGGCGCTCTTGCTGATAGGCCGCCTGTCGCTTTGCATCCTGGTGCCGATAGACCTGACGTCGGATGAGCTCCATCCCACTGACCTTCAAGAGCAACGCGGCGAGCCCTTTGGGCTGCTTCGCCTCCCGCTGCTGCCCGACCTCCTGCTCCCGTCGCGCGTGCGTGGCCTTCATAGCCGCGCGGTCGTCCAGCTGGGTCTGGGCGATCTTCGATCGATCCCGCTGCTGCCGGTCTCTGAGCTTCTCACCCTCAGCCACCAGCCGCTCACGCTCGCGCCGATGCGCCTCTCTCAGCCGCTCCAGCCGATCGGACTGTTCCTGGCTCTGCTTGTACCGCTTCAGCTGCCCGCGTCGCTCCTTGGCAAGCGCCCGCGCGTCCTTGACGCTCGGCAACTTCTCCTCTTCGTAGTCGGCCCCGAGGAAATCCCTGATCGCCTTGGTGTTCGCCGCCTTGTCGTCGATCAGCTTGGGCAACGAGTTGGTCTCGCCATAGAGGTCGACCAGCACGAAAGGCCGCTTCCCGGTCGCCAAGATGTAGCCGTGATAGTCCAGAGCCGCGACGAAGGCCGCCGGATCGTCGCGATGCTTCCAGAGCTCGGTGATAACCTCCGTCCGCTCCTCGCGCGAGAGCCCGGTCCGGCCCTCCTGAACGCGGTCGTAGAGCGAGAGTTGGCGATAGGTCTGCCGCTTGCGTTCCTCCAGCTTGTGATAGCCGGGTGCCAGTTCGATCCCGTGATCGCGTGCGAACTGCCGGGTAACGGTCATGAGCTTGTCGTGATCGAAGGCCATGTGGATGGCCTTGCATTCCTGGATGTCGATCCGCGACCAGACGACGTGGCAGTGCTCCCGGCCCTGCCCTTGGCGATCCTCCTTGGTGTGATAGACCACGGCGCGGGCCTGACCTTCCAGGCCGAGGGCTGTCTCCACCCGCGCGATGTATTCGTCGTAGAGGCTCCGTGACATGGGGCCATGAACTGGATCGGGATTGACCGAGAGACTGTAGAGGTAGTTCCGGCACTTGGTGGCGCCGGCCTGAGCCTCCCACTCAGCAAAGGCGCCCGGCAGGTCGTCGGCGATGGCGCCGCGGAGATCGGCCAGTTCGACGTACTCGTTGTCCTCGGCATTCATCAAGTGAATGGCGAGGTCCCGACCGGCGCCGCGCTGAGAGGCAAAGGGGATCATGGCTGCCGACCCATCAAGAGAAACAGCGCTGAGCGGATCTCGATCTGCCCCTCGCGCAATTCAGCCAAGAGTGCCTTGATCTCAGGATCCCCCGCCACGTCGGATTCAAACCGCATCAGGAGGTCGACTTGGCTCTGCTCCAGCCCAAGGATCTGCAGCAGCTGCTTGATCTCCCCCGGGCGATAACGGTTCCGCCCAAAGACACAGTCTGTGATGAAGGCATTGCGGGAAAGGCCGGACCGGGCAACCCGCGCGTCGAAGTCATCCCAGCGGTCGGCTGGTGGCCGCCAGGGGATAGGAGCTCGTCTCTTGGGCTTCTCCTGGTCCATACTCCTCTCATTCATGGCGGGGGATCGGTTTGTGGCGTCTCGCGTTTATCTCGCGGGCGCCGTTTCGGCGTCATCCAAGGGACAAGCCCCTTGGCGCGCATCCAACCCGCGGAGAGTTGGTCAGGTATCCAAAGGGCCGGAACGCTCTTTGGTCGAGGGTGCAGGGGAGCCGACGTCTCCTGCCGTCATCCAAGGAACGCTTCTTGGCCGATGGTTAATCCAACTGGAGAGCGGCATCTCCAATTGGGCGTGGTCCGGCGGCGAAACGCCCGGTCGTGATTGAACGGCGACACGTTCTCCTCAGCCTTGAGTACGGCTCGATGCCGGCTTGAGGCTGAACCAAGCCCTTAGCGCGCGGCAGACGAAGGTCTGCCGCGAGGTTAGGGCTGCCAAGGGGGGTTAGCGGGGGACAGGATGTCCCCCCTCAAGGTGAGCGCGGTATTACCCGCGCACACCTTGTATTCGGCCGCTTTCCTATCCTTTCCATAATAGCATGAATTCAAGGCTCGATGCCAGTTTCTCGCTCCTGCACTGCAGCAGACACCTGTGATGTCCATGCCATTTCTTGAGACACGAGATTTCCGCGAGATCTTTGCTGACTGGGGGACCCTACCCTGAAGGCTCCCGAGCACCTCGATTTAGAGCCTCGGCAGACTCGAGAAGGCCCAATTGGAATGTACATTACAGAGACCGCAACAGAGGCCCCCGACGTCGAGATCAAACCGACGCAGGAGACCTATGACGCTCTGCAATGGGCCTTCAACTACTTCAACTGGACGCTCTTCGAACGCAGCCTACCGAACTGTCTGATCACCCTGCAGCGGCGTGGTCGCACCTATGGCTACTTCCACCGGGAACGCTTCGTGCGGGAGGACGGCACGGCTTGCGACGAGATCGCGCTCAATCCGCAGCATTTCCAGGCCCGCAGCGAGGAAGAGGTTCTATCCACCGTGCTGCACGAAATGGTGCACCTTTGGCAGTTCCACTTTGGCAAGCCGGGACGTGGCCGCTATCACAATCGACAGTGGGCCGATAAGATGAAGGCCCTGGCGCTGCAGCCCTCCGACACCGGCAAACCTGGCGGCCACGAGACCGGTGATAGCATGTCTCACTATGTCGTCGAGGGCGGTCTCTTCGAGCAGACGGTTGCCAGGCTTATGGATGAGGGCTTCATGCTCACCTGGCAGGATAAGGCCGAGGAGCCGGAGCCGGTCATTACGCCGGGCGGCGCCGAGGGTGACGGCGGACCGTCTCCCAAGCCCAAGCCCTCCAAATCCGGCGTCAAGATAAAGTACAGCTGCCCCACCTGCGGTCTCAATGCCTGGGCCAAGCACGAGGCCTACTTGGTCTGCGGCCATGACCGCTCCGATATGGTGGCCGAGACCGCCGACACCTAACAGTGAGAGAGCCCCGGCGGGCTGCCGGGGCTCTCGGGTCTGCCGGATCTTAGAAGTCCGCGGCGGTCTTGCCGTTAACCTCGCCATTCTGGCCAGTGGCCTTAGGCTTCGGGCGGCTCCACTTCAGGACGTAGGTCTCGTCGTCTTCGCGGACGAGTGCCATCCAGACACCCTTCGCCAGCTCGGGCGTATCGATCAGGGTGTTGAGGTAGGCCTTTCCGGACTTCTCACCGAATGCGGCGCGGGCAAAGCCCACTTCGATGTCGGTGCCCTTCCGATAGACCCGGAAGTCGGGTCCCTCGCCGACCTTCTCGATCGGTCGATACTCCAGCTCGTAGCTGTTCATCAGGGTAGTCGCGGTTCCGGTGAAGGTTCCGTTTTCGTGCTTTGTGAAGGTTCCAAGGTTCATTGTCTTGCTCCTTAGTTTGGGTTTCTGGTCGCCGCCCTCTGCGGCTTTCCATGGGATCCCGCCCGGAGCCGGCGGTGGCGCTGGGTCATGGCCGCCTTTCGAACGCCAGAGAGAAAGAGCAAGGCGGCCAGGAAAGGAATTTTGTCTCGCGACTAAGGGGGCTTGGCCCCTAGGAAAATTCCTTTTGAGCCATCGCCGACGTCCGGCTCCAGGATCACCATCGAGGAAAGCCCTGCGGCGCCCTGCAGACCCGATGGAGCCAGACCGAGAGCAACCTGGCCTTCACGCAACGAAAGACGAGACAGCTAAACCAGGCACCTGTAGCCTGCCTTCACAGCTCTGGAGGGAGAGACCAGGTGGTTGGCAGCAAGACCCAGACCGGTGGATCGGAGGCGCTCATGGAGGGCGTGCCGCGCGGCAAGTCCTGGGAGTACCTGCGCCACCAGACCCCGCCGCAAGCCCGCTGGCTGGAACCGGATAAGATCGCCGCAAGCAAGGCGCTCGCCTACGATCCGGAGACGCCAAAGGGCAAGCTCCTGCTGGGTGCGCTCGGCGACAAGCTGATCGGCATCCGCGACAACCGGCATGTCCTGACCGTGGCCGGCAGCCGGGCGGGGAAATCGGTGACGGTGATCTCCAATCTCTACTTCTATGATGGCTCGGTCTTCGCCATCGATCCCAAGGGGGAGCTGGCCAACAAGACCGCAGCCGCACGCAAGAGGCTTGGGCAGCGGGTTTATGTGCTCGATCCCTTCGAGATCACCGAGGGGGCCGCTGCCGAGTGCCGTGCCCGCTTCAATCCCTTGAACCGGCTCACCCTCGACAATCGCTTCATCGTCGAGGACGCCTATCAGATCGCCGACGGCCTGGTGATCTCCACCGGCGAGGAGAAGGACCCACATTGGAACGAGGCCGCGAAGGGATTCCTGATCGGTCTCATTCTCTTTGTGGCCGTGAGCGTAGTCGTCAAGGACGAGGACCGTCACCTCGGGACTGTCCGCAGTCTGATCAATCAGGCGCTCGATCGCGGCGAGGAAGGTGAGATCATTCTCCTGCAGCTGGCCTTGAGCACAGTGCGCCGCCTAACCGCACTGAACCATCGGGATCTGGCCGGCGCGATCGAGGGCGCCTTTCGCGGCTTCTATGCCAAGTCCGCTGAGGAGCTGGGCTCCGTCCTCTCGACCATCCACCGCCACACGCAGTTCCTCGACTACGGCGCCATGAAATCCGTCCTGACCGGTCACGACGTCGATCTGACTGACCTGAAGGCCGATCCGAAGGGCGTCAGCATTTTTCTGTGCCTGCCGGCGACCCGCATGGGGCTGTGCAATCGCTGGTTCCGCATTCTCTTGAATCAACTCTTCGATGCCATGGAGCGGGAGCAGAGGCAGCCGCCCAGCAACGTCCTGGTCTGCCTCGACGAGTTCCCGGTCCTCGGCTTCATGAGCCAGCTGCAGGATGCGGCCGGGCAGATCGCCTCCTTCCATGTGACTCTGTGGGTCATCCTGCAGGACTGGGGACAGGGCAAGGCCCTCTACAAGGAGCGTTGGGAGAGCTTTGCCGCCAACTCCGGCATCTTCCAAGCGTTTGGTAACGTCGACCTCGCCACCACGGAGTACATCTCCAAACGTCTGGACAAGACGGTTGTGCAGACCAGCCGTCCGGGCGAGGCCGGGCCGAGCCAACGCGAGCAGGGTCTGACCGGTCGCAGCGAGACCTTCGAGCTTTACGACCTTCTCACCCCCAGCGAGGTGGCCCTGCTCTTCGCGCGCAACGACAAGCAGCGACGCCAGCTGCTGCTCTGGGCCGGGGTCAATCCCATGGTGATCCAGCGCGTCGCCTACTACGACACGGAAGGACCGCTGGCAGCCCACATGGCGCGCATTGCAGCCTCTGGTGGATAACTCTTCCTTGAGCCAGCCGGAACAGCGGCGCTAACCTTGCCCTCAAAAGTGGTGTTTTGGAGGGGGCGAAGCATGATAGAGGTGCCAAATAGACCGGACGTCGTGCAGCTGCTGGCGCGCAGTCTGTCGATCCTGATGGCGACGCAGCGCTTTCGCCAGAAGCCTTGGACCAAGCGGCGTGTGGCCGACTACATCACGACCTCGACTGAGATTGAGGGAACGATCAGCGCCACGACCCTGGGCCGCTTTCTGACACCGGAGTACGCACAGGAACCCAGCGACAACACCCTGCGCATGGTCGCCGAATTCCTCATCAAGTTCGATGGGCTCACGAGCCGGCAACTGGAGCTGCTGGAACAGGCGCCGCAGGTTCAAGCCCTGGGACCACTCGACAGCTACTTTGCATCCTCGGTGTCTCAGGCGCGGCAGGACTTCTTGAGAGAGTTCACCGGTCTCTATCATGCGCTCAGCGTTGACCTGGACCTGCTGCTCACAGTCGAGCTCTCGGTCACCTATGTCCCGGAGGCAGAAGCTCTGTCGCTGGTCGAGACTCTGGTGCTCTACCGCATGCTCGACGCAAGAGCGGTCGCTGCGCAGACGGATGATTTGAACCCGACCTCGATCCAGGGGTTGGGACGCCTGGTCAAGGGTGGACTCTTAAAGGAGGTTGGTCAGGCCGTCACCGCGGGAACCGCCCTGGCGAATAGCGACATAATTGCCTTGCTGCACCTGGTGGAGCATCGTGGCTTCCCCTCGATCTTCAATGTCACCGGCCTGATTGTGGATGATGACGAGAAGATCGTCGGCATGCGGGGCCAGAGGAATGTCGGCTGGCGGGCCTTGGCGCGTGGCGAAGCTTTCCTGCCTCCGGGGATAGACCGTGACACGCCGCCACGAACGGCGATCAAGGTCCTGTCGCAGGACTTGGAGTACCATCGCTCCAGGCTCGGCGAGACCCAGGGCATCAAGCCCAGACCGGAAGGGACCGGCACAGTGGAGAATGGCGATCAGCACCACTTCTTGGACGACAGACAAGCAAAGGAGGCCAAGGACCCCTTCGACCTGCAGTTCGCGCAGCGCGTCAAGGAGGCCAGGACCGCCGACGAGCGTCTCCTGCTGGCGCTTGAGTGGTCGCAGCTCGAGGCCTTCAAACAGGCCCTGGCTGAGGGGGCCGATCCGAACCTCGTGCCCGCTGGAGAGACGGAGCCGTTGATCTTCCAACTCGCCCACAACGGTCGGGTCGATTGGGTTACTGCGCTTCTCGAGACCGGGCGTTGCGATCTGCTCGTCGAGGGCAAAGATGGGATGACTGCCAGCCATGCGCCCGGCGTCTTTGCCCGGCGTCTGGCCCGAGCCGGTGACGCGCCTGAACAGGCAGCACGCTTCGCAGCGCTGTACAATCAGCTCCTACAGGAGGAGATCCGTCAGCTCGAGGCACGGGCCGCGGTTCCGAAGTCCGACACCTGACCGCCGCCCACAATGATCATGGGCAACATCTCTGGTGGTCCGGCCCAGTCTCTGGCTCCAATCGCATGAGCAGAGGTGAGTTCGACCCGGCACATCCCTCCAAGCCGAGCGAGGCCGGCTTGGACTTCGCCGAGCAGATCGCCAAGGCCATGGGCATGCCCTACGACCGGGCGCAGATCGCCGAGCTGGCGCCACGGGTCTATGACGCCTTCTACGACGACCTGGTGACCCTGCTGGAGCGCGATCCTGCACAGACGATCTTCCGCTCAGGGCGCTATCCCGAGGTCCGGGTCTTTGCGGCCAGCGACAGCCAAAGCCGCCCGCATGTCGTCCTGGACGAGGACTTCTACTTCTGGGTCTTCGGACTGGGCCATGTGATGACGATCCTGGCCGGCCAACACCTGAACCGGCAGCAGCGCGAGAAGGTCGATCACCTGACGATCGAACTCTTCGCCTTGCTCTCGAGCGCGCAACGTTCCAATCGCGTAAGGGACATCTTCGCACCCTTCTACTTCGAGTATGCCAGGTGGCTCCGCACCTCCGAGCCGGTCGGGCGGGCTATGATGGGCTTCGTGCTGTGCCATGAGCTGGCTCATATCGATCTTGGCCACCTGGGTAGGGAGCCATCGCGAGATCTGGAGTTGGAGGCCGACCGGCTGGCGGCTGACTATTTCATGAGAGTGGTCGAGGCCTGCAAGACCAAGCGCACACATCACCTCATCGTCGACCCAAGGCTTGCAGGTGCCCCGATCCTGCTCATGCGGCTCTTGAAGATCTACGAGACCTGGCTGGAAGGGCGCGCCTCGGGATCGATCGATGACAGCAGGCATCCGCGCGCCGAGGAACGCCTCGCCCTCGTTGCGGATATCCTGACCCCCATGCTGACCGACGGTGGGCAGTTCTACCTTAACGGACTGGCGGAAGGCTTGGACAAGCTCGCCGCCAATCTGGGTCAGGGCAAGGGCTGAGCAACTGGCTAGGCGCAGTCGCTGGGGGCAGAGCCCTGCCCCCAGCGATTAGCCCATGAGACCATGACGTCGTAAATGTGGATAAGCGGCCAGCAGCTGTTCTGCGAAACGTCTGGCCGCCGCCTCCGTGGGGAAGTCTTCGAGGCATTCAATGCCACCCTCGACGAGATGAGCATAGACGGACCAGAAGTGCGCTTCGTTTGCTTCGCAAGGCTCGCAGCAGGTTTCATGGTCGTCCGGATTGTCGAAGGGTCGCGGGCCGCGCTCGTCTTCATCCCAAAGATTATCCCGGACCGGATGGAGCTCGAGACCGTCGAACCGGCGGATCTCCATCATCCACCAGGGTGTGAGACGCTTGGCTTCGGTGATTGGATCAGTCATCGCATAGCCCTCCTAGTGGATTTCAAAGCCATGGCAGTCCTTGAGGAACGCGACGAACTCCTGCAGGTGTTCGCGGTCGACCCGGTAGGGCGAGCGACTGCCGGGCGTGCCGGGCTCGACAAAACAGCCGTGGCTGTCCACGCGGATTGTTTCGGTCTCGAACGTGAGGCTCTGGTCATCCCAGATCGTCAGGAAGCTCTCCAGAGTCTCGGCGAGATCGTCACAAGCCTCCTGCGTCTGGAGGCCCGCGCCGTTGTTGCAATGCCAGTCTCCGGGCACCTCGTAGCCGGCAAGCTCCATTGCGTAGACGATCGCTCGCCACGACCAGATGGTTGCTCTAAAGGTGCTTCCATCGTTTCCATAAACGTCCATTCCCATAGTCTTCACTCCTTTGCTGTTGGTTGGCTTCGAACGCGGGAGCAAAGAGCCGGGTGGGATAGCCGGCAGATCCAGGTTCAACACGGTCCGGCGCCGCGGCGCCGGATGGTGCGGGCAGGACCTTGAACTGACGGCGCGCCCGGCTAGAACCGCGTCAGGATTGAAGCAGCCAAACAGCAGCTGGAGACTGCCGGGAACGCGACGGCAGTACAGGATGGTTGGACGGCGGGAGGCAGGACGTGGGTGACGACAGGTTCAAACCACTGAAGCGCTACAAGGCAACGCCTGCATCTTTGGCCTTCGCCGAGCGCGTGGCCAAGGCCCTGGGCCTGCCCTTCGATCCCGAGCAGGTGAACGATCTGGCGGAGAACCTCTTCGAGGTGATGTTCGCGGATCTTGTTCGGGTCCTGGAGATCGATCCTAAGTCGGTGGACTTCGCTTCGGGCCGCTACCACCGCACCCAGGCCTTCGCCGCCCCGAACTGGTCGGGCCAGCCGGTCGTCGTGCTCGACATGGCCTTCGAGTCCTGGATATCCGGGCTGGCGCTTCTGAACACAGTGCTGGCGGTCGGAAACCCAAACGCGACAGAGAGACAGAAGATTCTGCAAACCGCAAACACCCACTTCGAGCTCATCACCGACAGCCAGCGCTTCGAGCGAGCGCGTGAACAGCTGGCGCCCTTCTATCTGCGCTACAGTGAACTCGTGAACCTGGCCGATGCTCTGGGCCGCAGCATGCTCGTCTTTGTGCTCTGCCACGAACTGGCCCATGTGCAGCTCGGCCACCTCGAGCAGGCGCAGAGCCGAGACCAGGAACTGGAGGCCGACCGGCTTGCCAGCGCGTTCTTCATCCGGATCGTCGAGGCCGGAAAGCAGG
>JBCBSF010000129.1:0-11322 GCA_039819325.1 Pseudomonadota bacterium | reverse complement strand
AGACGCTGAAGCCGTCGCGGCCGCAGGACGTGCAAACGGCTTCAATCGTTCTACGGAAACTGCTCAACCATCATTAGCTCCGAGGCGTGGGCGGCCACCGTTGAACGATTGAAGCCGTTTGCACGTCCTGCGGCCGCGACGGCTTCAGCGTCTGCCCTTGGACGAGAGCTTTTCTTCTTGCGCTTTAACCCTGCACCAATCTTGGGTGCTTGGGGTTCTTCTTGGTCGTCGTCGCTCAAATTCAGAAACGTCCCTGCCATCACTGTGCCTCCAGTATCTCTGCCAGCTCTTTGCCAAGCCGAGCGGTGTTGCTGATCGCGCTCTTCACAGACTGACTGTCTTGCAGTTCGAAAAGGGTTCTGCCCTCCGCCATGACCCGCTCAAAAGGGGCTCTTCGCATGAGTTCGGTTTGCAAGCGCTCCACCCCTGCCCCATCCAATTCAGCCAACAGTTCTTTGTGAGAAGTCGTCACGATTGCGGCGTCGGTCTGTGTGATCAGGATGCGAGCTGGCACTGTCCGCCTTGCAGCACGCCCCGCGTCCCGGATCATTTTAAGGGCCGCGCCCGCCGCATCACCGTCCAAGGCACTCGGTCGCATCGGCACAATGCAGAGATCAGATGCCGAAGCGGCGTAGGACGCCATGAGGCCCGCGACACCTTCTAGGTCAACGAACACTAGGTCATGGTCATTGCCCGCCGCCTCTAGCGTGTCGAGAATGGTGCTGTCAGAGGGGTCTGAGATCACCTTGAAAGGTGCGTCCCCAAGGTTCTCTTCGTTGCGCTTACCCAACCAAACACGTGCGATGCTTTGTCGAGGGTCAGCGTCAACGATAGTAATCGAGAGGTCTTCGTTCTTCGCGAAAACCGACGCCAATGTCAGCGTTGCAGTGGATTTTCCACAACCACCCTTGGGTGAGAGGACGCTTACAATCATTTGTCTGCTCGTTGTTTTTCTCTTTTATGTGACGTGCCACAAAATATGTCACGTCATTTTTTATATGAGGCATATTTTATAACGTGCTATTTTATACGGCATATAATATGCTTTACTGCTGACGCGCAGCCCACTTGCGACAGAACCCGATAAAGGCGCTGTCTGGGTTTCGTGGAGGCTCCATCCCCTGTTCAAGCAGGCTCATAACCCACCCACGCCATTCCTGTTCGATTACATAGACATCCCAGCCAGGTGCCGCTTGCCGGGCAGCCTCGAAAGTTTCGGGCTTGAGCTTGGTCGTAAATCCCAAGTCAGAGATAACCGGTTGCGAGGCACGGCTACGGAATGAGACCATATCGTCTTCGAGGCTCACCGAGTAGTCGGGCAGGTGGTCAAAATCGCAGAGCGCCCGAACGGCCAGCCGGAAGTTACGAATGGCATCGCTTGATCCACACTTCTTTTGAAGCTTCTTCAGGCCGATCTGCCAAGACTCTTTCGAGCCACAGTGCTTTCGCGCGATTTCGTAAATCCGGCGCTCGATTGGCTTACGGAGGCGAAAATAGTCCGGGTGAAGGGTCAGGACTTCGTTGGCCTCGATGGCCTTAAAGAGCCACTCCGAGAGCTTGAGGCCCCATTCAGTAACGCGGCCGTCATGCCGCTTGCGCTTGATCTTTGCCCCTTCGATCAGGCCAAACGCCTCCCAAGTTTCTTCTCCACCAGTCTTGATCGTCGTCCTGAGTCGGGTGCTGTCTAGTCGATCAAGGGAGTCACGCAGCAAATCATAGTCGTGGCCGCCGGTGTGGCGGTTACTGAACTCAAGAAAATCCTGTGCCTGGAACTGAATCTCACGTGAGTAGGGGCGACCCTCGTTCCGAGCCGCCATGATTTGGCTGATCGCAAAAATCAGAATGTCCTTGTCATAGATGTTGGCGATACCCTTGGGGCCAGGCGTAACTTCCAGGACGACATCACCATGCTCGTATCTTTTAACCTCGCGGATCGGCTTCTTCGACAGTGTGAAGATCGGATGCTCCATGGACGCCATGTCGCTCTTGATGACAGCATCAGCCACATCACAAATGAATAGGTTCGCTTGCGGATGGCGATCCGGGAGGAGGGGGCGTTGGTCTTCATCCATGAATCACCTATCGGGATAACGGCTGCACCCTTGTAGCTATCGGGATATTAGCTGCACCACAAGTCCTATCGGGATAACGGCTGCACTTTTCCGGATAATACCTGCATTCTATCGGGATATTAGCTGCATAGTGTTCATGCAAATGACTGAAATCATTTCATTAATCCAACGTTCGGATTCCCGTAACACAGATTCTAACACATATATAACACCCAGCTTGCGCCGACTCGCTCACCACGTGGCTATCACGGTTACACCAAAAAGACGCCCCTCACCTTTACAGCGAAGGGCGCTCGGAGATATCTCCGTTCACGGCCATCGACGTCCCCGCCTGTACCGCAGGGACATCTTACCATGATATCTTTGTTCCATAAATATCCCGGAGGTGAATGCCCCGTTGGGGCAGAGGAGGCAGAGCCTCCTAGCCGCCACAGGCGGCCTGTTTGCTGAGAAGAGAGCAAAGCGGCAGATCGAGCGCTTTGTCTCACTCCCGATAGAAGGCGCAGACATCGGTGTTGGTGGATGTCGTTGTCCAGACACCGCCGAGGACAGCGCACGTGGAACCGTAGCTGGCCAAGAAGCGGGGAAACGTCATCGTCATCGACAGAGTCAGGACAAGCGCCCCGAGACAGACCCAGGGCAAGCGGCGCTTGAACCGGTCGAGCTTCTGTTCCCGGTCCCAAAGCTGGCGCTGCGAGGCCGACCGATCCTGTTCCGCTTCCTTGAGCACCGTCGCGGTATGGTTCGAGGCCCGGATCAGGCCGCTGGCGACATCGTTCATCCGGTCGATGATTTTGCCGGTGCGGTCTTCGATCAGCGTGACGGCGAAGTCGGCGTAGTGTTCGGGGTCCGTCTGGTCCCGTGCCGCGAACGCTGCCTGCCGCGCTTCTGACGCTACCTCCCGGAGGCGGTTCAGCACCTTCGTCTGTTCGTCCAGGCGATTGCTCTGGCTGGAGAGCAGCGTGGCGATGTCATCGAGGCTCTTGTGGATTTCGTCGTCGGAGAGGGTAGGGAAGGCGGGTTGATCGGGTTGTTCTGACATGGCGGCTCCTTTCCGGGGCTCAGGCAGCGTCCTGCGGAACGAAGAGCCCCCGGAACTCGGGATCGGCGTAATAGCGCAGCTTCTGTGCCAGCGCTGAGGGCTGACCCTGCACGCGCAGGAGCTGGACGTTCGGCGGCATCTGCATGATTTCATCTGGGGTGAGCAGATCGCGGCCGGTGAGGTGGTTGGAGAAGCTGGGACCGTCGCCAGGCTTGAAGCTGTCGGTCTGGAAGCGGGACGTTTCCTGGCCGATCATCTGGCTCAACCATTTGGCTGTTTCAAAGTCGTTCACCCCGAAGACCTGTTGCACCCCGGCATTGGCGATGAATGTGTTCGCCCGGTCGCCGTAGAGATCGCGGAGCTGGCTCATGTCCTGCAGAATCGGCCAGAGCTGCAATCCGTAGCCCGCCATCAGACCCATGGCGCGCTCCACGGCCTCCAGACGGCCGAGAGCCGCGAATTCATCGAGGAGGAAGAGGGCAGGGGAGGAAAGCCGCTGAGACGCGCTCGGAACGCTTGTGGTGGCCGTCAGAGCTTCTGCGTCCCGTGCGATGTCCTGGAGGGCTTGGGAGACGAGAAGGCGCAGCCAGCGGCTGTAGGCGTCCATCCGGTTGGGCGGCAGGACCAGGAACACGGATGTGATCCGGTGGCGCAGATCGGAGAAGGCGAAGTCCGAGCGCACGAGGCACCGAGCGATCCGGGGGCTGTCCAGGAAATGCGTATGCCGTTGTGCATTCGAGAGAACCGAGGCGGCTTCGCGGTCCGCCTTACCGAGGAAGCGGTTGGCGGCGCGGGCAATCAGCCCGCCCGCCTCGTCGCTGTCCTGCATCAATTCCAAGAGCGCCTTCAACCGATCCGGGGGCAGGGTGAGATATTCCCGGACGGTGGCGAGAGACCGGCGGTCGCGATCCTCGTGGCAGACACAGAACATGATCAGCCCGCCGAGGATGGCCTTGGCCTCCTCGTTCCAGTGGGCCTCCTGCACCTGCCCGGCAGGGTCCATGACCAGGGCTTCCGTCAGGGAGGCGGCGTCCTCGCCCAGATCAAGGCTGTCGGGGGTCAGCCGGTCGAGCGGGTTGTGGCAGGCCGAGGGGTAGCCGCTGACTTCAAAGGGATCGAGGACGTGCGTTGTTCCGAAGCGCCGCCGCGCCTCGCCCGCGATCCGCGCGTTCTCGCCCTTGGGGTCGATGACCAGAACGGAGCGGTCCACGGCCAGCAGGTTCGGGATCACTGTGCCGACACCTTTCCCGGCCCGTGTCGGAGCGAGGGTGATCAGATGGGCGGGGCCGTCATAGCGCAGGAGCTGACCCGTGCCAGGATTGCGCCCAATCAGAAGCCCGTCACCACCCTGATGTTTCTTCAGCTCCTTGCGGCTGGCGAAGCGGGCCGAGCCGTGGCTGTCGCCGGTCAGCCCGAAGAAGACATCGGCCCCGGAGACAGTGCGCCAATACTGGAATCCGAAAACTGCACCGATGAACACACAGGGGACGAGGATGGCCCATTCCCACGCCGACTGACCTAGCGGGGGACCAAAGGCCGAGATCGCAACAATGCCGCCGATGACGAACCCCAGCATCGCGCCGAAGCCCATGGCCCCGATCAGCCATCCGAACATGATGGGGGTGGCGATCACCCGATAGAAGAACCGCGCGAGGCTGCCCATGAAGAGCATGACAGAACGCATCACCCGGACCCGTCAGGATCAGGGGGCAGGGCAGGGGGGCCCTCCCAGTCCGCGAAGGCTTTCCGGTCCTGGTCACGGGAGAGGTTGCGGATCAGCCGGTCCACCATCGCGGCGGCTGCGGAATCCCGTTCCGCCAGATCGAGGAGCGCACCCCCGAGGATGACCTTGCGCCTTGTGTCGAGCTTGCGCTGTTTCGTGGCTTCCCGATTGCGCAGGGCCTGAAGCCGGGCCTTGGCCTGGGCGTATCGCTTCTCGGCACGTTCCAGTTCCGTTTCGGCCATTGCTCCAACCATCCGCTACATTCACGTCATGGTTGAAAGACTCCGGCATCGACCCAGAATAACAAGGGTCATCCCAAACCATGCCTGCCTTTCGGCGGAACATGGCGGATGACACAGCGCGGATCGGCAGAGGTCCGCGAGAAAGGGCGGGTGGCACAACCTGTTCTTGTGAGATCAGACGACAGCGCACACCCTGAGCTGAGGATCAGTGAAGGGCGCACTTATGCAAACTCTCCACCTGCGGTTTCGAGCTTTGCGTGCGATCTCCTTGAGGCAGGGCCTCAGCCGATGGCGAACTCCGTCCGACGCGGTGCGCGCCGGAATGAAAGGCCCTCCCGGCCTCTCAAACTCTCCAGAGCCAACCTGCGCGGTTGGATGGCGTCCCGCAATGCGACCCCCTGTCGGCATCCTGTGCCCCGTGGCCGGGGCTGGATCGCCGGGGGTGCCGCGCTTGCGGGCTGCGCGGACCGTCGGACCTGTCGGTGACGATCCTTGCCGGGTTTGCCAGTGGCAAACCGCCGATGCATCCCACCAATCTCCCCACCACAAGGCTGGGGAGATTGGTGGGATGCATCGGCAAGCCCGCGCCTCAGAGAGCCAAGGGCTCGCTTCGGACGGGCCGTCTTTTCCTACCCGGCCCCAGCGTTCTGACGCGCGGGCCTGCGGGGAAAAGACGGCTGACCCGGTGGCCCATGTTGGGGCCTGGGCCGGGGTCAGCAACGGCGTGCGTGCTGATCGTTCGCTTCATCGGAGAGCGTAGGGCGCATGGCCAGCTACCACCTCTCCGTGAAGACGATCAAACGCAGCGCCGGGCGCTCCGCCACGGCGGCAGCCGCCTACCGTGTCGGGGAGCGCATCGAGTGCCAGCGCGAAGGTCGCATCCACGATTACACCCGCAAGCAGGGCATCGAGGAGACCTTTATCCTGACCCCGAAGGACGCGCCGGATTGGGCGCAGGATCGGTCCCGCCTCTGGAACGAGGTCGAAGCCAGCGAGACCCGCCGCAACTCCGTCACCGCCCGCGAGTGGGAGCTGGCCCTGCCGTCCGAGATCAGCGCCGAGGACCGCTCGCAGATCACCCATGACTTCGCCCAGGAACTGGTCAGCCGCTACGGCGTCGCCGTCGATGTGGCGATCCATGCCCCGCACCGCGAAGGCGATCAGCGCAACCACCATGCCCATGTTCTGACCTCCACCCGCAAGCTGGAGGCGGACGGCTTCACCGCCAAGACGCGCGTGCTCGATTCCGCCAAGACCGGTGGTGTCGAGATCGAGCAGATGCGCGGTGTCTGGGCCGATCTCCAGAATCGTGCGCTGGAGCGGGCAGGGGAAGTGGAGCGCGTTGATCACCGGTCGCTCGGAGCGCAGAGGGAAGCCGCGCAGGAGCGAGGAGACGCGCTGACGGCCGAGGAGTTGGACCGTGACCCGGAACTGAAGCTGGGGCCAGCCGCCAATTCCATTGAGCGGCGCGCGAAGGCGATGGCCGAACGCCAGGGCCGGGAATACGTGCCTGTCACCGAGCGGGGTGCTATGGTCCATGCCGCCCGCCAGGCTCGCGCTGCCTTCCGCGAGTTACGCGAGCGGTTGGACATCGCACGTGAGACCTACGGGGCCGAGCGGGATGCGGGGCAGGGGCGTGTCTCGGCCGGTCTGGCGGCGCTCAGGGCGGCAGCGGCAAAGGAGCGTGGCACGCGAGCTGGGCCAGAAGATATGCGGGAGCGGTTAGCGAAGGTCGTCGGGCGGTCAGAGGACCGGGACGACACGCCGAATCCGGACCGCCGCAACTATGCGCGAGAGCGGCTGAAAGAGATCATGGAGAAGGACGCAGGCCGGGATGGCCAAGCGGTGGTTCACAAGCTGGACGGGCACAGCGATCCAGAGCTTGGCGAGGACACCGAGCGCGAGGCGCGCAAGCCGTCCGTGAACGAGCGGCTGAAAGACGTGCTGAACAAGCCGCGCGAAAAGCTGGAGATCGAGGACGCGCGCAATCAGGAGAAGGATCAAGAGGTCGACAAGGAGAAAGAGCGCGAGATTGACAGGGAGATAGACCGTGACCCCGGCCTCAGTCACTGACGAGGATCATTTGGAACAGGCAGAGGAGATTTGAGGAATTTGGGAAGTGTTCAATGTGGGCGAGACGATCCTGATAGACGGTGAACCGTTGTTCCTTGTGACCTGAAGGGGCGTCAAAAGGCGTCTTCGACCGGCATCATGCCGTTCCGGCCCGTTGTTGCTGAATGTCGACGTGTGTCCAGCCCTATAAGACGATAGCTACGTGATGCACCGAAGCCGTCCCGATCAATCTCTATTGCGTGAATTAAGCCGCTCACAGTTAGAAGGGAGAGCCCTGTCGTGATCCGTGCATCTGGTACGCCGGTGGCTTTCCTTATGTTGTCGTATTTTGTGAAAGTCTCGTTGAAATTGACATCGCGGGCAGCGGCGATGAACAGATAGAGTTTGAGTGCATCAAACTCCGCTTTTTTTCGCATCGTCCAGCTCTGAAAGGGGCGGAATTGACCATCTGTATACAATGGCCGCGATGGAACCTGTGCCCATCCACGCTCAACATCATAGTCACAGAAGTGATAAGTTCCTTTTCCGTTCGCACTGCGTTCGATCAGGCTGAGATCTTCCAAAACATCTAGACCATCTGCAACCGACTGGCGCGACAGGTTGGCAGCTTTCGCGATTTCATCGTAGCTCGCACGTACAATGCCATCGTCTTCGATCAAACGATGGGCCAAGGTCAGATAAACACGCAATCCAGCCGTACCCTGCGCACCGTAGGTTTTCCAGAGCACTTTTCGCATGCGCTTATCCAACACCCAAGTCGAAGGGAAGCGGCCCCATTTCAATGTAGGCGTCACTTTCGATCACCTCCGCTGTTCAGTTTGAGCAAAACCCAAAGAGCCATACCGACTAGCGCAATACTTGCGAGGGCCACCAGCATAGCGAGGACAACAGGATCACTTCCACTCAGAACCGAAACGATTTTCTCCGTTTCTTCCATCTCAAAAACTCCAAAAAAATTCGCGATTGTTTTGAAAATAACACCTTAGAAGCTCTAATCTAGATAGAACTCATCATAACTTACATCGCTGTTTCGGACTTTTTTGTTTGCATTCAATAAATTGGAGGGAGAATAGAGGGTCTTTTAAAGGTGCCAACTCAGTCTATAGAGACGTGTTTCGAGTCACTTCATAGACTGAAGGCAGAATTCGCCTTCTTATGCAAACGATCGTATTTCGTATCATCCTACCATTCAACAGAAGATAACATGACGTCGATCCCGGTAGTGTGCCGGTCTCGCTTTAAGCGATAGACAGGGCAGGGGATCGACGGGCTGACGCCCGCTCACCCCAACCCTGACAGTTTCCAATCCTATTGATCCGCCTGCCATCCCGGCAGGTCCGGGAAAACCGGCAAGCGCCGCCGTTGGCGTCGGTTCCGGTCGAGAATTCCGGTTCCTCCCACGCGCACGCGCGCGATTCCCTCCCAAATTCACGCCCTCCACCCGGTTGTCACGGCCCCGCCAGGCCGCAGGACGGGCTTTGCCCTTACTTGCTCTGCCCTTCGGAATGCATGGGCATTCCAAAGATCAGAACAGGAAGGCCCGCCCATTGGCGGAAAGCCTACGCGTTTGAGGAGCTGGTCGCCGAGATTGGCAACTGCATGCTTTGCGCACAGATCGGGGTGGAGCCTGAATTCGATCAGAGCGCGGCCTATGTCGAAGGATGGCTGGAGGCGATGAAGGAAGACAGCCGCGCGATTTTCCGCGCCGCGTCCGAAGCGCAGAAGGCCGTGGACTACATCATGGCCCGAACCGCGCAGGCCGACCGGTTGGCGGCTGAGTAGTGGCCCGCGCGGCCGAGAGGATCGAGGCCCCTGTTGGCAGGCGGGGGCCTTTTGCGTTCTGGCGTGATCCAGGTGGTGGCGGTTTCAGGGTGACCTGTCGGCCTTGGCCCAATCGACTGCAAAATGGGTATCAGCCAGTTTTAAACAGCCACCGTAGTTGTGTTCTGGACATCGTAAATGTTCTCGGAGAACGCTGAGGACAGTCGGTGATCAAGAAGTGCGGTTATTATTTCAGAGCATGTTTCGGGGGTCGGAACAATCAGACCGTTATCGTCGAACTCGATTTGAAAGCCGAACTGCATATAGTTATCGCGAAGCCTTTGCATGAATGCCGCATCTCTGTAATGGCCTTTCTGTCGAATGGCTTGCGCACGCCTCAGCTGTATCTTGTTGTTTCGAATGTGCTCGTCTAACGGAGCCACATCCGAGAATATTTCGGAGAACTCAGCCTCGGCTTTCAGGTCGTCGAAGTCCGAGACATGGGCTGCTTTGTATCTCAATATGGACTCAAACTGCTTCTTTCCGTTTATCAGTAGTTGATCTCCTACTACGAAGAAGTTTACCCCCTCGTGAATGTCAAATCGTGGCGTGTCATCAACGGTGAGCTCATGTTCGCGCATAATAAATGTGGAACGTAGTGATCTTCTGTGGCGACTTTTCCAAGATTTATCGGCTTGCCGTACCGCATAGATAACGCTTTCACCGTGCGTGGCTTTGATAGCGTAGAAGCTCGTGTTCACAAGGTCGCTTTCCGATCTTGCGCGTTTCGCTTCGACCTCTTCGCCCGATGATAACATGACAATTCCAGCATGTGTCTCGTCTCTTTCGATCCGCAAAGCGCTTGCCTCATTGTTCTCCGCGAGAAGGCTGTACTCCATTGTTTCTTGTATGCGGTCTCGTTCGTTCGAGAATGCTGTTCTTAGGCGTTGGTCAACCGCTTGATCAGTTTGCACCCATCGTCCTGTATAGCTTGGAGGTTGAACAGCTGATCCTCGCGGCCCTCTGAAAACCCATAATACGATATGGGCTTCGCCGATGTTGAACGCTCTCAAATCGTCTAGTGCTGTCATGCCCGCCCTTTCAATCAGCCGCTTTAACAATCATTACATCTTGGATCAGCACATGGACGTACTGTGTGTCCGGACTTAAAGGCTCTTTTGACAGTGCGCGTCCTTGGTGAAGTTTGTCGCTACCGGGAAAGCTGTACGATATCTCGTGCAATCTCCAACCGAAGGCGATGAAAATAGGGTTGAGCAATAGCTGGCCGGAACGGTGCGTGATCCAAAACATCCATAGCAAGAAGACTATGAGACCGACGAATTTCCCGGCTTCCTGATAATCGAGGTTCATGAACGATACCACGTAGGGCAGTGTGTAGCCCATCAACTCGGCTGGTATGTATTTGGTAGCGCTAATATTTATGGGGTTCTTTGGTCTCGCGCTGGTCAAGGAGTATATCGCTACTGCAAAACAGACAGCCGATACGAGGAAGATCGGGAGAGAAAAGTATGGATTCTTAAGTTCAGGTAGCCAGCCGCAGCTGCTCTTCCAGATTTCCCAACAACATGGTTGATAGTTGTTGTAGTCAATATCTTGCACGAGCAGAATAATCCCTAACGGCAAATAGGAGCCCAGAAACACGGCAAGGGATGCAAAAAATCGAAACTGCAAAATCTGTCCATTTTCTAGCGAAGCAACACAATCAGCCCCGCCTTTGTTAAGTATTCATATGCAGAAGATGCGCACGAAGTGCAGCGCATTTTGTCCGTAGAGAAATCCCCTCAATTCAGTTTCCGGCACATAGCAGGCCGGTTCGTCCGGGGTGCTGGGCCTTTTCGTTCTCGCGCCACTGAAACGTGACCTCGACGGGGATAAGGTGCTTGTTCGCAATTCGAGAAACCTCTCGCCAAGCATCTTGAGCCGACTGCCCCTGCACCGAGATTCCAAGTTCAGAATGGTATCGGTATCCATCTTCCTCATACACAGCGCTCTTTGCGGGCACTTGCAACTCTTTAATGAGATTTTGACCCGAAATACCCTTGTTTGTGAGTGCGCCAATGGCGGCAAGAAGTATACCTGCCCAGTTTGGCTTCTGGAGCGAGTTTCCATCCACCTTCGCTGAAAGGACCTTCGTGAATGAAATGCCGGGAGCCTTGTCGAATGCCATGTGAGCGCCGGAGCCTTTCTGCTGACCTAGGTCAGGATCAATGTCGCGCTCAAGATCAAGCGCCTCCATTTTTTCCTGGACGAGTCGAACAATTGTTTCAGAAGGTGTTTTGGCTCCGATCCATGTCGAAATTGACTTCAAATCAACGAACGTAGCATCATTCAGTCTAATTACCGGCATCATCATCATCTCCTTTGTGCAGCATTCTCACCTTGAACAAT
>JBCBSF010000128.1:0-11508 GCA_039819325.1 Pseudomonadota bacterium | reverse complement strand
CGCCTTCGGCTCGCTGCTCAACCCTTCGGCAGGCTCAGGAGAGGAAGGGCTCTTGGCAAAGACTGTTCACACCAAGGCTCATCACGCTCTAGGGCCGGTGAAGTGAGCCCTAGCGAAGGCAGACTGGCTCTAGCGATTTTTTGTCGCCAAGCGCACGACCTTGCGCATGAGGCTGGGCAAAGCCTCGTCGCCCAGCGCGTCTAGGCCCACCCAGCGATCCGCCTCCTCTCCGCCCCAGCCTGCGTAAGCGGCTCCTTGGGGCGCCCGCCAGACCTGCAGGGTCAAGCGGAAGTGGGTGAAGACGTGGGTGACCTGGCCTGGCAGGCTCTCCCAGGCGGTCTGGCCGGGTACGTGGCTCAGCGCTTCCGCCTCACTCCAGGGCTGGTTGCGCCATGGAGTGCCCGGAACCTCGATCATGCCGCCCAAAAGGCCCTTCTGCGGACGCCGGCGCAACAGCACCTGGCCGCGCGCATCGACCACCCAGAAGCATACGCCGTGGCGGTCGGGCTTGGCCGCCTTCGGCAGCTTGCGCGGCAGGCTTTCCGCGGTGCCGGCGGCCAGTCCAGTGCAGTGTGCGGCCAGTGGGCAGAGCAGGCAACGCGGCTTCTCCGGCGTGCAGACCGTGGCGCCCAGATCCATCATCGCCTGGGCGAAGTCGCCGGCGCGCTGGCGTGGCACCAGCTGCTCCGCCAGGGCCTTCAGCCGCGGCTTGGCCTTGGGTAGCGGCGTCTCTTCGTCGAAGAGGCGTGCCACCACGCGTTCCCAGTTACCGTCCAGCGGCGCTGCAGGCTTGTCGAAGGCAATGGCAGCGATGGCTGCGGCGGTGTAACTGCCGATGCCCGGTAGGGTCATCAGCGCCGCTTCTTCCTGCGGGAAGCGGCCATCGAAGTCGGCGACCAGGCGCTGGGCGCAGGCGTGCAGATTGCGGGCCCGGGCGTAGTAGCCAAGCCCGGCCCAAAGCGTCAGCACCTCCTCTTGCTCGGCCGCTGCCAGGTCCTCGACGCGCGGAAAGGCTTCGAGGAAGCGCCGGTAGTAGGGGGCGGCCGCCGTCGTGGTGGTCTGCTGCAGCATGATTTCCGACAGCCAGACGTGGTAAGGATCAGCCTTGTGGCCCGGCGGGGCGCGCCAGGGCAGGTCACGGCGATTGCGGTCGTACCACTGCAGCAGATCGGACTGCAGGCTGGCGGCATCCTGAGGGCTCAAGGAGGCGACTCCGTTTCGGGGGACTTGTGGCGCGAATGGCCAGAGACAGAGGATAGCGGCGTGGCACGCAAGGTCCAGCAGAGCAAGACAGAGGCAGAGGGTGCCACAAAGCCCGGCCCGCGCCCGGGCTTGCGTCCCTTGGCCACCAGTCTACGTCCGGTGATGAAGCCGCTCCTGAGCCGCCGCCCACCGCTCGAGGCAGCTTTGCTCTTGGATTGGACCCAGGCAGTCGGCGAAGACCTAGCGTCCCTCTGTCAGCCGGTGAAGCTGCGCCGCGAACGCCGTGGTGGTTCACACGTCGGTGCGCTGGAGGTGGCTTGCCTCTCCTGGGGCGCTCTCGAGCTGCAGCACCGCAGCCCGCAGATGATCGACCGGATCAATGCCTTCCTCGGCGTGCCGGCAGTCCAGCGCCTGAAAATCCGTCAGGTCAGCCGTCTGCCGCAAGCCGCAAAGCCCAAGCGGCAGGCCATCGCGCCGCCGCCAGAGGAGGCCAATCTTCCCGTCTTACCGGAAAGCGGACACCCAGGTTTGGATCGGGCTCTGGCGCGCCTGGCCGGCAGCCTCAAGCGGCGCCGGGATCACGAAACCGCGACCTAGGCGGCCCTTTCCGCGCTTTTGCCTACTCTGCCATGCCGCCGGCGCTTAAGTCCGCTAGTGGTTAGATGTCCCAAGCGCTTTGGCTGTCGCGCTCAGCGACGCCCCAAACCCCACGGAGGGGTGTGGATAAGAAGAAGCTTGCGGGCGTCACAAGCTCTCGTATGATCTACAACATCTTGTGGGTGACCCGATGAACGCTAAGCATATCCTGAAGTTTGATCGCACTCTGCGCTTGTCCGAGACGGGCGTTAGTCGCCGCCAGGCCTTGATGGGGCTGGCCGCCGTGCCACTGGCCGCTGGCCTGGCAACTGAGGCCCGCGCGCAGGAGGTCGAGGACCTCCAGGCCGACAGCCGCGGTCTCTTCCCCGATGACCGCACCATGGGTGCCATGGATGCACCAGCGGTTCTGATCGAGTACGCCTCGCTCAGCTGCCCGCACTGCGCGCGCTTCCACACGCAGCTCCTGCCGGAGATGAAGCGTGACTGGATCGATTCCGGCAAGCTGCTCTACGTTTATCGCGATTTCCCGCTGAACGCGCCGGCGCTCTGGGCCGCCATGGTCGCGCTCTGTCTGGAGGGCGATTCCTACTTCGCCTTCCTCGACATCCTCTATCAGCAGCAGGACAATTGGCTGCGCTCGCAGGATCCGGCCCAGTCGCTCTTCCAGCTTAGCCAGGTGGCTGGCTTCGACCAGGCCCGCTTTGAGGCTTGTGTCCAGGACGAGGCCGTCTTCAACCGGCTGGTCATGGGCATTGAGTATGCCGAGGCCACCTACGGCGTGAACGCAACCCCGACCCTGCTTTTGAACGGCGATAAGGTCTCGCCGCGCGGCTATGCCGAGCTCTCCGACCTAATCGCCGGACAGCAGGGGAGTTAGAAGATCTCCCTGCCTTAAGGGGACGAGGAGGAGGATTGCTGCAGTTCAAGCGTCTGCGTCTGGCCGGCTTCAAGTCTTTTGTCGACTCGACGGAGTTGCTGATCGAGCCTGGCACGACCGGCATTGTCGGGCCCAACGGCTGCGGTAAATCCAACCTGGTCGAAGCGCTGCGCTGGGTCATGGGCGAAAGCTCTGCCAAGCGCATGCGCGGCGGCGAAATGGATGACGTCATCTTCGCCGGCACCCAGACCCGCCCGGCCCGCAACCTGGCGGAAGTCTCTCTTCTCCTCGACAACTCCGCGCTGGAGGCCGCAGCCCTCTTCAACAAGGACGAGGAGCTGCAGGTCGTCCGCCGGATTGAGCGCGGTCATGGCTCCCATTATCGGGTGAACGGGCGCGAAGCCCGGGCCCGCGATGTGCAACTGCTCTTCGCCGATGCCTCCAGCGGTGCTCACTCCGGCGCGCTGGTGAGCCAAGGCAAGATTGGCCAGCTGGTGAACGCCAAGCCCGCTGAGCGCCGCGCGGTCCTGGAAGAGGCCGCCGGTATCACCGGCCTCTACAGCCGCCGCCATGAGTCGGAGCTGCGCTTAAGGGCGGCTGAAACCAACTTGGAGCGGCTGGAAGATGTGGTCGCCGCCCTGGAGTCGCAGCTGGCCAGCCTGAAGAAGCAGGTGCGCCAGGCCAGCCGCTACCGCAATCTGCAAGAGCGCATCCGCCGCTTCCAGGCCATCGCCCTGCATCTGGAAGCCGAGCAGTGCAAGGAAGAACTGGCCGCCGTTCAGACCGCCTTGCGCGAGCTGGAACGGAAGGTCGCTGTCGACAGCGAGGCCGTGGCCAAGGCCACCAGTCTGGAGGCCCGCGCCGCCGAAACCCTGCCGCCGCTGCGCGAGGCTGAGGCCGTCTCTGCCGCCAAGCTGCAGAAGCTAACCCTCGACCGTGAGACCCTGGCGCAAGACCGCGCGCGGCTGGAGGAGGCCCGCAAGGCCGCTGCCGAACGCCTGCAGCAGATCGAGCGCGACCGTGGCCGCGCCCAGGCCCAGGTACTGGATGCCGGCAACGCGCTGGCCACCTTGACCCTTGAGGCCGAGACCCTGGCTGCCGCTGCGCCGGAGCGTCAGGCCGAAACCGGCCGCCTGCAGGCTCAGCTGGCCGAGAGCGAGGCCTTGGTGGCGGAAGGGGAGGAGGGACTGCAGGCCCTTACCCAGACCCTGGCGCAGGATGAGGCCGGCCGCCGCGCCGCCGAAGACCGCCGCCGCGACCTGCAGCGCCGCGCCGAACGTCTGGCCCGCGATCATACTCAGAGCGAGGCGGAGATCGCCCGCCTGCGCCAAGAGCAGGCGGCGCATGGCTCGCTGCCGGACTTGGAAAGGGCCATCACCACCGCCGGTGCGGAGGTGACGCGCCTGACCCAGTCTGTGGAGACCACTGGCGAGCGGCAACAGGCCTTGCGTCAGCGCTTGGATGCTGAGCGGCCGCAGCTGACCGAGCAGGAGCGGGCCTTGGAACGCTTGGCGGGTGAGGCCGCCGGTCTAGCTGCCGTGGTGGCACCGGAGGCGGGCCCCGAGGGCTCACCGCTGCTGGACCGCGTCACCGTTGCTAAGGGCTTCGAGGCCGCCTTGGGTGCCGCGTTGGGCGAGGACCTGAACGCACCGGAGGCCGGGCCCGGTGAGGCGCCGCCGTTGCACTGGCAGAGTTTGCCGGCCCTAGCACCCGCCGCCTTTCCCGCTGGTGTTGTGCCTCTGAGCGACAAGGTCGAGGGCCCGCCGTCCCTGCAACGCCGCCTCTCTCGCATCGGCCTGGTCGAGACCCTTGAACAGGGGGCCGCCCTGCAAGCCAGCCTGCTGCCGGGCCAGCGGCTGGTGAGCCCCGCCGGCGACCTCTGGCGCTGGGACGGCTATGTCGCGCGCGCCGATGCCCCCAGCGCCGCCGCCCAGCGCCTGGCCCAACGCAACCGCCTGGCCGAGCTGGAGGCTGAGGTGACGGCCCGTCGCCCGGCGGTGCAGGAGGCCCGCGCCGCGCTGGCTGCTCTCGAACAGCAGGCGCAGGCCGCCGCGGCGGAGGAGCAGGCCGCCCGCAAGGCCCTGGGCGCTGCCCAGCGCATGCTGGAAGGCCAACGTGCCGAGCAGGCCAAGCTGGCCCGCGCGCTGGCCGCCAGCGAGAGCCGCCTCACCGCCCTCTCCGAAAGCCAGACGCAGCGCGCTGCCGAGCGCGCCGAGCTGCAGGCCACCTTGCAAGAGGTCGAGGCGGGGCTGACAGCACTGCCCGATCTGGCGGAGGCGCGCCAGGCCGTGGCCCAGGCGCGCGAGGCCCTGGGCAAGCAGCGCGCGCAAGCCGGCCAAGACCGCTCCGCCCTGGAGCGCCTGCGCCGCGAGGCCGAGAGCGCCCAGGCCCGCGCCCAGTCCCTAGTGACAGAGCAAACCTCCTGGGAGGAACGCCGCGAGGCCGCCAAACGCCACGAGGCGGAGCTGGCCGAACGGGCCGAGGTGACCGAGGCCGAGCTGGCGGACCTGTCCCGTCAGCCCGAGGCGCTGGCCGAACGCCAGACCCGCCTGGCCGAGCTGATCCGCGTTGCCGAGCAGGAGCGCCGCGCGGCTGGTGATACGCTGGCTGAAGCCGAGACCGCGCTGAACCAGGCCCGCCAAGCCTTGAAGCAAAGCGAGGCGGCTCTGGCTGAGTCGCGCGAGGGCAAGGTGCGCGCTGAGGCGGCGGTGGAGGCGGCCGAGGCTGCCCAGACGGCGCTGACCCGCCGCGTGCGCGAGGCCTTGGACTGCCCGCCTTATGCCATCCTGGTCACCGCCGGCCTGGACCCGGAAGAAAGCTTCCCGCCCGCCGCGGAGGTCGAAGAGAAGCTGCAGCGCCTTTGGCGCGAGCGTGACGGCATGGGCCCGGTGAACCTGCGCGCCGAGATCGAGGCCGGCGAGCTGGAGGAGCAGATCACCAGCCTGCTGCGCCAGCGCGATGACCTGACCCAAGCCATCGCTCGCCTACGCCAAGGCATCGCCGGTCTGAACAAGGAAGGCCGCGCCCGCCTGATGGAGGCCTTCACCCAGGTCGATAAGCACTTCTCGCTGCTGTTCCAGCGCCTCTTCGGCGGTGGGCGCGCGCACTTGAGCCTCACCGGCTCCGACGATCCCTTGGAGGCCGGCTTGGAGATCATGGCGAGCCCGCCGGGCAAGCGCCTGCAGGTCCTCTCCCTGCTGTCGGGCGGCGAGCAGGCCTTGACCGCGCTGGCCCTGCTCTTCGCCGTCTTCCGCGCCAACCCGGCGCCGATCTGCGTGCTGGACGAGGTGGATGCCCCCTTGGACGACGCCAACGTCGACCGCTTCTGCGCGCTTGTGGGCGAGATGGCTGCAGAGACCGAGACCCGCTTCCTGGTGATCACCCACCACCGCGTCACCATGGCTCGTGTCGACCGCCTCTTCGGCGTCACCATGGCCGAACGCGGCATCTCGCAATTAGTGTCCGTCGACCTGCAGCAAGCCGAAACTCTGCGAGAGACGGCTTAGTCATGCGTTGCGATAGACAGAGCCAAAAGCTCCCCCTCGTCCTGAGCAGCGAGCGAACGCGAGCGCCCGTCGAAGGGCGGGCGGCTGGCACCGGTGCTTGGGGCCCATCTTTCGACGGAGGCTCGCTGGCACTCGCTGCTCAAGATGAGGAGGAGACGGGTGTCCGACGGGAGTGCTGGGAGAGGCAGCCATGACCGCCCAGCTAGCCGAGGCCCCTTTCCTCCAAAGCCGCGGCCTGGTGGTCTGGCAGGGCCCCTGCCTGGAGGAATGGCTCGACTACAACGGCCACATGAACGAGACCTACTACCTGCTGGCCATGAGCCAAGGCAGCGACCGCTTCATGGAGCTGGTCGGTTGCGACGCCGCCTACCGCGAGGCCGGCCTCGGCACGCTTTACACACTGGAAACGCACCTGCGCTACTTTGCCGAGGTCCTGCGCGGCGAGGTGCTGACCGTCACCACCCAACTGGTCGATCGTGACACCAAACGCCTGCGCCTCTACAGCCAGGTCTGGCGGGCCGGGGAGGGGGCGGAGGGCTTGGCCGAGAACCCGGCGGCCGCGGCGGAGTTCCTGCTGCTACACGTCGCTGGCGCGCCGCCACGCTCCGCGCCTTTCGCACCGGTTTTGGAGGCCGGGCTTGAGGCGCTGGAAGGGCTGCAGGCTGGGATGGCGCGTCCGGAAGATACCGGGCGGGGGATCGTTCTGGGAAGGCGGTAGGGCCCAAGCAGACTGACGTGTCTTGGGTCGATTGCGGCTGCTGCGCGAGCGCCGGGCGCGACCCGCTTTCGGAGCGTTCTTTGGTCGGAGGCCGCCATGCAGGGCAAAGCTATCGTTGTCGGCGGGAGTATTGGGGGGCTCTTCACCGCCACCTTGCTGCGGAAAGCCGGCTGGCAGGTTGAGGTCTACGAGGCTGCCGCTGTCCCGCTGTCTGGGCGCGGGACGGGTATTGTCGTTTAGCCGCCCTTGATCGCGGCTTTGGAAAGCGCGGGCGCGCCGACAGACAGCGTCGGTCTGCGTGTCGAAGAGCGCGTTGCCTTTGACCTGGCCGGGCACACCACCCACCGGCTTGCCTTTCCGCAGATCGTGACCTCCTGGGATCGCTTGCAAAGCCTGATCAGAGCGACAGTGCCGGATCTGCGCTATCACCTAGGTCACCGGATGGTGGGCTACACTGCTACCGGAAGCGTGGTCCGCGTCGAATTTGACAAGGGCTTCAGCGCCGAAGCGGATCTTCTCGTCGGTGCCGACGGTTATCGGTCCAGCGTCCACAGGCAGGCCTTTCCAGAAGTGCAGCCGGCCTATGCCGGCTACATCGCCTGGCGCGGCGTGGCGGCCGAGGCTGACCTGCCGGACGACCTGCGGGCCTCTGCCTTCTCTCAGTTCAGCTTCTTCCTACCCGCGGGCGATGGGCTGATGCTGGCCTATCCCATCGCCGGCGCCGACAACGATCTGAGCGTCGGCCATCGACGCTATCACTGGGGCTGGTACCGCCTCGTCGATCCTGGGCTGCTGCCAGACCTGCTGACCGATGAGCGTGGCGTGACCCATGCCGTCTCGATCCCGCCGCCGCTGGTCCGCCGCGTCGTGATCCAGCAGATGCGGGACGCGGCCGAGGGCGCGCTGGCGCCGCAGTTCGCGGCTATCCTGGAGCAGGTCAAGGCGCCCTTCTTCACGCCGATCTACGATCATGCCGCGCCCAGCCTGGTCTCCGATCGGGTGGCCCTGGTCGGCGACGCGCCTGTCCTCGCCCGGCCGCACATCGGTGCCGGTGTCACCAAGGCGGCGGCGGACGCCGTCGCTCTGGTAGCCTGCTTATCGGCTGCAGGCACGCTGGCTGCCGGCCTAGCAGCCTACAACGCTGAGCGACTGCCGTTGGATCTGGCCGCCTATCAGCGCTCTCGCTACCTGGGCGAATACCTGACGCCGCGCTACCGCACAGAAGCGGAAAAGGCCGACTGGGCGCGCCGGCACAACATCGAGGCGATCCTGCAGAACACGGCGGTTTTGGACACGTGAGACCCTGGAGTCCGGTTCTGCGCTCACCGTCGTTGCAGCACCAGGGTCGTGATCAAGGTTTCCGAGGCGTGCGGCCCCGGCTCACTGCGGTAGAGCGCCTCCAGACGGTCGAAGAAGGCCGTCGTTAGACGCTCCACCTGGTCCTCATTCTTCGCCGAGGGTTCGAAGAGGTGCAGCCGCAGGGTCGATTCCGCAAACCCCCTGATGTAGCCGCGGTAGGAGCGGGCGTAGGTCTTAGGATCCCCCAGCTGATCCGCGTAGACGTCCAGTGGATTGTAGATGGTAGGTCCTGTCTCGACTTCGATGACCGTGAAAGCGGCGGCCAGGTCCGGCTCTTGATCGACCGGCGCACGGGCCTCGGCAGCGGTGGGGAACCAGAGCGGGAAGACGAAGCGGGTTAAAGCCTCGGCATCCAGCAGGCCGTCGCCCACCATCTCGGCAGCCACGCGCTGCAGGGCGCGGTAGATGCCAGAGCCGGCGGCGCGCGCGCCGTTCGGCTGGGTGGCATCGGGCAGGCTGCCCAGGGCCGAAACCAGCAAGTACCCACCGCTGCGCAGCTCTGCTGCCCGGCAGCGCAGAAACTGGGTCCAGTCGGAACGCGCAAGCTCCTCGAAGGCGCGCCGGGCCGCGCCCTCTAGGTCGGCGAAGAGCACTGTGCCCGGAGCTTCGAGCGAGAGCACGCGGCTCAGCCAGTGGCTGGCGATGAAGCAGGTGCCCAGAGCCACCGAGCCGTTGTCCGCCAGCTGGTCGTAGAAGGAGCCGACCACGAACTCCGTGCGGATCGGCGCGGCGCCCTTGTGATAGCCCTCCGGCCCGAATGCCAGCGTGGCGAGCGCCCCCCAGTCGTTGCCAGGCTGGTCGGCGTGGCGCACCACCAGGGTGCCCTCGGGGCTCAGTCTCCTGTAGGCGGCAACGGCGGGGCTGACAGCGTCTAAGGCGGAGTGGCCCGGGCCGCAGCCGTAGTCCATGACGACGAACGCGGGCGCGGCCGGGCCGACTGCTTCCACCAGATCACGGATACGTTCCGCCGTGTTGCGAATGGCCTGCGCTTGCATGAGCGAGTGATGGTCGTAGTCGACCATCCTTGCAGTTGCTGGGGCAGGGGGGTCTGCGGTCATACCATTCTCCTCGAAGCAGAGCCCAAAACTCGGCTTTCTGAATGCCCCTCAGCCAAAGACTGCCGGCCAATAGTCAACGCTAGGCCGGCGACGGCGGAGCTTCCGCCATCAGATCTATGACACACTGCTGAAAATAGGCCAAGGCCGCCTCGCCGCCGGCGCCAGCGGCGAGGAAGGCCGTCTCGTGCCGTGGTGACTTCAGTCCGCGCTGCACCTTCTCGCAGGCCCAGGTGTCTTCGGTTTGGAAGTCGCCGCTCTCCAGCGGATGCTTGGTCCAGGCGGAGGATTTGATGCGGCCGCTCACCTTGTCATAGCCAGGGGCTTCCTTGGCGCGATAGCTGAAGCTCCTGCGTCCTTCGGGGGCCCAGTTGCGGACCCGCAGCAGGGTCGTTCCAGCATCCACCGGCTCGAGCAGAGAGAGGGAGAAGCCCCAGGGGTTCGGGGTCAAAAGGGTGGTCGGAAATAGCAGATAAACACCGCCATAACCCACCGCGTCGTCATCATGCGCGCGCGTCGTCCAGCCCTTGTCCGCTGCCTCCATGAAGGCGGGGATCCGGTGCTTGACGCCGTCTCGTTCGGTGGACCACCAGACGAGATGGCGGCCAAAGGGCTCCCAAAGGTTCTTGTCCGGCGTTGGCCCACCCAGCGTGTGCTTGTGCAGATAGGCCAGGTGATAGCCGTCCAGCGCGTTCTCGACGAAGACCTTCCAGTTGCACTTCAACTCATAGACCAGCTCTTCGGAGTTCTCGCTCAGGCCATCGGCAGAGAGGTCGTGCGGCCAGGGCACGCGGTCGAGGTCGGCGAGCCAGGTCTCGAAGGGCTCGGCCGGTGTCGCATCGGGATGGACGAAGACCAGGTCGCGATAGATGCCAAGGGCGGCTGCGTGCAGGCGCACCTGCGACCTGTCCATATCGGGGAAACAGGTCTTCTGGGCGGGCACGCCTGCGAGCTGTCCATCCAGGTCGTAGACCCAGTTGTGATAGGGGCAGACGAGCCGCTTGCCGACGTTGCAGTTGCCCTCCACCAGTTCGGTCCCGCGATGGCGGCAGAGGTTGTGGAAGGCGCGCAGCCTGCCGTCCTTCCCTTTCACGACGATAAGACTGTGATTGCCGGCGCTGATCGTCCGGACATCGCCTGGGTTCGCGAAGTCCTGGACCACGCCGGCGAAGGTCCAGCTGCGGCTGAAAAGCTGTTCGCGCTCCCGCTCTAGCCAGGCCTCATTGATGTAGGCCTCGCGCGGCAAGAGCTGGCGCGGGTAGGTGGGCAGCAGGTTTTGAGTGGGCATCGGCAGATCCTTCATCCAGCAGGTATCATAGATTATCAGTGTAGATAATTTTCCAAAAATGACAAGATATGCAATGATCGGGCTCAGCGGATCATGAGGGAGGAGAGAGCGAGCGTGATCGCCATGGCGCACTGATGGGGCGGCCGAGCCTCAAGAAGGAGCGGGCTTTTGAGATCCTAGAGGCCTTCATGCGCTGCGTGGCGCGCTACGGGCTGGATGGCTCCACGCAGGATCGGATTGCTGAGGAGGCGGGTGTCAACCGCACGCTGCTGCGCCACTACGTCGGCAATCGCGATGAAATGGTCGCAGCTTTGCTCGACCACATCGAATCCCGCTTCGATGAGATGACGCTTGCACTGGTCCAGGACCTGCCGCCGCAAGAGCGGAGCCGGCGCCTACTCGACCGGCTCTTCGCGGCGGAGACCCATGCCACAATCGATGCAGCCGTCTATCAGGCGCTCGTCGCTGCTTCTGATCGCTACCCTGGAATCAGGGACCGCCTGACGGACTTCCTGGATCGTTTCGAAGCCACGCTCGCCCAAGAGTTCGCGCGTGAACACCCCAGCGCCGAGAGCGAGACCTGTTCGATGGTTGCGACTGGGATTGCAGCCATCTACTTCAGCTTCGATTCCAGCTTGCCGCTCAAGCCTCCGCCCAGCTGGCGGCTGCGCCACAGGGCTGCAGCTGACGCCCTGCTGGAGAGGCTGAGGGACTGACTGCCTCTCCTAGAAGCCACCTGTCACGGCTGCGCCAGAACCCGCCATGGTCGCCGTCGGTCGTCCGGCTCTATCCTGCTGCCGCGCCCGTCGTCATCTCCAGCTGCTGATGAAGGGAACTTGCTGGAGAGCCCTATTCAAACCAAGGACCACACTATTCTCCGTTTGGCGTGACTGCGGCATCGCCAA
>JBCBSF010000127.1:0-11704 GCA_039819325.1 Pseudomonadota bacterium | reverse complement strand
GACGAGACGGTCTCACCTCCGTGACCGACATCGATACCTTACCAGATGTCGATGTGGGTAACTTACAAGGATGAGGGCCTACGTGGTTGGTTCACAGTGGGCACCAACGTCATCTCATCGAGGTTTAATCCGAGGCGCGCTAACAGGACGGCTGAGAAAGAGAAAAGGGGCGGCACTCTTTCGAGCACCGCCCCTCTTTACGTCAGCCTAGCAAACCGCCCTTAGGCGTCTTCTTTGGCCTCCAGGTCTTCGCCGGTCTCTTGGTTGACCCGCTTCATCGACAGCTTGACCTTGCCGCGGTCGTCCATGCCGATGCACTTGACCTTGACCATCTGGCCTTCCTCGATCACGTCGCCGACCTTGTTCACCCGCTGCGGGGCGAGTTCGGAGATGTGGACCAGGCCGTCACGGGCACCCAGGAAGTTCACGAAGGCGCCGAAGTCGACGATCTTCACCACCTTGCCGTCATAGATGGTGCCGACCTCCGGCTCGGCGACGATGGAGCGGATCCAGTCGATCGCCTTCTGGCCGGCCATGCCGTCGACCGCAGCCACCTTGATGGTGCCGTCGTCCTCGATATCGATCTTGGCGCCGGTCACCTCGGTGATCTCGCGGATCACCTTGCCGCCGGTGCCAATCACTTCGCGGATCTTGTCTTTGGGGATCTGGATCGTGGTGATGCGCGGCGCGGTGCTGGCGACGTCGCTGCGCGCGTTGCCCAGGGCCTTGGACATCTCGCCCAGGATGTGCAGACGCCCGTCCTTCGCCTGATCCAGTGCCTGCTCCATGATCGCCGGCGTGATGGAGGTGATCTTGATGTCCATCTGCAAGGAGGTCACGCCGGCCTCGGTCCCGGCCACCTTGAAGTCCATGTCGCCCAGGTGATCCTCGTCGCCCAGGATGTCGGAGAGGACAGCCACGCCCTCGTCTTCCTTGATCAGGCCCATGGCGATACCCGCACAGGGGCTGCCCAGCGGCACACCGGCGTCCATCAGTGCCAGTGAGGAGCCGCAGACGCTAGCCATGGAGGAGGAGCCGTTGGACTCGGTGATCTCAGAGACGATGCGTACGGTGTAGGGGAAGTCGGCCTTGGCCGGCATCAGCGGGTGGATGGCGCGCCAGGCCAGCTTGCCGTGGCCGATCTCGCGGCGGCCGGGGCTGCCCATGCGGCCGGCCTCACCGACGCTGTAGGGCGGGAAGTTGTAGTGCAGCATGAAGTGCTCACGGTAGGTGCCTTCCAGCACGTCCATCAGCTGCTCGTCGTCGCCGGTGCCAAGAGTGGTCACCACCAGGGCCTGGGTCTCGCCACGAGTGAAGAGGGCGGAGCCGTGCGCCAGCGGCAGGATGCCGACCTGGCAGTCGATGTCGCGCACTTCAGTTGTCGAGCGCCCGTCGATGCGCTTGCCGGTCTTCAAAATGCTGCCGCGCACCACCTCCTGCTCCAGCGACTTGAAGACACCGCCGGCCAGCGCCTGCACCTCTTCCGGATCCTCGGCCAAGGAGGCCATGGCGTCGGCCTTGACGGCGGCCACCTTATCCTGGCGGGCCATCTTCTCCGGCTCCTGATAGGCCTCGGCCAGGGCGCTGGAGAAGCCGCTCTGCAAGCGCGCGCGCAAGGGGGCCAGGGCCTCGGGCTCCGGCGTAAGCTCACGCGGCTCGCGCGCACACATCTCGGCCAGCTCGATGATGGCGTCGATCACCGGCTGCATCTGCTCGTGGCCGAAGTTGACGGCACCCAGCATGACGGATTCGGAAAGCTCCTTGGCCTCCGACTCCACCATCAGCACGCCCTCAGCGGTACCGGCCAGGACCAGGTCCAGCTGGCTCTCGTCCATATCCGCCATCAGCGGGTTCAGCACGTACTCACCGTTGATGTAGCCGACGCGGGCCGCACCGATGGGCCCCAGGAAGGGCAGGCCGGAGATGGTGAGCGCCGCCGAGGCGCCGATCATGGCGACGATATCCGGATCGTTCTCCATGTCGTGGCTGAGCACGGTGCAGACCACCTGGGTCTCGTTGCGATAGCTCTTGTGGAAGAGCGGGCGCAGCGGGCGATCGATCAGGCGGGAGACCAGGGTCTCCTTCTCAGACGGGCGGCCTTCGCGCTTAAAGAAACTGCCGGGAATCTTGCCGGCAGCGAAGGCTTTCTCTTGATAGTTGACGGTCAGCGGGAAGAAGTCCTGTCCCGGCTTGGGTGACTTCGCACCGACCGCGGTGCAGAGCACGATGGTGTTGCCGAGGCTCGCCAAGACGGCGCCGTCGGCCTGGCGGGCAATACGCCCGCTTTCCAGGGAGAGCGTACGCCCGCCCCATTTGATCTCTTTCTTGTAGACAGTAAACATGTCTGGGTTCCTTAAGGGATTTGATAAGGCCGATTGCTTGCGAGCCGGACCCAAGCAAAGGTCGCTTGGTTTCTCCCTGCGACGCGCTTTGCGCGTCGCCCCGGCACCAGCCCGCTCCCCCTCCCGGCCACCCACGCCAGTGTCCTATTGGGTGGCCGGGAGGGGGAGCGGGCTGGTGCCGGAAAACCATGGAGCGTCTACGCCCTTTACTTCGGCCCGGCCGGTCAGAGGCAGCAGCCGGCCTGTGACTGCTGCCCCTGGTACAGGGAAGCGTGGAAAGTCACCGTTCTAGCAGCCTCCACGCTTCGAATTCTTTGGTTAGCGCCGCAGACCCAGCCGGGTGATGAGGCCCTGATAGCGGTCCTGGCTCTTGCCCTTGACGTAGTCCAGCAAGCGCCGGCGCTGTCCGACCATGATCAGGAGACCACGGCGGGAGTGGAAGTCGTGCTTGTGGGTCTTCAGGTGCTCCGTCAGGTTGACGATGCGCTCGGTCAGGATGGCGACTTGCACCTCGGGCGAACCGGTGTCGCCGTCCTTGGTGGCATACTCTTTGATCAGCTCTGCTTTACGCTCTTGCGTGATCGACATCGGGTCTTAACCCCCTTTTTGCTTCAAGACGGGTTGATAACGCGGACCGGGTGAACGGCTCCCGCCTCGTAACGCGCTAATGCCACCAGCTTTCCAGCCGTGGTTGCGCATACGATGCTTCCTTGTGACAGGTCGCGTAGGCGGTCGCGATGCACGCGGGCCATGAGTGAGACGGTCTGGCCGCAGCGCAGCCGCCTTGCTTCTGCCTCCGACAGGGCGAACGCCGGGATGTCGTCCAGCGCCGTCTCAATCGGCTGCAGTTGCTCCATGAGCGCCGGACTATGCCCAAGCGCCTCTAGCGACTCCAGGGGAATCGCCATGTCTTCCGTAAATGGCCCCACTGCGGTGCGGCGCAAGGCCGTGACGTGTGCGTGAGTGCCAAGCGCCAGACCCAGATCGCGGGCCAGACCGCGCATGTAGGCGCCCTTGCCGCAGGTCACGGCAAAGGTGGCGTGATCCGCATCCGGCTGCTCCAGCAGCTCTAGGCCGTCGATCCGCACTTGGCGCGGCTTCAAGGTCACGGCCTCGTCGTTGCGGGCAAGGTCGTAGGCGCGCTGGCCATCGACTTTCACTGCCGAAAAGATCGGCGGCACCTGCTCGATCTCACCCAGGAAATCCGGCAGTACGGTTTCGATAGCCGCGCGGTCGGGGCGCAGGGGGCTCTCCGCCACGATCTCGCCCTCGCGGTCGTCGGTGCTGGTCGCCTGGCCCCAGCGCAGCGTAAAGCGGTAGCGCTTGCGCCCGTCCATCACGTAGCCGACGGTTTTGGTCGCCTCACCAAAGGCAATCGGCAACAGGCCGCTGGCCAAGGGGTCGAGGGTCCCGCCATGGCCGGCCTTGCGCGCGTTATAGAGTCGTCGCACGCGGCTCACGGCCTGCGTGGAGGTCACCTCCAAGGGCTTGTCCAGGATCAGCCAACCATCGACGGCGGCGCCGGTCTTACGCCGTGCCATCGATCACCTTGCCGGTCTCAGCCGGCTCCTCCTCGCCCGCCAGGTCCTGGCGTACCCGTGGACGGCGCAGCAGCCGCTCAATGGCGCCAGCCTCGTCAAAGCTGCGGTCAGCCTGAAAGCTGAGCCGCGGCATGACGCGCAGATCGATCTCACCCGCCAGCTGCCGGCGCAGAAAGCCGGCGGCCCGGTTCAGTGCCGACACCGTCTCCTCCAGCGCCTCCCCGCCTAAGGGCGTGACGAAGGCGGTGGCGTTGGAGAGGTCCGGGGAGACACGCACCTCGCTGACCGTGACGGAGCGCCCGGCCAGCGCCGGGTCGTCCAAAAGATCGCGTTCTAGAAGTGCCGCGAGGCAGTGGCGCAGCTCCTCGCCGACGCGCAACTGGCGTTGGCTGCGCGTGGCCTTGCTGCCGCGTGCCGGGGCTCGTCGTGCCATGGGTCTGAACCTGCCGTGAGGGAAGGGGCGCGGAGCCGTTAGAGGCTGCGCGCGACCTCCTCCACCTCATAGCACTCGATGCGGTCGCCTTCCTTGATGTCCTGATAGTTCTCGAAGGCCATACCGCATTCGTAGCCCTGGTTGACCTCTTTCACCTCGTCCTTGAAGCGGCGCAGGGTCTTCAGCGTGCCGTCGTGGATCACCACGTCGTCACGCAGCAAGCGAACCTTGGCACCACGCTTCACCATGCCCTCGGTGATCATGCAGCCGGCGACCTTGCCGGCCTTGCTGACCTCGAAGATCGCGCGGATCTCGGCGTAACCCAGGAACTTCTCGCGGGCTTCCGGTGCTAGCAAGCCGGTCATCGCCGTGCGGATGTCGTCCACCACCTCGTAGATGATCGAGTAGTAGCGGATGTCCACGTTGTCTTGGCTCGCCTGCTGACGGGCTTGCGGGTTGGCCCGCACGTTGAAGCCAATGATCAAGGCCCCGGTGGCCTGCGCCAAGGTCACGTCGGACTCGCTGATCGGACCCACCGCGGCGTGCAGGATCTGTGCCTGCACCTCGTCGTTGCCTAGGGACTCCAAGGCACCGACGATGGCCTCCATCGAGCCATGCACGTCGGCCTTGATAACCACCGGCAGGGTCTTGGCCTCGCCCTCGCGGATGCGGGAGAGCATCTGCTCCAAGGTGCCGCGGCTTTGCTGCGCCAGGCCCTTCTCGCGCAGCTGCTGCTGGCGGAAGTCCACGACCTCGCGGGCACGGCTTTCGTTCTCCACCACCAAGAGCTGGTCGCCGGCGGTCGGGGTGCCTTGCAGGCCCAAGACTGCAACCGGTGTCGCCGGTCCCGCTTCCTTGACCTGCTTGTTGTGGTGGTCCAGCAGCGCGCGGACACGGCCCCATTCCGACCCGGCGATGAAGACGTCGCCCTGACGGAGCGTGCCGGACTGGACCAGCACGGTGGCGACGGAGCCGCGCCCCTTCTCCACCTTGCTCTCCACCACGATGCCTTCGGCCGGCTTGTCGGGATTGGCGGTCAGTTCCAGAAGCTCGGCCTGCAGCAGGATGGCCTCTTCCAGCTTATCCAGGCCGGTCTTCTTGGTGGCCGAGACTTCGACGTTCAGAACGTCGCCGCCCATCTCTTCCACCACCAGCTCGTGCTGCAGCAGCTCTTGGCGCACCCGGTCGGGGTTAGCCGAGGGCTTGTCCATCTTGTTGATGGCCACGATGATCGGCACCTCGGCGGCGCGGGCGTGATTAATCGCCTCTGCCGTCTGGTCCATGATGCCGTCGTCGGCGGCCACCACCAGCACTACCAGATCCGTCACCTTGGCGCCCCTGGCGCGCATGGCGGTAAAGGCGGCGTGGCCCGGCGTGTCGATGAAGGTGATCTTAGCACCCGACTTCAGCTGCACCTGATAGGCACCGATGTGCTGGGTGATGCCGCCGGCCTCACCCGAGGCCACGTCGCTGGCACGCAGAGCATCCAGCAGGGTGGTCTTGCCGTGGTCGACGTGCCCCATGATGGTCACCACCGGCGGGCGCGGCTGCAGATCGCCCTCCTCGTCCGGGGTATCGCTCTTCAAGCCCAGCTCGACATCGGCGGCGGAGACGCGGCGGATCTTATGGCCGAACTCCTCCACCACCAATTCGGCGGTGTCGGCGTCGATGACCTGGTTGATGGTCGCCATGATGCCCAGCTTCATCAAGGTCTTGACCACCTCGCCGCCACGCTCGGCCATGCGGTTGGCCAGGTCTTGGACGGTGATGGTCTCCGGCACCCGGACCTCGCGCACCACGCGGCCGGGACCGCTGGACTGCTGCTGGTCCATCATCTGCTTCAGCTTCTCGCGCTGGCGGCGGACCGAGGCAAGCGAGCGCTGACGCTCCTCCTCACTCTCCCCATCCAAGGCCTGCGAGATGGTAAGCTTGCCGTGGCGGCGGCGCGGGGCGGTGCGCTGCGTGGTGGCGGGCTTGGGCAGGTCGCGCTTGCGGCGCTTGATGCGGCCACCCAGCTCGTCCAGCTCGCTCTCCACACCCTCTTCCGCCGGTGCCGCTTCCTTGGCCGGCGCCGGCTTGGCGCTCTCTGCCTTCTCTTCCTCAGCCTCAGCCGGGGCCTCTGCCTCCGCTTCGGCGGCGCGGGCCTTCTGCTTGGCCTCTTCTTCAGCTTCCAGCTGCTTGCGGGCGACCTCTTCGACGCGGTGGCGCTCGGCCTCCTGCTCGGCCAGGCGCTTGGCCTCTTCCTCAGCGACGCGGCGGCGCTCGTCCTCGGCGGCACGGCGCTTGGCCTCGATCTCGGCCTCTTGGCGCTTTTGCTCGGCAGCCTTCTTAGCCAGCTCCAGCGCCTTGACCCGAGTCTGGCGTTCGGCAGCCGTCAGGCTGTCGCCAGCAGCGGACGCCGCCTTGCCGCGTCCACCCCGTCGCGGCGCCTCGCCGCCGCGTGCAGGCTGGCGGCCAGATTGGCGCCCAGTGGCCTGCCGGCCGGCGGGTGCTGCCGCCGGTGTCGCTGAGGCTGCGGGCCTGCTTGCCGGTTCGGCTGGCGCTGGATCAGCGGCCGCGTCGGGTGCTTTGGCCGTGACGGGTGCAGCGGGCTCGGCCTGCGGTGCCTCGGCTGCGGGCGCAACGACCTCAGCTTCAGCAGCCGGAGCTGACGGCGCCTTTGCGGTGACCTCCGTCGCCGCAGTGGCTGCCGCTGCGGCAGGCGCAGGCGTCGCCTCAGCCGCTTTCGGCTTGGCATCGCTCGCGGCCTGATTGCCGGGGGTGAAGGTCCGCTTGCGCTTCACCTCCACGGTTACGGTCTTCGACCGCCCGTGGCTGAAGCTTTGGCGGATCTGCCCAGCCTCGACCGTCTTCTTCAACTCCAAGCGGCCCGGTCGATTGAGGCGGAGCTGCGTCTTGTCGGTCTCTTTCGTCATATCCTACCCATTACCCTTGCGTTCACGGTCACTTGCGTGACCGACCGGCACCAGCCCGCTCGCCCTCCCGGCCACCCGCGCCAGTATCCTATCGGGTGGCCAGGAGGGGGAGCGGTCTGATGCCGAAGCGGTGAGCTTTCCTCACCGCCCCTATGTGTCGCGGCCCTCGCTCTGCTGCAGAGCCAGTGCCAAAGCTGCGCGTTGGGACAGCCGATCCGCCCAACGCTGTTCAGTTACCGCCGCATGGACCGCGATATCCCGCCCCAAGGCCCGGCCGAGATCGGCGGCGGCCAGATGCGCGATGCAGGGCACGCCGTCGCCGGCGGCTGCGCGGAACCGACGCTGACCGCTTTCGGCCCCATCGGCGGCTTCAATCAAGAGCTTGACCTGTCGATGCCCGAGCGCCACGCGCACGGCATCCTTGCCAGACACCAGAACCCCGGATCGACGCGCCAGGCCGATGCTGTCCAACAGCCGCTCTTGCGCCAGAGCCGCAAGCCGTTTGGGCAGATCGGGAGCAACCGTTACCTTGCGGCGCGCCGCCTTGGCGAAGAGGTTCTTTGCCACGGCGCGGCGGACTATAGCGGCCTCCGGTATGATCCACAATCCACGCCCCGGCAAGCGCCCGGCAAAATCGGGGGTCAGGGTCCCGTCCGGCGCAACGACGAAGCGCAAGAGGTCGCCGCGCGGCCGCCGCTCGCCGGTGGCCAGACAGCGGCGCAGGTTGCCGCTGCAGGCCTCATCGCCTGCTGGCTCAGAGGCCGCCGGCGATGCCTGCAGCGGGCCGCTGCCGTCTCTGGCCATGGAACCGTCCACTGCCGCGTCCAAAGGGCTCTAGCTCCTAACCTCTTCGTCGCCGCCGGCGGCTTCGCTCGGCGCCGCCTCCTCAGGGGCTGCCACCTCTGGCTCCTCCTCGAACCAGTGCGCGCGGGCGGCCATGATGATGGTGTTGGCCTCGTCCAGGCTCAGCGCCTCGGCGCCCAGCAGCTCGATCAGCTCGTCGCTGGCCAGGTCGCCCAGGTCGTCCAGGCTCTTCACGCCCTTCTCGCCCAGCTCCACCAGCATGGCGGTGGTCAGGCCTTCGATTTCGGCCAGGGCATCGTCGACACCCAGCTCGCGGCGCTGCTCATCCTGCTGGCGCTGCAGCTCTTCCAGCCAAGACTGGGCGCGCAGGCGCAGCTCCTGTGCTACCTCCTCGTCGAAGCCCTCGATCTCCGCCAGCTCCTCCAGCGGCACGTAGGCCACGTCCTCCACCGCGGTGAAGCCCTCGGTCACCAGCAGGTGGGCGATGACGTCGTCGACGTCCAAGGCCTCCATGAAGAGGGCGGAGCGGCGGTGGAACTCTTCCTGGCGGCGCTGCGACTCCTCGTCCTCGGTCAGGATGTCGATATGCCAGCCGCTCAGCTGCGAGGCCAGGCGGACGTTCTGGCCGCGCCGGCCGATGGCGAGCGAGAGCTGCTCGTCCGGCACCACCACGTCGATGCGACCGGCTTCCTCGTCCATCACCACCTTGGAGACCTCGGCCGGGGCCAGGGCGTTCACCACGAAGGTCGCGATATCCTCCGACCAGGGAATGATGTCGATCTTCTCGCCTTGCAGCTCCTGCACCACGGCTTGCACGCGGCTGCCGCGCATGCCGACGCAGGCGCCGACCGGGTCGATGGAGGAATCAGAGCTGACAACGGCGATCTTGGCACGGCTGCCGGGGTCGCGGGCCACCGCCTTAATCTCGACGATGCCGTCATAGATCTCCGGCACTTCCTGACGGAACAAGAGCGCCATGAACTGCGGATGTGCGCGCGACAGGAAGATCTGCGGCCCGCGCGGCTCTTCGCGCACGTCGTAGATATAGGCGCGGACCCGGTCGCCGGTGCGGAAGCTCTCACGCGGCAGGCTGTCCTCCCGCCGCAGCATGGCCTCTGCGCGGCTCAGGTCCACGGTCACATTGCCGAACTCAGCGCGCTTGACGATGCCATTCACCACCTCGCCGGCGCGGTCCTTGAACTCCTCGTACTGGCGCTGACGCTCGGCCTCGCGCACCTTCTGCACGATGACCTGCTTGGCGGTCTGGGCGGCAATGCGGCCCAGATCGATCGGCGGCAGTTCGTCGGTGATGAAGTCGCCGACCTCCAGCTCCGAATCAATCGCCTTGGCATCGCGCAGGGCGATCTGCGCCATATCGTTCTCGACCTCTTCCTGCGTCTCCACCACCTGGCGATAGCGGGCCAGGCGGATGTCGCCGCTGGTGCGGTCGATGGCGGCGCGGATGTCGTGCTCGTGGCCATACTTGGCCCGGCCGGCGCGGCCGATGGCCTGCTCCATGGCCTCCAGCACCTCGTCACGTTCGATCCCCTTGTCCCGAGCCACGGCGTCGGCGACCTGCAGGATCTCAGTGCGTGCCAGCGCGAGATTGTCCATCGTTCCCTCTATCCTTTCTCTTGCGCAGCCAAGGCCTCGGCAGCAGCAGCCTCGGCTGCCTGCTGCTCGGCGATCAGCGCGTCAGTCAAAACCAGTTTCGCCTTCACCAAATCACGGAAGGGCAAAGCCAAGCGCTCGCCCTCGCAGTCTAAGAGCACATCCACGCCCGCAGTGCCGGCCAAGATCCCGCTGAAGCGTTTGCGCCCGTCCAGGAGACGGTTCAGCTCCAGCCGCGCCTCATGCCCGGCAAAGCGGGTGAAGTCGCTGAGCCGCGTCAGCGGTCGATCAATGCCGGGGGAGGAGACCTCTAGGACATAGGCCTGGCGAATGGGATCCTCAACGTCCAGCTTGGCGGAGACCGCGCGACTGGCCGCTGCGCAGTCCTCGACGGTGATGGCGCAGCCATCCTGTCGCTCGATCATGATCTGCAGCTTGGCTCGCCGCTCGCCGCTCAAGCGCACGCGCACGATATCGTAGGCCAGATCATGCAGATCGGCAGCGATCAGCGCCTCGACCATCGCCGCCAATCCCTCACTGGTCTTGCGCAAATCGCCTTCGCCCTCAGCTGCCTCTTGCGTCGCCGTCATGCTGACCCTTCGTGTCCTCGTCCAAGCCCACGGGCGCCAACCTGGGGCCCCAAAAAAGAAAAAGGCGGGCTCCGAAGGAACCCACCATCGTCTGCAGACTAAGAGCATGCCGCCTTAAACTGCCTATGGTTTCAGGTCTTCTACGCTCGTTTTGAATGGAAAACAAGCAGCAGGGCTGCGCAAAATCACAGCCGCAGCCACCGCAAGAAGGTCGGCGGGCGGCCGGCCTCGCGCCCCTTGTCTTCATAGCGTGTGGCCGGCCAGTCGCCAGGCCGCCGGCGCCAGTCGTCGGCGGAGGTGGCCGTCCAGCGGAAAGCCGGCTCGCGGTCGAGACAGGCCAGCATCCAGGCGGCGTAGTCGGCGACATCGGTCGCCAGTCGCAGCTCCCCGCCGGGTTTCAGCACGCGGGCCAGCTCTGCGACGTTGTCGGGCTGGATAATCCGGCGCTTTTGGTGGCGACTCTTCGGCCAGGGGTCGGGGAAGAGGATAAAGACCCTTGTCAGGCTGGCGGGCGCCAGCGCCTCTAGCAGATCGCGGGCATCCGCACAGTGCAGACGCAGGCGCTCCCGTTCCGTCGGCGCAAGCGCGGCCAAGGCCTTGGCAATCCCATTCAGAAAGATCTCCGCACCCAGCAGGCCGACCGTCGGATTGTTCTGGATCTGCCAGGCCAGATGCTCGCCGCCGCCGAAGCCGATCTCAAGCCAGATTTCTTGCCGCTTGGGCGTGAAGAGCGCTGTGGGGTCCAGTGTTCCGGGCGACGCCGGCAGGGCGATGGTCAGCCGGTCGAACTCTTGATCCAAGAGCTGCTTCTGGCTGGCACGCAAAGGCCGCCCCTGCCGGCGGCCATGCAGCAGCCGGCGCCTGTCCTTCCCTTCAGTCATTGGGAAGACGCTTAGGTCAGAGCGGCCTTCAAGGCCTCGACCAGATCGCAGCGCTCCCAAGAGAAGCCGCCGTCGGCCTCCGGCTCGCGGCCGAAGTGGCCATAGGCGGCGGTGCGGGCGTAGATCGGCCGATTCAGCCCGAGATGCTCGCGGATGCCGCGAGGGGAGAGATCCATGACCTCCTGCAGAGCGCCCACCAGCTTGGCCTCACTGACCGTCGGATTGCCCTCGAGCGCCGCATAGACGGACAGGGGCTTGGAAATGCCGATCGCGTAGGAAAGTTGGATGGTGCAGCGCTCCGCCAGTTCCGCAGCCACCACGTTCTTCGCCAGGTAGCGCGCTGCGTAGGCGGCGGAGCGGTCGACCTTGGTCGGATCCTTGCCGGAGAAGGCACCGCCGCCATGCGGGCTGGCGCCGCCGTAGGTGTCGACGATGATCTTGCGACCGGTCAGGCCGGCATCACCATCCGGGCCGCCGACGACGAAGCGCCCGGTCGGATTGACGTAGAAATCCTCTTCCGCGCACATCCAGCCCTCCGGCAGGACGGCGAGGACGTGCGGGCGTACGATCTCCCGCACCTCTTTCTG
>JBCBSF010000126.1:0-11998 GCA_039819325.1 Pseudomonadota bacterium | reverse complement strand
TCTGTACGAAGACGAAGGTTGGTCTTGCGTTTATCAGGTTTAGTGGGCGCACCCAACGTGCAATGCTCTGCGGTGCGCCTTCTGATTGAGATGCGCGACGGATTTTCTTGGTATAAGTGCTAGACAAAAGGTCTTGTCCTGCCGACTGACATGCACTAACTGTCGCAAACCCACGAAAAAAGGATAACAGATCATGACACTTGATATTGGTACCCCGGGTAACGACACGCTTGTCGGAACTTCGGCCGTTGACACCCTGCGCGGCCGCGCAGGTGACGATCTGCTCTATGGGCTGAGCGGCGACGACCTCCTCTCTGGCAACACCGGCATCGATGCCGCCTATGGCGCGGATGGAAACGATTCCATCAACGGCGGCGAAGGCGACGACAGCCTCTTCGGCGGCAGCGGTAGTGACGATATCAACGCTGGCACCGGCATCGACCAGGTCTTCGGCGGTGACGGCGACGACATGCTGCACGGCGGTGTCGGCGCCGATACCATGACCGGCGGTCTGGGCGACGACACCTTCCGCGTCGATAACCTCGGCGATGTGGTGGTCGAGGGCGCGGCAGGCGGCAATGACACGATCGTCGCCTCAGTGGACTTCACCCTGCCCGGCGGCGACGCAAACATCGAGAGCTTGAAGCTCTTCGAAGGTCCGGCAACGAGCGGCGGCGGCTCCGGCGGTTTGGTCATGGTCGGTGCAGGCAACGAGTTTGCCAACGACATCCGCGGCAACGCGATCAACAACACCCTCTTCGGTGACTCCGGCGACGATCGCATGCGCGGCCTCAATGGTGACGACACCATCTTCGGCGGCAGCGGCGATGACTTCCTGAACGGTCAGGCCGGTGTCGACACCCTCTATGGTGGCGAGGGCGACGATACCTTTGTCGTCGACAACCTGGGCGATCAGGTCTTCGAGGGCGTTGACGGCGGCGACGATACCATCCGCGCACAAAGCGATGTGTCGATCTCCGACGCGGCCGGTGAGATTGAGACCATCATTCTACTGTCCGGCCAGGGCGATCTACAGGCCAGCGGCAACGACACCGACAACACGCTCATCGGCAACGAGGGCAGCAACCAGCTCTTCGGCGGCAGCGGTGGCGACGAGCTTGACGGCGGCAGTGCCGGCGACACCATGGCGGGTGGTTCCGGTGATGACACCTTCTTCGTCGATACCTCCACCGATGTGGTGATCGAGGACGCCGACGGCGGCATCGACCGCGTCGTCGTCAGTAGTGACAGCTTCCAGAACGCCGACAACATCGAGATCATCAGCGCGGCCGACGGCGGCGCCGGCCGCACGCTCACCGGTAGCAGCGGCGGAGAGCAGATCATCGGCAACTCCGGCGCCGACACGCTGACCGGCAACAGCGGGCTGGACAGCCTCTTCGGCGGCGAGGGCGACGACGTCAACTTCGGCGGCGAGGGCGACGATACCATCGAGACCCGCCTGGGCGACGATACCGCCTATGGTGACGGGGGCAATGACCGCGTTGCCGACAGCGATGGCGATGGCGAGCTCTTCGGTGGCGACGGAGACGACGTGGTCCTGGGCCGTAGCGGCAACGACACTGTCGATGGTGGCTCCGGCAACGACCTGCTTGCCGGTGGTGTGGGCCCTGAGGTTGATACCATGATCGGCGGCTCTGGCGACGACACCCACTTCGTCGATGGTGGCGAGGTGCTGGTCGAATCTGCCGGCGGCGGTATCGACCTGGTGCTGGCCAACACCGACTGGACCCTGGGCAGCGAGTTCGAGAACTTCCAGGCGCTGACCGGCGGCGACGATGTCGACGGCACCGGCAACGATGGCGATAACACGCTCGCCGGCAACTCCGGTGAGAACACCCTCTCCGGCCTCTCCGGCGACGATGTGCTGGAAGGTGGTGAAGGCGACGACTACCTGGTCGGCGGTTCCGGTGAGGACACTGCCTTCGGCGGCAGTGGCGACGATACCTTCTTTGTGGCCTCGGCCGGCGATGTCGTGGGCGGCGAGAGCTTCGACGGTGGCTCCGGCAGCGACACCCTGATCTTAGGCGACGACGTCAACGTTGACGATCTGGATCTGACCGACATCGACGTGATCATCGGCGGCGAAGATGATGATGACGACGACGATGATGATGACGACGACGATGATGATGACGACGACGATGATGACGGCGACGACGACGATGATGCTGATGCCGACGACGAGAACACCATCGAAGGCACCAACGCCGACAACACCATCGAGGGTACGTCAGGCCGCGACTTCATTGATGCCAAGAACGGCCAGGACAAGGTCTATGGCGAAGAGGGCGATGACACCATCGACGGTGCCGGCGGAGACGACTCGCTCGACGGCGATGAAGGCGACGACTCGATCTACGGCGGTCAAGGCCAGGACAAGCTCTATGGTGACTCCGGCAACGACTTCCTAGACGGCGGCCAGAACGACGATAGCGTCGAGGGCGATGGTGGCAACGACGTACTCTTTGGCGACCAGGGTCAGGACAAGCTCTTTGGCGGTGCTGACAACGACCTCGCCTATGGCGGCGGGCAAGATGATAGCCTTGAGGGCGACGGCGGTAACGATACGCTCTTTGGCGGTGACCAGAGCGACAAGCTGGAAGGCGGTCAAGGCGACGACTTCCTTGATGGCGGCAACGGTCAAGATTCGCTCGAAGGCGGCCAGGGTGCAGATACCTTCGCCTTCGACGGTGATGAGATAAGCGGCAATCAGGGCAAGATCGAGGACTTCAGCCAAGGCCAGGGCGACAAGATCGCCATTGAGCTAGACGGCAACAACGGCGTCTTTATTGGCACCGACAGCTTCAACGGCGTGGCCGGTGAGGTGCGGGTCAACACCAACGACGACGAGATCCAAGTCGACGTTAACGGCAACGGCAACGCCAACTTCCGTGTGGAGCTGGATGGCACCTCGGTCGGCGAGCTGACTGCCGGTGACTTCATCTTCAGCTAATCTACTCGCAAGATAGACTGGCATCCGGGGCTGGGCACAGGAGGTGCCCAGCCCCTTCTTTTTTGGGTGCGAGGCATAAAAAAAAGGCCGTTTCCCCAACCTTGGGGAAACGGCCCTGATCAGAAGAGACATCGATCAGAAGGTCCACTGCCGGGGGCCAGGTGTACATCGGACCGATGACCGGCCCGGGCAGCGGGGTACCAATGGCAACAACTGCAGGCTAGGGCGGGGCGAGACAGCCGTCTTTGCGCTAGATCAATTCTGCAGCGGGCTGGTCATTTTTTTTGGTCGCTAGCGCGACCAGCGGCACCAGCCCACACCCCCTCCCGGCCACCCACGGGAGTATCCTGGACTGGGTGGCCGGGAGGGGGTGTGGGCTGGTGCCGCCAGCGATGAGCTTGCTCATCGCCGGAAAACACCTAAGCCAAGCCTTCCAACCGCCCTTCCAGCGCCGCTACGTAGAGGGCGCGGGCAGCGTCTGCATCCAGCGGACGCGGGTTCGTCGGCGCCGTGGGATCGACAATCGCCAGTTCGACAATGCGCTCGATCTGCGGGTCGCGGCTGCCGATCAGGTCAACCACCGTATCTTCGATCCCCAAGGCCTTCCGCTCCGCCATCATCCAGGCGAAGAAGCCGTCGTAACCGCCCTCCAGACCCAGGTAGTCGGCAAGCCGTCCGATCTTCTCCTCAACCAGGGGCCGGTTGAAGGCCAGCACATAAGGCATCATCACCCCGTTGGTGCGGCCGTGGTGCGTGTCGAAGAGGGCGCCGATACCGTGCGAGACCGCATGGATGGCCCCCAGGCCCTTCTGGAAGGCGACGGCCCCCATGCTGGCCGCGACCTGCATCTGGCCGCGTGCCTCCAGATCGCTGCCATTAGCGACCGCGCGCGGCAGAAACTCCTTGATGAGGCGTATCCCCTCCACCGCGACGCCGTCGCTCATGGGGTGATAGCTGGGCGCGCAATAGGCCTCCAGACAGTGCGCCAGGGCATCGAACCCAGTGGCGGCAGTTAAGCCTGCCGGCAGTCCCACCGTCAGCTCCGGGTCTTCGATCACCGAAGACGGCAGGAGCTGCGGATGGAAGATGATCTTCTTGAAGCCTGCCGCCGCATCGCCGATGACGCCGGCACGCCCGACCTCCGACCCGGTGCCTGCCGTGGTGGGCAGTGCGATGATCGGCAGGATCCCCTCCAGCTCCGCATCCTTCCAGCCGGGGCCGGCATCGTCGAAATGCCAGACCGGCAAGCTCTGCGCGACCATGAAGGCCATGACCTTGCCGCAGTCCATGGCACTGCCACCGCCGACACAGATCACCCCGTCATAGCCACCGCTGCGCAGCAGCGCGACGCCGGCGTCGAGGTTCTCGATCAGGGGGTTGGGCTTGATATCATGGAAGATGCCGCTTGCCAGTCCGCCGGCCTGCAGATCGTCGCGCAGCATCTGAATGAAGGGCAGGTCCTTTAAGCCCGGATCGGTCACCACCAGGGGGCGGGTCATGCCCAAGGCCCGCGCCTCGTCGGAGAGATGACGGCGGCTGCCGGCGCCGAAGAGAATACGGGTCGGATAGCTCCAGGTCGTGGTCATGTCACACCCCTGCTGTCGAATGAGCCCCCAGGCCTAGCAGAGGCGAAGGCCGGGCGACAAGCAGCTGCCGCCGGCAATCGAGCCCAATTCCGTACCAATGGGGAAATTGGTCGCCTCTCCTAGCGCTCTGCGACAGCCCGCGGTACTGTCACAAAGGCCTTTTTCGTTGAAGAGCGCCTGAAGATCGCCCTAAGGTCAGGGATTGAACAAGAAAGCGGCGCTAAAGGATAGCGAGAAGCGCTTGCGAACCAAAAGCAGACCAAAACGAGCTATGGAGGCAGGAATGGTCAAGCGTGTAGCAGTCATCGGGGCGGGTCCGTCTGGCACCGCGGCCTTGCGGGCCTTCCAATCAGCCGCCGAGAAAGGCGCGGAGATCCCGGAGATCGTCTGCTTCGAAAAGCAGGACGACTGGGGTGGCCTGTGGAACTACACCTGGCGGACCGGCCTGGACGAGTACGGCGAGCCGGTACACTGCTCCATGTACCGTTACCTCTGGTCCAACGGCCCGAAGGAAGGCCTGGAGTTCGCCGACTACACCTTTGAGGAGCACTTCGGGAAGCCCATCGCCTCCTATCCGCCGCGCGAGGTGCTGCTGGACTACATCGTCGGCCGCTTGAACAAGGCCAAGGTGCGCGACTGGTGCCGCTTCCGCCACCCGGTCCGTTGGGTCGAGTACGACGAGGACACGGGCCTCTTCACCGTGACCGCGCACGATCTGGAAAAGGATCACATCTATGAGGAGACCTTCGACCACGTCATCGTCGCTTCCGGTCACTTCTCCACGCCCAACGTGCCCTACTTCGAGGGCCTGACCGCCTTTAACGGCCGGGTTCTACACGCCCACGACTTCCGCGACGCCGTGGAGTTCAAGGACAAGGACATCCTGATCATCGGCACCAGCTACTCGGCCGAGGACATCGGCTCGCAGTGTTGGAAGTACGGCTGCAAGTCGGTGACGGTCAGCCATCGCACCGCGCCCATGGGCTACAAGTGGCCGGACAACTGGAAAGAGGTGCCGCTGCTGGAGAAGGTCGAGAACAAGACCTGCACCTTCAAGGACGGCACCACGGCAGAGGTCGATGCCATCATCCTCTGCACCGGCTATCAGCACACCTTCCCCTTCCTGCCCGATGACCTGCGGCTCAAGACCGCCAACCGTCTGGCCACAGCGGATCTCTATAAGGGCGTGGTCTGGGTGAACAATCCGAAGCTCTTCTACCTCGGCATGCAGGACCAGTGGTTCACCTTCAACATGTTCGACGCCCAGGCCTGGTGGGTGCGTGACGCCATCATGGGCCGGATCGAGATCCCGAGCGACCGCGCTACCCTGGAGGCCGACGTCGCCAAACGCGTGGCCGATGAGGATGCGGGCGAGAACGACTATGACGCCATTCGCTACCAGGGCGCCTACACCAAGGAGCTGATTGAGGAGACCGACTACCCCAGCTTCGACGTGGATGGCGCCTGCGAGGTCTTCATCGAGTGGAAGGGTCACAAGAAGCAGGACATCATGGCCTTCCGCGACAACGGCTATCGCTCGGTCATGACCGGCACCATGGCGCCCAAGCACCACACCCCCTGGGTCGACTGCCTGGACGACAGCATGAAGGACTATCTGAAGGTCTAGTCCCGTCTAGGCCGCGGTCAGTTGGGTTCTTCTGGATCGTTTGACGGGCAGCCTAGCCACAAACACTCCCCTCATGCTGAGCCTGTCGAAGCATGTGCCAAAAAGCGCCAGAGCTTGGGGCACATCCTTCGACAGGCTCGCAGATGAGGTCGGTGTGTTCGGGGTCATGCAGAGCGCACGAGGTCCGCGCTCTATGCCGCACCTGGAACGGTTGGACCAAAAGCAACCCGAAACTTAACCATAGCATACCATTTCCATACCAATACACAGGAACGGTGTTGAACGGTCTCTGTTTCTGGGTGTACATTTTTTGGGCAGATGAACACTGGAGGGTCACTCCAGCGGGTAACGTGTTCCAGGCTGCCCACTCTCCCGTTGGACACTAGCAGTCTCTTGGGGCGTGGCGGCCATCCCGACGCCGGGCAAGAACCCGGCGCGCGACTGCCAAAGGGAGAAAAAGCCATGTCCATTGACCTGATTAAGAAGCGTTTCAGCCGCCGCCGTTTCCTGCAGACAACAACAGCCGCCGGCGCTGCGGCCGGCCTGACCAGCAGCCTGGGTGCCTTGAGCCCGGCACTGGCCGCTGCCGATCCCATCAAGATCGGTTTCCTCGCACCCCTGACCGGTGAGGTCGCAGCCTGGGGGGCCCCAGGCCTCTACGGCTGTGAAATCTGGGCGGAGCGGGTGAATTCAGCCGGCGGAATCACCATCCGCGGCAAACAGCATCCGGTGGAGTTCGTTGCCTTCGACAATGAGTACTCCGCCGCCAAGGCCCGTACCGGCGCGCAGAAGCTGATCGAAGACGACGAGGTCAAGTTCATCATGATGCTGGGCGGCGATACCATGCCGCCTGTGGTGGATATCTCCAACCGCACCGGGACCCTGGTCTCGACCCTGCTGCCCTCCGACCTCACCCCCGACACGCCGAACCTCATCGCGCCGGCAGAGGTGCATCCCATCTACAACGTAACCGGCGTCGAGTGGCTGGGTGAGAAGCGGCCGGACCTCAAGCGTGCGGTCATCTGTGCCCAGGACGATGCCTTGGGCCGCCCTTCCGTCGCCACCTACCTGGCGGCCTTCGAGGCGGCGGGGATCGAAGTGGTGGAAGAACCCCTCTTCTTCGATATCTCCACCACCGACTTCGCACCGGTCATGACCCGGCTGATGGCGGCCAACCCCGACATCATCTGCCTGGACACGGCCTACACCGACTATGTGCACCCCCTGTGCGAGCAGGCCTTCCTGCAGGGCTTCAAGGGACAGCTCATCTCCTGCACGCTCGACTTCTACGACCAGGTCGTCGCCAAGACCTCAAAGGCGTTCATGGAAGGCGTGATCTTCCAGTTCCCCGACTTCGACGACCCGGCGCTGAACCAGCCGCAGATCAACTTCCAGGACCCGGGCGGCTTTTATGCCGAGTACAACAAGCGCTTCCCCGGCGAGTGGGGCGCGGTCTCCTGGGAGTACGCCTCCATCATGGATCTCTGGAAGGCGGCGGCGGAGAGCGCCGGCACCGCCGAGCCGCAAGAGGTGCTGGCGGAGATGAAGAAGGGCGGCACCGGCGCCCAGTGTTTCGGCGAGGCGCGCTGGTGGGGCAAGGAACTCTTTGGCATCGACAATGCCCTGGTCGGCAACTGGCCGGTGGTGGTGATGAAGGACGGCAAGGCACAGATCGAGGAGTTCCGCTCCATCCCCGCCTGGTGGGACAAGCACAAGGAGCTGATGATCAAGCACATGGAGGCCATGGGCGAGATGTACTACCAGCGCATCTAGCCGGGAGGCAGCACGCACCAACGGTCGTCGGCGCGTCTCTAGACGGGGCGCGCCACCCTCGCCCCTTTCGCCGGAGCCAGCGAAGCCGCACCCATGGAGCTTGTCCTGCAAACCCTGGCCAACGCCACCTATGCGGCCAGCTATCTGGCCCTGGTGGCGGTGGGCCTGGTGCTGATCTTCGGCGTCATGGGGGTGATCAACTTCGCCCACGGCGAGCTCTACATGCTGGGCGCCTACGCCACCTTCTTCTTCTATTCCGAACAGGAGATGAGCTTCTTCGCCGCTGTCGCCTTGGGCCTGGTGCTGGTGGGGCTCTTCGGGCTGGTGATGGAACGCGCGCTCTTCCGGCCCTTGCGGGACAATCCGCTCGGCGGGCTGGTGGTCTCCATCGGCCTGCTGCTCTGCCTGCAAGCCGCCGCGACCTTGGAGTTCGGCACCAAGAAGAAGCCGGTGGCCCCGCCGACGCAGGAGGTCTTGACCCTGCTGCCCGGCGTCACCCTGCCCTGGACCCGGGTTTATGTGGTGGTGGCCGCCGTCACGCTGCTGAGCGCACTTTGGCTCTTCCTGAAGCGCAGCAAGTTCGGCTGGGCCTTGCGGGCCTGCGCGCAGGATCCTGAGGCCGCGGCGCTGCAAGGCATCTCCATGAACCAAACGGCCCGCCTGGCCCTCTTCATCGGCGCCGGCCTGGCCGGCGTCGCCGGCGCGCTGACCGCGCCCTTGGTGGAGCCGGAGCCGCACATGGGCCACGGTATCATCGTCGCTGCCTTCATCATCATCATCGTCGGCGGCATCGGCAGCCTGGGCGGCGCCGTCATCGCCGCCCTGCTCTATGCCCTGGTGCACACCTTCGTCACTACCTACTGGGACGGGGTCATGGCCGACATCGTCGGCCTCTTTCTCATGCTGCTGGTCCTGGTGGTGAAGCCCACCGGTCTCTTCGGCGTAAAGGACCGGGCATGAGCCGCCTCCTCTTCTGGCTCTCAGCCGCAGCCCTGCTGCTGGCGCTGCCGCACCTGGCGACCTCTGCCGAGCAGCGCGAGCTGGCCGTCTTCCTGCTGATCAACGCCTTGCTGGTCTGCAGCTACCGCCTCTTGACCCTGACCGGCGAGTGGTCCTTGGCGCACGTCGTGATGATGGGGGTCGGCGCCTATGCCAGTGCGCTCTTCGCCAAGGCGCTGGGACTGCCGGTGCCGCTCTCGATCCTGCTGGGGGCCGGGATGGCGGGCCTGGTGGCCTTCATCTTGAGCTTCCCGCTGTTGCGGATGACCGGCTTCTACTTCCTGATCGGCTCCTTCGCGGCCGGCGAGATCATCCGCCTAGCCTGGCGTCTCTCCGACCTGCGCCCACTCTTCGGCGGACCCAAGGGCATCCGCTCCATCCCGCCCTGGGAGCCCTGGGAGATCTTCGGCACCAAGATAGCCTGGTGGAGTGCGGTCAACTACTACTACCTGGCCTTGGCCATCGTCTCGGTCTCGCTGCTGATCCTCTGGCGGATCGAGAAGTCGCGGCATGGCCTCATCTTCCATGCCTTGCACTGGCAGGACAAGCTGGCCGAGAGCGTCGGTGTCAACGCCCGTGGCTACCGCACGCAGGCCTTGATCGTGGCCTCGGTCTTTGCCGGCCTCGCGGGCGGCTTGCTGGCCCACTACATCGGCACCATCAGCCCCAATGCCTTTGAGATCAGCCGTATGGTCGACGTCCTGGTCTGGGTCATCGTCGGCGGGACCGCGACCTTCTATGGCCCGCTTCTGGGCTTGCTGGTGCTGACCATCCTGAACGAGCTGGTGCTGCGCAGCCTGGGGATCGACCAGGCCCGCCCGCTCTTCCTGGGCGCCATCCTGATTCTCTCCGTCCTCTTCCTCCCGAAGGGGCTGGAGAGCCTGGTGGAAGCCGGGCGGGCAAAGCTCCGGCGGAACAGCGCGCGCGGTGAGGAAGGCGGCGCGGCTATCACAGAGCGATAGCGAGGCGGCGCTCGGCCCACTTGGCATGACGGCTGCGGGCAGGCGCCTGCCTTGGGTGTCGCTGCTCTCCCTCCTTTATGCTTAGCATAGCTGGGGTAGCAGGACTGAGACGCCGACCACGGCCCTGTTGTCCTGCAAAGCCCAGCGCAGCGGGAAGGAAAGCCATGCAGAATTCGGTGACTCGCAAGGGTGCGGCCCTGCTCTTGGACTTGATCGAAGCCGACGGCGTCGATTGCGTCTTCGCCTCGCCTATAGCCGTGATGGCGCCAATCTGGGAGGAGCTGGCTGGACGCAGCAACAGCCTGCGCCTGCGCTACTTCCGCTGTCGGCACGAGCTCCTCGCCGTCTCCGCGGCGCAGGGCTACTATCAGGTCACCGGACGGCCACAGGTGGCGTTTCTGCCGACCAATCTCGGGGTTCAGAACGGCTCCATGGCCCTGCGCACGGCCTTTCAGGATCACGTGCCGATGGTTGCCATCTCCATCGATTCCCTGACCTGGGGTGAAGACCCGAACAGCGATCCGGGGCCGGAATGGCCCTCGCTGCTGTCGCATGCGGCCGGGCCGGCAAGAAGCGGTGCGACGGTGGTCAAATGGGCGAAGGAGGCCCGCACCCCCTCTGATCTCGCGAATGAATGGCGCCGGGCGCTCTACGTCGCGCAAGCGGTCCCGCGTGGCCCGACACTCCTCGAGATTCCCTTCGACCTCCTTCTGGCAGAGGCCCATCCCATCCAGCCGCCCCCCTTGCCGCCGGCCAAGGTGGTCGCGCCGCAGGAGGAGGTGGCGGCCATCGCCCGGCTCTTGAGTCAGGCGAAAAACCCGCTGATCACCACCGAGTATGCCGGCCGCACGAGGGAGCAGCAGGCGGCCCTGGTAGGCTTGGCCGAGCGGCTTGGCGCGCCGGTCTATGAGTTCATGATGCCAACCTTCCGCAACATCCCGCGCGACCATCCCCTCTACGGGCTTGGCCCCATCGAGGCGGAGGTGGGCGAGGCCGACGTGATCCTCGTTGCCGGCTCCAACGCGCCCTGGCATCCGCCCTTGCAAGACTTGAGGCCTGGTGCAGCCGTCATTCACCTGGCCGAAGATCCGCTGCGGCCGCGCGCGCCTTACTGGGGCTATGCAACCACGCACACCTTGGCGGGCGACGTCGGCAGCAACCTCCTGGCTCTGGCGGAGGCCATCGCGCAGCCCAGTGACGCGCCCGCGCGCACCCGGCGCTGGCAGGCACGCTTTGCCGAGCAACGGGCCGCGATGGAGCGGGAGTCAGAGGAAGCCTCGGCCGCAGCCGAGGGACGAGTCGCCGCCGCGGACCTCTTCAAGGCTCTCAACAAGGCGCTGCCGGACGAGGCCGTGGCCGTCGACGAGATTGTGAGCCAGGTGCCGCTCTATCTGCACCATCTCTTCGATGGCAAAGCGATCCAGCAGGTGCGCGGGTGGCAAGGGGCGCTTGGCACCTCGCTGGGTATGGCGCTGGGCGTGAAGGCGGCGCTGCCGGCAAAGACGGTCGTCTGCATCCTGGGCGATGGCGCCTGGCACTATAATCCCGTGCCGGCGGCCCTGGGCTTCTCACAGGAGTATGGCCTGCCGCTCTTGATCGTGGTCTGCAACAACGGTCAGTACAACTCCCAGACCTGGAACATCCTGCGCTACTATCCTGAGGGGGCAGCGGTCGGGGGCGGGACCTTCGTCGGCAACGTCATCGATCCCATGCCCGACTACTACAAGGCCGCTGATGGCTACGGCGGCGCCGGCGAGCGTGTCTCGAACCGCGCCGGTCTGGACGAGGCCATCCAGCGTGGCCTGGCCTCCCAGGCTGCCGGGCACAGCTACATCCTGGACGTGCTGGTCGAGCCCTAAGCTGGATCTCTCACGAGTCCGAATGCACTGAGGGGAGGGATCAGTGAAAGTGCCAGGGCACGATGAGCTGAGGTTGGTGCCTTACAAACCACCCGCGTAAGTCCTCTCCTGAGCTTGTCGAAGGGCTGAGCAGTGGGCTTCAGCCCGCTGCTCAGCGACTATGTTTCCAGTCAAGCGTTTTGCCATGGTTTCTTGTCTCTGAGGATCGCGTTGAGAAG
>JBCBSF010000125.1:0-12346 GCA_039819325.1 Pseudomonadota bacterium | reverse complement strand
GCAGCGAGCCGCAGGCGAGCGTCCGTCGAAGGGTGGGCCCCACGCGCGGTGCTAACGGCCCGCCTTTCGACGGACGCTCGCTCGCGCTCGCTGCTCAAGACGAGGGAGTGCTTGAGGACACATCGTGTCGAAGACAGTTGTCCCTAAAAGGCAGTCCCCTCGCGGCGCAGGCGTGAGATCACGTCGTCCAGCTGCTCAAGGCTCTGATAGTGCAGGGTCAGCTGCCCGCCCGCCCCTTGGTGCGCCAGGTCAACCTTCAGGCCCAGCACCAAGGCTAGCTCTTCCTCCAAGGCACGGGTGTCGGCATCCTTATCACTCCCTCTCGACGGCCTGGCGGCGCTCGGTGCGGCCTTGCCGTTGGCGCCTGCCTGCTGCACCCGGCGCTCCAGCTCGCGCACCGACCAGCCTTCGGCTACGGCGGCCTTGGCCAGATCCAGATCGTCATCGGCCGTGAGGAGAGCACGGGCATGCCCGGCCGTCAGCTTGCCCTCGGTCAAGAGCTGCTTGATCGGCGCGGGCAAGCTCAAGAGCCGCAGGCTGTTGGCGATGTGGCTGCGGCTCTTGCCCACCGCTTTGGCGATCTCCTTGTGGCCGTGGCCGAAGTCCTCGACCAGGCGACGGTAGGCCTCGGCCTCTTCCAGCGGTGTCAGGTCCTCGCGCTGGACGTTTTCGACCAGGGCGATTTCCAAGGTGGTGCGGTCGTCCAGATCACGGACGAGGGCCGGCAGTTCGGCCAGCTTGGCCAGCTGCGCTGCCCGCCAGCGCCGCTCGCCGGCGACGATCTCGTACTGGCCGGTCTTCTCCGGATGCGGGCGCACGACCAGCGGCTGCAGCACGCCTTGCCGGGTAATGGACTGAGAGAGCGCCTGCAGCGCCTCTTCGTCATAGTGGCGGCGCGGCTGGTCGGCGTTGGGGTGTAGTAAGTCGATGGCAATGGCGCGGCTGCCGGCGAGTCCCGCCTCCGCATTCAAGGCCTCCGCCACTTCCTCTTCACCGAAGAGGGCGGAGAGACCGCGGCCCAGGCCGCGTTGCTTTTTTGATGTATCCTTCATGCCGCTACCCTTGCGCTCTCGCGGCGCAGCAATTCACTGGCCAGCTTCAGATAGGCCTGTGAGCCCTGGCAGGAGAGGTCGTAGAGCAGGGCCGGCAGCCCATGCGACGGCGCCTCCGACACCCGGACGTTGCGCGGGATGGAGGTTTCGAAGACCAGGTTCCCCATGTGGGCACGCACGTCGGCCTCCACCATTTCCGACAGGCTGGTGCGCCGGTCGATCATGGTCAGGACCACGCCGAGGATCTCCAGATCGGCGTTGAAGCTGCGCTTCACACGCTCCACGGTACGCAGCAGGTGCGACAGGCCCTCAAGCGCATAGTACTCGGCCTGCAGTGGCACCAAGACCGCATCGGCAGCCACCAAGGCATTGAGGGTCAGAAAGCCCAGAGAAGGCGGGCAATCGATCAAGATATAGTCGTAGACACTTCGTTGAGACGCCAGCCCTTGAGTAAGGCGCGCTTCTCGCCCCTCCCCTTCCTGGCCTAGCTCCACCTCCGCACCGGCCAGGTCGACCGTAGCTGGAATCAACTCCAGCCGGGGAACCTTGGTCTTGACGGTTAAGGCGGCCAGATCTCGGCCCTGGATCAGGCCGGCGTAGATGGAGTCGGCAGCCTTTGGTCGTTCCAGGCCCAAGCCGGTGGTGGCGTTGGACTGGGGGTCGAGGTCCAGCAGCAAGCAGCGCTGTTCGCAGGCGGCCAAGGCGGTCGCCAGGTTGACGGCGGTGGTGGTCTTACCGACGCCACCCTTCTGGTTAGCAACGGCAATCACGCGCGCGGCCCGCTGGCTGCCGGTCATCTAGGCCCTCCTGTGGTTCCTTGCTGGCCGGCGCCGATAGACCAGGTCTTCTACCTGGAGAATGCGCCCATCAGGGTGGCTCCGACTCTCCGTCTCCAGCACCCGCATGCTCCACCCTTCCTTGGCAGCCGTCAACTCAACTTCCGTCCTGCGGCCCTTCATTAAGAGCGCGCGGCCCTGTGGAGCGAGGTGACGGGCCACATAGCCGAGGAGTTTGGGTAGCGGTGCCAGCGCGCGGGCAGTGACACAGTCCGCAGCCAAGCCCTGCAGTGTCTCGATTCGCTCTCTGTGAATAGTCACAGGCGTGGATGTTTCACGTGAAACAGCGGCGAGGAAGCCAGCCTTGCGCTGATCCGACTCCACCAGGTGGACCTCGCCTGCCCCAAGGATCGCCAAGACCATGCCCGGAAAGCCACCGCCTGAGCCCAAGTCTGCGAGCCGTCGTGGTCGCTCCTCTAGTGCTGGCGGCAGCAAGGCCATGAGCTGACCTGAGTCCAGCATGTGCCGCTGCCAGAGATCATCGAGATCCTTTCGGGAGACCAGATTGATCCCCTGGTTCCACTCCAGGAGGAGAGCGGCGTAGCGCTCCAACCTCTGCTGCTGCTCTTCCGTCAGACCCAGAGTCTGCCGCAGGTCATCGGCGGTCAGCACCTAGGCGGCGTCCCGCTTGGCAGCTTGCCGACGGCGGACCGAGCGCAGCAGGAGGGTGAGCGCTGCCGGTGTCATACCGGGCAACCGCGCCGCTTGCCCCAAGGTCTCCGGTTTCGCTCTCTCCAACAGCTGCCGGACCTCGGTCGACAAGCCGGCCAGATCGGCGAGTGGCAGATCGGGCGGCAGGCGCAGCGCCTCGTCCCGGCGATAGGCGGCAACGTCGGCTTCCTGCCGTTCCAGATAGCCTTGATAGGCCGCATCGATCACCAGCCGTTCCCGAATCGGCGGCGCGATCGCGCCCAGCTCTGGCCAGAGGCGCTGCAGGTCTTCCCAGTCGATCGTCGGGTACCGCAGCAAGGCAAAGGCGTTGCGGCGCTGGCCATCCTGGTTCACCGCAATCCCAGCCTTCGCCAGAGCCGGAGGTGTGGCATTCAACTTGGTTAGGAGCGCACGCCCTTCCGCCAAGAGCGCCTTCTGCTGCGCCCAGTGATCCTGACGGCGCGCTCCGACCAAGCCCAAGGCGATGCCTCGGTCGGTTAAGCGCTCGTCGGCATTGTCGGCGCGTAGGCGCAGCCGGAACTCGGCGCGGCTGGTGAACATCCGGTAGGGCTCGCTGACACCGCGGCTCACCAAGTCATCGATCAGGACGCCAATGTAGGCATCGGCCCGGTCGAAGGTCACGGCCTCCCGTCCGCCGCCAGCCGTCAACGCGGCATTGAGGCCGGCGACCAGGCCTTGGGCCGCGGCCTCTTCATAGCCGGTGGTTCCATTGATCTGCCCGGCGAGGAAGAGGCCTGGCAGACGCCGCGTCTCCAGACCGAGGGTCAGTTCGCGCGGATCCACGTGGTCGTACTCGATGGCATAGCCCGGCTGCAGGATCTCCGCCCGCTCCAACCCCGGGATGGTGGCTACCATCCGCGCCTGGATGTCGGCCGGCAGCGAGGTCGAGAGGCCGTTCGGATAGACCGTGTGGTCGGAGAGACCCTCTGGCTCCAAGAAGATCTGGTGGCGCTCGCGTTCGGCGAAACGCACCACCTTGTCCTCGAAGGAGGGGCAATAGCGCGGACCCGCCGATTCAATCTGGCCGGAGTAGAGTGGCGCGTCGGCCAGGTTGTCTTGCACCAGGCTGCGCGTCTCTGCGGTCGTCCAAGTCATGTGGCAGGGGATTTGCGGCGTGGTGATGGCTCTGGTCAAGCTGGAGAAGGGTTCCGGCGGATCATCGCCCGGCTGCTCCTGCAGGCTGCCCCAGTCAATGGTCCGGCCATCGAGCCGCGGCGGCGTGCCGGTCTTCAGACGCCCCAGCGCGAAGCCCAGGCGGCTTAGGGTCTGGGAGAGTCCACTGGAGGGCGCCTCCCCCACCCGGCCGGCGGGCCACTGTTGCCGACCCAAGTGGATCACACCATTCAAGAAGGTGCCGGTGGTGATGACCGCGGCGCCGCAGGGCAGCGCTTGACCATCGCCAAGGATCACGGCCTGCAGCCGGCCCTCCCGGTCGATGGCCACGTCCTCGACAGAGCCGGCTAGGATCTCGAGGCCCTCTTGCCCCGCCAGCAGGTCCTGCATGGCTTGGCGATAGAGTGCCCGGTCGCTCTGCGCGCGGGGTCCTCTGACCGCCGGTCCTTTGCTGCGGTTCAAGACCCGGAACTGAATCCCGGCGGCGTCGGCGGCCAGACCCATGACGCCGTCCAGGGCATCGATCTCCCGCACCAGGTGACCCTTGCCCAGGCCGCCGATGGCGGGATTGCAGGACATGACGCCAATGGTCTCCGGCTTCTGCGTGACCAGCAGCGTGCGCGCGCCCATCCGCGCGGCAGCGGCCGCCGCCTCGCAGCCGGCATGGCCGCCGCCCACGACTATGACATCCCAGTGTTTCATAGCACCCGTTTCTACTAGAGGCCCGGACCCAAAAAAAGACAGGCGACCGCCTGTTTCACGTGAAACAGCTATTTTCCGATGCAGAAGTCGCGAAAGACACGGTCGAGCAAGTCCTCCACGTCCACCGTCCCAGCCACCTTCCCCAAGGCGCGGATAGCAAGCCGCAGATCCTCGGCCAGCAACTCCGGCAGGGCCGCAGCATCACAGCGGCTAAGAGCGAGCGCCGCCTCGCGCAGGGCTTCCGCCTGGCGCGCCCGGGTGACCAAGGCCGGCGCGCCCTCAGCCTCCAGCAGGGTCTTGGCCCGCTGGGCCAGAAGCTCCAGAAAGGCTGAGACCCCCTCCCCCGTCTTCACGGAGACCGCGAGGTCCAGGCCATCCGGAACAGCGCTCACCAGATCGCGCTTGTTGCCGACCCTGAGAACCACCTGGCCGGCCTGCGGCTGAAAGCGCGGCGCTTTCGACTGCGAGAGATCCTGCAAGAGGATCACCAAGTCAGCTGTCTCTGCACTGGCCAGCGCGCGGCGCATCCCCTCTTGCTCAATGACGTCGTCCGTCTCGGGGTTCAATCCAGCGCCGTCGGTCACCGTGACTGGCAGGCCGTCGAGATCGAGGGCAACCTCGATCAGGTCCCGCGTGGTGCCGGGCCTCTCGCTGACGATGGCGGCATCCCGCCCGACCAGAGCATTGATGAGCGAGGACTTGCCGGCGTTGGGCGGACCTAAGAGGCTGCAGCGGAGACCCTGCCGCAGCCGCTCGCCGCGGGCGGCGGAGGCTGTGGCCGTCTCGATCTCCTCCAAGACGGAGCGGGCAGAGGCTGCAGCCTCCTCCAGCAGCCCCTCCGTCACATCGGCCTCTTCAGCGAAATCGATCGCGGCCTCGACGCGGGAAGACGCAAGCAAGAGACGCTCGCGCCAGTCGGCCAGCTTGGCACTCAAGGCGCCTTCGGTTTGTGCCAAGGCTTGCCGGCGCTGACCCGCCGTCTCCGCAGCCACCAAATCGGCCAGGCCTTCGACCTGTGTCAGATCCAGCTTGCCATTGGCGAAGGCGCGGCGCGCGAACTCGCCAGGCTCGGCCAGACGCAGGCCCTCTTGCTGGCCCAGGACCTGGAGCACGGCCGACAGCACCGCGGGCCCGCCATGCAGATGTAGCTCCGCCAAGTCTTCACCCGTCGCACTGCCAGGTGCGGGAAACCACAGCACCAAGGCCTGGTCCAGCTGTTCGGAACTGCCGGGATCGCAGAGACTGCACAGGGTAGCGCGGCGTGCCAGCGGCAGACTCTGCCGAGTCAGGGACTGCAGCACCTGGGCTGTCCGGCTGCCCGACACCCGTACAATAGAGAGCGCCGCCCGCCCCGGCGCGGTCGCCGGGGCGTAGATCGTCGCCTCGCTCACGTGAAACCTTTGGCTAGTGCGGGATTCGTTCGCCATGGCTCACTCCACCCGCTTTGAACAGACGCAAATCGTCGTCGCGGGGTGGGTCACCCCGCTCGGGATTTGCGGCTAGTTCCAGCTGGTCAGGTGCTTCTCCACCTCCGGCCGTGTCTTGCCAGAGGGCGGACGGTCGGCCAGCGGCGTGCCGACATGGATGAAGCCGATAATGTGATCCTTCGGCTCCAGCCCCAGGGCGGCCTTGACCTCCGGGTCGTAAGCGCGCGCACCGGTCACCATGACGGCACCATAGCCCTGCGCGTGGAAGGCGGTCAGCAGCACCTGGGAAGCGCAGCCGGCGGCCACCACCTGCTCGATCACCGGCACCTTGGGGTGGTCTTCGCGCACCACTGCGGTGATGGCCAGCAAGAGCGGCGAGCGCTTGGCCTTAGACGCGGCCGTCTCCCAAACCGCCGGGTCGGAGTTGGGCTCGGCCCGCTTGGCGGCGTCGTAGTAGATCTGGCCCATCTTCTCCAGGCCCTCGCCCTCGATCTCGATGATGCGCCAGGGGCGGATGGCACCGTGGTCGGGCGCGCGCATGGCGGCCTCATAGGCCTGGCGGCGATGCTCGGCCGAAGGCGCTGGCTCCATCAGATAGCGAGCCGACACGGACTCACGGGTCAAAAGGGCTTCCAAGGTATCCATGTCCGCGTCACCTTCTCCTAGTCGTCTTTCGGGGATCCCCCCGTTTTGTCCTGCCCCGGCCAGAAGAACCGCCGCAGGCTTTCCATGCCCTCAGCCCCGCCGGGGAAAGAGGTCGCCAGCGGCATCCAGGTCTTCCACAGCTCCGCCGCTTCTTGGCCCGAAAGCCCGGCCTTCAGCCGCTCCTCCAGTGCCTGCAACAGACGGTCCTGCATCGGCGCCACATCGGGCAGACCGAGGAAATCCCGAGCCTCCTTAGGGGTGCAGTCGATATCGAGCTTGATCTTCATGGGCGCAAGCCTTTCAGGTCGGTTTTTCTCGCTTGTGACAGCGCCTTAAGGCACTCACTTTGGTGTTACAGCGATGAGCCTTGCTCATCGCTCCGGCACCGGCCCGCTCCCCCGCCCGGCCACCCACGGGAGTATCCTTGAATGGGTGGCCGGGCGGGGGAGCGGGCCGGTGCCGAAAAGCGGGTAGAGATCAACTCTACCAGAAGCCCGTCTCTTTCGCCTTTGTAGCAGATCTAGAGGAGCGCCCCGCCAATGAACCGCCTTGCCGAGGAGACCAGCCCCTACCTGCTGCAGCATAAGGACAACCCCGTCGCCTGGTGGCCCTGGGGACCGGAGGCGCTGGCCGCGGCCAAGGCGGAGAACAAGCCCATCCTGCTCTCCGTCGGTTACGCCGCCTGCCACTGGTGCCACGTGATGGCGCATGAGTCCTTTGAGAACGACGAGATCGCGGCGGAGATGAACCGCCTCTACATCAACATCAAGGTCGACCGCGAGGAACGGCCGGAGATCGATGCGCTCTATATGCAGGCCCTCCACCTGCTGGGAGAGCAAGGCGGCTGGCCCTTGACCATGTTCCTGACGCCCGATGGCCAGCCCTTCTGGGGCGGCACCTACTTCCCACCCAGCGACCGCTATGGCCGGCCAGGCTTTCCCACCGTCCTGCGCGGCATCCACCAGATCTGGAGCGAGAACCAGGACAAGGTGGAGAAGAACGTTGCCGCCTTGAGCGAGGGCCTCAAGGCCTGGGCCAAGAGCGCACCCGGCGGCACGGTAACGCCGGAGATCCTGGACGAGATCGCGGAGAAACTGCTGGAGGCGATGGATAAGGTGGAGGGCGGCCTGGGCGGCGCGCCTAAGTTTCCCAACCCGCCAACCCTGGAGCTGCTGCGCCGTGCTTACTGGCGCGGCGTCGATCCAGCTTACCAGGAAACAATCGAGCTTACGCTCGCAAAGATGAGCCAGGGGGGCATCTATGATCACCTGGGCGGCGGCTATGCACGCTATGCCGTCGATGCCATCTGGCTGGTGCCGCACTTCGAAAAGATGCTCTACGACAATGCCCAGCTGCTGGAGCTCTTGGCCAGTTCCTGGGCGCTCAGCGGGCGCGCCCTCTTCCAGCAGCGCGCGGAAGAGACGGTCGACTGGCTCTTGACGGAAATGCGCGCCGCGGCCGAGGAGCCCGGCGTCGCTGCCAATGGCCGGCCGCAGGACCCACGGGTGCCAGCCTTCGCCGCCTCCTACGACGCGGACAGCGAGGGGGAGGAAGGCCTCTTCTACCTCTGGACCCCGGCCAGCCTGCGCCAGGTCTTGAGCGAGACGGAGGCCACGCGCTTCGGCCAGGCCTATGGCGTCACCCCCAGCGGCAACTTCGAAGGCCAGACCATCCTGAACCGGCAGCACAGGCCCTTGGATATCGATCCCGAGGAAGAGGCCATGCTGGCGCCGCTCCGCCACCGCCTCTACGCCGCCCGGGCGGCGCGCATCTGGCCCGGCTGGGACGACAAGGTGCTGGCGGACTGGAACGGCATGATGATCGCCGCGTTGATCCTCGCCGGCCGTACCTTCGGCCGTACGGATTGGATCGCGGCCGCCGGCGCGGCGCTGGACTTCCTGGCCGAAGCGTTGATGGAGGACGGCCGCCTGCACCACTCCTGGCGCCGCGGGGTGGTCAAACATCAGGCCACCCTGGACGACCACGCCCACCTGGCCCGCGCCGCCCTGCTGCTGCACGAGACCACGGGCGAGACCAAGCCGCTCACCTTGGCGCTGACCCTGGTGGAGCTGGCGGAGACCCACTATGCCGACAGTGCCGGTGGTGGCTTCTACGTGGCGGCCAAGGATGCCGAGGCGCTGATCGTCCGGGCCAAGTCGGCGCAGGATTCCGCAGTGGCCTCTGGCAACGGGGTGATGGTGGAGGTGCTGGCCCGCCTCTCCTATCTGACCGGCAGCGCCGACTACCGCGACCTGGCCGAGCGCACTGTGGCTGCCTTCACCGGAGAGCTGGGCCGCAACTTCTTCCCGCTCTGCACCTTGCTGAACGCGGCCGAGTTCCTGGCGCGCGCTGTCCAGGTCGCCATCATCGGCAGCCGCGGCACGGCGGAAACCGAGGCCCTGCTGCAGGCTGCCTGGCAGTCCGGCAACCCCTGGCTGGTCGTTCAGGTGGTGGAGCCCGGCGAGCCCCTGCCTGACGGCCACCCGGCCAAGGGCAAGACCCAGCAGTCGGGCCAGGCCACGGCCTATGTCTGCCACGGGCCTGTCTGCTCTCTGCCCTTGGTCGAGCCGAACGCACTCGCCGAGGCCTTGCGCCCAATGGCGGGGTGAGCCTGGCACAAAAAGACGTTCTCCTTCACTCTTTGTGTGACTATTGATTGTACAGCGACGACGCGATCCGCTAAGCTCAGAGCAACCCTCAGGGCATAGAGGCAGCGCGTCATGATCATCTTCTCTCGCACCGCTGGCGACACTAGCAGGCTGACCGGCGGGAAGGCCAACGGCCTGGCCCTCCCCGTACGCAGTCTAACGGCGGCCACCCTGCAGACGGCAACGGACTTTGTCTGGCCTTAGGGGCGCCAACTGGGGACGAAAGGGGGGCGGCAATGGCTGTGATCTTTGGAACTGCAGGTCAGAACAACACTCTTACTGGCAGCGATGGTGATGACCTGATCTATGGCTTGAGCGGAAAGGACAGTCTTCAAGGTGAGCTAGGCAATGATCGCCTCTATGGCGGCAGCGGTGTCGACGCAGCGCTCTTGGGTAGCAGCGGGAACGACAGTCTGTTTGGTGGCCCGAACAGCGACCGCCGCATGGACGGCAGAAGCGGCAAGGACAGACTTTATGGCGATGCTGGCAATGACACTAACCTATTTGGCGGGGCAGGTGACGATCGTCTATTTGGTGGCGTAGGTGATGACTTCGTTCTCGACGGGGGTGCTGGGCAGGACTTTCTTTACGGCAACAGCGGCAGCGACAGCTTCTTAAATGGGAGCAGTGGCAACGACCAGGTCTTCTTGGGCAGCGGCGACGACAGGCAAAACTCAGGAGGTGAAGGAGACGATCGCATCTATGGTGGGGACGGTCAGGATACCTTCATTTCTGGAAACAAAGGCAATGACACGATCTTTGGTGGAACAGGGCGCGATGCCTCGCTGTTCGGCAGCGCTGGGGATGACACGGTCTTTGGAGGACCGGCAGCCGATAGCGTCTTGGTTGGGGCCATCGTCTATGGCGGGGACGGTAAGGATCGCAATCTCTTCGCGGATACAATCTTCGGAGGTGACGATGGCGATACGCGTCTCTATGGAGAAACTGTGTATGGCGCCAACGGTGACGATAGGGACTTGCATGGCCAGACGGTTTTTGGTGGCTCGGGTCAGGATTTTCGACTCTTTGGTTCTTTAGTTTTTGGTGGCAGTGCAACCGATTTGATCGGCGATGTCCTCGGATATGGTGGTCGTGGACCAGTCTTGGGCTACGGGGATATCGGATCTGATTTTCTGGGCGGCTTTGGCAGCGACGATCGTCTGTATGGTGGGCCTGGGAACGATCAAGCCCGTGGGCAGGAGGGGGACGACACCCTGGTCGGCGGGGACGGAAACGACGTTCTAATCGGCTACATGGGCGACGACACGCTCTACGGTGGATCAGGTATCGATACTTTCATTCTAGGCGATGATCGTATTGGCCTTGGTGAGCCTGGCAACGACAAGCTCTTCGGCGCAAGCGGTGACGATGAGTCCTTTTTTGGCGGTGTCGATGTTGACTCGCTCTTTGGTGGGGACGGCAACGACGTTTCCTTCTACGGCGGCGACGACCGGGACTTTATGTTCGGCGGCGAGAGAGATGACACCGACTTCTTCGGCGAGGACGGGTCGGATCGCATGTTCGGGGGCCTGGGCGACGACAGCTCCTTCTATGGGGGTTATGGCCGCGATTTCATCTTTGGCGGCAGCGGCGATGACCGGCTGAGTGGTGATGCGGGCGGTGATGTTCTGACTGGTGACAGCGGTGTGGACTGGGTCGCCGGTGGTGCGAGCGATGATACGATCAGCATCGATACGCTTGGCGACGTGGTGGTCGAACTGGCGGACGGTGGGGAGGCAGATGTTCTGCGGTCGGACGTTGGCGAGGTCACCCTATCAAACGATGGTCTTGGCTACTTCGAGCGGGTGAACATCAACCGAAACGTCGGTGATGCCGACCTCGTCGGGAATACGATCGGAAACACACTGCTCGGCGCCTCCGGTGATGACCGGCTCTTTGGAAAGAGCGGCGCCGATGTTTTGAACGGTCAGGGCGGCACCGACATCATGACCGGCGGCTCCGGCGACGACACCTTCGTTGTCGATCGCAGCGATGACGAGGTGCGCGACTTCGACGGGCATGGCAGCGACCTGGTGCGCGCCTCCAACAGCTTCACCCTCCCCAACGGTGGGCCCCGGGATTTCGTCGAGGATCTACGGCTGCAAGGCAGCGGTGATCTCGACGGCGCCGGCAACCGGCTGGATAACCGGATCGACGGCAACGGCGGTGACAACGGGCTGAGCGGCCTCGGCGGCGATGACCGTCTGAAGGGTGAAGTCGGCGACGACAGTCTGGCCGGTGGCAGTGGGCGGGATATCCTGCGCGGCGGTAGTGGCGCGGATACGCTGGCGATGGAAAGTGCGAACTTCCTCTTCGGCGGCTCTGGCGGCGACAGCTTCTTCTTCGATGGTGCCAGCCTGGGCCCGGCCAAGGGCCAAGCCATCCGCGATTTCGACGGGGTCTCGCTGAACGCCGGGAACGGGCAGGACAAGCTGGTCTTCGCCAGCGGCCTGGAGGTCGGCAGCTTCAGCTACATCGGGACCGCGGCCTTCTCCGCTGGTGGTCAATCCGAGGCACGCTTCGCCGGCAGCCGCAGGGTGGAGGTGGATCAAGACGGTGATGGGATGGCTGATCAGGCCTTCCTGATGAACGGCCTCAGCGCCGCCAACCAACTCACCGCGACTGACTTCATTTGGCTCTAAGCCAACCGGCAGCACGCGCAGGAGAGATCGAATGACTGTCATTCTTGGAACCGCCGGCGACAACAGCACGCTCTCTGGCGGCAATCAGCCCGACTTGATCTACGGCCTCAGCGGCGACGATCGCATTGAAGGGCGAGGAGGCAATGACGGCCTCTATGGCGGAAGCGGCGTGGACACCTCGCTCTTCGGCGGCAATCTCGACGACAGCCTCTTTGGCGGTGGTGGTGACGACAATGTCTTGGAGGGCGGTACCGGTAACGACACGCTCTATGGAGGCAGCGGCGCGGACAGTCGTTTGAGGGGTAACTCCGGCAATGACACCATTTTTCTAGGAAGTGGCGAGGACTTTGTCGGAAACGGTGGCTCCGGTGATGATGTCGTATACGGGGGCGAGGGCGAGAACGTAGGGCTCTTCGGCGGGCTGGAGGGTGACGACACCCTCATTGGCGGCAACAGAAGAGACTCGCAGATACGGGGGCTATCGGGAAACGACCGCATTTTCGGTGGCTCCTTCAGTGATGAGAGTCTCTTCGGCGGGTCGGGTGATGACGCGATCTATGGCGGGCAAGGGCGCGATCGGTCTCTCTATGGGGGTGGCGGCAACGATAC
>JBCBSF010000124.1:0-12481 GCA_039819325.1 Pseudomonadota bacterium | reverse complement strand
GGGAGGAGGCCTTCCTGGTCTTTCTCTCGCTGGAACGCCTGCGCAATCCAGCGCAAGGCCGGGCCGGGGGCCTCGGCTGCCTGCACCAAGCCTTGCCGGAGCGGGTGCCGGCGGAGGGAGCGTTGTGCATGTACGACCTGCCGCTGCGTAGTGCACCGGAGGTCGCGCGCGACGGCGGCCAGGGCTTCGCGCTGGAGCTGGCGCACAACGGTGGCACCGGCGCCCGGCCAGGGAGCGACGGGCTTTCGGCCACCGCCTTTCCTAGTGGCGTGTGGGGTTCACAGGTGGAGATCACCGAGACCCTGGCTCCTGTCCTAGTCACTGAGCGGGAGCTGCGGCCCGACAGCGGCGGCGCCGGGCGCCGGCGCGGTGGGCTGGGACAGCGCATCGTGCTGGAGGCACGGGGGGAGGAGGCCTTCCTGGTCTTTCTCTCGCTGGAACGCCTGCGCAATCCAGCGCAAGGCCGGGCCGGGGGCCTCGGCGGTGCCGCCGGCCGGGTGCGGATTGACGGCGGCGGCGATCTGCCTGGCAAGGGGGAACTACGGGTCGAACCCGGCCAGCGACTGATCTTCGAGACCCCTGGCGGCGGTGGCTTCGGTCCGCCGCTGGAGCGCGATCCAGAGGCGCTGGCCCGCGATCTAGCGGAAGGCCTGGTGAGCGCGGCAGGGGCCGCAGCCTATCGGGAGGAAGCGTCATGAGCATCGCGCCCCGACCGCATGTCGCTGCCATGGCCGCCTATCCCCTGCCGGACGTGGGACGCGGCGGGGAAGAGCCGCCCATCTCGCTGGCCCAGAACGAGAGCTTTCAGCCGCCGAGCCTCGCCGCTCAGTCCGCCGCGCAGGCAGCGCTGGCCAACGGCCAGCTCTATGCCGATCCGGGGTGGAATCGGCTGCGTGCCGCCATCGCCCGGCAGCATGGGCTGGACCCGGCGACCCTGCTTTGCGGTGCCGGCTCCATGGATCTGATTGCTGCTCTGGCTCAGGCCTATCTTGGGCCAGGCACGGCTGCGCTGATCCCAGCCCAGGGCTACCTTTTCTTCCGCACGGCCACCCAGCTCTCCGGCGCCCGCGTCGACTTGGCGCCGGAGGTCGATTTTGCTGTCGATCACCAGGCCCTGCTGCGGGCGCTGCAGCCCGACAGCAAGATCCTCTTCGTTGCCGACCCGGCAAATCCCACGGGCACCTTCAAGGGCGCGGCCTGGCTGCGGCAGCTGCGCACTGCCCTGCCGGAGGACCTCTTGCTGGTGATCGACCAGGCCTATGGCGAGTTCGTCGATCCGCAGGAGAGCGACCTCTTCGACCTGGTGCAGCGCGGTGACACGGTGATCCTGCGCACCTTCTCCAAGGCCTATGGGCTGGCCGGTTTGCGCTGCGGCTGGGGCTGCTTCCCGTCAGCCTTCGCGCAAGAGGTCGCCAAGTTCCTCTTCGGCGGTAACCCCTCGGGCCCCAGTCAGGCGGCCGCTACCGCGGCCATGGATGACCAAGCCAGCATGCGGGCCCTGGTGGCTGAGACTGGCAAGCGACGGCAGATCTTGACCCAGCGCCTGCGTGGGCTGGGGATCACCGTGCCGGAAAGCCATACCAACTTCCTGCTCCTGGTCTTCCCCGATGCGTCGGTCGCTGCGCTGGCCGATCAGCGCCTGCGCGAGGCCGGCTTGGTGCTGCGGCCTATGGCTTCCTACGACCTGCCGCAGGCGCTGCGCCTGACCATCGGTCCGGAGCCCGCCTTGGATCGGGTGGTCGCGATCCTGGAAGACCTGCGGGCAGAGGGGGCCTGGTCATGAGCCGCGGCATAGCGCGCATCGGCGCCCTGGTGCCTTTCACCAACAGCAACCTGGAGCCCGATCTGGCCCTGCTACTGCCGCCTGGCTGCACGCTGCATGTCGCGCGGCTGGGTGGCTATGATGCAGAGGCCCTGCCGGACGCCGCGCAGATGGCTGGCCTAGGCGCTGCCGAACTGGACGAGCCTTTGCGGCTGCTGGCGGGCGTGCGGCCCGACGTGATCCTCTACGGCTGCACCTCCGCCACTCTGACCCACGGCCTGGCCTTCGATCGGGATCTGTCGGCGCGCGCCGAGGCTATGAGTGGTGCCAAAACCATCACGGCAGCGGGTGCTTTGCTGCAGGCGCTCTCAGCGCTGGGCATGAGGCGCATCGGCTTCGCCTCGCCCTACCTCGCCGAGATCAATGCCGAGGCCATCGCCTTTCTGGCTGAGAGTGGGATCGAGACAGTGAGCCAGGCTGCGGTGGACGAGCCCTTGGACAACGTGGGGCAGGGGGCCATGACCCCCGAGGCCGTCTACGACTTAGCACTGCAGGCCGACAGCCCGCAGGCGGAGGGGCTTGTTCTCTCCTGCACCGATATGCGAGCCGTGGAGACAATCGCGCGCTTGGAGCAGGACCTGGGCAAGCCAGTGATCTGCTCCAACCAAGCACTGGTCTTTGCAGCACTCCGGCATCTGAGCCTGGCACCCGGCGACTACCAAGCCGGCGGCCTCCTGGCTTTGTGACCTCTCTGCCGGCTGGCCCAGTCGGCGCTTGGGCGGCATAGTTGGAGCTCCCCTGCACATGAGGAGCATCCCATGGCCACCACCAGCGAAGCCTTTTCTTTCCAAAGCGCCAGCGGAGCGCCTCTGGCCGGTCGCCTGGACAAGCCGGCGGGATTGCCAACGGCCTATGCCCTCTTTGCGCACTGCTTCACCTGTTCCAAGGAAAGTATTGCTGCGACACGCATTTCTCAGGCCCTAGCGGAGCGCGGCATCGCTACCCTGCGCTTCGACTTCACCGGGCTGGGCGACAGCGGCGGCGACTTCGCCGATACCTCCTTCACCTCCAACGTCGCTGATCTAGTAGCCGCCGCCGGACAGCTGCGCGATCAGGGGATGGCCCCCGCCTTGCTGATCGGCCACAGCCTTGGTGGGGCGGCCGTGGTGGCTGCCGCGCCGCAGGTGCCGGAGGCGGTTGGCGTCATCACCATTGGCGCGCCCAGTGACCCCAAGCACGTCGAGCATCTGCTAACCCCGGTGCTGGAGACCGTGCGGCGCGAGGGCGTGGGCGAGATCTCGCTCGGCGGCAAATCGCTGCGCATTGGCAAGGGCTTCTTGGACGACATCGGCAAGCACCGCCTGCGCGACAGCCTCCGCGGGCTAGGCAAGGCGATCCTAATTCTGCATTCGCCGAGCGACGAGATCGTCGACGTGCAGCATGCCGGCTTCCTCTACAAGTCGGCGGAACATCCAAAGAGCTACGTATCGCTCGACGGCGCCAACCATCTGGTGACCAGGCGCACCGATGCCGACTATGTCGCCAGCATCATCGCCGCCTGGGCGGAACGCTACCTGCCCAGCACGCAGGTGGAGGCCATGCCGCAAGGGCAGGTGCGGGTGACGGAGACCGGCGGCGGGCGCTTCCTCCAGCAGGTGACCTTGGGACGCCACCAGCTGGTGGCCGACGAGCCGCGCGACGTCGGCGGTCTCGATGCCGGACCTGCACCTTATGATTTCCTGCTGGCTGCGCTCGGCACCTGCACCGCCATAACCCTGCGGCTCTATGCCGAGCGCAAGAAGCTGGCGCTGGAGGGCGTCTCGATCGACCTGATGCACGATCGCATCCACGCCGATGACTGCGCTACTTGCGAGACCAAGGAGGGGCGGATCGACCGGATCCGCCGAACGCTCACCTTCTCCGGCGATCTCGACGAGGAGGCCCGCGCCGCGCTTCTACGCATCGCCGACCGCTGTCCCGTGCACCAGACCCTCACGCACGAGGTGATCATCGAGAGCGAGCTGGGTTCGTCCTGAGCGGCGCTGCATTGTGTGCGCTGGCCGCAAAACGGTGACGAAATCGCGCAATCTTAACGCTTTGGGGCCTCTCTCCCTGACCTCATCCTGAGCTTGTCGAAGGATGTGCTCCAAGCACGAACGTCTCCTTCGCACATGCTTCGACGGGCTCAGCATGAGGGGAGTGCTCGCTGTCCGCTAGCTTCCGCCGAAACGCTACCAACCCACGCGCAGGCATCCTGCTAAGCGACCGTCCTTCCGAGGAACGCTGACTAACCCCTTTTGCCGCAAGGGCCTTTTTTCCTCTAGAGGCGCCGGCGTGGATCGGCCACCCTGATCACTTGTATCGGCACACCTGGAACGCAGTCTGGGGCGCTCAGGTGACCGACAAGAAGGATGCCGCCGAAGGTGCGGCGAGGGGGCCGACGGGCGATGCTGGTTCTGGTTGCGCGGCGTTTCGGATCGATGATCCTGGTGATGCTGGTCGTCTCCATGCTCACCTTCCTGGCGCTGGAGGCCGATCCCGGCAACGTTGCCACCAAGGTCCTAGGCCCTTACTCGACCGAGCAGCAGCGCGACATCTGGATGGAGCGGAACGGCTATAACGATCCGTTGCCGGAACGCTACCTACGCTGGCTGGGCAACTTTCTGCAGGGTGACTTCGGCGAATCTACCCGTTTCCGCACGGATGTCGCCGACGTGCTTTGGCCGCGGCTTGGCAATACCGCCATCTTAGCGGTCGCGACCATGGCGCTGGTGATACCCTTGTCCTTGGTCTTGGGCGTGCTGGCCGGCATGCGTGAAGGCTCGGCCACCGACCGCACCATCTCCGTCGTCTCCATCTTCACCACCTCGATACCGGAGATCGCCTCGGCGCCGATCCTGACCTTCATCTTCGTCTTCTTGCTGGGGATTCTGCCCGGCACCTCCTCCTTCCAAGACGGCTTTAGCATCACGCAGCTGATCCTGCCGACCCTGGTCCTGGTGCTCTACGACTTCGGCTATGTAACCCGCATGACCCGCGCCTCCATGGCGGAGGTCATGACCACCAACTACATCCGCACTGCTACCCTGAAGGGGCTGCCCTACCGGCGGATCATTGTGAAGCACGCGCTGCGCAACGCGCTGATCGCCCCCTTCACCGTGGTCATGCTGCAGATCAACTGGCTCTTGTCAGGTGTGATCGTCGTCGAACTTTTCTTTGCTTACAAAGGCTTCGGCGCCCTTCTTCTGGAGGCGGCATTGAACCAGGATATCTATGTGATTGAGGCCTGTGCGATGATCGCCGTCTTTGTGGCCGTGGGCACGCAAGCCCTCTCCGACATTGGCTACACCGTCCTCAACCCGCGCATCAGGTTCAACTAGGGGAGCGATCATGGCCGACGCCTTTTCCCTCCCCAAACGCCCCAGCCTGGCCGTGCGGGTTTTCGGACCCTTCCTGCTCTTGCGCGAGTCCTGGGTGGGGATGATTGGCCTGAGCCTGGTGCTCTTTTGGGTCTTGGTGGCGCTCTTCGCGCCGGTCTTGGCGCCCTTTCCCCCCAACGCGCCGCTGATGGCCCTACAGGTCCCGGGTGCTGACTACCCGACCGCACCCTCGACCCTGATCGATGGCGTGCCAGCGGCGGAGATCTGTGCGGCCATTCCCGGCAACGCCGCGCAGGTGGACTGCGGCACCTTTTGGCTGGGCACTGACCTGGTCGGCCGTGATGTCTTGAGCCGTATCATCTTCGGCGCCCAGCAGGTCCTGATCTATGCACCCCTGGCGACCTTCTTGGCCTATCTGGTCGGCATTCCCATGGGGCTTTGGGCTGGCTATAGCCGGGGTATGGCGGATGCCGTTTTCTCCTTCATTTCCAATGTCATCCTCTCCTTTCCGGTGCTGGTGCTTTATGTCCTGATCCTGGTGACTCTGCCGCGTTCGGCTGCCATCATCGTCGCCGCTGTGGTCTTCGCCGCGGCACCCGGAATCTTCCGGATCGTCCGCGGCCTGGCGATGGATCTGCGCGCCCGGGAGTACGTGGCCGCCGCCGAGACCCGTGGCGAGCCGCTCTGGTACATCCTCTTCATGGAGATCCTGCCCAACGCGCGCGGCCCCTTGATCGTCGATGCCATGCTGCGGCTGGGCTATGTCATCATCACCATCGGCACCCTGGCCTTTATCGGGCTTGGCATGCCGCCGCCCGATCCCGACTGGGGCCGCATGATCGCCGAGGGGCGGACCACCATCAACTTCATGCCGCACATGGCGCTCTTCCCCTGCCTGGCTATCTCCTCGCTGGTCTTGGGCTTTAACCTGCTGGCCGACGGCCTGCGCGAAGTCTCCTTGCGTGACTGATGCACCGCGCGCTTCGCCATAGGGAGACTGCGCATGGGTAGATTCCGGGCGGATTGGGAGGGACCGGTCTTGGAGTGCCGCGACCTCTCCATCTCCTACGATACGCGGGCAGCGCAGATCCCGGCGGTGCAGGACTTCAACCTGGTCCTGAACCGTAACGAGACCATTGGCTTGGTCGGCGAGTCCGGCTGCGGCAAGTCCACCGTCGCCATGGCCATCATGCGCTACATGGGCAAGAACGGCGCCATCACCGGCGGCCAGGTGCTCTACAAGGGCATCGATCTGGCGACCCTCACCGACGCCCAGCTGCGCGCCCTGCGCGGCAACGAGATCGCCATGGTCTATCAAGAGCCCATGGCTTCCCTCAATCCGGCGATGAAGCTGGACCGCCAGCTGATGGAGGTGCCGATCTACCACGATGGCGCCGGCGAGGAAGAGGCCCGCCGCCGGGCCTTGGACATGCTGGCCAAGGTAAAGCTGCCGGACCCGGAGCGGGTCATGGCCTCCTACCCGCATCAGATCTCCGGCGGTCAGCAGCAGCGCGTGGTGATCGCCATGGCGCTGCTCTCCCAGCCCTCACTGCTGCTGCTGGACGAGCCTACCACGGCGCTGGACGTCACCGTGGAGGCCGGCATCGTCGAGCTGATCGCCGAGCTGGCAAAGCAGCAAGAGACCTCCATGATCTACATCTCCCACAATCTGGGACTGATCCTGGAGACCTGCGACCGCATCAACGTCATGTACTCTGGCCAGGTGGTGGAGGAGGGGCGGGTCGCCGACGTCTTCGACCGCATGCGCCACCCCTACACCCGTGGCCTCTTTGGCGCCATTCCGCTGCCCAGCGCCGACAAGACGGCCAGACCTCTACGCGCTATCCGCGGTCAGCTGCCTTTGCCGCACGCCCGGCCAGAGGGCTGCTACTTCGGCCCACGCTGCGACCACTTTCAGGCGGGACGCTGTGACCAAGGTCCCATCGCCATGGAAAGCGTCGACCCCGACAGCAACCAGGGCGCCCGCTGCCTGCGCTGGGACGAGATCGACTGGGCGCGCGACGAGGAGGGCTTTACCCAAGCACCCCACCCCACCTTTGGCGAGGAGGTGCTGAGCGTCGAGGCGATGAAGAAGTACTACACGCTCTCCGACGGCTCGCTCGCTGCCATCATCGCAGGTAAGCAGACCCGCCAGATTAAGGCGAACGAGAGCATCACCTTCCTGGCGCGTGAGGCGGAAACCGTGGCCATCGTCGGCGAATCCGGTTGCGGCAAGTCGACCCTGGCCAAGGTGCTGCTGGGGCTGGAGACCGCAACCGACGGCCAGGTGAACTTTCACGGCCAGGACCTGGGCAAGACCCAGGTGCAGAGGCGCAAGCGCGAGGACGTGAAGGCCATGCAGATGGTCTTCCAGAACCCCTTCGACACGCTGAACCCCAGCCATACGGTCGGCGCTCAGCTGGGCCGGGTGATCCGCAAGTTCGGCGGCATCAACGACGGTGATGCGGTGCGCCGGCGGGTCATGCAGTTACTAGACATCGTCAAGCTGCCGGCGGACTTCTACTACCGGCGCCCGCGCCAGCTGTCGGGCGGCCAGAAGCAGCGGGTTGGTATCGCCCGCGCCTTCGCCGGCAATCCCACCATGGTGGTGGCCGACGAGCCGGTCTCCGCCTTGGATGTCTCGGTCGCTGCTGCTGTCACCGGCCTGCTGATGGACATCCAGCGCAGCTATCGCACCACCTTGCTCTTCATCAGCCATGACCTCAGCCTGGTGCGCTATCTGGCCGACCGGGTGGTGGTCATGTACCTGGGCCATATCGTCGAGCAAGGCACGACGGAGGAGATCTTCTCTCCGCCCTATCACCCCTACACCGAGGCCCTGCTGTCTGCCGTCCCCATCGCAGATACCAGCATCGAAAAGAAGCGGATCATCCTGGAGGGCAGCCTGCCCTCGGTCATCGATCCGCCCAAGGGCTGCGCCTTCCACACGCGATGCCACCGTAAGACCGAGGGTCTCTGCGATCGCGAGACACCACCAAAGATCGCCGCAGGACCCGGACACGAGATCCTCTGCCACATCCCGCTGGAGGACTTAGCGGCGATCGAGCCGGTGATTGTGCAGAAGGATAAGGCGGCAGCCGCGAGAGGATAGCGCGGCTCTAGTGATCCAAATCACTCCGTCAGGCGCCGCGCAGCTGAGAAGAAACGCCAAGCCTCGCCCAGGGTGTCAAGGTCGCGATTGACCCGCCACTTAGGATCCTCGCTCTGCTCGGCATCCAGAGCCGGGACACGGTGCCCGCCGCCCTTGATCTTATAGAGCTTCACGTTCGGCTCGCCTGCGCAGCCGGTCCAGTCCAGTCGCACCACTGTGCTACCGTCGTCGGGATCGATGTCGTCCAAGCGCTCGCCACCTTGGCCGGTGCAGCCGTGCAGGCGCCGCCAGTGATCCATCACCTCCGGAACCGAGACCTCGCGGCCGATGCGGAAGATCCAACCGTCGTAGGGAAGGATGTGGTCGTTGTCGCCATGGACCTGCATCAGCGCCGGCGGCGGGTCCGGCTCGCAGTCGCCGATGTGGTCTTCATGCGCGGTGCCGATCAGGGTGGCTGCCGCCGCGAAGGGCGTGTCGGAGAGGCAGATTAGCCGGTGGGTCATGATCGCGCCGTCCGAGATACCGGTGATGTAGAGCCTTTGCGGATCAGCAGCGCCTGCATCCACCATCTGCCTGACCAGATGCAGAAGGAAGCCGACGTCGTCGATTGGCCTGCCGTCTTCGTGCGTGGCGTTCTTCATACCCGGCACGAGGCTCCAGCGACCGCGGTAGGCAGCTGGGAAGACCGCAACAAAGCCCTCGGCACGCGCCAGATCCTCCAACCGAGACCAGCCCAAGTCCTGCGGCTGCTGCCTGAGGTCTTCTGCCTCCTCGGGCTTGCGAAAGCCGTGCAGCGCGAGGACGAGGGGGGCGGCCTCGTCTTTCTCCGACCGTCCGTCGACAGTCCAGAACACGCGCTCCAGCCCCTCATGCGGCACGGAGCGGGGTGTCCCCTCGTCCGCGACGCCCGGCCCCGCGAAGAGCAAGGCCTCGAACACCAGTAGGTACGCGAGACACCTCTGCGGACTGTAGTCTTTGAGTTCTTGCCGCAAGCCTATTCGGCGGAGCCTGACCATCTGCCTGGCCTTCCAAGATCATGCAACTGCAGGAGCTGCCGTCACTTAGGCCACGGAAGCTTCCCCTTAGCATGAGGTGGCGGAAGGGGATTTGCAACCATGCCGCGCCTCTACATCTCCAAGAGTTGCCGCTCCCTCAATGCCTCGGTGGCCGCTGCGGTCACCGGCCTGCGGATGGACATCCAGCACAGCGATCGCACCACCTTGCTCTTCGTCAGCCACGACCTCAATCTGCGTGAGGACTTCTGCAAGAGAGGTTCAGTTCACAGGGGATTGCCTTTGCACGGCCGGTCGGCCTGTGTCACCTCTGAGCCCCAGCATCCGGAGAGGTCGAGATGAAGCTTTCCAAGGCCCTAACTCTGTTCCTCGTCTTGGCGAGTGCACCCGCCGCTGCGAGTGATCCGGCCGACCAGGTCTATGGGCTGATCGACGCGCGCCTCGAGCTGATGCAGCCCGTGGCCGCCTGGAAGCACGACCAGGGGGTCGCCGTCGAAGATAAGGCGCGCGAAGCCGTGGTGCTGGAGAAGGCGGTGGAGGCTGCCGTCGCTCAAGGGATCGAGCCGGCGGGCGCCGAGGCCTTCTTCCGCCAGCAGATTGAGGCTGCCAAGGAGATTCAGTTCTGCTGGCTGGCGCGTTGGGAGGAGGGTGCTGCGACACCACCAGCGCAAGTGCCGGACCTCAAGACCGAGATCCGCCCGCAGCTGATTGCGATCGGCGCGGAGCTCTTGCGCTCAACGAAAGACAGCCTCGCCACGCAGGCGCCCTTCGCTTTGACCCCATTTCAGGCAAGCGTTGAGGTGGAGTGCCTCTCTACTGAGACCCGCGACGGCCTTTTCCAAGCCCTTTCGGCCATGCAGCTCGCACCTTGACCCTTGGTGTCCTCCTGCAAAGGAGCCGAAGAGAAACTGCCGCCTCGCAACCAGCCCACGCCGCTACCCTGTTCGTCTTTGCCGACCCTTGACGTCTTGAGGCCAGCGTCGCAGAGATAGGCGCAAGCTTTGTGATTCAGCCTGCGAGAAGCGCATTTAAGGTGCGTTTGCAGGGAAAAGGAGGGACCCTATCCCATGGACATGCTGCGTATCTTCATCGGCTTCGACGAGCGCCAGCCGCTTTCCTACACGGTGCTGCAGCATTCGGTGCTCTGGCGGGCATCGAAGCCGGTCAGCATTTCACCCCTGGTCCTGAAGACCTTGCCGATTACCCGGCGTGGGCTGACCCCCTTCACCTTCAGCCGTTTCTTGGTGCCCTGGCTTTGCGACTACAAGGGCTGGGCGCTCTTCCTGGATCTCGACATGCTGGTCCTGGACGATATCACTGACCTCTTCAGCTACACCGACGACAGCAAGGCGGTGGTGGTCTGTAAGGAACAGCAACGCTTCGAGTGGGCCAGCGCCATGCTCTTTAACTGCGAGCACCCGGCCAACAAGGTGCTGACGCCGGAGTACATCGAAGACCCGGCCCGCTGCGTGCGCCCGCACGGCATCGACTGGGTGGAGGGCGACGAGCTGATCGGCAGCTTCCCGCAGCACTGGAACCACTGCGTCGGCTACGAGAAGGAAAACCCGGACGCGAAGCTGGCGCACTACACCATGGGCATCCCGGCCTTCCCGGAAGTGCGCGGCTGTGAGTACACCGACGAGTGGATGCGCGATCTGAAGACCGCCACTGCCACCCAGCCTTGGCTGAAGCTGATGGGCAACTCGGTGCACGCGCAGAAGCTGGCAGACGGCACCATCGTGCCCAAGCTGCACCCCAAGGCGCGTGAGGCCCGCCGCAAGGCCCTAGAGGCCAAGCAGGCCGCCGCTGCCGCGGCCGCCGCGCAGAAGGACGGCGAGAAGAAGCCGGAAAGCCAGCCCCAGGGCGCCTAAGGTCGAGGGCTCGCCTGGGCGGGCCCTAGATCACTTTCTTGCGGTAACTGGTGGTGTGCTGCGCCGCCTTGGCCTTAGGCTTCCGCTTGCTAAGTGGCCCAACGCTGTACACACAAAGCACTTTCCTCATCCTGAGCCTGTCGAAGGATGTGCCCCAAGCACGATCGTCTCCGTGGCACATCCTTCGACAAGCTCAGGATGAGGGTGTCGCGTGCGGATAGGCTGAGATCTTCAAAGCGTTCGGCTGCACCTACCGCCGAATCAGCGGCTGGTGGGCGCAGCGGAAAGAGCCGCCGACCATGCAGGGGACGCGGTAGGGCAGGCGGATCACCTCAAAGCCGCGGGTCTCCAGCGCTTCGACGACTGGCGCGTGCTCGGGCTCTGACGGCACCACGAGAGTGCGATCGTTCAGCACCAGGTTGTTGCAGGCCATGACCGACTTGGCCAAGGCCTTGGGCACAGCCACAACCTCCCAGTCACGAAAGTAGGCGGGCAGGCCCTCGGGCAGCGCTTCGAGACAGGCGATGGCCAGGCCTTCTCTCGGCGTCATCAGCACGCAATCCAGATGCGGAAAGAGCTGGTCGATGGCGATGGTCTCGACCTGGTAGCCAGGTCCCAGCAGCTGCCCCAGCCAGCGCGCACCTTCCGGGTTGGAGCAGCCGCCGGAGTGGCCGACGAAGATCTGGCGGCCCAGCACGAAGACATCGCCGCCTTCCAGATAGCCAAAGCCCGGGGTCTCGTCGTCGGCACCGGGATCGGGCTGCGCCACGTAGCGCGCGCCGCGTTCCATGGTTTCGGTCAGGATCGAGCGGATGGCGAAGCGCTGGCGGCGGTGGAAGAGGCTACGCGGCGCCAGCTCGATCACATGCTTGCCGATGGTGGCGAAGGGATCGCGCATCCAGCCGGTGAAGACGCCATGCTCCTCGCCACGCGGAAACTTTCTGTTCTGTGGACTGATGGCGCCGGCCACTTGCACCGTGATCCCCAGCCGCTCCAGCAGGTCGATGGCGCCTTGCACCTGTGCCGAGAAAGCTGCGAAGAGCTCCGGCTGCACGACCTTCATGTCCTGGCCTTGATGCCGCTCCCAAATCTCAGCGAAGGGCCCCTGAGCGCGCAGCTTGGAGTCCGCCAGAAAGCGCGGCAAGACCCAGTTGTCGGGAGAGCCGTAGACGCACTCCCTGAGTTCGGCCCACTCGCTTTCGACCCAGATGGGGGAGGCTGGGTCGTTTTCGGTCACTGAAACCACCCCACGCGCTCGAACCTCATGCTGAGATGATGTAATCGGGCTGTCGAGCGGGGCATTGCAGTGAGGAGCGGCTGCCCCTCTAGACTTCGAGTGTTTG
>JBCBSF010000123.1:0-12773 GCA_039819325.1 Pseudomonadota bacterium | reverse complement strand
GGTCGCTCGCTCGCGCTCGCTGCTCAAGACGAGGGAGTGCTTGTGGAAACACTGTTTCTATCTGAACTCTTCCTGCTCTAGCACCCAGCCTGTGGCCCATCCTTCGACGGACACTCGCTGACGCTCGTTGATCAGCCCTTCGTCAAGCTCAGGAGAGGTGGAAGTGGGTGGATGGGTATTCAAACCAATCCCATCAAGCTTAAGCCTTCAAGCGCTCGTTCTTTGGATCGTAGACCTGAGGCGCATGACGACGCGCAGCCCGCCTCTCACCGAAGGCCTGCACCTGGCATTCTGCACCCATGCCCAAGGCGCCATGCCGGACATAGCCCAGCGCCAAGAGCTTTCCCATGCGGTAGCCGAGGGTGGCTGAGGTGACATAGCCGATGACCTCCTCGCCAAGCAGGATGGGGTCGGAAGCCAGAGGCTCCGGGCCAGGGTCGACGATCTCCAGCCCGATGAAGGCCCAGTCCGGCGTTGCATCACGCTGTGCCAAAACAGCGTCGCGCCCGATGAAGTCGCCCTTGGTCAGACTGGCGAAGCCGGAGAGGCCGGCGTCGAAGAGCGTGTATTCGCTGCCGAAATCGGCACCCCAGCCGTGATAGCCCTTCTCGATCCGCATAGCGTTCAAGGCATAGGAGCCGAAGTCGCAGAGACCGAGCGCCTGACCCGCCTGCCAGATCGCGTCATAGAGACGGGGCAGATCGGCAGAGGCGACGTGCAGCTCCCAGCCTAGCTCACCGACGTAGGAGACGCGCAAGGCCGTCGCTGCCACACCGGCAACCTCGATCTCCGCGCAGCTAAGCCAGGGGGCGGTCTCACGGCCCAGATCCGCCGTCGTCAGGGGGGCCAAGAGGTCCCGCGACCTTGGCCCCATGACCAGCAAGGCGCCGTCGTGGTGATAGCCCTTGCTCACCTGCACACCCTCTGCCGGCAAATGCGCGGCCAGATGATCGAAGTCCCGGTCAACGGCCAGAGTGGGGCCGCAGAGCAGGAAGCGGTCATCCGCGAGCCGTGCGATGGTGGTTTCCGACCAGATCCGGCCCTTGGGCGTCAGCAGGTAGGAAAGGCGGACGCGCCCAACCTGCGGCAGGCTGCCGGTCACCAGACGCGAGAGATAGGCGGCCGCCCCCGGCCCTTCGACGGCGTACTTGGTGAAGCCGCCGTGATCCATGATCCCGACGCCATCCCGCACCGTCTCGCACTCGGCGCGGACGGCCGTCTGCCAAGGCTCGTGATGGAAGCTCAGGCTGCCGTCGTCTTGCGCGTCAGGCCGCTGGAACCAGAAGGCCCGTTCCCAGCCGCCGATCTGCCCCATGACCGCGCCCTGCCCTACCAAAAGGTCGTAAAGCGGCGTGCGCTGGACCGGACGCCCAGAGGTCATGATCCGATGCGGAAAGGGAATCGCATACTGCAGGTCATAGTGCTCCGACGCCCGCGCGGCCGCATAGTCCGCCATCGCCCAGTCACCGAAGCGGCGCGGGTCCCAGGCTGAGAGATCCCACTCCGTCTCCCCCTCCGTCAGCCATTCAGCCATGGCCTTGCCGATGGCAGCCGAATGGGTGATGCCGATCTGCACCCCGGTCGCGTGATAGAAGTTGCGCAGGCCAGCCGCCGGCCCGACCAGCGGCAGGGCGTCGGGGGCATAGGGGATAGGGCCATTCACGAAACGCTGGGCCCCTGCCTCCGCGAGCAGCGGGACATGCGCCAAGGCGGCCTCGTAGACCGCCATCATGCCCTCCACATCGTCGGGGAAGAGCTGGTGGTCGAAATCGGGCGGTACGCCTTCGCGCCAGACCGGCCGGCCTTCATGCGCGTAAGAGCCCAGCAGCAGCGAGGCGCGCTCCCGGCGCAGGTAGAAGCGGATGTCGGGATCGCGGATGAGCGGGAAGAGGCTGCTGTCGGCCTCCAAGGCCGGCAAAGGGCTGGTGACCATGTACTGGTGTTCCAAGGTCACCACCGGCGTCTTGATACCGGCCAGGGCCGCCACCGCCGCGCCGCTGGAGCCGGCCGCGTTGATCACTGTCTCGGCCTCGACCTGGCCCTTGTCGGTGGTGATGAGCCATGTGCCTGATGGCTGCTGCTGCAGCCCCGTAACGCGGGTGAAGCGCGCCACCTCGGCCCCCTTGGCACGGGCGTGGCCAGCCAGCGCCTGCGTCAGCTGGCTGGGGTCGATGTCGCCCTCATAGGGGTCGTAGATCCCACCCAGGACCGTCGCGTCGCTCCGCCAATAGGGGTGCTTGGCCTCGATCTCCGCCGGGGTCAGCATGGTGAGATCGAATCCCGCCGAGCGGGAGACACCGCAAAGGTGCTGGAAGAGCTCCATCCGCTCTTGGCTATGCGCAGGCCAGATCGCGCCTGTGTGGCGGTAGGTGATGGGCGCTTCGGGATCGCGCGCCAGCTCTTTGTAGAGACGCCAGGCGTAGTTCCCGGCCCGCATGCCTAGCCAAGAGTTGGCATAAGTCGGAATGTTGCCGGCGGCGTGCCAGGTCGAGCCCGCGGTCAGCTCGTTCTTCTCGATCAGCAGCGTCTCGGTGATCCCGGCCTCGGCCAGGTGCCAGAGGATGGAAGCACCGACGGCCCCGCCGCCAATGACCGCGACTTGAACCTGCTGACGCACCTAGTGGTCCTCGAGCAGGGTGCCATAGCCGCTGACGGCTTCAGTGATGCCCAGCGTCCGTAGGGTCTGCCAATAGACGGCGGCATTGCAGGCGACGAGCGGCTTGCCGTGCTTGGCCTCCAGTTCGGCGATCAAGGCGACGACTGGCAGTGCGGTGCCGACCTGCAGAATGGCGTCACTCTCGACAGCGGCGACCTGATCGAAGACGCGACGAATGTCATCTAGAGGCGTCTCGCAGATCGCCGGCAGGCTAGGGGCCTCGGTCCCCTTGATCGCCACCACCTCAAAGCCCGCAGCCTCGGTATTGGCCTTCACCACGGCATCGACCTCGGCATTGAAGGGTGTCACCACGGCGACCCGCTGGGCCCCGAGCGCGCGCAGCGCCGCATAGTCGGCGGCCGAGGCATTGAGGACGGGGATCCCCAGGGTCTGCTCCAGCGCTTCGCAGCGGGCGGCCAGCTTGGCCGGACCGCCGGGGCCGGCATCCGTGGTGAGGCCGATGGCAAGGGCCGCCGGCTTGCAGTCCATCAGCTTGACCGCCTCGCCATCCAAGTCCTCTGAGATGGCATCGCCGCCGAGGCGGAAGCGCTGCATCTGGTTGGTGACGCCGCTGGGGCGCAGCAGCTCCAACTCCGGCTGCACGACGCTGTTCATTGCCGGGGTCATGACCCCGACGAGGGCGCGGGAACCCAGGGTATCAGGCATGCTGCTGCTCCTTCAGATAGGCGTTGAGGCCGCTCATGGCGGGGATGTAGATGCCATCGCCGACACTGCGGATCAGCTCTGCCCGCTCAGCGGGGGCGCAGTCGAAGCGGCTCTCCCAAATGCCGAGCGTCTGGTCACTATGGGTGATGGCGAGGAAGCGGTGGGTTGAGACATAGCCGGTGAGCGCCAGCGGGCATTCGACGATGTCGTAGCTGTAGAGGCAATCCAGGTCAGAGTGCGCCAGCAGGGTCTCGCGAAAGACCGAGCCATCGGTGATCTCCAGATAGCGGACGGAGCCGACGCCGGTCGCCGTGCCGCTCTCCATCCGGGCCGCGGCGACACCGGGGTTCCAGGCCGCCACGCCGTCGAAGGACCGGACGGCGGCCCAGACACGCGGCAAGGGCGCGTCGATAATCATGCTGCGAAAGACGTCCATTGCTCTTCCTTCAAGCCTCCAGTTTGATGGGGAAGCGGGCGCGGATAGCTGCTTCGGCCTCGGCGCTCAGGTGCCTTGGTGGCGGGCCGGCTAGAATGTCGGCCACACGACCGCGAGCCTTGTCCCAAATCGTCTGCCGGCCGCCGTCGATCCAATCCTGCAGGTTCTGCCGGTCGGCGAGGCTCGGGTAGCTGTATTCCGTCTTCATCCGCGCCAGGGTCTCGGCCTCGCCCAGATAGTGCCCGGCCTCGGTCACCACCCGCTCGATGGCTGCCAAGTCCAGGGCGGCGGGCGAGACCTCGACGCCGCGGATCGTGCGCAGGATGGCGCCGCAGAGGTCGTCGTCGACCACCAGCGCTTCGGGACTGGCCACCAGGATCGAGCCCAGCATGGCGACGGAGAGGTTGATCATGTCGGCCCCGGCCTGGCCCGTCAGGGCGATGCTATAGCCCTTCTCATAGCCGGCCTGGGCGTCTTCCGTCTTGGCATCGGTCATCCCGGCCGAGACGGTGGAGGGCAAACCGATCTCCGCCAGCAGCTGCGCAGCTGCCGCAGAGGCGATCGCCGCCTCGCCGCTGCCGCCGGTCATAGCGCCGGTGCGCAGGTCGGAGATGAAGGGCATGAAGGCATAGATGCAAGGGCTACCCGGCTGGATCGCATCGACCAGCACCAGCCCCGCCAGGCTCTCCGCCAGGCCTTGCGCCAGAGCACCGGCCAAGGTCACCGGGCTGGTCGCACCGGCCTGCCCGGCCGAGCAGATCTGCGGGATCATCCCGGCAGCAATCGCCGCCTTCAGGGTCTCGACCCCCTCGGCCGCGAAGCGCAGCGGCGGCACCACGTGGACGATGATCGCCATGCAGAAGGGCCGCGCCGCGAAAGCGCCCGGCCCGCCCAAAGCCAGGTCGAAGAGCTCGACGACCGGCGCGACGTGGCTGGGATCGGCGAAGCTGACGCCAATCGGCTTGCGCGTCGCCTTCAGGCAGGCGAAGGCGGTGTTGATGTCCAGCGCGAAGGGATCGTCCAGATCCCGCGCGACCAGTGGGCGCACGCCATAGTGCACGTTGGGCGCGGCATCGAGCACCCGCATGAGGTCGTAGAGATCGGCCAAGCTGGAGTCGCGGTAGGCACCGGTTTCGGCATCCAAGACCTGCACTGCAGCCCCACCAGTCCCGATGTGCACGCGCCTCCCGCCGATCGTGAGGCTGGCATCATCGGTGAAGCCCGGCAAGCGGACCGCGCGCGGCGCCCGGCTCAAGGCCGCCTGAACCAGGGCCGGCGGAAAACAAAGCCGGCCATCGTCGCGCTGGCGCGCACCCTGCCCTCTCAAGGTCTCACTGACATCCCCGGGCAGGCCAGAGAGCCCAATGGTCTCCAGGATGGCATAGGCGCAAGCGATGATCTCGTCAGCGGCTTCGGCCGACAGCGGCCTTAGGCGCCCGCCCAGCGGGGGCGGCGTCAGCTCAGCCTTACTCTCTTGGCGCCGTGCACTGCGTCGTCGCATGGGTCCATCCAAACTCGGTGAACCCCGATTAAAGCGCCATCTAGACTGAAAGGATTTTGAGAAAATCGCGAAAGAAAATGAAGCGCTTTCAATCTAGTGACTATGGCTCAGCCTCCACGACCTCACGCCACTTGCTTTCACCTCAGCGCGAGCCTGCCGAAGAAGGTGCCCCAAGCGCGATCTTCTCCATGGCACATGCTTCGACAAGCTCAGCATGAGGGGCGTGCCTTTGGTTAGGACCTCGAACCAGAGCAGGATAGAGGGACCATAGGGTACGCTCCCGAGGGAACCCGCATGAAGTCCGGCTGCTATGCTAGAGCGCCGGCCGCCGGGCCCTCAGCGCTGCCGTCAAGGTGCCCTCGTCCAGGTAGTTGATCTCGCCGCCCAGCGGAATGCCTTGGGCCAGGCGGGTGACGGTCACCGGTGGGTCTAGGACCTCTAGCCGCTCGGCGATGTAGTGGCCGGTGGTTTGGCCCTCCAAGGTCGCCGGCAGCGCGAGGATCACTTCCTTCACCTGCTCGCCACCGGCCCGCTCGATCAGACCAGGCAGGCCAATCTGGTCCGGGCCACGTCCGTCGAGTGCCGAGAGGGTGCCGGATAGTACGTGATAGAGCCCGCGATAGCTGGCCGAGCGCTCTAGCGCCCAGAGATCCGCAACGTCGGCAACGACACAGAGCAAGCCGCGGTCACGCTCCGCGTCCTGGCAGATCGCACAGGGGTCGCTCAGATCGAGGTTGCCGCAGACGCTGCAGGTCTTGATCTCGCGCGCAGCACTGGCCAGCGCTTCGGCCAGCGGCAGCATCACCGTCTCCCGCTGTTTCAAGAGCTGCAGGACCACCCGCTTGGCCGAGCGGGGGCCAAGGCCCGGCAGGCGGGCTAGCAGCTGGGTCACGCGGTCAAGCGCGCTCTCCGCCATGGAAAGACAGGTCTAGAAGGGCAGCTTCATGCCGGGTGGTAAGGAGAGGCCACCGGTCAGACCCTGCATCTCCTTCTGCACCTCTGCCTCCATCTTGGTCTTGGCGTCATTGGCTGCGGCAACGATCAGATCCTCCAGGACCTCGACCTCTTCCGGGTCGACCAGGGCCGGGTCGATTTTGACCGCCTTGATCATTTGCTTGCCGTTGACGGTGACCTGAACCATGCCGCCGCCGGAGGACCCGCTGGCCTCATGGCTCTCCAGACGCTCCTGCAGCTCGGCCATCTTGCTCTGCATTTCCTGCGCCTGCTTCATCAGCTGACCGATGTTCTTCATGGCTGTCGTTTCCTTTCTGTCGTGCTCTCGAGACCTACCAGCCTTCGCTGCCGCTGCCGCCGAGAATGTCATGTGGGTCTTCCGATGACTCCCAGATGCCGGCATCGCCGTCAGGGTCAAGCTCCGGCTCGTCTTCCGGTGCGGGCGGTAGGATCTCCTGACCAGGCCGGCGGTGATCTGTCAGCTTGGCCTCCGGGAAGGCGGCGAGGAAGGCTTGCGCCAGCGGGTGCTGCAGGGCTTCCGCCTGCCGCTCTGCCGCCGCGGCCTTGGTCTGCTGGCGCAGCGGCGGCTCACCCTCCTCCCGGCTGGTCGAGACCTGCCAGACCTGGCCGGTCCACTCGCCTAGCAGACGGGAGAGACGCGGCACCAGGTCCTTCGGCGCCATCGGCAGTGGACGGAAGGTCAGCGCCCCGTTGGCAAAGTCCACCAGGTGGAGGTCGCACTCCAGATGGTTGGCCAGGTTCTGCTCGCCCTTGGCACGCGCCAGCTCGACCAACGCTGGAAAAGAGGTGAGACGCAGGCCGCCCGTGGCAGCCGGTGCAGCGGGCTTTGGCGCCACAGCTTGCGGCGCCACGCTCTCCCGCGTGCGCAGCTCAGTGACGGTGCGCGATGCCACCGGGGCCGGAGCCGAAGCCGGTGCGGGACTGCGAGCAGCCGGGCTCGGCCGTGGCGCAGCCCCGGCGTTTTCGCCACGCAGCTGCTTCAGGATGTCTCCCGGCGGTGGCAGGCTGCTGGCGTGCGCCAGGCGGATCAGCACCATCTCGACGGCCTGCAGCGGCACCGGCGCATACTGCGCCTCGCCATGGCCCTTGAGGAGTAGCTGCCAGGCCCGCGCCAGTTCGGCGAGGCCCAGGCTGTCGCCCAAGGTCTGGCCGCGCGCCCGCTCCAGGTCCGGCAGTGCCGCGCTCTCCGCACTGCCGGGGCTAAGTTTCAGCCGGGTGGCGGCGTGCAGGATCTCCAGCAGATCTTGCAGCACCAGGATGGGATCGCCGCCCCGGGCGTAGAGGTCTTCCAGGATAGCCAGCGCCTCAGCCAGGCGGTTGCCGAGGCAGGCCTCCAGCAGGTCGAAGAGCCGCCCGCGGTCGGCGATGCCCAGCATATCGACCACGGCCCTGGTCTCGATCGCCGTCCCGGTCAGCGCAATGGCCTGATCCAAGAGGGAGAGGCCGTCACGCACACTGCCGTCGGCGGCGCGGGCGATCAGCTGCAGGGCCTCCGGCTCGGCGGTGACGCCTTCTTCTTCGGCGATGCGGGTGAAATGCTCGGTCAAGAGAGCCGGAGAGACGCGGCGCAGGTCAAAGCGCTGGCAGCGCGAGAGGACGGTGACGGGGACCTTGCGGATCTCGGTCGTCGCAAAGATGAAGACCACATGCGGCGGTGGCTCCTCCAGGGTCTTCAGGAGCGCATTGAAGGCCTGGTTGGAGAGCATGTGGACTTCGTCGATGATGTAGACCTTGTAGCGCGCCTCGACCGGGCGGTAGCGCACACCCTCGATCAGCTCGCGGATATCGCCCACGCCGGTGCGGCTGGCAGCGTCCATCTCGATGACATCGACGTGGCGATCCTCGGCGATCGCCTGACAGATGGGGCAGTCATCGGTCGGCCCCGCGGTCGGCCCCTGGTCGCCATTGGGTCCGCGGTAGTTCAGGGCGCGGGCGAGGATCCGGGCAGTGGTGGTCTTCCCCACCCCGCGCACGCCGGTCAGGATGTAGGCCTGGGCTATGCGGTCATGCGCAATGGCGTTGCTCAAGGTCCGCACCAGGGTCTCTTGGCCGATCAAATCGGCGAAGGACTGCGGGCGGTACTTGCGCGCCAGGACGCGGTAGGCGCCCTGGACCTTGGTGCTGCTGTCGCTTTGGAAAGTGGCGGCTTTGGAAGTTGCGGGGGGGTCGCTGGCGTCGGCCATTGCGGCTCTCCCTTCCCGCTGTTTCGGCGTCTGACCTGTCGTAAGGGCGGGAGGCTGAACAGACGACCCGAAGCGAAACTCGTTACGGCTGCTTCCTTCCGGATCTGACCGGGTTGGCGAGGGCTCCGTCCGTTGCCAACCTCCCGCCTGCATAATTGGACGTCGGGCGTCGCGGTGCAAGAGGGGAGTGGGGGATGGTTTTGCGGCGATGCGCTGCGCGCATCGCTGCGGCACCAGCCCGCTCCCCCCAAAGGGCGTAACGGGCCGGCCACCCATTCAAGGATACTCCCGTGGGTGGCCGGGAGGGGGAGCGGGCTGGTGCCGCCTAGTCACGCAAGTGAGACGGAGACATCACACGTTGTGCGGAGCGGCCCGGCCGTGCCAGTCTCCGCCTCCGCATGACCCAGCTCGCTGCAAACTTCTATGCCGGAGCCGGCCTCGACCGCGTCGATAAGCTGCGGCGGGACGAGATCTGGCTGGCCGCCCGCTTGGACGATCCGGATACGCGTTTTCTACCGGTCTGGCGCGGCCGCAGCCTGGTGGCCGATCCGCAACGCCCCAACCTCGCCTGGCTCTCCCGGGCAGAGGCCGGCCACTATCTGGACCAGGGGGTTGCCTGGGCGCTGCTGGGCCTCTTGAACGGGCAATGCTACGTCGCGCTGGACGTCTCTGCTGAGGAACAGCCCGACCATGCGCCGCTTCTGGTCGGGCGCGGCCACTTCAGCGACCTGCGGGTCGTCGGGCCGCTCCTGGCCCGCGACCAAGCGGCCCTCCTGGCCTATGCGCGCGGCATCGTCCATTGGCACGGCCGCCACCGCCACTGCGGCGTCTGTGGCAGCCCGACCCGGCTGGTCCAGGGCGGGCATCAACGCCGCTGCACCAACGAGAGCTGCGGTGCCCTGCACTTCCCGCGCACCGACCCCGCCGTCATCATGCTGGTGCACGACGGCGGCGAGCGCTGCGTCATGGGCCGCCAGCCGGTCTGGCCTTCAGGCATGCACTCCACCCTGGCCGGCTTCCTTGAACCTGGCGAGAGCCTGGAAGAGACGGTGATCCGCGAAGTAGAGGAGGAAGTGGGTCTGACGGTACGAGAGGTGACCTATCACTCCTCGCAGCCTTGGCCCTTCCCCTCCTCTCTCATGGTGGGCTTTCACGCCCGGGCCGACTATGGGCCGCTGAGTGTCGATCCAGACGAGCTGGAAAGTGCTGCCTGGTTTGACCGCGCCCAGTTGAAGGACTCGCCCGAAAACGACACCCTGCGCTTGCCGCGGCGAGACTCCATCGCGCGGCGCTTGATCGAAGACTGGCTGGCAGAAGGATGATCCGCTTGCTGCTCCTCCCCCGCCTCCTCGCTCCTCTCTTACTTACCCTGCTGCTAGCAGCCCTGCCGGCGCAGGCACAGGAGAGCTTCTACGGCCATCTCTCTTACCCGCAAGCCGACTCGGACGACCTGACGGCGGTCTGCACCGGAAACAGCAAGCTGCTGCACCGCGATGTCGCCCAGCCCTTGCGGGTGATGATCGAAACCGCGCGCAGTACCGGGATCGATCTGCGCGCGCTTTCCTGCTTCCGGACGATTCGCAATCAGCGCTGGCTCTTCTGCCGCCACGTCTGCGATGCCGACGGCCTGGTCTGCGGCGGTGGCTGCGAGGGCCGGAAGCAAAGCGAGCAACTCCGCGCCCGGGTCTCCGCCCCGCCCGGCTACAGCGAGCATGCCACTGGCTATGCCGTGGACTTCGCGGACGGCCGCAACCGGGGTTGCGACTTCGAGACCTGCTTTGCGGAGACTCCGGCTGGTGCCTGGTTGTTGGAAAACGCAACGGCCTTCGGCTTCGAGCTCTCCTTCCCCGAGGGCAACGAGCAGGGCATCGCTTATGAGCCCTGGCATTGGCGCTTCGTCGGCACCCCGGAAGCGATGAGCCTCTTCATCCGCGCCCGGCAGCTCTATCCAGCCGATCCGGCGGTGCGTTAACTCCGCTTCTCCAGCAGCTCTTTCAGCTCCGCTACCTCGCCGCGCAAGGCCATCACGTCGGCGCTGAGTCGCTCGCGGGCTTCGACGGCGGCTTTCTCCTGCTGCCGCTGCTCCTCGTCGTGCTCTTCCTGCATGGCGCCGACGACGATACCGACCACCAGGTTCACCACGGCGAAGGTGGTGACCAGGATAAAGGGGACGAAGAAGGCCCAGGCGTTGGGATGCACGTCCATGACCGGTCGCACGATCCCCATCGACCAGCTCTCCAAGGTCATGATCTGGAAGAGGGAGTAGGCCGATTCCCCGATGGTGCCGAACCAGTCGGGGAAGGTGGCGGCATAGAGCTTGGTGGCGATGACTGCGAAGACATAGAAGATCAGGCTGATCAGCAGCAGGATCGAGCCCATGCCGGGGATCGCCCGGGCCAAGGCCTCCACCACCTTGCGCATGGAGGGCACGACGGAGATGAGGCGCAAGACCCGCAAGATGCGCAGGGCACGCAAGGCGGCGAAGGAGCCGCTGGTCGGCACGAGCGCGATGCCGACGATGATGAAGTCGAAGACGTTCCAGGCGTTCTTGAAGAAGCGCCAGCCGAAGGCCACCAGCTTGGTGCCGATTTCGATCACGTAGATGGCCAGGAAGATCTGGTCCAAGACCAGCAGGATGTCGCCCACGGCCCGCATGACGGTGCCAGAGGTCTCGGCGCCCAGGGTGATGGCGTTGAGGACAATCACCGCGGTGATGAAACGCTGAATGGGCGGCGACATGACCCAGTCGCCGAGCCGAACCCGCCAGGCTGCCCGTTCGTCCATCACAGTCCTCTTCGTTTAACCCTCCACTTCTCTTGTGCCGCACTGCTCTATCGGAAGGCAACGAGGTGTTTGGCCTCATCGTCAGGCGATGAGCAGGCTCATCGCAAGCGGCACCGGCCCGCTCCCCCTCCCGGCCACCCTTAAGGATACTGGACTGGGTGGTCGGGCGGGGGAGCGGGCCGGGGCCGTACAGTCGCGACAGCGACTGACGCGTTCAACTCCGCTTGGTGCCGTGCGGATAGCCCATTTGATGGAGGGCACGCTCGTACTGCGGCGCGCAGAAGGGGGGCTTTGCATCCAGCTGGGCTGCTGCCCGCAAGGCCCAACGCGGGTCGGCCAGGAAGGCACGGGCCAGCGCCACCATGTCCACCGTCTCTTCCCGCACCAGGGTCTCGGCCTGCTGGGCGCCGGTGATCATGCCGACGGCCATGGTCGGCAGGCCGGTCTTGGCCCGCACCTCCTTGGCAAAGGGCACCTGATAGCCGGGGCCAGTCTCGATCTTCTGATGCGCCGCATTGCCGCCGGAGGAGACGACGACGTAGTCGCAGCCGGCCTCCTTCAAGGCGCCGGCAAGGGTGACGGCGCCCTCCAGATCCCAGCCGCCCTCGACCCAGTCATGACCCTGCAAGCGATAGCCCAGCGGCCGGTCCGAGGGCCAGACAGCCCGCATGGCCTCAAAGATCTCCAAGGGCAGGCGGATGCGCTTGTTGAGGCTGCCGCCGTAGGCATCGCTACGCTTGTTGGAGAGCGGCGAGAGGAAAGAGCTGATGAGATAGCCATGCGCCCCGTGCAGCTCGATCAGATCGAAGTCCAGCCGCAGCGCCCGCTCCGTCGTCTCGACGAAGGCCTGCTTGATGGCGGCAATCTCCTCAAGGCTCGCCGTCTCCGGCATCGGCCAGCCCTCATCGAAGGGGATCATGGAGGGGCCGACCACCGGCCAGGCGCCCTGCGCTTCCGTCAGCGGCTGCCCGCCTTCCCAAGGCACGTCAGCAGAGGCCTTGCGGCCGGCATGTGCCAGCTGAATACCCATCTTAGCCCCGCCATGCGCGCGGCAGGCAGCAATGATCGGGGCCAGCGCGGCCTCGCAGGCCTGGTCGTAGAGGCCGAGGCAGCCAGGCGTGATGCGCCCACGCGCCTCCACCGCCGTGGCCTCCAGGATCAGCAGACCGGCGCCGGACAAGGAGAGCTGGGTTAGGTGCGCCTGATGCCAAGAATTCGCCCGGCCTTCCTCCGCCGAGTACTGGCACATTGGCGAGACTGCCACCCGGTTCGGCAGCGTCAGACCTCGCAGGTCGATGGGCGAGAAGAGGCGTGAGGCCATGGCTGGGAGTCCTTTGCTTAGGCGGGATTTGCTGCAGCAGGTAGTCCCCGGCCGGCCAAGGACACAAGAGCGCGCGTGGCACAAGTGTCTCTCCTAGCCTTGCCATCCAAACGCAGGGTAGCTAGTTTGTCGGACAATCGGATAACCGGACTAGCGAGCGTTGCGGCGATGAGCAAGCTCATCGTGCGGCACCGGCCCGCTCCCCCTCCCGGCCACCCACACCAGTATCCTTAAGGGTGGCCGGGAGGGGG
>JBCBSF010000122.1:0-12812 GCA_039819325.1 Pseudomonadota bacterium | reverse complement strand
TATCCTGGACTGGGTGGCCGGGCGGGGGAGCGGGCCGGTGCCGATCGCGATGAGTCCTACTCATCGCCGCTTGGTACAAGCCATCAACTTCATCACATCACGCTTCATCGCACAAAAAACCCGCCCTGCCAGAGACGGCAGGGCGGGTTTCTTGTCTCTTGGGCGCAGCTCGTTACTCGGCCGCGTCGGTCTCCCCGACTGCCGGCTCCAGCATGGCTTGCTCGGCTTTCTGCTCGGCCAAGAGCGTCTGGTCGCGGTCGGCGGCAATGCGCTTCACCTGGTTCATGATGGAGCCCGTACCCGCTGGGATCAGACGCCCGACGATGACGTTCTCCTTCAGGCCCACCAGGAAGTCGACCTTGCCCTGGACCGAGGCCTCGGTCAGCACGCGCGTAGTCTCCTGGAAGGAGGCTGCCGAGATGAAAGAGCGGGTCTGCAGCGAGGCCTTGGTGATGCCCTGCAGCACCGGCTTGGCGGTGGCCACTTCGCCACCCTCTGCCTCGGTACGCTCGTTCACCGCCTCGAACTCGTCGCGGTCGACCTGCTCGCCGATCAGGAAGGTGCTGTCGCCGGTGCTGGTGATCTCGACCTTCTGCAGCATCTGGCGGCAAATGACCTCGATGTGCTTGTCGTTGATCTTCACACCCTGCAGGCGATAGACGCTCTGGATCTCGTTCACCAGGTACTCGGCCAGGGCCTCGATCCCCATGACTTCCAGAATGTCGTGCGGCACCGGGCTGCCGTCCATCAGCAAGTCGCCACGCTCGACGTAGTCGCCTTCCTGCACGGAGATATGCTTGCCTTTGGGCATCATATACTCCTTGGCCTCCCCGTCCTCCTCAGGCGGGCGGACGATGATCCGGCGCTTGGTCTTGTAGTCCTTGCCGAACTCGACCCGGCCGGCGATCTCGCTGATGACCGCGAAGTCCTTGGGCTTGCGGGCTTCGAAGAGCTCGGCGACACGCGGCAGACCACCGGTGATGTCACGCGTCTTCGAGGTCTCGCGCGGGATACGGGCCAGCACGTCACCGGCCTGCACCTCGGCCCCGTTCTCGACCGAGAGGATGGCGTCCACCGACATGAGGTAGCGGGCTTCCAGGCCGTTGGAGAGCTTCATGACGGCGCCCTCCTCATCCTCCAACTGGATGCGCGGGCGCAGGTCGTTGCCCTGCGGCTGCTGCTTCCAGTCGACGACGACGCGGCTGGCGATACCGGTCTGCTCGTCCGTCACCTCACGCATGGAGATGCCGTCGATCAGGTCGGCAAAGACCGCCTTACCCTGCTTCTCGGTGATGATCGGCATGGTGTAGGGGTCCCACTCGGCCAGCCGCTGGGACTTCTCCACCGTATGGCCGTCATCGACCAGCAGGCGGGCGCCATAGGGCACCCGGTGGTTGGCGCGGTCGCGGCCCTTCTCGTCCTTCAAGACCAGCTCCAGATTGCGGGTCATGACGATAAGCACGCCCTCGGAGTTGGCGACCACGTTGCGGTTACGGATAGCAACCGTGCCGTCCACCGTCGCCTCGACCGAGCTCTGCTCCGCACCACGCTGGGCGGCACCACCAATGTGGAAGGTGCGCATGGTCAGCTGCGTGCCAGGCTCACCGATCGACTGGGCGGCGATAACGCCGACCGCCTCACCGGCGTTCACCTTGGTGCCGCGGGCCAGATCACGCCCGTAGCAGGTGGCGCAGATGCCGCTGGCCGACTCACAGACGAGCGGCGAGCGCAGCTTGACGCTGTCGATACCGGCCTTGTCGATGGCGATAACCAGCTCTTCATCGATGATGGTCTTGGCCGGCACGATGACCTCGCCGGTCGCCGGGTCGACCACGTCGACAGCTGCGGTCCGGCCGAGGATCCGGTCGGTCAGCGGGGCCAGCACCTCACCGCCTTCCACCACCGCGGCGATGGTCAGGTAACGCTCGGTGCCGCAGTCGTCCTCGGTGATGATGGCGTCCTGCGCCACGTCCACCAGACGGCGGGTCAGATAGCCGGAGTTGGCGGTCTTCAAGGCGGTATCGGCCAGACCCTTACGGGCACCGTGGGTGGAGTTGAAGTACTCCAGAACGGTCAAGCCTTCCTTGAAGTTGGAGATGATCGGCGTCTCGATGATCTCGCCCGAGGGCTTGGCCATGAGGCCGCGCATGCCCGCCAGCTGCTTGATCTGCGCCGGCGACCCACGGGCCCCGGAGTGGGCCATCATGTAGACGGAGTTGATGTCGCGGCCCTTCACCACGCTCATCCCCTTCATCATCTCCTCGGCCACGCGGTCGGTGGTGGTCGACCAGACGTCGACGACCTTGTTGTACTTCTCACCGCGGGTGATGAGGCCGTCCTGGTACTGCTGCTCGAACTCCTTCACCTGGGTCTGCGCCTCGTCCACCAAGCGGTGCTTGGCGTCGGGGATGATGAGGTCGTCCTTGCCGAAGGAGATGCCGGCCTTGTTGGCGTAGTTGAAGCCCAGCGCCATGATGCGGTCGGCGAAGATCACCGTCTCCTTCTGACCGCAGTGGCGGTAGACCACGTCCAAGACTTCCGAGATCTCACGCTTGGTCAGCACCCGGTTGATCACGTCGAAGGGCACGCGGGAGTCCTTGGGCAGGACCTCCGACAGGATCAGGCGGCCGGCCGTGGTCTCGACCCGCTGCACCACCGGATTGCCGTCCTCGTCACGGGTATTGTAGCGGCTGACGATCTTGGAGTGCAGGGTTATGGCGCCTGAATCCAACGCCGCCTGCAGCTCGCCCATGTTGGCGATCGGCGTCGGTGCTGCGTCCCCGCCGCCTTCCATCGAGAGGTAGTAGATCCCCAGCACGATGTCCTGGCTGGGCACGATGATCGGCTTGCCGTTGGCGGGCGAGAGGATGTTGTTGGTGGACATCATCAGCACGCGGGCTTCCAGCTGGCTTTCCAGCGACAGCGGCACGTGCACGGCCATCTGGTCGCCGTCGAAGTCGGCGTTGAAGGCGGTGCAGACCAGCGGGTGCAGCTGGATCGCCTTGCCCTCGATCAGCACCGGCTCGAAGGCCTGAATGCCAAGACGGTGCAGGGTCGGCGCCCGGTCATGCTGAACCGGGTGCTCGCGGATCACCTCTTCCAGGATATCCCAGACCTCTGGCCGCTCCTTCTCCACCATGCGCTTGGCCGCCTTGATGGTGGAGGCCAGGCCATAGAGCTCCAGCTTGGAGTAGATGAAGGGCTTGAAGAGCTCCAAGGCCATCTTCTTCGGCAAGCCGCACTGGTGCAGTTTCAGCTCCGGACCCACGACGATGACCGAGCGGCCGGAGTAGTCGACGCGCTTGCCCAGCAGGTTTTGGCGGAAGCGGCCCTGCTTGCCCTTCAGCATGTCGGAGAGCGACTTCAGCGGGCGCTTGTTGGCACCGGTGATGACGCGCCCACGACGGCCGTTGTCGAAGAGGGCGTCCACCGCCTCCTGCAGCATGCGCTTCTCGTTGCGCACGATGATGTCGGGCGCGCGCAGCTCGATCAGCCGCTTCAGGCGGTTGTTGCGGTTGATCACCCGGCGGTAGAGGTCGTTCAGGTCGGAGGTCGCGAAGCGGCCACCGTCCAGAGGCACCAGGGGGCGCAGCTCCGGCGGGATGACCGGCACCACGTCCAGGATCATCCACTCAGGATGCGAGCCCGACTCCATGAAGGACTCGACCAGCTTCAGCCGCTTCACCAGCTTCTTGCGCTTGGCCTCGGAGTTGGTCTCTTTCAGCTCGGCGCGCATGTTCACCTGCTCGGCGTCCATGTCGATCTGGCCCAGCATGTCCTTGATCGCCTCGGCGCCGATCTTGGCGATGAAGGCGTCGTCGCCATACTTCTCCTGCGCGTCGAGGTACTCGTCCTCAGTCAAGAGCTGGCGCGTGTTCAGCTCGGTCATGCCCGGCTCGATGACCACATAGGCCTCGAAGTAGAGGATCTTCTCCAGGTCCTTCAGGGTCATGTCCATCAGCAGGCCGATGCGGCTAGGCAGCGACTTCATGAACCAGATGTGCGCAACGGGGCTGGCCAGCTCGATATGGCCCATACGCTCGCGCCGCACCTTGGAGAGCGTAACCTCGACACCGCACTTCTCGCAGATGATGCCGCGGTACTTCATGCGCTTGTACTTGCCGCAGAGGCACTCGTAGTCCTTGATCGGACCGAAGATGCGGGCACAGAAGAGGCCGTCACGCTCCGGCTTGAAGGTCCGGTAGTTGATGGTCTCGGGCTTCTTGATCTCGCCGAAGGACCAGGAGCGGATACGCTCCGGGCTGGCGATGGAGATACGGATCTGGTCGAAGCTTTGCGGGCCTTGCGGCTGGCCGAAAATGTTAACCAGTTCGTTCATCGATTAGTCTCCTGCGGGGGCGGAGGAGACCCGGGCCGACGGTAGCCCGGGCCGAAAGATCGTGGCGGCGAAAAAGCGAGCCCTAGTAGGTGCTTTGCTTCAGCTCCACATTCAAGCAGAGCGAGCGCAGCTCCTTCACCAGCACGTTGAAGGACTCCGGAATGCCGGACTCGAAGTTATCGTCGCCCTTGACGATGGCCTCGTAGACCTTGGTGCGGCCAGAGACGTCGTCCGACTTCACCGTCAGCATTTCCTGGAGCGTGTAGGAGGCGCCGTAGGCCTCCAGCGCCCAGACCTCCATCTCACCGAAGCGCTGACCGCCGAACTGCGCCTTACCGCCCAGCGGCTGCTGGGTGACCAGGCTGTAGGGGCCGATCGAGCGGGCGTGGATCTTGTCGTCCACCAGGTGGTGCAGCTTCAGCATGTAGATGTAGCCAACGGTCACCGGACGGTGGAAGGCCTCACCGGTGCGCCCGTCGGTCAAGGTCACCTGGCCGGAGCCCTCCAGCCCAGCGGCTTCAAGGGCGGCGACGATATCGGACTCATGCGCACCGTCGAAGACCGGAGAGGCGATGGGAACACCATTGGTGATGTTCTTCGCCATCTCCACGACTTCGTTCGGCTCCAGCTCGGCGATTTCGGCCTTGTAGGTCTCCTCGCCGTAGATCGCCTTGAACTTGTTACGCAGCCCCTCGGTGTTGACCTCCAGGCTGTCCAGCAGGTGATGGACCTGGCGGCCCAGACCGCGGCAGGCCCAGCCCAGATGGGTCTCAAGGATCTGCCCGACGTTCATGCGGCTGGGCACGCCCAGCGGGTTCAGCACGATATCGACCGAGGTGCCATCGGCCAGGTAGGGCATGTCCTCCACCGGCACGATGCGGCTCACCACACCCTTGTTGCCGTGGCGGCCGGCCATCTTATCGCCCGGCTGGATCTTACGCTTCACCGCGACGAAGACCTTGACCATCTTCATCACGCCCGGCGGCAACTCGTCACCGGCCTGCAGCTTGGAGACCTTGTTGTCGAAGCGCTTGGTCAGGCCGCCGACCGCCTGGTCGAAGGCACGCCCCAGCTCCTCAATCTCCGCCTGGCGCTTGTCGTCGCCGACGGTGATCTGGCGCCACTGGCCCGGCGTGTAGTCGGAGAGCACCAGCTCCGTCACCTCGGTCCCGGCCTTGAAGCCCTTGGGCCCGCTCTGGCCCTGCTGGTTTACCAGCAGATCCTTCAGACGGTTGTAGTAGCTGCGCTCCAGGATCGCCTTCTCGTCGTCGCGGTCCTTGGCCAGACGCTCGATCTCCTGCCGCTCGATCTGCAGGGCACGCTCGTCCTTGTCGACGCCACGGCGGGAGAAGACACGCACCTCGACGATCGTCCCGGTGACGCCCGGCGGCACCCGCAGCGAGGTGTCGCGCACGTCCGATGCCTTCTCGCCGAAGATGGCCCGCAAGAGCTTCTCTTCAGGCGTCATCGGGCTCTCGCCCTTCGGCGTCACTTTGCCGACCAGGATATCGCCCGGCTGGATCTCGGCGCCGATGTAGACGATGCCGGCTTCGTCGAGGTTGCGCAGCGCATCCTCGCCGACGTTGGGAATGTCGCGGGTGATCTCCTCCTGGCCCAGCTTGGTATCGCGGGCCATGACCTCGAACTCCTCGATATGGATCGAGGTAAAGACGTCATCGCGCACGATCCGCTCCGACAGCAGGATCGAGTCTTCGAAGTTGTAGCCCTGCCAGGGCATGAAGGCGACCAGTACGTTCTTGCCGAGCGCCAGCTCGCCCAGGTCGGTGGAGGGGCCGTCGGCGACGATGTCGCCTTTCTCCACGATCTCACCCACCTTCACCAGCGGGCGCTGGGTGATGCAGGTGTTCTGGTTGGAGCGCTGGAACTTCAGCAAGTTGTAGATGTCCACACCGGTCTCGCCGGCATGGCTCTCCGCCTCGTTCACCCGCACGACGATGCGGGTGGCGTCCACCTGGTCGATGACCCCGCCACGCCGGGCGCCGATGGCCACACCGGAATCGCGGGCCACCGTGCCTTCCATGCCGGTGCCGACCAGCGGCGCCTCGGCCTTCAAGAGCGGCACCGCCTGGCGCTGCATGTTGGAGCCCATGAGCGCACGGTTGGCGTCGTCGTTCTCCAGGAAGGGGATCAGCGCCGCTGCGACGGAGACCACCTGCTTCGGCGAGACGTCCATCAGCTCGATGTCTTCGGCGCGGGCCAAGAGGTAGTCACCGCCCTGGCGGGAGGAGATCAGCTCTTCAGCGAAGCGCTTGTTCTCGTCCAAGGGCGCGTTGGCCTGCGCGACCGTGTACTTCCCCTCCTCCATGGCGGAGAGGTAAAGCACCTCGTCGGTCACCGTGCCGTCGACCACCTTGCGGTAGGGCGTCTCGATGAAGCCGTACTGGTTCACCCGGGCATAGGTGGCCAGCGAGTTGATCAGGCCGATGTTCGGGCCTTCCGGCGTCTCGATCGGGCAGATGCGGCCATAGTGCGTCGGGTGCACGTCGCGCACCTCGAAGCCGGCACGCTCGCGGGTCAGACCGCCCGGACCCAGGGCGGAGAGGCGCCGCTTGTGGGTGATCTCCGACAGGGGGTTGGTCTGGTCCATGAACTGCGAGAGCTGCGAGGAGCCGAAGAACTCCCTGACCGAGGCCGCGGCCGGCTTGGCGTTGATCAGGTCGTGCGGCATGACGCTGTCGATCTCGACAGAGCTCATGCGCTCACGGATCGCGCGCTCCATGCGCAGCAAGCCGACGCGGTACTGGTTCTCCATCAACTCACCGACGGAGCGCACGCGGCGGTTCCCAAGGTGGTCGATGTCATCGATCTCACCGTTGCCGTCCTTCAGGCCGGTCAGGATGGTGAGGATCCGCAGCACGTCTTCCTTACGCAGGACGCGCATCTGATCGTCGGTGGCGTTCTCGCGGCCATAGAGGCGCGCGTTCATCTTGACCCGGCCGACGGCGGAGAGGTCGTAGCGCTCAGAGTCGAAGAAGAGGCCTTTGAAGAGGGCCTCGGCGCTCTCCAGGGTCGGCGGCTCGCCCGGGCGCATGACCCGGTAGATGTCGATCAGCGCCTCTTCCCGGGTACGGTTCTTGTCCACCGCCAGGGTGTTGCGGATGTAGGCACCGACGGTGACGTGGTCGATCGCCAAGGTCTCCAGGTCATCCAGGCCCATGGTCTCGACGCGCGCCAGCAAGGGCTCGGTGATCTCGTCACCGGCCTCGCCGAAGACCTCGCCGGTCTCCGCCTCGATCAGGTCGCTGGCCAGGAAGCGGCCGATGATGTCCTCACGCGCGACCAGGATATGCTCCAGGCCAGCCTCGGCGAACTGCCGGGCCTTGCGCGGGGTCACCTTGGTGCCGGGCTCCGCCACCACCTTCTTGGTCTTGGCGTCGATCAGCTCGCGGGTCAGCTTCACGCCGCGCATGGCCTCGGGATCGAAGCTGGTGTGCCAGTCTTCCTTGGAGCGGGTGTAGGAGACCTTGCCGTAGAAGGTGCCCAAGAGCTCCTCCAGGGTCATGCCCTGGACCTCGACCTGCTCCAGCTCACGGCCCTCGGCAGCGGCCTCGGCGCGCTTCTCTTCGGTGCGCGCCGAATCCAGCGCCAGCAGCAGGGTGGTGGCCGGCAGCTTGCGGCGGCGGTCGATGCGGACATAGACCAGATCCTTGGCGTCGAACTCGAAGTCCAGCCAAGAGCCGCGGTAGGGAATCACGCGCGAGGCGAAGAGGTACTTGCCCGAGGTGTGGGTCTTACCCTTGTCGTGATCGAAGAAGACACCGGGGGAGCGGTGCATCTGGCTGACGATCACCCGCTCGGTGCCGTTGATCACAAAGGTACCGTTGCCGGTCATGAGCGGCATGTCGCCCATGTAGACGTCTTGCTCTTTGATGTCGCGGATGGAGCGCGCGCCGGTGTCCTCGTCCACGTCCCAGACGACGAGACGTAAGGTGACCTTCAAGGGTGCGGCGAAGGTGATGCCGCGCTGCTGGCACTCCTCGACGTCGTACTTCGGCTCCTCCAGCTCGTAGTGCACGAACTGCAGCTCGGCCCGCTCGGAGAAGTCCTTGATCGGGAAGACGGACTGGAAGACCTCCTGCAGGCCCAAGGTGGTGCGCGTCGCCGCGTCGCCGCCCATTTGCAGGAACTGATCGTAGGAGCTCTTCTGCACCTCGATCAGGTTCGGCATGTGTGCGACCTCGGGGATGCGACCGTAGCTCTTGCGCAAGCGTCTGCGACCGGTAAACGACCTCTTCATGGGTACGCCCTCTTCCCTTCCTGGCCGGCTCCTTGGCGTTCAAGGACCCGGCGCTGCGGCACCCGCATGCCGCCTGCTTTGCTCTCCTCCCTGCCAGCCGACTGCCGCCTTGCAGTCCTGCCACCAAGGAAACCTCTGTAAACCGAACCGCTAGCCAGAAAATTGACCGAACAGTCCAAACAATCAAAAACGCACAAACGCCGGATGCGGCGCGAAAGTGGCCTTTCGCGCCGCCGCCAGCTTTAGTTTTGGACCGCTCCGGCGTGCCGAAGCGGCTGAACCTTAAGAGATATCGACGGTCGCACCAACGCCCTCGAGCTGCTCCTTAAGCTTGTCGGCCTCGTCCTTCGGCACACCCTCCTTGATGGCCTTGGGCGCGCTCTCGACCAGTTCCTTGGCCTCCTTGAGGCCGAGGCCGGTGATCGCACGGACCTCCTTAATCACATTGATCTTCTTGTCGCCGACGACCTTCAGCACGACGTCGAACTCGGTCTTCTCTTCCGCTGCCGGGGCGGCATCATCGCCACCACCAGCCGCACCCGGCATCATCGGCATGGCCATCGGCGCCGCAGCAGCCGACACGCCCCACGCGTCTTCCAGCTTCTTGGCCAGATCGGCGGCCTCGAGCACGGTCAGGTTCGACAGCTCCTCAACGAGCTTGTCCAGATCAGCCATTTTTCAACTCCTCTAGGGTCTTGGTCTCGGGCGGCCGGTCAGGTCTTCAACCTAGAAACAGCGGCGGCCCAGGGTTTCCTTGCAGTCTCTTCCAACGGGTTAAGCGTCGACCCGTGGCACCTCGTCCAAGCCTCTACGCAGCTTCTTTCTGCGCATAGGCATTGAGAACACGCGGCAATTTCGAAGAACCGGCCTGCAGCACGCCGACCATTTGGGTCGCCGGTGCCGGCAGAACGCCGACCAGCTTGACGGCAGGGGCCTGCATGAGACCCACCAACTTACCGCGCAGCTCATCGAGCGACGGCATCTTCGAGACCTGCTCGACGCCCTTGGCGTCCAGAACCTGCGAGCCGAAACCAGCGGCCACGATGGTCAGCTTCTTGCTGTCCTTCGTGAACTTGATCATCGCCTTCGCAGCCTCGACCGGATCGTCCGACCATACCAGGCCGGTCGGTCCGGTGAGCTGATCACCGAGCCCTTCATAGGGCGTGCCCTCTAGGGCGAGACGCGCCAAACGGTTCTTCGCCACTTTGAACCTGGCGTTGGCGTCACGCATGCGCTTACGCAGATCCTGGCTCTCGAACACCGTCATGCCCGTTTGATGGGTGACGATGAGGAGAGAGGACTGCAGAAAAGCGCCGTGTAACTCCGCAACCAGTGCTTCTTTCGCAGCACGATCCACGAATGCGTCTCCACCTTGCTACTGGCGGCGCGGACCCCTTTTCCGGCAGGCTGACCCTCAGGTAAGAGAGATCATCCAGGCTGGGGGAACCCGTGCCACCGCCTCACACACGTGCCGCGGACCTAAATCCACGGCCGTTCAAGACCTGCCCCGGAGAGCCTTCGTCATCTTCGTGCCGCCGCCGGAGGGGAGCGCGTTTGCGCTACCGAACCCGGACTAGGAACCAAGACCCTTCATTGCACCCCGTCTATGCAGGCACCACTCAAGAAACTTGAGTAGAGCTTAGGTGGCCCGAAGGCCCCACCTGCAGTCTCGGACAGATGTCCGGAATTCACCGCCTGCTCCCGAAGGACCCCTTGGCGAACCCCGCTTCATCGCACCGCCCGGTCGCCCGAGCGGCACAATCACGAAAACCGCAGCCGTCCCGCCGGTTAGGCAGAGAGCGACGCGGTATCCACAGACACACCAGGCCCCATGGTAGAGCTCAAAGACACCCGCTTGACGTAGGTCCCCTTGGCACCAGAGGGCTTGGCACGCACGATTGCATCGACGAAGGCACGCACATTAGCCAAAAGTGCGGCCTCGTCAAATGAAACTTTACCCACACCGGCATGCACGATGCCGGCACGCTCGGCCCGGAACTCCACCTGGCCGCCCTTGGCGGCCTCTACGGCAGCGGCGACGTCGTTGGTGACAGTGCCCAGCTTGGGGTTCGGCATCAGGCCGCGCGGGCCCAGAACCTTACCCAGACGGCCAACCAGAGCCATCATGTCCGGCGTGGCGATGGTGCGGTCGAAATCCATGTTGCCGCCCTGAATCGCCTCGACCAGATCCTCGGCCCCGACCACGTCAGCACCGGCAGCCGTTGCTGCCTCGGCCTTGTCGCCGCGGGCGAAGACGGCCACGCGGACGGCCTTGCCGGTGCCGCTGGGCAGGGTTACCACACCGCGCAGAGCCTGGTCGGCGTGGCGCGGGTCGATGCCCAGATTCATCGAGATCTCAATCGACTCGTCGAACTTTGCACTGGCGTTCTGCTTCACCAGACGCAGAGCCTCTTCCAGATCGTAGGCCTTATCGCTGTCAACCGCCCCATAGGCGTTGCGGATACGCTTTCCTTGCTTCGGCATGGCTCTACTCCACCACTTTCAGGCCCATGGAGCGCGCGGAGCCCAAGATGATCTTGGTCGCAGCGTCCAGGTCGTAGGCGTTCAGGTCCTTCATCTTCTGCTCGGCAATCTCGCGGCACTGGGCCACGGTCACCTGACCGCCGCTGCCCTTGCCGGGCGTGGTGTGCCCTTTGCTGACACCAGCAGCCTTCTTCAAGAAGTAGGCCGCCGGCGGCGTCTTCATCTCGAAGGCGAAGCTGCGATCCGAATAGGCGGTGATCACCACCGGGATCGGCATGCCAGCCTCCATGTCGCCGGAGGCGGCGTTGAAGGCCTTACAAAACTCCATGATGTTGAGGCCGCGCTGACCCAGCGCCGGCCCGATCGGCGGCGAAGGATTGGCCTTGCCTGCCGGAATCTCGAGCTTGATGTAGCCCGCTACCTTTTTTGCCATCTCGTTAGTCCCTCTACGTCAAACAGCAAACCGCGTCGGGCCCAAAAAAGCGGGACCAACGCGGATGAAGAGACCAATCCGCGGTTCGAAACGGCTGCCAAGGGTCTTCCTGGCCCAGCCTCCCGCGTAGTGGTTTTGGTCACTTGCGTGACCCTGTTGGCACTTGCCGTCTCCCCCATCTGGGAACCCAGAGCTTACTGCCGTGGGTGGCCGGGCGGGGGAGCGGGCTGGCGCCGCTGCGATGAGCTCAGCTCATCGCGATACCAAGACAGACCCGCTAGAGCTTTGCGACCTGTCCGTACTCCAGCTCCACCGGGGTCGAACGCCCGAAGATGGAGACGGAAACCTTGAGCCTGGTGCGTTCGGGATCGACGTCCTCGACCATGCCCACAAAGCTCTCGAAGGGCCCATCGGTGACCCGCACCTGCTCGCCCACCTCGAAGACGATGGTCGACTTGGGCCGCTCCACGCCTTCCTTCACCTGATCCAAGATCCGCTGCGCCTCAGCCTCCGAAATGGGCGAGGGCTTCATCTGCCCACCCAGGAAGCCGGTCACCTTCGGCGTGTTCTTGATCATGTGCCAGGTCATGTCGGTCAGCTCCATCCTGACCAGCACATAGCCCGGGAAAAACTTACGCTCGGCGTTGATCTTCTGACCCCGCCGCATCTCGATCACTTCCTCGGTCGGCACCAAGACCTGCTCGATCAGGTCGGAGAAGCCGAGCTGATCTGCCTGCTCGCGCACCGCCTCGGCCACTTTCTTCTCAAAGCCCGAATAGACGTGCACCACGTACCAACGCATGGCCATCTGAACGCTATACCCTGCCTACCGGCCGAAGCCCAAAATGGTCGAAATGCCGAGGTTCAAGACCTGGTCGACCAAGAAAAAGAAGATCGCCACCAGGGTCACCATGATGAAGACCATACCGGTGGTGACCAGGGTCTCCTTGCGCGTCGGCCAGGTGACCTTGGAGACCTCTTGACGGACCTCACGGAAGAAGGTGGCGGGCTTGAATGCCATTAAGTGACCTCTGTTCCCAAAAAACACAAGAGGGCGGTGGCAAAGGCACCACCGACCTCTCGTGGGTTATCATGAGCCTGGCAGGAGTGGGGGGACTCGAACCCACAGCCCCCGGTTTTGGAGACCGGTGCTCTACCAATTGAGCTACACTCCTCTAGGCCCCAGGCGTTGGGCATCCTCCTTATGTAGGAATTCCGCCCCTTACTTCGAGATCTTGGCGACGACGCCGGCGCCGACGGTGCGGCCGCCCTCGCGGATGGCGAAGCGCAAGCCCTCG
>JBCBSF010000121.1:0-12834 GCA_039819325.1 Pseudomonadota bacterium | reverse complement strand
ACCGCCGGCTGAAGCCGAAGAACGCCACCAGGCCCTGCTGCAGCAGGGCCTGGTGGCGTTCCTCACACTATCAACTCGCCGACATTCCCGGGACAGTTCACTGAGCGGCGGGCCCAAGCCTGCACCTGTAGAAAGGCGGGCCCCAGGCGCGGTGCTAACGGCCCGCCTTTCGACGGTCGCTCGCTAGCGCTCGCTGCTCAAGACGAGGGAGTGCTTGTGGAACCGAGGGTTCAATCTCTACCCATTCCGCTTTTACAGCCGCGGTGCGTGAGAGCCTTACACTGTTCCGCAGCCAGCTCTCTTCGTCACGCCATCGCGATAGCTTCGATCTCCAAGAGCCAACCAGCGTCGAAGATGCCGGCGATGACAACGGTCATGGAGATCCGACGGTCACCCAAGGCCGCTTCACGCGCGGCCCGATTGTCCAAGGCATAGCGGCGGTCAGCCAAGAAGACCGTGCACTTCACCAGGTTGTCGAAGGTCATGTCGGCTGCGCGCAACTGAGCCTCGATGTTGGCCCAGACCACCGCGCCCTGCGCCGCGAAGCCCTCCGGTACCTCACCATCAACCGTCACCGGCACTTGGCCGCTGATGAAGAGCGTCCGGGTCGCGCCGGTGACCTCTAGGGCTTGTGCGTAGCTAGCGGCGGGGGCCGGAGCGTCCGGCGCAGTGCTGATCCTCGTGGTCATGCTCATGACTGCACCACGCCTGCTTGCTCCACCATGGCCTGCAGCAGAACACTGCAGCCGGCCGCCAGGTCCTCGGGCGTCGCGTTTTCGATTTCGTTGTGGCTGATCCCGCCCTCGCAGGGGACGAAGATCATTGCCGTCGGCGCGACAGGCGCGATAAAGACGGCATCGTGGCCGGCGCCGCTGACGATATCGCGGTGGCTGACGCCGCCGCGCGCCGCACCGTCGCGTACGGAGTTCACCAGGTGCTCGGCGAAGGGCGTCGCCTTGGCGTCGAAGATGGGCGTCATCTCCAAATCCAACCCCTCGCTCTCGGCGGCCGCCTTGGCCGCCGCCTCGAAGGTGGTGACCATCTCTGCCAGGCGCGCATCGGAGGGATGGCGCAGGTCGATGGTGAGCCAGGTCCGGCCTGGGATCACGTTGCGGCTGTTGGGGAAGGACTCGATCATCCCCACGGTGGCGCAGGCATTGGGCTGGAAGTCGTGGCCGATGGCGTTCACCGCCTGGACGATCTTGGCGGCCCCCACCAGCGCGTCGCGGCGCTTGGCCATAGGTGTCGGGCCGGCATGGGCCTCTTGGCCAGTCAAAGTCAGCTCGTACCAGCGCTGCGCTTGGGCACCGGTGACCACGCCGATGGTGGTCTCCTCCTCCTCCAGGATGGGGCCTTGCTCGATATGCGCTTCGAAGTAGGCACCGATGGCGCGGTCGCCGAGGCCCTCGCCGCGGTAGCCAATGGCGTCCAGCGCCTCGCCGAAGGTCACCCCCTCTCCATCCAGGCGGGCCAGGGTCTCTTCGAGAGTGAAGCGCCCGGCATAGGCGCCGGAGCCCATCATCGCCGGGGCGAAGCGGCTGCCTTCCTCATTGGTCCAGACGGCGACTTCGACCGGTGCCTCGGTCTCGATGCCCAGGTCGTTCAGGCTGCGGATGACCTCCAGCCCGGCCAAGACGCCATAGGCACCGTCGAACTTGCCGCCGGTCGGCTGGCTATCCAGGTGGCTGCCGGTCACGATCGCCGGGCGGCTGTCATCGCGCCCCGGCCGGCGGGCGAAGATGTTGCCGACCGCATCGACCGCAATGCTGCAGCCGGCTTCCTTGCACCAGTCGATGAAGAGGTCGCGGCTGATGCGGTCCAGATCGGTCAATGCCAGGCGGCAGACGCCGCCCTTCTCCGTCGCGCCGATCTCCGCCATGGTCATCAGGCTCTGCCACAGCCGTCCGCTGTCGATCCGCAGGTTCTGCATCGCTGGTTCCTTCTGGTTTCCCGAGAGGGGGAACGTGCCAGAGGGACGGGCGCAAACTCAAGACGCCGCCAAACGCGGGCGGCCAATCGCCGTGGCGGTCACCTGGCTTTCCACAAAGGTCTCCTGGCCGTTGCCGTCCGGCACGATGGTGTCGTCGCGCTCAATCTCGATCTGTGGCGCCTCGGCTCCGGCCTCCTCTGCCAGGAAGCGGACCCTGCGTCCGGCAGCAGCCGCTGCGGCCTCGGCAGCCCTATCGAGAGCAAGGAAATCCTCGACACCCTCTGGCAGGTGGGCGCGGTAGCGGCCATCGGCGAGCTGGGTGATGACCACGCGGTGGCGCTGGATGACGCCGCTGGCAACAGCACCGACGGCGTTACAGACCTCCGCATGCTCCGGCAGCACCGCCTGGGTATCCAGGCGTTTCGCAATCTCCGGATAGTAAGTCGCCGCCGGCGCACCAATGCCTACCAGCGGCAGGGTGAGCGAGAGCTGCGGGCGCAGCAAGCTGGGGCCCGGCACCTTCCGGACAGCGGGCGGCAAGTCCGCCGCGCGCCCGACGGCTCGGTCCAACAGCGCGCGTCCGAAGCCGCCGCTGGGCAGGTCCGCCATCCCCTCTTCCGCCAAGGCCGCCAGAACCAGCGCCTCAGCGCTGGCCGCCGCGACCTCGCTCACCACGGCCTCCGCCACAGCCTCAGGTCCTTGGAGCCCAAGCTGACGGGCCAGCAGACGCCCGCCCTGCGTGGCTCCGGCCGGGTCCCAGATGGCTTGCCGGCCTAAGAGGTGGGCCGCGTCGCTGGGGGTGAAGGCTGCGTTGATCACCAGCCCGCGGTCCGCCAGGCGCTGGCAGGCGCGCTGGGCCAGGTAGTCCTTGGCCACGACCTCCAAGGGCTGCGGCCCGCCGGCCAAGGCCTCCCAGACCGCGGCCTCCGCCGGGCGCAGACTGGCCTGCGCCGGCAAGGCCCTGAGGCGCAGCAGGAAGCGGCCGTCGTTTGGGTGGGCGAAAGCCGTCTCCGCCTGGCGCTGCATCACTTCCAGCACAGCTGGATGCTGCTCGGCCAGCAGCGACAAGGGAACCGCACGGCGCGGACCGAGAGAAAAGCGACCGCCGCTGGCGGCCTTCACTTCGCTATCGCCGCCCAGACCCAGGGTATGCACGGCAATGGCCTCCACCATGGTGCGGAAGCCGCCGACCGTGGCACCACTGGGGCTCAGAAGTGGCCGGCCGTCGCGCAGCAGGGCGATATCCGTCGTAGTGCCGCCGATGTCGGAGACCAGCACGTCGCTTAACTGCGCGAGAGCCCGGGCGCCGACCAGCGAGGCCGCGGGGCCGGAGAGAATGGTCTCCACCGGGGCCGCGAGCGCGACCTTGTCCGACACCAGCGAGCCGTCTCCCTTCACCACCATCAAGGGGACGTCCAGGCGGCTCTTGGCCATCAGGCCCTGCACCGCCTCGATCAGGTGCTGGATCAGCGGGATCAGGCGGGCGTTCAGCAGCGCGGTCAAGGCGCGGCGCGGCGCGTCCAGTCCGGCTGAGAGGGCATGCGCGCAGGTGACCGGCAGCCCGGTCTCGCCGCGCAGCAGGTCGCGGGCGGCAAGCTCATGCGCCGGATTGCGCACGGCAAAGAAGCCAGCGACGGCAAAGGCGGAGACCTTGGGCATCATCTCCTGCGCTGCCGCCCGCAATGCGTCCAGATCCAATGGCGCTTGCGGTTCCCCATCGGCAGTGTGGCCACCGGCAATCATCGCCATGGGGTCTTGACCCAAGGCCTCAGCTAACTTGGAACGGGTCAAGGCCTTCTTCGGGTAGCCCAGCAGCAGCAGGCCGACGGGACCGCCGTGACCTTCAACCAGGGCATTGGTCGCAAGCGTGGTGGAGAGCGAGACCAGTTGAATGGGCGGGCCGCCCTCAGGCAAGACCTGTGCCATGGCCCGGCCGACGCCCTGCGAGAGATCTTGCTTGGTAGTCAAGGACTTGGCCTTGGCGATCACGCCGCTGGTGTCGTCGTAGAGCACGGCATCGGTATAGGTGCCGCCGGTATCGATGCCTAACAGCCTGGCCACGCCGCCCTTATCCCTCTCGTTCCCCTCTCGGATCGAGGCTGCTTATCCAATCCGAGAGGGCCACACAATCGCAACCGCGACGCCGCGCGCGCCTCAGCGACCAAAATCTTGGCAATTGCCGGTCTGCACGTGTAGAGCAGCGGTCCAGCGTCGCGGATTCACGCGGCTTCGCTCATACGCTCACGCGAAGGAACAACCCCCTTACGCGGGCTCTTGGACAGAGACCGGGAGGTCACTAGTATCGCCGCCATGAATACCGCTACCAATGAAGCCCTTATCGGCCAGGACGGCAGCCGTCTGGACCTCTCCACACCGGCTCTGGTCATCGATATGCCGACCTTCAAGAGCAACCTGCGCTCCGGCCAAGACATCATTGCCAACAACGGAGTCGGCCTGCGCCCGCATATCAAGGCGCACCGCTGCCTGGAGATCGCCAAGCTGCAGATGAAGCTGGGCGCCAAGGGCATCAGCTGTGCAACCCTGGAAGAGGCCGAGGCTCTGGCGGCAGGGGAGATCACCAAGCTGCTGATCACCAAGCCGGTCACCGAGCCGGCGGAGATCGAGCGACTGGGGCAGCTGAACAACAAGCTGGAAGACCTGATGGTGGTCGTTGAGAGCATCGACCAGCTGGAAGGCCTAAAGACGGCAGCTCGCGCGGTGTCGAAGAAGTTCCGGCTGCTGATCGAGGTGGACATCGAGGGCAAAGGCTCTGGCGTTTCGACCATCGAGGAAGGCCTGGCGCTCACCAAAGCCATCGCAGAAGCACCGGAGCTGCGCTTCTTCGGCCTGCAGGGCTACTCCCATGCGGTTCAGCACATCGCCAAGACGACAGAGCGGCGCAAGGCCAGCCATGCGCAGATCAAGCTGCTGAAAGACCTCAAAAAGGCGATCAAGGACCAGAAGATCCCAGTCCGGGTCACCAGCGGCTCGGCCACCGGAACGCACCTGATCGATATGGAGGCCGCGACCTACAACGACATTCAGCTGGGTTCCTACTGTTTCATGGACGCCGCCTATCAGGCCATACACCTGAAGCTCTGGGGTAAGATCCCCTATCACCCGGCCCTCTTCATCTATACGCGCGTGATCGAGGGCGGTGACGCCGGGACTGTGAAGCTAGACGCCGGCAGCAAGAGCCTGCCGGCCGATGCCGGCGCGCCGACGGTGCATTCCGGCGCACCCAGCGACAGCCGCTATGAGGCCCTCGACGAAGACAGCGGCCAGCTGGTGCTACCGGAGGGGGCCGAGGCTCCGGAGGTCGGCAGCCTAGTCGCGCTCACCGCCCCCAGCTGTGCAGCGACGGTCGCCCTCTACGACCAGTTCCACTGCGTGCGGGACGATAAGCTGGCGGCCATCTGGCAGATCTCCGTGACGGGATCGAAGGCCTAGAAAAAAGGACGGAAGCCGCGCTGAGGTTGGGGGAAAAGGCGGCTTCCGCCAAGGCAAAGGGTCGGACTAGGGAACCAGGTCCAGCACGTCGAGGCCGAGGCCGCTGGGATCGTCGGTCAGATCGACGAAGCTGGTGACCGAGCCAAGGGCGCTACCCAAGCCAGCCAAGGTGATGGTGCCGCCCGTGTGGGTGACCGTGGCGTCACCGCCAGGATCGGCCGCAAGGGACCAATTGGCCGAGTCGTCCAGGTCGGTGACTTGGAGGCCATCATCCAGCAAGGCCGGCTCAAGCGACGCGATGATGTCCTCTATCGACAGCTGGATCTTGTCGCCCGCCCCGGGATTGAAGTCAGCGATGATGTCGTCGCCCTCATTCCCATTAGAGGGATCGAAGCGGAAGGTATCGGCCTTGGCGCCGCCGATCAGCAGATCGTTGCCGTCGCCGCCACGTAGGAAGTCCTCGTTGCCGCGGCCGTTCAAGAGGTCGTCGCCGTTGCCGCCGATCAGACTGTTCTCTTGATTGTTGCCCGTTTGCAGGTTGAGGGCGTCGACGTCGAAGACCGGTGCCAGCGCAACGAAGCTCTGCCCGGCAAAGGCAATGCCCTCGAACTCGATGGTGCCGCCGGGATGGGTCACCAGCAGGTTGCCGCTGCCTGCTGCTGCCGAGAGGTCCCAGGCCGCACTGTTATCTAAGGCGGTGAGCAAGGCGACGGGGTCCAGCACAGGACTAAAATCGCCACTGGCGATCGCTTGCATGATCTCCGGAGTCGCAACTGCGATGTCGGCGGCGGCGAGTGACAGCAGGTCCTCGCCAACGGCGAAGTCCAACACGACATCATCACCTTCGCGATCGTTGCTGGGGTCGAAGACGAAGCGATCGCTATCCGCACCGCCGCGCAGGATGTCGTCACCGCTCTCACCGATCAGGCTGTCTTCGCCCTTGCCGCCGGTCAGGGTGTCGTCTGCGCTGCCGCCAAAGATGACATCATCGCCGTCCGCACCGAAGGCCCGGTCCTTACCAACCCCGCCGAAGAGCAGATCGTCGCCATCGCGGGCCACCAAGATGTCCCGACCGCGACCGCCGTCGATGAGATCATCCTGGTTGGTGCCGCGCAGGTGGTCGCCGCTGTCGCTCCCGGCGAAGAGACGCTCTAGATCGATGGCCGGCAGCAAGTCCGCGAAGCTGAGGCTGGGATCGAAGGGCAGACCAGCGATCTCGATCGTACCACCAGGATGGCCAACCACGACGAAGCCGTTTGCTGACTGAGTGAGGGTCCAATCCGGGTTTTGATCCAGATCGGCGCCTTCCAGCGCTGTCGGGTCGCCCAGCGCAGAGGCAGACAAGAGGTTCGGCGAGACGCGCAGCACGTCTGCGGCGTTCAGCACTAACTGGTCGCCATCTGCGAGGTTCAAGTCGACGATAACATCGTCGCCCTCCAGCGGGTTGGAGGGATCGAAGACGAAGCGGTCGGCATCCAGCCCACCGCGCAGCAGATCGTCGCCGCCACCGCCGATCAGGACATCCTCGCCAGCATTGCCGCGCAGGTCGTCGGCACCGGCTCGCCCTTCCAACTGATCATCGTCGCCACGGCCGGACAGGAAGTCGTCGCCGCCGCGACCATTGATAAGGTCTCGGTCGCTGGTGCCGATCAGACTGTCGTCCAGTGCGGAGCCAACGAGGAAGTTCGAGAAAACCGGCCCCTGAGGATTGGGGGAAAATGACATAGCGCATTCCTTTCGTCGTCTGCGTGAACCCGAAGGGTCTGGCGAGCGATCGCATGACGCCACCAAGACCCCAGCGCCCAAGAGCGAAAGCGCCGGCAATCCGGACAGTTCCCCCGTTACCCGGACGAGAAGACGCTCCAACCCCTAGGCAAGACGGCGCCGCCAGACCTTGGCAGCAAACCTGCGGCTGGATGCCTCAGCTCCAGCTTCTCTCTGGTTTGTGGGATTTTTTCCCACGCTTGTGAGAGTGAGTATGTGTATCGCTGTGGCGAAGTTCAAGGAGATTCTGTGGGAAATCTTCCCACAGCTCCAACCTGTTCATTCTTATGGAAAAAGGAGTGTCCTGTTACGCTGCGCAGTCCAGATCGCCCGCTTACCGCAAAGGAAGGGAGCGACCTTGCGAAGCCTCCGAACGAGAATCGCGAGCCAGAAACCAGTTCTGCTGATCGAAGGCCGTCGCACCCGCGCGCGGACCGGTCACGCGCGCAAGCCAAGCCAGACCGTTACACAGCTTACAGACTGTCAATATCGGCCCTGACCTCTCGGACAGGGCTAAGCGCGGGCTTGAGGAGAAGAGCCATGGCACGGCTCAACCGGCCACTCTTGGGCGTCAACTTCTTCGCCGGAGATGTGACCGCTGGCTTCGGCCCCTATCTGGCCATCTATCTGCTGGCGCAGCTGCATTGGGAGCCGCAGAACATCGGCCTGGCCTTGGCGCTAGGCACCATCGTGACAGTCTTGGTGCAGACCCCGGCAGGCGCGCTCATCGATTGGACAGCGCACAAGCGTCTCTTGATGATTGCCTGCGTCACCGCCGTGGGCATTGCCGCCATCACCTTAGTGGTGACCGACAACACCTACGCCATCTTTGCTGCCCAAGGCACCATGGGCGCCGCCCAGGCCTTCTTGGGCCCGCTGATTGCAGCGCTGACGCTTGGCATTGTCGGGCGGGAGGCCTTCACCCGTCAAACCGGGGCCAATCAAGCCTGGAACCATGCCGGCAACGTGGTCGCCGCCGCCATTGCCGCAGGCCTGGCCCTGGCCGGCTATATCAACGGCGTCTTCTTGCTGATCACCGTGATGGCAGCCGGCATGATCGCCTGCACGCTGCTGATCAAGCCGGACCAGATCAACCATGAGGCAGCGCGCGGCGGCGTTGCGGAAACGCCAGAGGGCGAGGAGAAGCCTAGCGGTTTCGCCACCATTCTTGCCGACCGCCGGCTCCTGGTCTTCGCCGCCTCGGTCTTTCTGTTCCACTTCGCCAACGCTGCCATGCTGCCGCTGGTCAGTCAGAAGCTGGCCGAGGGCGGCAGCGCCGAATCCGGCATCGCCTTTACCTCTGCCTGCATCATCGCAGCCCAGTTCGTGATGATCTTGATGGCGATCCTCTGCGGCCGCACTGCCGACAGCTGGGGGCGCAAACCGCTCTTCCTCTTCGCCTTCTCGATCCTGCCCCTGCGCGGCTTCCTCTACACGCTTACGGAAGAGCCGGTTCTTCTGGTGGCGATCCAGTCGCTGGATGGAGTCGCCAACGGCATCTTCGCCGTCCTCTTCCTGCTGATCGTCTCGGACGTCACCAAGGGCACCGGGCGCTTCAACATCGCGCAAGGGGCGCTGGCGACCTTGGTGGGGATCGGCGCCTCCTGCAGCAACCTGATCGCCGAAGAGGTGCTGCAGCTGACCAGCTACGACACCGCCTTTATCTTCCTGGCCGCCGTTGGTGCCTTGGGCACCCTGCTGTTCTGGGCCGCCATGCCCGAGACGGCGGAACATGCCCGCCGGTTGAAGACCTAAAGCTCGGCCCATGTCGATCAGCCTTGGCGTTTCTCTTGCCGTCTTCCTGCTGATCGCCGGCCGGGAGTGGCTGCCATCCTTCCCGAAGATCTGGCAGATCATGGTGGCGGGTGCGCTGGTGCTATTGGCCAGTGGGGAGATTGGCCTCCACGAGGCGCTGGCGGCAGTGGACTGGAACATCCTGCTCTATCTCTTCGCCGTCTTCTCCATCGGACGCGCGCTTTACGACAACGGCCTGTCGCATCGCATCGCCGAGGGCCTCATCTCCCTAAAGTCACAGAGGCGCGCGCTGCTGGCCTTTGTCGGTCTCTTCGCCGCCATGTCGGCTATCCTGACCAACGACGCCGCAGCCATCATCGGCACCCCCATCGCGCTGCTGCTGGCACGCCGCATGGGCTGCGATGCCACGCTGCTGCTGATCGTGCTCTGCGTCACGGTGACGGTGGGCAGCATGGCAACACCCGTCGGAAATCCCCAGAACTTGCTGATCGCCGCCAGCGGCGGCGTGCCGGCACCGGTCTTGACCTTCTTCGTTTGGCTCATCGTGCCGACGCTTCTCTGCCTTGGCCTCGTCTTCGTCTGGCTGCTGCGCGCCTTGCGCCGCCAAGAGGCCGGAGAGAGTGACCCCCCTCCCTTTGAAGAGAGCAGCAGCCGACTTTGGCCGCTCTATATCGCGGTCATCATTCTCGTCGTGCTGGTCGTGGGCGAGAGCGTGCTGGCGGCGATCAATCCAGCGTGGGGCTTTCCTCTGGGCCTGGCCGCTGCCGTCGCCGCCTTGCCGGTCTACCTTTTCAGCCCGACGCGCCTTAAGACCTTCACCCGCCTCGACTGGCCGACGCTCGCTTTCTTCGTCGCCATGTTCATCGTCACCGGCGCCTTGATCCAATCGGGATCGCTGCAGGCCCTGCTCGGCGAAACGCTGTCTCACATGACGCAGCCTCTAGCAACAGCAGGCATCAGCTTCGTCGGCAGCCAAGTGGTCTCCAACGTGCCTTTGGTCGATATCTATCTAAAGCTCTTGCCGCGTTACGAGGTCGACAACCTGATGATGCTGGCTGCCGTCTCCACCCTGGCCGGCAACGTCTTCATCATCAGCGCGGCCAGCAACGTGATCGTCCTGCAGGTGGCCGAAAGACTGGGTGGCCCTGAGATAACCTTCACGCGCTTCACACGCCTCGTGTTGCCGATCGGATTGGTGACCACGGCGCTAACGGTCGGCTGGATCTTACTGTTGCGGGCGCTCTGAAGGGCTAAAGAAGACCCCTTTGGGTATCAGCGTCCACGCCTTCCTGAAGCTGACCGCTGCGACGATAACGACAGCCTTTGTTCTTCTGGTGATCACCTTCTGGAAGCGACCCGAGGACGACCGAGGCCCAGCCCCTCCTGCGCGAAAAGGTGCAGATGCCGTGACATTCAAGAACAGCAGCAACGAGCCGCACCGGCTCATCGCAGGGCGTGCTGCCTGTTGGACAGGTCTATCGTTGGATCGACAGTGTAGCACTGCCAGGGTTCTGGCAAAGACCCGGCGCCTCCTCGTCTCACTGACGAAGGCACTCTCGATCGACACGCGTCCCCGTCGGCCTGACCAGTAGGATGAGCAAACAGGCTCCAAACACCTTTTGTGAACAGTGTTTCAGAGAGGAGAGAAGCCGTGAAGCGCGATCATGTTCTGCCCGCAGGATTGTCGATGGCGGCAGGGTTTGTGGAAGCAGTCTGCTTTATCGGGCTGTTCCACACCTTCACCACCTACATCACGGGGACGGTGATGATTATGACAATTGATCTCATCCGATCCGATCCAGGCGCCATAACAAAGGCCGTCACGTTTTTCATGTTTGTCATAGTTACGGTGCTTTGGGTATCAATCATTCGGATCTGGGCCATCCCAACACGTAAGAAAGTCGTGGCCCTATTGATCACGGAAGGCTCACTTATTGCTCTTTTCGCAATAGTGGGGCACTTTTTCTCCCCGCTGGCATCCGCTGATGCGATTGGGACCTACGTCGTTTCAGTTTTCGGTGTGTTTGCGATGTCACTGCATAGCGCCTTATTCTTCCAGATGCTCAGCAAGTCGGCGCCGTCTCACTTCATGACCGGGAACCTCACGCATTTCACACGAGGATTGGTGGATCTGGTGATTGCCCCCTCATTTCGAGCCAAACTCTCACACGAAGAACATGCAGAGGCGCAGTTTCGCATCGTCCACTTTCCACTGGTCTTCGGGTCGTTCATTGTCGGGGTAGCAGCTGGATGCATTGGACTTCTTGAAATCGGGTTCTTGTCGCTGCTGTTTCCGGCCGCATTGGTGCTCGCGCTTGGCGTTCGCACTCTCATTTTGAAGGAGACCGGTCTTCATTGACCATGAACAAGCGATGCGTGGCCAGTTCGACAGCAATGCAGATAGCATCGCCGGTGTTCAGAACAGCGAGGCGCGGCGGCTGGCAGGCCGACTGAAATAGGTGGATGAAGCCATTGCGATTCTGAACCGAGGCCGGAGCGCGTGGTGCCCAGGGGCGGAATCGAACCACCGACACTGCGATTTTCAGTCGCATGCTCTACCAACTGAGCTACCTGGGCAGACCCGCTGCGGGGCGGTTTAGAAACCGCCGGGCGTCGAGCAAGAGGCGGGTATGTAGCGTCCTCTTCGGCCTCTGTCCAGCACTAAGGCGGATTTGCTAGCCCCGCCCTTCTCCGTCCTTGTCAGGGTCTTCGCCAGCGTTGGGCGCCGGCGGGCCAGGCACACGATACTGCTCGCCAAGCCAGCGGGCCAAGTCGACGTCGGCGCAACGCTTGGAGCAGAAGGGGCGGTAGGTCTCGCTGCCCGGCTTACCGCAGGTCGGACAGGGGCGCCGCGTCGGGCCGCCGCCGGAGGGAAGAGCTGACATAGACTAGCCTCTTGCCCCAAGAGCGCCGCTCACCGCAAGGCCCGCAAGTGATAGGGCGCGCGCTCTTGAGGCTCGTTAAGCGTGACCTCTACGCGGCCGCGCAGGGCGGGCCAGTCGTCTTGCTGCTCCAGAAGCGCCAGCAGGGACGGCGTCACGATCAGAGCGAAGCGCTGCGTGGGTCTTGCGCGCTGTTCGGCGGCCAGCTGGCGCAGCAGCGCGGCGGCAGTGGCCTGAAGGGTGAGGCTGCGCCCAGAGAAGGTCCCCACCGGCTCGGTCAGAAGCTCGTGCAGCGGCTGGAAAAGGCCGCGGCGGCGGGTGATCTCAAGCAAGCCGCTCTCGGTCATGCCGTTCAGGCGCGTGGTCTCTGAATCATCTGCCAAGGCCTGCGCCATGGCATCCCGCAACGCTTGGCGCGCTCTGCCGTGCTGTAGCGCCAGACAGTCGATGAGGATTCGCCCAGCCAAAGAGCGCAAGCGAATCTCCCGGGCGACCTCCGGCAGAGCGGCCAGATTGAAGGCCAAGGCCGCCTCCTTGGAGCGTCCCTCACCGCCCGCACCCATGTTGACGTCGATCGCGGTCAAGGTCTCGCCGGGCTCGATGATCAGGCTGCCACCCCCGGGCAGAGCGACCTGGGGCTGCAGCAGAGCCTCGACCTCTCCCTCCAGGTAGCTTGCCAAGCTGCCGGAGAAGCCGCCCACAGCGACCTCTGTGCGAAACCCTTGCTGTTTCAGATCGGCGACGCCCTCAGGCATGTCCAAGAGGATGAGCGCGGGCGGCGGAGTCAGGAAACGCGCCAGCAGGTTCTCCCCACGCTGCAGCAGACGCGGCACCGGGCCTTGCTGCCAGGCGGCCGGACCTTTGGCGCGGCTGAGCTTCGGGCCCTTGCCTGGTGCTGCGGCCCGGACGATGCGCAGCGGCAAGGCCTGGCCCTCGGTCATGCCCTTCGGCGCTTGATCCAAGGGCAAGACACCGGCCGGTCCGCTGCCCAAATCACAGAAGGCAAGGCCCAGCGCGGGCTCCAGCCGGGTGACACGGCCGAGAAGGACGTCG
>JBCBSF010000120.1:0-12972 GCA_039819325.1 Pseudomonadota bacterium | reverse complement strand
CGAGCGCAAGCGAGCGTCCGTCGAAGGATCTACGGCCAGCACCGAGCGTGGGGCAGATCCTTCGACGGACGCGGGCCAAAGCCCGCTGCTCAGCCCTTCGACAAGCTCAGGAGAGGTCTTACGTGGGTGGTTTGTAGTGATTCCATGTAATCTCATCATGCTCTAGAACCACTACCGACCAGTTGGAGAAATCAGACTGAAACGGCAGGCAGGGCGATTGATCCGCCCCTAGCCGTAGAGCACGACCTCGATAGCGGTGACGGTGATGCCCGCCGGCAGGGTGACGCCTTCGGCAAGGAGGAGCGTATCGCGGCCTGCGCCACCGTCGAAGAGGTCGCCCGCTTGCAGCTCGCCCTGGCTGGCGACATTCAAGGTGTCATTGCCGTTGCCTCCGTAGAGGCTGTCGATGCCGCTGCCGCCGAAGAGGAAGGCATCGTCGCCGCCGCCGCCGCTCAAGACGTCGGACCCAGAGCCGCCGTAGAGCCAGGAATCCTGGTCGCCACCGCCCGACAGGCTGTCGTTCCCCGTGTCGCCGAAGAGGAAAGAATCCTCGCCAGCCCGACCGCTGATCCCGTCCTCGCCACTGCCACCGCTGAGGCTGGTGTCGTTACCGCTATCGCCGACGACGAAGTCATCGCCATGACCACCGGCAAGCCAGGCGTCGTCGCCGCTGCCGCCATAGATCTCATCCTTCGCCGAGTTGCCAAAGAGCGAGCGATCAGCGCCGCTATCGCCGTAGAGGCGGTCGTTGGCATTGCCGCCGAAGAGGGCGGCATCGTCACCGCTGCCGCCGAAGAGCAGATCCTGACTATAACCGCCAAAAAGGCTGTCGCCGCCAGCCCCGCCGTAGAGGCTATCGTCGTTGTTGCCGCCATAGAGGCTGTCGTCACCCGATCCGCCAAAGCCGCCGTCGTCGCCGCCGCCACCCGACACCAGGTCATCGCCGTCGCCACCATCCAGCAGGCTATCGTCGCCGGCCCCGCCGAAAACGCTGTCCGCGCCACTACCGCCATAGAGCGCGGCGTCGTCGTCGGCGCGGCCGCTGACGATGTCGCTGCCGCTACCACCGCTGAGGCTGGTGTCGTTGCCGCTATCGCCGGCCACGAAGTCGTCGCCTTCGCCGCCGGCAAGCGAGGTGTCAGCGCCAGTGCCGCCAAAGACCTGGTCGTTCCGCGAGTCGCCGAGGAGCGTGCGGTCATTACCGCTGCCACCGAAGAGGATATCGCTGGCATTGCCGCCGAAGAGGGCGACATCGTCGCCGCTGCCGCCGAAGAGCAAATCCTTGCCAAAGTCGCCGATCAGGGTGTCAGCGCCCGCATCGCCATAGAGACTGTCATTGCTGTTGCCGCCATAGAGGCTGTCGTCACCCGAACCGCCAAACGCGCCGTCTTTGCCACCACCCCCGGACACCAGGTCGTCGCCGGTACCGCCACCTAGAAAGCTATCGTCGCCGACGCCGCCGAAGACCCGGTCCGTTCCGCTGCCGCCATAGAGCGTGCTGTCATTACCGGCGCCGCCGGTAATGGTGTCGCTGCCACTGTTGCCGAAGAGGAGTAGGTCGTTGCCGCTATCGCCGGCGATGAGGTCGTCTCCGTCTCGTGCCGATAGGATATCGGCGCCGCTACCGCCGTAAATGCTGTTGCTGCCGCTGCGGGCTGCAAAGTCAGCGCCGATCACCCGATCGTCGCCGTCATCACCATACAAGAGGTTTAAGTTGAAGAGGGATTTGTCGGCAGAGGTGTTCCCGTAGATCGTATTGTCGGCGCTATTGCCGATCACCGCCCAGACCTCCACCCCGCTCGAACTGAAGTCCGGTAGTGCAAACACGTCAATCAAATCGCCGAAGAAGAGGAGCGTATCGATGCCTCCGCCGCCGTAGAAGCGATCGCCGCTCTCGAGGATGGTCTGATTGCTGGCAAAGAGGGTATCGGGGTTACCCCCACCGAAGACATGATCCGCCCCGGTACCACCGATGAGGAGGTCGGCGCCGCTGCCGCCGTACACAGCGCGGTCATCGCCGTCGCCGCCATAGATCGTGTCTGCCCCATTCAGTCCGATGAGGCTTGTATCGTTGCCGCTATCGCCAAAGATCGTGTCGTTGCCAGCCTCGCCGTTGAGGCCGAGGTCGGCCTGGCTGCCGCCGAAGAGCTGGTCGTTCTGATTGCCACCGAACAGACGGTAGTCAGAGCCTAAGCCGCCAAAGAGTGTGTCGTCGTCGTTGTCACCGAAGAGGAAACTCTCATCGCCGGTGCCGCCGTAGACCAGGTCATTACCGTTCCCACCGTACAAACTGACGTCGGAGTTGTCTCCGCCGAAGACGCTGTCATTGCCATCAGCGCCGAAGAGGCTGGTGTCCTGGCCGCCTTCGCCCAAAACCTGATCATTTCCGCTGTCGCCGTAGAGGAAGCGATCGTTGCGGCTGCCGCCGTAGACGGTGTCGTCGCCGCTCTGACCAAAGAGCGAGCGGTCATCGCCGGTGCCGCCGAAGAGAGCGTCGCTGCCACCATCGTCGCTGTAGCCCCCCTTCGTTGAGTTGCCAAAGAACTCCTTATCGTCCTCGTCGCCGCCGTAGACTTTATCGTCGCCGTGGCCGCCAAAGAGGTTGGTGTCGCTCCCGTCACCGCCTCTTATCGTATCGTTTCCACTATCACCGTGGTGCCCCTGGTCATAGCCAGCACCCAAGTAAAGGGTGTCTTCGCCACTACCGCCATAAAAGCGGAAATCGGCAAAGCTTCCGCCTCTCAGGACGTCGTTACCAGTATCTCCATAGATGTCTGAGTCGTTAGCGTCACCGGTGGCGATGGTGTCATCACCGCTGCCGCCGAAAAAGTACCACTCGCCATCGGCGCCGCCGTTTAGGGTGTCGTTGCCAAGCCCCCCATAGACCTGTCGGTCGCCACCACCCCCTCCGTAGAAGAGATCCTCGCCAGTATCGCCAAAAATGCTGATTTCGTCACCGCCGTCGCCCCGGATCGTGTCGTTTCCAGACCCGCCATAGATCACGAAATCGGCTTGATCGCCGCCGAAGATCTGGTCGACCCCATCGCCGCCCCGGATCCGGTCACCGTCGGTGCCGCCGTAGAGCGTGTCGTCACCGGCGTCGCCATAGAGCGTGTCGTTGTTGTCTTCGCCATAGACCCTGTCGGCGCCGCTGCCGCCGTAGAGGCTGTCCCCGTCTCTCTTGCCGTAGATAAAATCATCGCCACTCAGGCCATAGATCGTATCGACATTGGACGTTCCGTTCAGCGTGTTGCTCTCGCCGACGGTCCCAAAGATCACTGCCATGGCCGCTCCCCGCATCTAGCGCTTCTGAATGAAGATTTTTCTTATTCGTCCTTAGGTGTAACTCTGGGGCCGGCGTAGAGGTCGATCAAGCGGTGAATCAGGTGCTGTGCGCTTCAAAAAGCGGTGTGTTTCCTCTTGTGATCAAGCCTCGGCAGATCGGCGCTTCGCGCAGCGCCCGTTTGTGATGGCAGAGATCCATTAGCCTGGGCTTGACGCCACCTCCCAAAGGCGGGACCACTGCGGCCCATGACGGAGATCACAGATAAGCAAGCCAACGACCTGTGGGGCGGCCGCTTTGCCGCCGGCCCCGCGGCGATCATGGCGGAGATCAATGCCTCGATCGGCTTCGATCAGCGGCTGGTGGCGGAGGACGTGGCTGGCTCCAAGGCGCATTGTCGGATGCTGGTGGCGCAGGGGATCATCTCCTCGACCGATGGCGCCTCGATCCTGGAAGGCCTAGACAAGGTCCTGGCTGCCTTTCAGCGCGGCGAGATCGAGTTGAAGCCGGAGCTGGAAGACATTCATATGCACGTCGAGACGGCGCTGAAGGCGCGGATCGGCGAGGCGGCGGGGCGGCTGCATACCGCGCGCTCGCGCAACGACCAGGTGGCGACCGATGTGCGGCTCTTCCTGCGCGATGGCCTAGATCAGCTGGACGCGGCACTGGCTGAGCTCTTGGATGCGCTCATCACCCGCGCGGAGGAAGAGGCCGCGACCCTGCTGCCCGGCTACACCCATCTGCAGGCCGCCCAGCCGGTGACCTTCGGCCATCACCTCTTGGCCTACGCGGAGATGTTTGAGCGGGACCGGGGGCGGCTGGCCGACTGCCGCGCGCGGATGAACGAGTCTCCCCTGGGGGCCGCGGCCCTAGCCGGAACCTCCTTCCCCATCGACCGGGAGATGACAGCCAAGGATCTGGGCTTCGCGCGGCCCATGCGGAACTCCATGGACGCGGTGGCAGCCCGCGACTTCGCTCTGGAGTTCCTGGCCGCTGGCGGCATCTTGGCCACCCACCTCTCGCGCCTGGCCGAGGAGATCGTCATCTGGATGAGCGAGGGCTTCCGCTTCATCGCGCTCTCGGATGCCTTCACCACCGGCTCCTCCATCATGCCGCAGAAGCGCAACCCGGACGCGGCGGAGCTGGTGCGCGGCAAGGCTGGACGTATCCTGGGCGCCTTCACCGCCTTGGCAGTGACGGTCAAGGGCCTGCCGATGACCTATGGCAAGGACATGCAAGAAGACAAAGAACCGCTTTTCGATGCGGTCGATAACCTGGCGCTGATGCTGGCGGCTTCCTCCGGCATGATCCGCGACATGACGGTCGAGCGCGCCACCATGGCGGCTGCCTGCGACAAGGGCTTCCTCACCGCCACCGATCTGGCGGACTGGCTGGTGCGGGTGCTGGGCCTGCCCTTCCGCCGCGCGCACCACACCACCGGGCGCCTGGTGCAGCAGGCTGAGGCCAAGGGCTGCGGCCTGGCCGAGCTCTCGCTCGCAGAGATGCAAGCGGTAGAGCCGGCCATCACCGAAGAGATCTACGCCGTCCTGACCGTGGAGAGCGCTGTTGCCAGCCGCACCAGCCAAGGCGGCACCGCACCCGACCTGGTGCGTGCGGCCGCTGAGGCGGCGCGCCAGCGGCTGGAGCAGGCGCGATGAGCCCTCTATCTGCACTCCTGCTAGGCTCGGCGGCCCTGGCCCTTGCAGCCTGCGGGGTCAAGGGACCAATTTCAGGACCGGAGGGTCGCACCTTTCCGCAAACCTATCCCGCACCCTCGACCGTGGTTCCCAACTACCAGGGCGGTGCGGTGGAACCCGCGCCGGGGCCGGCCAGTTTGGAACAACCGATCGAACCGGGCTTTGAAGATCCCGAGGACGCCTTGAGTATCGAAAACCAATGAGCGCTTTCACCTACCAAGACGGCAGCCTCCGGGCAGACGCCGTCGATCTCTCCCGCTTGGCGGCTGCCGAAGGCACGCCGCTCTATGTCTACTCCGCCAGCGCGCTGGAGCAGTCCTATGACCGCTTCCAGGCAGCGCTGACCGGGGTCGGGCTGAAGCCGCTCATCTGCTACGCCCTGAAAGCCAACTCCAACCAGGCCGTGATCACCACCTTTGCCCGGCGTGGCGCCGGCGCCGACGTGGTCTCTTTGGGCGAGCTGCAGCGGGCGCTGGCAGCCGGGATCGCGCCTTCCAAGATCGTCTTCGCCGGTGTCGGCAAGACGGTGGAGGAGATGCAGGCCGGCCTCTCGACGGGCATCTACCGCTTCAACGCCGAGTCCCTGCCGGAGCTGGAGAGCCTGGCCCAGGTGGCGGCCGCTGCCGGCCAGGTCGCGCCGGTGGCCTTGCGGGTCAATCCCGACGTGGACGCCAAGACCCACGCCAAGATCACCACCGGCAAGACCGGCAACAAGTTCGGTATCGATCTGGAGCAGCTGCCCCAGGCGCTGGAGGTGATCAGCCAGCACCCCAGCCTGGCCCTGCGCGGCCTCGCGGTACACATCGGCTCGCAGCTGACGGACATTGCGCCCTATCAGGCCGCCTTCGCCCGCCTGGCCAAGCTCTATGGCGAGCTGAGGGGCGCCGGCTGGGCGCTGGAGAGCCTGGACCTGGGCGGTGGGCTTGGCATCGACTACCAAGGCGAAGAGCCGCCGACGCCGGAGGCCTATGCCACCGCAGTGGCCGCGGCGACCAAGGGCCTGGAGGCCCAGCTGATCTTCGAGCCTGGCCGCCATCTGGTGGGCGCTGCCGGCCTGCTGCTGGCCCGGGTGATCTATGTGAAGGAGGGGCTGGCCAAGCGCTTCGTCATCCTGGATGCGGCGATGAACGACCTGATCCGCCCGACCCTCTACGAGGCCTGGCACGACCTGTTGCCGGTCACCCAGCCCGCAGCTCACGCAGATGTGCAACCGGCCGACGTGGTGGGTCCGATCTGCGAGAGCGGCGATATCTTCGCCAAGGACCGCCCCTTGCCGCCGCTGGCTGCCGGCGACCTGGTGGCCTTTACCCACGCTGGTGCCTATGGTCGGGTCATGTCCTCCACCTACAACAGCCGCCCCCTGCCGGCCGAAGTGCTGGTCCGCGGCGGGGACTATTCTCTGGTTCGGCCACGCCTAGATTATGTCAAGGTTATCGAGCAAGATAAGCTACCGGCGTGGCTGCAGGATGCGAGCGCCGCAGCGGAGTAATTTGTAGGGTCACTAGCGTGACGTCGGCACCGGCCCGCTCCCCCTCCCGGCCACCCAATAGGATACTGGCGTGGGTGGCCGGCCCCTTTACGCCAAAGAGGGGGAGCGGGCCGGTGCCGGAGCGAAGCGAAAGGAACAAGGCCTTTGTCGAGACGCATGCCGGTCAAGGAACAGGAACGCAGGCTCGGCCAGCTCCCGCCCTCGGTCGGCCGCAAACTCGGTCTAACCCGCCTGTCCCTGCTGTTTGAGGCACTGCTCTCTGCCTTCTGGCCCGTCGCCGCGCTGGTTCTGGCCTTCCTCGCACTGGCTTTCAGTTCGGGACTGGAGAGCCTGGCGCCCTGGCTGCACCTGGCCATCCTGGTTGGCTTTGCAGTAGCGCTGATCCTCCTCCTCTGGCGCGGCATCGCGCGATTGAAGCTGCCGGACGCCGCCGCGGTTCGGCACCGGTTGGAGAGCGGCAGTGGACTGGATAACCGGCCGCTCACCAGCCTGCTGGACGATCAGCTGGCAGCACCCGGCGACGACCCTGTCGCCTCGGCCCTCTACCGCCAACACCGCCGCCGCCTGCGCGATCGTCTGGCCGATCTGCGGGTTCCAGGACCACGCCCGGTCTTGGCCGCGCTCGACCGCAATGCGCTTCTGCCCGCTGCCGGCCTCTTGTTCCTGGTCGGCCTGGCCGCTGCCGGCGGCGATGCCTGGAGCCGCTTGCAGGCCGCGATCCTGCCAGGGCTGGACACCCGCCCCGCGCAGCCGGTGAGCCTGGAGGCTTGGCTGGACCCACCCGACTACAGCGGCCTGGCGCCGGTCTACCTGACAGCCTCGGCCGGCGAGACCATTGCCCTGCCCGAGGGCTCGCGCCTCATCGCGCAGGTGGAAGGGCTGGCCGCCCAGCCGGCCCTGCGCGTGAATCAGGCCGAAGAGCCCTTTGAGACCCTGAGCCCCGGCCTGCATCGGCTGGAGACGCCGCTGACTGAGAGCGGCAGCCTGGACATCATCGAAGGCGCGCGCAGCCTGGCCGCCTGGACCATTGACGTCATCCCCGACAGCCCGCCGCAGGTCGCCTTCCTGGCCGATCCAGGCGAGAGCGACCGCAAGGCCTTGGTGGTGACCTATGGCGCCGAAGACGACTACGGCCTGGACACGGTCGAGGCGGAGTTGCTGCTGAAAGACCACGGCATGGGCGAGGCGCTGCTCTATACCCTGACCGCGCCCGAAGGCAGCAGCGCGAAGATCGAGGGGGAGAGCTACGAGGATCTGACCGCGCACCCCTGGGCCGGTCTGCCCGTCTTGCTGACCCTGCTGGCTAAGGACCAGAAGGGCCAGGAAGGACGCAGCGAGACGCGGGAAATCATCCTGCCGGCGCGCGTCTTCTCCCACCCCGTCGCGCAGCAGATCATCTCCTTGCGCCGTCATCTGACGGTGGCGCCGCAGGTGCGCCGGCCGATCATCCAGGCCCTACGCGGCCTGGTCGATGCGCCCGATGCCTTCGGCGATGATCTGGTAGCCGCCCTTGGCATGATCACCGCCGCTTCCCGCCTGGAGCACGACCGGCGGGAGGCCGCCATTGGCTCTGTCCAAGCCCTGCTCTGGGAGACTGCGCTGCGCATCGAAGAGGGTGACGTCTCCCTGCTGGCACAGGAGCTGCGCGACATCCAAGAGCGGCTGCAAGAAGCCCTCGACAACGGCGCGTCGGAAGAAGAGATCGAGGCCCTGCTGGATGAGCTGGAGGCGGCGATGGAGCGCTACCTGCAGGCCATGCAGGAGGAGATGCAGCGCCGCATGGAGCGGGGAGAGCTACCGCAGACGCTGCCGCAAGACAGCCAGATGCTGCCGCGCGATAGCCTGCAGGAGCGTTTGCAGGAGCTGCGCGATCTGAACCAGGCCGGCGCCCGCGATCTGGCCCGCCAGCGCCTGGCCGAGCTGCAGCGCATGCTGGAGAACCTGCAGGCCCAGCCCTTCGCCATGCCGGACCCCAACGCCGAGCAGACCATGGAGCAGATGCGTGCGCTGGAAGAGATGCTGCGCCGCCAGCAGGACCTCTTGGACCAGAGCCACCGCTCAATGCAGGGCAATCAGCCGCCGATGATGGAAGAACCGGGCCCGCGCCCCGGCCAGCGCCCGGGTGAGATGCCGCAGGGCGGCCAGCCGGGCGATCCCTCGCTGCAGGGCAACGCCGAGGCGCAAGAGCAGCTGCGCCGGGAGCTGGGTCAGATGATGCGTGACCTGGCGCAGCAGCTGGGCGAGGTGCCGCAGAACCTGGGCCGGGCCGAGCAGGCCATGCGCCGCGCCGGTGACGCCCTAGAAGAGGGCGATGCCGGCCGTGCCGCCGGTTCGCAGCGCGAGGCTGTGGAGCAGCTGCGCCAAGGCCTTTCCGAGATGGCACAACGCATGTCGCCGCAGATGGGCCCTCCGCGCGAGGGCCAGGGCAGTGCGCCCCTCGGCAGCCGCCGCACCGGCGACCAAGACCCGCTGGGCCGCGAGGCCGGCCAGGGCCGCATCGACAGCCGCGAGGACATCGGCATCCCCGACGCGGGCGAGCTCACGCGCGCCCGAGAGCTGCTACAGGAACTGCGTCAGCGCCGCGACGACCAGGGCCGCAGCGAAGAAGAGCGCCAGTACATGGAACGCCTGCTGGACTTCTTTTAGAGCATGATGGGTTTGGTTTAAGTGCCCAACCACCCGCGTACCCCTCGTCTTGAGCAGCGGGCGTAAGCCCGCACCTGTCGAAAGGCGGGCCCCACGCTCGGTGCTAACAGCCCGCCTTTCGACGGACGCTCGCTAGCGCTCGCTGCTCAAGACGAGGGAGGGCTCTTGGACACACTGTTTCTATCTGAGCTCATTATGCTCTAAAGACTTAGCGCCGACACCCATTCAAAAGCGATCGGCCTGCGCCATTGCCCAGTCTGCTGCCCAGCGCTCTGGCACCGGGCCGTCCAGAAGCTGTCCCGCCCCCAGCCAATCGTAGAGCTGGCCGTAGGAGAGATCCTGCTGATCGCCCTGCCGGCGAAGCAGATGCCCCGGCGTCAGGTCGCCGGGGCGAGCGAGACCCATGGCGCCCACCAAGTCCAGAAAGCTCTTGACCGTCGCGGCATGGTAGTTGGCGGCGTGCTTGTGCCGAAGCTCCACGTCCACTGCATCATTGCGGTCGGGATCTTGCGTCGCGATGCCCGAGGGGCAGGTGTTGGTGTCACAGCGCAGCGCCTGGATGCAGCCGATGGAAAAGAGCATGGTACGCGCTGCGTTCACCATATCGGCGCCAATAGCGACTTTCTTGATCATGTCGAAGCCGGAGACCGTCTTGCCGCTGGCGATCAGCCGCAGGTCCTGACGCAGGCCACAGCCGACCAGCGCGTTCTGCACGAAGACCAGCGCGTCTTGGACCGGCGCGCCCAGCCGGTCGGAGAACTCGTTGGGTGCCGCACCGGTCCCGCCTTCCCCACCGTCGATGGTGATGAAGTCGGGCTTGATGCCGCTTTCCAGCATGGCCTTGCAGATCGACAGGAACTCGGAACGCCGCCCGATCGCCAGCTTGAAGCCGACCGGCTTGCCTCCTGAGAGTTCGCGCAGCTCCACCACATAGTCCAAGAGCCCGCGCGGGCTGTCGAAGGCAGAGTGGGTGGGCGGCGAGATGCAGTCCTGCCCCATCGGCACGCCGCGCGCCTCAGAGATCTCTTGGCTGATCTTCGCGGCCGGCAAGACGCCGCCGTGCGCCGGCTTGGCGCCTTGCGACAGCTTGATCTCGATCATCTTCACCTGATCCAGCGCCGCGCGCTCTTTGAAGGCGCCGGCATCAAAGCCGCCGCTCTTGGTGCGGCAGCCGAAGTAGCCGGTACCGATCTGCCAGACCAGGTCTCCGCCGCCTTCCTGGTGGTAGCGGCTGAGCCCGCCCTCGCCCGTATTGTGGTAGAAGCCACCCAAGGCCGCGCCCTTGTTCAGCGCGCGGATGGCATTGGGGCTGAGCGCCCCGAAACTCATGGCCGAGATGTTGAGGCGCGAGGCGCTGTAGGGCTGCGCGCAGGCAGCACCACCCACCAGGATCCGCCCTTCCGCCGGATCGACCTCCTTCGGTGCCAGCGAGTGATTGGCACGGTGATAGCCGACCTCTTCCAGGTCGTACTGGGTACCAAAGGGCAGGGTGTTGGGCTCGGCCGCCGCACGGGCATAGACCTGGTGGCGCTGCAGGCGGTTGAAGGGCCGCCCGTTCTCGTTGGTCTCGATGAAGTACTGACGGATCTCCGGGCTGATGAATTCCAGCGCGTAGCGGGCATGGCCGATCACCGGATAGTTGGTCAGCACATTGGACTTGGAGATGTGGATGTCCGCCAGGCCTAGAAGCGCGTAGGCCAGGAAGAACAGGACGGCCAAAACGAACCAAGCGGAAACCGCGAGGGACAAGGCCAGGCTGACAAGGAGACCCAGCCCTGAAACGAGATAGAAGATACTTTTGGCCGACATGGCGTGCCTTTGCTCCTCCCTAAGGAACTTTGGCCAAAGCCTAGCCTTTAGGAGAGCCCGGCGTCGAGACGCGCCAGCTTCGGCTCCCTTTGTCGCTAGCGACCGGGCAGGCCGCGGCCCTCGCCGCTGGCGGCCTCGCTCTCGATCCTGTCCATGTCTTCGTCGGAGAAGCCGACGTGATGACCGATCTCGTGCACCACGACGTGGGTGATGAGGCGGGTCAGGTCCTCCCCACTTTCGCACCAATAGTCCAAGAGCGGGCGGCGGTAGAGGAAGACGTGGTCCACGTCCTCCGGCTGGCCGCCGGCTTCTTTATGACCCAGCGAGATGCCGCGGTAGAGGCCCATTAACTCGAAAGGGGATTCCAGATCCATCTCATCCAGGGTCTCGTCGTCGGGAAAATCCTCGACATGAATCACCAGGTCGCCCAGATGCCGGCGGATTTCTTGCGGCAAGGCGGCAATAGCCTCACCCGCGAGGGCTTCGAGATCTTTCAAGGTGGGTGCGGTGTTGAAGCTGCCGCTGCGCAAAAGACTGGCCATGTAGCGCTAGCTGGGCATGCTAAGCTGCCACGCCAAGTGCAAAAGGGACGATTCCACCATGGCCACACGCTTGTCTGTTGCTGAGGTAACCGAAGGCCTTGCGGCCCTCCCGGGCTGGAGCCTGGTCGAGGGCCGTTCGGCCATCCAAAAGAGCTTTAAGTTCAAGGACTTCAAGAAGGCTTGGGGCTTCATGAACCAGGTCGCCTTGGCGGCCGAGGCGCTGGACCATCATCCCGAATGGTTCAACGTCTACAACCGCGTTGACATCGTTTTGAGCACGCACGACTGCGATGGCCTGTCCGAACTGGACCTCAAGCTGGCCAAGCGGATCGAAAGCGCGGCGGCCTGACCCGCATGCAGATCGCGTCGCTGACGCCAGACTTAGGCGCCGAGATCTTCGATGCCGACCCGGTCGCTTGCAGCCCAGCGGCCTGGGCGGAGATCGAGGCAGCTTTCGCCCGCTATCGCCTGCTGGTCTTCCGCGACGTCACCTTGACGCCAAACGAGCAGGTGGCCGTCACGCGCCGCTTCGGGGCGATCATGCGCGTGCCCTACATCACCCATCTGGAAGAGCATCCGGACATCATCGCCGTGCTGAAAGAGGCCGATGAGCAGCGCATTGCCACTTTCGGCGGCACTTGGCACAGCGACTTTTCCTTCCTGGAGGCACCGCCTAAGGCCAGCCTGCTCTATGCCTTGGAGCTACCGCCAAGCGGCGGCGATACCCTCTGGGCCGACCAAGCGCGCGCTTTCGAGACCTTGTCGCCGGCGCTGCAAGACCTGCTGCTCGGGCTCGATGCCGTGCAGACCGGCTGGCCGCATGGCACCCGCGGGCCGAAGCGACAGGCGGGCCTCAGCCGTTCGGTCAAGATGGTGCGCGGTGACCCGGCGGCAGACCGCGAGGTGCTGCACCCCGTGGTGCGCTTCCATGCCGAGAGCAGCCGGCCGGCGCTCTTCGTCAATCCGGTCTACACCCAGCGCTTCGCCGGCTGGACCGAGGCCGAGTCGGCGCCCTTACTGGGCTACCTCTATGATCATGCCACACGGGCCGACTTTACCTGTCGGCTGCGCTGGCAGCCACGCAGCCTCGCGATCTGGGACAACCGCGCGACCTTGCACCTGGCGATCAACGACTACGACGGGCACCGCCGGCTGCTGCACAGGACCACAGTGGCCGGCGAGCGGCCGCTGGCGGCTCGGGACTTCGTTCGAGGAGTGGCGGCGTAGGGCGGCCTGCGCCCTCGGTGGCTACCGCGTCACGGACCTCATCCTGAGCCTGTCGAAGGATCTGCCCCAAGCGCGATCGTCCCCGTGGCACATGCTTCGACAAGCTCAGCATGAGGGGTGTGCTTGGTGGCAACGACCGAAGTCTCAAGATGTCCTGGCCAAGACGTCGCTAGAGCGTGATGAGTTGGGATTGAATACCCGTCCACCCGCGTACCCCTCATCCTGAGCAGCGAGCCGCAGGCGAGCGTCCGTCGAAGGGTGGGCCCCACGCGCGGTGCT
>JBCBSF010000119.1:0-13301 GCA_039819325.1 Pseudomonadota bacterium | reverse complement strand
CGCTGTCGACACCCTGGGCGATGTCGGCGGACTGCTGATGCAGATGGTTCTCGTAGGCAGCGTGCTTCCAGTGGAAGCCCTCTTGCTCATAGCCGATATCGCGCACGCTCTCGCGTGCGGCCGTCTCTATCAGCTGCGGGGTCACCGAATCGGGACCGCGCACCTCTCCGGCCAGGACGATCCGGTTGGTCGTTGTCAGGGTCTCGGCGGCGACCCGTGCCTCGGGATCATGCGCTAGGAAGAGATCGACGATGGCGTCGGAGATGCGGTCGCAGACCTTGTCGGGGTGACCTTCCGACACGGATTCGCTGGTGAAGAGATAGCTGCCTGTACGCACGGTTCCTCCGAACTGCTTGCCTGCCGCCCGGGTCGTTCCCCCCGCGGCCCGCTTCTTTTGGGGCACTGCCGGATAGCGGTCATGGCCCTGCCGTGGCGTCTAGGCCAACGGCGTTACGAAGCCTGCTGTTATCAAGTGCTGGGCACGGCAGGTCAAGCATCGGCAGGCGGTCGCCGGCAAGGCCGACGGGTCCGCTGACGACGTCGTGAGATCCTCCGCGCGTCACAAAGGAAAGCGGTTCTTTGGGGCGCGAGGACAGGGGTTAGAGGGACAGGACGACACGCAAAGGCCAGGGCGTCGCGCAAGAAGGCGCTGATCAGGCCGCGGTCGCGATGGGATGGCGTTAGGCAGTCTCGTTCGCGCTGGCCAGCACCTTGCACATCTCAAAAAGGCGCTTCCTGACCTGCGGATCCCGGATGCGGTAGTAGGCGCGCACCAGCTCCAAGGTCTCGCGCTTGGCCATGGGGTCGAACTCGTACTCCGCAGTCTCGTCCGACATGCCTTGGGAAACGTTTCCACCCGCAGCCTTTTCGGCCGGAGCCAGGTAATCCGTCAGCTCCTCAAAGAAGAAGCCGACCGGCACGTCCAGTACCTTGGAGAGGTCATAGAGCCGGCTGGCGCCGATGCGGTTGGTGCCGCGCTCGTACTTCTGGACCTGCTGAAAGGTCAGGCCGATGGCCTCTCCCAGCTTCTCTTGGCTCATGCCAAGCAAGGTGCGGCGCATACGCACCCGTCCGCCGACATGGACATCGACGGGATGAGGGCGCCCGGTACCGCGTCCGTACTCCAAAACGGGGCGTGTAGATGCCATTACGTTCGTCTCCTTACAGTTTCTGTTGTGTGATGTTTCACACAGTGACACAGGCGTTTAACGCCCCCAGAAATATCTTCTCCCTCGCGTCCGTCAACCGGAGCGATTGAAGGATCTTACAATGCTACGGTCTAGCGACCGGGTTCATCGGGATAGGGAGAAGCGCGCAAAAGTATAGGTTGTTAGCAACAGAGCGGCGAAAAGCCCTAGCAGCACGAAGTTCCCGGACCGCGCGAAAAATGTGGAGGGTAGCGGCGGGGGTAGCGGCGAATCGAGCGCGGCCCGCTCGTTTAGGGCGAGCGCAGCGATGACACGACCGTAAGGGTCGATCATTGCGGAGATGCCGTTGTTGGCCGCGCGCACCAAGGGCAGCCCCTCTTCGGCCGCGCGCAGCTTGGCGCTAGCGAAGTGTTGATAGGGCCCGCTGGAATTCCCGAACCAGGCATCGTTGGTGAGATTGAGCAGGAATCCGGGCCGGGGTTGATCGCTGGCCACCACCTTGCCTGGGAAGATCACTTCATAGCAGATCAGCGGAGAGGCCGTCGGCAAGCCCGGCAAGGGCAGGGCCGTCAAGCCAGGTCCAGAGGAGAGGCTGCCCCGGGTGACGGCGATGTCCAGCCCGCCCAAGAAATCGCCCAAGGGCACGTACTCGCCAAAGGGCACGAGATGCACCTTGTCGTAGGTCTCAACGATGCCGCCATCCTGGGTGACCACATGCAGGGCGTTAAAGCCCTCGCCATCGGGCAGGTAGCGCGGTGCGCCGGTCACCAGCGCACCCTCGGGCGGTGCTGCTTGCCCGATGAAGCGGATGAGATCGGGATCACGCCAGAGGTTGAAGGGCACGGCCGTCTCTGGCCAGACCACCAGGGCCACCTGGTCGAAACCGGGCTTACGCGACAGCTCGACCAACTGGCGGACGTGTCCGAAAGCGCGGCCAGCGTCCCACTTCAGGCTCTGCGGGACTGAGGGCTGGACCAGGCGGACCGTCGGCCCCTCCCACACGCTCGGAGCGGCGCTCAAGCGAAGGATGCCGAACAGCAGGGCGGCGGCAAGCAGCCCCCAAGAGAGCCCGATGAAGGCGAAGGCGCTCCGCCGGCTGCCGGGCAGGGTGAGGGCCGCCAAGGAGACGGCGGCCAGGAGGGTTATCGCACTCAAGCCCCAGACACCGGTCACAGAGGCGAGCTGCAGGGCCACCGGCACCTCCGACCAGGCCGAGCCGATGAGGTTCCAGGGGAACCCGGAGAGGACCCAAGAGCGCAGCCACTCCGCCACCATCCACAGCAACACGAAGAGCGAGAGGCTGGCGGCCCCCGTCAGCCGGGCGCGCCAAGTGGCCCAGGCCACCAGGGCGATGAAGATGGCAAGCCCAGCCGAAAGGCCGGCGATGGAGATCGGCAGAAACCACCAGAAGCGCTCGATATCGACCGTCATGGCGATACCGACCCAGTAGAGCCCGCCGAGGAAGTGCCCGGTGCCGAAGAACCAGCCGCGCCACAGGGCTTGGCTGCCACGCTCTGCCGCAGCCAGCTGCCACATGAGCACAACGAAGGTCGGGATCAGCAGCGGCACGATGGAGACGGGCGCAAAGGCACCGGCGGAGATCAGGCCGCTCACAAAGGCTAAGAGGGCTGCGCGCCAGCCGCTCTGCCGGGCGACGCGGGCGTGCAAACGCTGCAAGAGGCTTGATCCCTGGGGTGCCGCGGCCTCGCTCTCAACCCGGCTGCTCATGATCAGGACTCCGCAGCTGTCGTGCCCGTGGTGCTCTCCGTGCCTGTGTTGGGGAGGTCACGCAGGCGCAGCCGTTTTAGCCGCCGCGGGTCGGCTTCGACCACCTCAAAGGTCACACCGCTGGCCGGATGCGGGATCAATTCACCGCGCGCGGGCACACGGCCGGCCAAGGTCGCCACCAGACCGCCGATGGTGTCGATATCGGCCTCGCGCTCTTCCTCTGACAGGATCGGGCCGATCTCCTCTTCCAGATCCTCGATCAGCATGCGGGCATCGGCCAGAATGGTCCCGTCCTTGCCCCGCAGTAGCGCTTCGGTTTCGTCCAGGTCATGCTCGTCCTCGATTTCGCCGACGATCTCCTCGACCAGATCCTCAATGGTGATCAGGCCGTCGACACCGCCGTACTCGTCGACCACCAAGGCCATGTGCCGGCGCGACAACCGCATCTCCAGCAGCAAGTCCAGCGCGAGCGCGGAGGGGGCGATGAAGAGCGGCGGGCGCTTGATGGCATCAAGCTGGAAGCCGGCGGGGTCGGAGGCGAAGGGGATGGCATCCTTCAGATGCACGAAGCCGACGATGTCGTCCAAGGTCTCGCGATAGACCGGCAGGCGGGAGTGCCCCCGCTTGGAGATGACATCCATGAACTCGGCAAAGCCGGTCTCGACATCCACTGCGTCGATATCGGCACGCGGCACCATGACGTCATAGGCCGTCAGATGGCGCAGGTTTAGGATGTTGGACAGCAGCATGCGTTCGCGGCTGCCGATCACCGGCGCCTCGCCGTCCTCGCCTTCGCGTTGGTCGACTTGGCCAACGATCTCCTCAATCGCCTCGCGCAGCGCGGCTTCGCTTGGCCGGGGCCGCAGACGGCCCAGCAGACGCTTCACCACGCCCGGTTTGGCACCGTTGCCGTTCCCATTGCCCTCGCTCATGCCAGGGCCTGCTTCGCAGGCTTGGCCGGCCGTGCATAGGGGTCGGCGAAGGCCAGTGCGCTCAAGAGCTTACGCTCCCGCCACTCCATCCGTTCGGCCTCTGCCCTGGCCTCGTGATCGTGTCCGAAGAGGTGCAGCAGCCCGTGCACCACCAGATGCGCCAGGTGCGCCAGCGGCCGCTTGCTCTGCGCCCGCGCCTCGCGGCAGAGCTGCCGGCGCGCCACCACGATCTCGCCGAAGGAGCTGCCGGCCTCGTCTTCGGGAAAGGAGAGCACATTGGTCGTGCGGTCGCGGCCGCGGAAGGCGGCGTTCAGCTTGCGCAGCAGGGGGTCGTCGGCCAGCACGATGGTGACGCCGCCGGGGCCGGCGCCCTGGTTTGACAAGGTGAGCCAAGCGGCCCGGCGAACCAGCGGTAAGGCGCCCGGCAGGCGGGTCAGCCACGCCCGGTCGTCCAACAGCAGATCGATCGACCAACGCCTCAGCGGCTCTGGTTCCGGGTCCGCGTGGAGGAGGGCTGCGCTCATCGCCGCTTCTGATCGAAGAGATCGCCAGATGCGCCTGGGTCACTCTGGGCGCCCTCTTCGTCCGCGCGGGCATAGGCCCGCACAATGCGCATGACCAAGGGATGGCGCACCACGTCGCCCTCGGTGAACTGGGTGAAGCCAATGCCCTCCAGGCCCGCCAAGAGCCGCTGCGCCTCAGCGAGGCCGGAGCGCTGACCAGGTGCCAGGTCGATCTGGGTCAGATCGCCGTTGACGGCCATGCGGCTGTTCTCGCCCAGGCGGGTCAGAAACATCTTCATCTGCATGGGCGTGGTGTTCTGCGCTTCGTCCAAGATGACAAAGGCATTGGCCAGGGTCCGCCCGCGCATGAAGGCTAGGGGTGCGACTTCGATCTCACCGCTCTTCAGGCGGTTGGCTACCTGTTCGCCTGGCAGCATGTCATAGAGCGCGTCATAGAGCGGCCGCAGGTAGGGGTCCACCTTCTCGTTCATGTCGCCCGGCAGGAAGCCCAGACGCTCCCCAGCCTCCACCGCCGGGCGGGAGAGGATGAGGCGCGAGACCTGGCCGGCCAGCAGCATCTCCACCGCGATGGCGACGGCCAGATAGGTCTTGCCGGTGCCCGCCGGCCCCATGCCGAAGGTCAGTTCATGCCGGCGTAGCGCCTTGACGTAGCGGGCCTGCGCCTGGTTGCGCGGTGAGATCACCTTCTTGCGGGTCTGCACCTCATCGGCGCCGGCAGGCAGCGTTTCGCCCTCCAAGGCCTGGCGGGCGGCTGCATCGATCTCACCGTCGGTGACGGCAAGGCCGCGCTTCAGGCGGTTGTAGAGGCTCTCCAGTGCTTTGATGCAGGCATTCTCCGCCTCCTTCTCGCCGCTGATCGTCACTCGGTTGCCGCGCGCCTGCAGGGTCACCTGCATGAGGCGCTCCAGGCGGGCCAGGTTCTGATCATGCTCACCGAAAAGCAGCGGCAGAAGCGAGTTGTCGCCGAACTGGACGATGGTGGGCTGCTTGGGCGCGGGGTGCCGGGGGGCGGCAGCGGTCACGACGCGCTGGCCTCCAGAGGCTGCGGTTGGGCGACCCAGGCGCCTACTGCGTCCAAGGCCTCGCCGGCCAGCGAGTTGTCGCCAGCCGCCGTCACCCGCACGGGTATGATTTGACCGCGTGCACTGTCGGGCAGCAGGGCATGTACCGACTGCATCCAGGGTGAGCGTCCGACCAGCTGGCCTGGCCGGCGGCCGGCGCGGTCGAAGAGAACCGGCAGCACCTGCCCAACGGTTTCGGCGTTGAAGGTGCGTTGCTGGCGGTTCAGGAGCTCCTGCAAGCGGGCCAGGCGTTCGCTCGCTACCGGGCCAGGCACCTGGCTCGCCAGCGCCGAGGCGGGTGTACCGGGCCGCGGGCTGTATTTGAAGGAATAGGCCTGCGCGAAGCCCACCGCCTCGACCAGGTCCAAGGTCGCTTGGAAGTCCGCGTCGCTCTCGCCCGGGAAACCGACGATGAAGTCGGAGGACAGCGCCAGGTCTGGCCGGGCAGCGTGCAGCTGCTCGACGATGCGCAGGTAGTCGGCGGCCGTGTGCTTGCGGTTCATCGCCGCTAACACGCGGTCCGATCCCGACTGCACCGGCAGGTGCAGGAAGGGCATGAGCACGCGCAGATCGCGGTGAGCCGCCAGCAGTTCCTCGTCTACGTCCTGCGGGTGCGAGGTGGTGTAGCGCAGGCGGGTGATGCCCGGCAGCTCTGCCAAGGCGAAGAGCAGACGACCCAGGCCCCAGCTGCTGCCGTCATCCGAAGGCGCAGCGCCGTGATAGGCATTCACGTTCTGGCCCAGAAGCGTGATCTCCTGCGCGCCGGCCGCGACCAGGCGGCGGGCCTCGTCCAGCACTTGAGCTACGGGTCGTGAGGCCTCGGCGCCGCGGGTGTAGGGGACAACGCAGAAGCTGCAGAACTTGTCGCAGCCTTCCTGCACCGAGAGGAAAGCGGAGACGTCTTGCGGGCCACGCTCCTGCGGCAGCAGGTCGAACTTACTCTCGACCGGGAACTCGGTATCGGCCAGTCCGCCGGAACGCTCCCGCTCAACCCGGGCGATGAGTTCCGGCAGGCGGTGATAGGCCTGGGGGCCGATGACCAGATCGACGACCGGCGCGCGGCGCAGCATCTCTTCGCCCTCGGCCTGGGCGACGCAGCCGGCAACCGTGATGGTCATGGCGCGCCCGGCGGCAGCGGCCTCCTCCTTCGCCTGGCGCAAGCGGCCGAGTTCCGAGTAGACCTTCTCCGCTGCCTTCTCGCGGATGTGGCAGGTGTTGAGCAGCACCAGGTCGGCCTCAGCCGCCTCCTGGGTCTCGGCATAACCCAGTGGCGTCAGCAGTTCGGCCATGCGGGCCGAATCATAGACGTTCATCTGGCAGCCGTAGGTCTTGATGAAGAGTTTCTTTGGCAAGGATTCTGGTCGTTTCAGTCAATCAGGCAGTAATGCGCCATGAGGATCGGCCCCGGTGTCAGGCTTAGGTATCACTCCAGGCAGCCACACTACAATGGCTAGGCGCGCACGTCAGCAATCCAAGGCAGCATCTGTCTTCTAGGCTTGGCCCTCTAGGTTTGACTGGCCTCGGCTGGGACGGGCGAGGGTGGCGTCACCTCCTTGGCGGGGCGGCGGCCGCTCAGTGCTGCGGTCATGCCTTGCTGCACGGCGGCATGGCAGTGGTCGGCCAGTGCCTTGCGCGAGCCGAACTGCGCCAGGGTCACCGGCGGATGGAATTCGACCGTTACCGTGACACGGCCCAGGCCAAAGGTATCCCAGATGTGCCCGGCCATATCCATATCGCCATACCAGGCGAAGTAGGGGCGCAGGAAACGGCCCATCGGCATGCCGTCCAGGTGGCTGTAGGCGATGGAGACCGGCTGCACCACCAGATCCTCCCCCTTCGGCCGGATTGCTGCTGCGGCGAAGAGGGCAGACTTGAAGGGCAACACCCGGTTGCCGTCGCTGCTGGTGCCTTCGGCGAAGAGGATCAGGCTGTCGCCGTCTTCCAGGCGCTGGGCCATGTCATCGCGCGCACTGGCGGTGCGCTGCACCCGGCGCTCCACGAAGACGGAGCGCTGCAGGCGGGCGAGCCAGCCGAAGATCGGCCAGGTGCGCACCTCCGCCTTGGCGACGAAGGAGCCTTTGATCAACGCGCCCAGCACCTCGATGTCGAGATAGGAGACATGGTTTGAAACGTAGAGCGTTGGGTGCACGCGTGATTGCCGACCGCGGCGCTGCACCTTGAAGGACACCAGGCGCAAGACCTGACGGTGAAACCAGACGGGAAAGGTCTTGGCGAAAGAGGGGCTCACCGCCAGCGCGGTCAACTGCACCAGCATCGCCGGCGGCAGAATGATGAAGAAAGCAGCGATGCCCCAGATGGCACGAAGGCGAGAAACCATTGTGGCCCCTGTCTTCCGCGTCTAGCGCGTGTTGCTGTCCGACTGCGCACGATAGTGGCGCAGGTACTTTTGGGTCACCCAGTCGGTCTTCACCACAACGGCCACGTCGGTGGTACCGAAATCCTCGTCCACCACGGCACCGTCGCCGACAAAACCGCCGAGGTGCAGATAGCCACGCACCAAAGGCGGTAGCACCCGGCGTACCAGGCGCACATTGATGCTGTCGGCCGGCTGCAGGTTCATGTCGACATAGCGCTCAGCCACCGCGCGTGGCCGCAGCGCCGGCGGGGCCAGATGGTGATGATAGAGGTAGCTCAGCGCGTCTTTCAGCTTGTTGGGATCGGTCGCTGGCAAGCTGGCACAGCCGAACATCACGTCAATGTTGTAGAAAAAGACGTACTCCGCGATGCCGCGCCAGAGCAGCTGCATGGTGGAGCCGGTGCGATAATCCGAGGCCACGCAGGAGCGGCCAAGCTCCAGGATCTCGCCCGGATAGTGCAGCAGCGGTCCGATGTCGTATTCGTCGATGGTGTAGAACTGGCCGCGGCGGGCAGCCTGCTCGCGCCGCATCAGGCGATAGGTGCCAACCACGGCCTCCGAGCCGCGCTTGGAGCGGTCGAAGACCAGCAGGTGATCACAGTAGGCGTCGAAGCTGTCGTACTCACGCTTCTCAAGCCGCTGCTCCAAGGTCGGCGTCGCCGCCATCTCCTCGCAGAACACCCGGTAGCGCAGCTTTTGCGAATGGCGGATTTCTTCCGCCGTTTCTGCTAGTCGGATGTACAAGTCGCCTGATTGCACGTCTACCGGCTTACCGGCATGGGCCTCCATCAACACCATGGTTTCTTCGCTCCCTTGGGTCCCGTCCGTGACGTAGCAGAGGTCCCGGGTCCTGTCCCCCTAGACCTCATACAGGCGGCTCATCGGCGAGCCCCGATCGCTTGCCGGTCCCTTTGTCGGGGCCCCGTGCCCATGAATGTGGGGCCAAAGTGTGGCAGGACCAACAGAAAATATTCCGGCCAAAGAAGCCTTCGGCCGATGTTGGACATCACCAGAGTCTCACAAAGTTTCTTTGTTCTTTTTTGAGTAACAAGCTTGAAGAGAGCAAGGGCCCGCGGTGGGTCCCACTAGTCCTCTTTGCTGCTGCCGATCTTAACCGCGTAGAGTTCCATGCGATGATCAACCAAACGGTAGCCGAGGCGGCGGGCGACCTCTGCCTGCAGGCGCTCGATCTCTTCATCGACGAACTCGACGACTTCGCCGGTGTTGACGTCGATCAGATGATCGTGGTGGTCGTCGCTGCGCTCCTCATAGCGCGAGCGGCCCTCGCCAAAGTCATGGCGGTCGAGGATTCCCGCCTCTTCGAAGAGCTTCACCGTCCGGTAGACGGTGGCGATGGAGATCTTGGCATCTTCCGCGGACGCACGCTGGTGGACCTGCTCGACGTCCGGGTGATCCGTGGCTAAGGACAAGACGCGGGCAATGACCCGGCGCTGGCCGGTCATTTTCAGGCCCTTTTCGATACACAGGCGTTCCAAGCGGTCAGGCACGGCGGCTGTCTCCTCCCTCTCAATTCTGCCATCTCAAAATAGAGATTTCGGCGGAGAGCAAAAGCCCTTCTTGACCGAGCCTTCGCTGAACCCGCCTGGCCACCCGGTGCAACACGCAGGTGGCAAGGCGGGCTTTGGCGACGCCTGGCAGACTAGCCGCGACGGCGGGCCTTGGTGCCCAGGCCAATCTCTTTGGCCAGCTGCGAGCGCTGCTTGGCATAGTTCGGGGCGACCATAGGATAGTCGGCCTGCAGACCCCAGCGCTCCCGGTATTGCTCCGGTGACATATCATACGCGGTCTTCAAATGACGCTTCAGCATCTTCAGCTTCTTGCCGTCTTCAAGACAAATCAGATAGTCCGGAGTGATCGAACGCTTAATAGGAACGGCCGGCGTCGGACGCTCTGGCTCGACTTCCTTGGGCTCCCCGACCGTTGCCAAGGACTGATAGACATCGCGGATCAGTGTCGGCAAATCCTGCGCGGAAACGGAGTTATGGGCTACATGGGCGGCCACGATGCTACTGGTAAGGTCCAACAGCTTCTGGCCAGCCTCTTGATCTGACATTAGGTCTTCCTCCTGATTTTGGTACCTGCAAGGGGGTATAGGGATCGAGCCGGTCAAAGGCAAGAAGTCTTTACTTGTTCCCTTTCGAGTCGGGCCGAAAAAGATAGAAGTTATCCGATTGTAGGCCGTCAACGCGGGGATTTTGCACAAAAATTTGGCTGATTCTCCAAAACCCTGACTCCGTCACCGCATCTTATCAGAAGAGGCCGGGTCAGCAGAAGAGAGGTCTAGCTGCATAACCAGTGCATCATCGCCACTGCGGTAATAGCCCTTCCGTTCACCAATGATATGGAACCCCAGATAGCAGTAGAAGGCGCGCGCAGCCGTATTCCTAGCCGCAACTTCCAAGAAAAGACGCGTGATGCTTTGGTGCTTTAGATGTCTGTTCAAAGCAAGAATCAGGCCTTGCGCAACTCTTAGGCGCCTATAGGGTGGGGCAACAACCAAGGTCAGAACTTCAGCCTCGTCGACGGCGGCCCGGGCCAAGAGAAAACCAACGGCTTGGTTGCCCTTTGCTGTCTCGTCCAAGACATGGAAGGCAAGGACGCCGGGGAGCGGCAGCAACTGCAACAGGCTTGCGGCATCCCAAGCATCCGCCGGAAAGGCCTCAGCATGCAGATCGGCCATGGCGTCGACCGGTCCTAGCCCCTGCGCAAGACGAAGGCCGGCGGGCATCAAGCCTGATTGCCCTTTGCCGTCGATATCCAGCGGGGCGGTGCCTTGGGCGTGGTGGTGTCTGCGCCGCGCAGGTAAAGCGGCTCGACCAGTGGCCACGGGCGCTGCGGCAGCGGACGTGCTGCCGCCAAACACGCGAGAGCGCTGACTGAGAAGGCAAGGCCCAGGTCTTCCACGCTCAGCCCGGCGTCTGCAAGACGACTGCGCCAGTCCGGGGCGGCGCTGCCGGCAAGCAGCAAGGGCTGGTCTCGGGGCAGAAGAGCGGCCAGCAAGGAATCCTGGTCATAGAGCCCAGCTGGGAGGCTCCTATCAGCGCCGACCAGTTGGCCATAGACCTCCGCGCGCTTTGCATCGATCAAGATCAAGATAGCCGCCGACGGAGCGCCGGCGTGGCGCGCGGCCTGTGCCGCCAAGACCTCGAAGCAGGAGAGCCCAATCAACGGCAGATCCAGGGCCAGGGCCAGGCCCTGCGCGGCCGCCAGACCAATGCGCACACCGGTGAAGCCGCCGGGCCCGGTGGACACCGCGATGGCATCCAGCTGGTCCCAGCTGCAGGCGGCCTGCTCCATGACACACTGCGCCAGAGGCAAGAGCTGCTCTGACTGGCCGCGCGCCATGGCCAGGCTTTCCTCCGTAACGATGCGGCCGTCGCACCAGACGGCTGCCGAGGCCGCGGCGCTGGCGGCATCCAGTGCCAGCAAGGCGCTGGGCGTTAAAGGATCTGGCAAGCCTGTTCCGCCGAGAAGCGGGGGCTGCGCGGGAAGAGCCCCTCCCCGCTTCCGTAGCCCAGATTGCAGAGGAAGTTGGACTTCACCGCGGTTCCGGCGAAGAAGGCCTCATCCACCTTAGCATTGTCGAAGCCGGACATGGGCCCGCAGTCCAGACCAAGGGCACGCGCCGCCAAGATGAAGTAGCCGCCTTGCAGGGTGCCATTGCGGAAGGCCGTCATCTCGATGTGGGCCGGCTTGCCGGCAAACCAGGCGCGCGCATCGGTGTGCGGGAATAGGGTCGGCAGATGCTCGTAGAACTCCAGATCATGGCCGACGATCGCCGTCACCGGTGCCGACATGGTCTTCTCGACATTGCCCTCGGCCAGCGCTGGCTTCAGCTTCTCTTTCGCCTCCGCACTCACGACATAGACGACCCGCATCGGCAGGCAGTTGGCGCTGGTCGGTGCCCAGCGGCTCACCTCATAGATCTTGTTCAAGAGCTCCGCCGGCACCGGCTCGTCGCGGAAAGAGTTCTGGGTCCGGGCCTCGAAGAAGAGCTGGTCGAGCGCCGCGGCGGAGATCGCCTCTGCCATGCTGGGTACCTCGTCTGTGGATGAGAGACCGCTAGTCTAGGCGACCGGACGGACCTCAACCACCTCCGGGATGTAATGCCGCAGCATGTTCTCGATTCCCATCTTCAAGGTCGCAGTGGAAGAAGGACAGCCGGCACAGGCACCCTGCATGTGCAAGTAAACGATGCCCTTGTCGAAGCCCTGGAAGACGATGTCGCCGCCATCCTGCGCCACAGCCGGGCGCACCCGGGTGTCGAGCAGCTCCTTGATCTGGGAGACGACCTCGTTGTCCTCCTCCGCATGCTCGGCGTGGGCTGGCTGCTCTTCTAAGAGCACGGGGCGGCCGGCGGAGAAGTGCTCCATCAAAATGCCGAAGACGGCCGGCTTCAGGTCTTGCCAGTCGCTGGCCTCTGCCTTGGTGATCGACAGGAAGTCGCTGGCCAGGAAGACGCCTTCCACGCCTTCGATCTGAAAGAGGCGTTGAGCCAGCGGCGAGCGATCGGCGCTCTCAGCCTCACGGAAGTCGGCGGTGCCGCTTTCCAGCACCACGACGCCCGGAATGAACTTCAAGGTCGCCGGGTTCGGCGTGCTCTCGGTCTGGATAAACATGACGGATTTGGTCCTCTTTCCCGCAGTCAGCCTCCGACATGGGGAGAGCGGTGCGGGCTGGCAAGCGGGGGGTGGTTTCCAGTCGCTGTCGCGACTATGCGGCGCCAGCCCTCTCCCCCCTTGGCGTAACGGGGCCGGCCACCCACGCCAGTATGCTATCGGGTGGCCAGGTGGGGGAGAGGGCTGGCGCCGCAAGCGATGAGCTTGCTCATCGCCGCAACGCGTCACGAAACCGCGTCGATTGCCGCGTCGCTGAGATTTCCAGGGACCACGGTCAGCGGCACGCTGAGCCGCGCAGCGAACTTGCTGGTGAGCGCAGCGATCAAGGGACCTGGCGTGTTGCCTTGCGCGCTCGCGGCGAGGACCAGGATGGAGATCATGGGCTCCTCTTGGATCAGCGCCAATAGCTCGTCGCGCCGATCGCCTTCGCGGATGAAGACCACCGGCATGCGGCCCGAGATCTCTTTCACCTGGCCGGAGATCCGCTGCATGTAGAGCTCTGCCCGCCCACGTGCTTCTTCGCGCATCAGGTCGCCGACCCCCATGAAGTGCTGAAACTCCGTCGGCTCGATGACGTAGAGCAGGGCCACGCGGCCATCGGTATGACGTGCGCGCCGGCAGGCGAAGCGGAGCGCCACCCGCATTTCCTCGCTGTCATCGACCACGACCAGGAAGATCCGGCCGGGCTCCGCCTCGTCCGCGGTTTCTTCCCCGTCACGCGTTTCTTTGTCGTCTGCCATAGCAGCCTCTTTCGGTTTCGCGTGTCTCAGCCTCTCTCGATCGGTCGAAAAAGTCACGCGCGTGCTGTGGTTTGTACCGCGTTGAGCTCTGCTCATCGCGGCGGCACCGGCCCGCTCCCCCTCCCGGCCCCCCACGCCAGTATCCTATTGG
>JBCBSF010000118.1:0-13434 GCA_039819325.1 Pseudomonadota bacterium | reverse complement strand
ATGGTATCGTCGTCGCCCCCTCCACGGGGGCGTGGATTGAAACTGCCCCTCGGTGTCGGCGGCGGCCAGGTCACGCGGTCGCCCCCTCCACGGGGGCGTGGATTGAAACATCTTGAATGCGCTGATCTCTGAGGCGTCGTCCTGGTCGCCCCCTCCACGGGGGCGTGGATTGAAACCAGTCTCGGTGAAAGAGGAGGCGCAGGAAATCTGCCGTCGCCCCCTCCACGGGGGCGTGGATTGAAACCCTAGGCCTGCCGTCTAAATCCGCCAGAGACCCGGTCGCCCCCTCCACGGGGGCGTGGATTGAAACTCCGTCCTGGAACGAGACCAGCCCAACGGAAAGGGGTCGCCCCCTCCACGGGGGCGTGGATTGAAACGATCATTGAAAAAGCCCATGCGCCCGTCGTCGAGAGTCGCCCCCTCCACGGGGGCGTGGATTGAAACAGATCCCGACGGGCGACTACCCCGAGGCGGACTGTCGCCCCCTCCACGGGGGCGTGGATTGAAACTCTGCATTGCCGTATCTCGCTGGGTTCATGAGCGCGTCGCCCCCTCCACGGGGGCGTGGATTGAAACCAGACGCTGATCGACGGCCTTTACAGAAAGCTCGGGTCGCCCCCTCCACGGGGGCGTGGATTGAAACAGCCCCAACGACGTGGCGCAGATCGAGCGGCAGGGTCGCCCCCTCCACGGGGGCGTGGATTGAAACCTTCTCCAGCGCGCAGATCAACATCCCAGCCGGTGGTCGCCCCCTCCACGGGGGCGTGGATTGAAACCCCTTGGAACCCCACAGACCCGACCGCTGCTCCAAGTCGCCCCCTCCACGGGGGCGTGGATTGAAACACTTTGGGTCTTGGATGGAAACCAAGACCAACATGTCGCCCCCTCCACGGGGGCGTGGATTGAAACGAGCGCTTCGAGCTCTCCTTCGCGGCGGCGCGGGCGTCGCCCCCTCCACGGGGGCGTGGATTGAAACATGGTCAGGTACTCGTGGGCATCGATACGCCGCGTCGCCCCCTCCACGGGGGCGTGGATTGAAACCAGAACCGCAAGCGACAGCTTGACGAGGAGGAGACGTCGCCCCCTCCACGGGGGCGTGGATTGAAACTGCTACTGGGGCGGCTATGCGCTGTGCTGGGTTAGTCGCCCCCTCCACGGGGGGCGTGGATTGAAGCGCGTTGATTCACTCGACAACAGTATGGCCGGTCTCGTTGCCCCCTTCCCACAAAGCGACACACCGTCAGACCGGAGCACCCGGCGTATAGCCGATCTCCACCCGCTTCCCCCGGGTCCGCGAGACAACGCCGCGTGCGCCCTCGGCTAGGAGCCGTTCCTGGCCCGCTACATCGTCAGGGTCGCACCATTGCAGGGCCGCGGCCTGCTCTGGCGAGAGGAAGCGTGGCTCGGCTGGGCGGTAGACGGTGTAGCGCAGCAGGCGGCCGTAGCGCGTGTTGAGGGCGACAACCTCATAGCCCTCAGCCAGCATGTTGCGCCAGGAAGCGATGTTCCCCGGCGCGGCGGAGGCATAGACGTGCCAATAGCCGGCTGGTCGCAACAGCGCGAGGCGGCGGCGCAGCAGTTGGCGGTGCAGGTGCAGTGCGCGGTAGGCCGGGTCGACGACGGCGCCTTGCATCATCGCCAGGGGCGTGCCGTCGGCCAGTCCCACCATCTGCCGGATAGACTCGCCCGGCGCCAAACCGGTCAGCAAGGTCCCGAAAGCCACCACCGCAGCTCCGTGCCGAACGGTCAGAACGCTGCCGCGCCCCTTGACCACCGAGGCGAAGAAGCCCTGCGGCGCCGGCTTGAAGTGATCGTGATCCTCAAGGCCTGCATAGACCCGCGCCTGCATGGCCTCCACCTCCGCGACCTGGTCAAGACGCAGCGCCGACCACGCCATGTCTTGCGGGAGGGCCAAGTCATCGAGCGGAGCCGCAGCCTGCATGGCCGTCAGCTTCCGATGACGTCCGCGTAGTTCAGCATGGCCAGCGGCGGATAGAGCTCCAAGGACTTGGCAACCGGCATGTTCACGATCAGCGAAAAGCGCTTCAAGGTCTCGATGGGGATGGTCTTCGGGTCGCGACCCTCGACCAGGATCTGCTCCACCTTCGCCGCCGTCAGCTGGCCGACGGAGTAGTAACGGCAGATCAAGCCCAGCAAGCAGTCGCCCCGGTGCACCAGCTGCTCGGTCGTGCCGAAGGTCGGTAGGCGCAGGGCGGCTGCCTCTGCCTTGATCAGGTCGATCTGCGAGCCCAGGAAGGTATCGGGCGGGTAGATCAGCCAGTTGGCACCCTGCTGCTTGATCTCCAGCAAGAGCTCCTTGTAGCCCTCCACCGTCGGCTGGCCGTCGGCATCCAGGTGGAACTGGCGCACGATCAAGGGATAGCCCTGCTCCTTCGCCAGGGTGGAGAGCTGATCGACGATGGCGACGGAGTTCTGCTCGGTGGAGGTGTGCAGCACGCCCAACGCCTCGATCGGCCGATAGGATTGCACGGCGCGCAGCTGCGCGTCCGGCGGCACGACGTGGAAGGTGCCGGTCAGGTTGCGTCCTGAGGATTCGAAGCTAGGGATGACCTGAGAGGCCACCGGCGCGGCGACAATGGTGAAGACGACGGGGATCTTGTCGCTGACATCGTAGGGCGCGTCTTCGTTATAGCGCCCCACCGTCGCCAAGGTCACCGGCGTGCCCCAGGTATAGACCAGGTCCGGCTGGATCTCCTCGATCTCTTTCAAGAACTCCTGGACTCTCGAGGGGTCGCGTTCGGCGTTGCGGTGGATGATCTCCACCGGGATGCCCCGTTGGTTCAAGTAGTCGCGAAAGCCGCGCTCGACATCGGTCTCACCGCGATAGGTCATCTGATAGATCTTGAAGGGTTCTTTGCGGTCGCTGTCGGACGACTGCGCCCAAGCGGCCGCAGCCGGCAGTGCCGCTGCCCCGCTGGCCAAGAGCGCCAGGGCCTGTCTGCGTCCCAGCTTCATGTTTGTCATTGATCGTCCCTCCGCTCTCTGGTGCTCCTGCTCAAGCCCAGAGCTGCCAGATAGGCTAAGGCACCCAAGGCGGAGACCAATCCCACCGCGATGAGCGCAACCTGCAGACCATAGGCGCCTAGGAAAAAGGCCGCCAGCGCCGGTCCGATTGCATTGCCGCTACGCTCGACCAAGCGGAAGACACCATAAACCATGCCTTCCGAGATGTGAGGTAGGTAGCGCCGGCCCAGTTCGCCAACCAAAGCGGACTGTGGGGTGATCGACAGCGCCTGGGCAATACCCAGTTGGAAGACCATGGCGGCCTCACCCCAAGGCGCTTCCCAGATGAGCGGATGCGCGACCGAAGTCGCCGAAAGGAAGGCGCCCAGCAGGACAAAGTTGGGCTGGCGGCCCAAACGGTCGCTGATCCGGGAGACCAGCGGTACCAGGACGATCATCGCCAGCGCGTAGAGCGTCAGCACCCGGCCGATGGCCGCCTGATCGAAGCCCTCGTCCGCCATGGTCAGCGGCACCAGAAAGAAGACCAGCGCTGCCAGGATCAGCTTGGCCGGTAGCGCACAGCCAACCAGCAGGGCCGCCAGCGCCGGTGTACGCAGAATCGCGAAGAAGGCCGAGAGCGAAGGCGGGGAGGAGCCGGCGAGGCGGTCGCGTTTCGGCTCGTTCGGCATGGCAAAACGCGCCGCGACGATAGCCAGTAAGGCCAGGACGGCAGAGACCATGAAGGTCTCCCGCTCGCCCAGGCGGTCGGCCAGGATACCGCCGACCGGCGGACCACAGAGCGCGGCGACGAAGATGGCGCCGACCAGCGTGGCGAGGCCGCGCGCCCGGTTCTGCCGCTCAGTCACGTCGATGATGGCGCCTTGGGCTGAGACGAAGACCAGCGCGTAGCCGATGGCGGTCATGGCGCGAAACAGCAAGAACTGCAGCAGGTCGGTCCCGAAGGCGGCACCGGTAAAGCCGATCACCGCCAGAACCGCGCCGATCCTGAGTGCGCGGCCGCGGCCCAAGCGTTCCGTCGGCCCGTTCAGCACCGGCTGCAGAATGGCGACGATGGCCATGAAGAGCACGATGGGCAGAGAGATCACCAGCTCCCGCGACAGGCCTTCGATCGGCGAGACGAGGCTTGCAGTGAAGGCCGGCAGGAAAGGCCGGGTCAGCTCTTCGGCGAAGAAGAAGAGGAACAGCGGGGCGCGCAGAGCGGCGAGCTTCGGTGGCGGCTCATCGCGCACCTGGCCGATTCGAAACCTGGCCTCCAGGTCTCCAAGCCGTGCGGAGAGCGCGTGTTGCTTCAGCTGCTGCGCACGCGCCTTCAAGGCCGCCTGGCGCTCTGCCAGCCCAGCAATGCGCTGATCCAGATCCTCCGCCGCCTTGCCGAAGAGGCCGCCGGCCTCGACCGAGGCGTGACGGCGCAGATCTCCGCGCGATATGGCGACCAAACGCTGGCCGAGACCGCGCAAGGCCCGCCCGGCGTCGGCGCTGAAGACCAGCACCAGCATCTCGAAGGTGACCAGGATCGAGGCCAAGAGGACGACAGCCACATCCAGCCAGATGTTGCGGATGGTGCGTTCCACGACGGCGCCGGGGATCTGCACCATGACCTGGGCGACGCGTTCCTCTTCCGCCTCCACCGGCACCGCGATCACGATAGGGGCGCTGCCCAGCGGCTGCTCGGGATTGCTGACAGAGGCGAGGACAGAGCCGTCGGCCAGCAGGATTGAAACGGTGGAGAATTCTGGATTGTCGGCCAGCGAATCTTCCAGGACCGGACGGGCGCCGACGACCGACGCGATGGGGATGCCGTAGTCGACGGCCTCGCTCAAGAGGTCGCCGACGGAGCGGCCGACGACCTCCGCCTTGCGGTTCAGCTCCGGCAGAAGCAAGCGCTCGGCACTGTCCAAGGCACGCCAGGAGACGAAGACCAGCGCGGCCACCATCAGAAGCGAGAGCACGCCCAGAAGGGCAAGGTCTAAGCGGCGCACCTAGCGCCTCCCCGCTGTCTGCTTGCTCTCTCTAGACACTGGGCGAGGCCTTTGCCGCGGCTGCGGTCTCTTGTGCCTCTAGCGCGGCTTCGATGGCGGCCTGTTCCTTGGTGATTTCTGCGAGAGCCCAGCCTTGACCGCTGTCCTGCGCGCCAGACGCCAGCTGGCCGGCATCCTGGGCATGCCGCCTGGCACCGGACAGCAGAGCCAGCACCGCCAAGACCGCCAGGGCCAGGGCGACGAAGAGAGCATAGAGGGCGGCATCGCGCACGGCTGCGGCTGTCGCCTCCAAGTTCCGCTCCAGCAAGGCCTGGTCGGCGATGAGGCGCAGACTCCCGGCCTCCCCGCCGAAGTCATTGGCAATTGCCAGATTGAGCTGCAGACCCTCATCGTCGAAGAGGTCCAGCGTTTCACCGATCCGCTCAGGATCACTGCTGTGCAGGATCACCCCGCTGCTGTTCAGGACGTCCAGGATCTCCAGCGCTGGGTCGGTCTCCAAGATACGCTCCAGCAAGGGGCCAAGGGTCTCCTGCCCTTCCAGCGGAATGCCGAAGGAAATCGAGGTCTCGGCATCATGCACCATGGCGGTACCGGTGGCGTTCATGCGGGATTCGACCTGGCCCATGTAGGCTGCCCGAACCGAGCCGTAGTTCAGGTAAGCGCCCAGGGCCAAGGCCGCCGCCACGACAGCGGCGATGGCCAAGAGCAGTACCAGACTAAGTCGCTGCAGCATCGGCCCCCTCCCTCTCCCGCCTGAAGCCTAAGAAGCCAGGTTAGCGTCAGCGAGACGGCTTCGTATAGGTCGCGTTTGGAATCTGGCGCTTAGCCGCCGTCGCGGTGGCTGTTCAGGAAGGAGACGATCTCTGCCTGAACGCTGCGATCACGGCTCAGCCAATGCTCGTCGGCCAGCGGCGACGGCGCGGTCAGGACCCAGGAGCGGCTGTTGGCCCGTCCGTCCATGAAAGCACCGCAATCCCCTTTGAGAACCGGGTGCTGAAACCAGGGATCATCGTCGCCGACCAGAGTCAAGACCGGCTCGTCTTCCGGCGCGTTGATGCCGCGATACTCCGGCCAGCCGGCATGACAGGTCCAGCCCTCAACGACCCGACCATCCACCGGCTGGCCAGTGTAGGTCGCCGCGGTAATGCCGCCCTCGCTATGGCCCATCAGGAAGACGGGGGCTTCGTCCCCGCCAGGCAGGGAGCGGGCCTCCTTGATGGCGTAGCCCATTTCAGCCTGACGCCAGCCCAAGACCGCACGGTGCAGCCCACCGCGCACCGTGGCGGCGTCACAGCTTTGAGGCTTGGTCTTGCGGGCAAAGCCATCGGGCGCGATCACCAGATAGCCGGCCCTGGCCAGTGCTGCACCGGTCACCCGTGTCGCCCGCCAGTGCCCGCTGCAGCCATGCGCATAGATGACGATGGGAAGCGCGGGCTCGCCCGCAGCCTCTCGGCTCGCCAAGCTGCGCTCGAGAGTCTCCATAGAGATCCGGCGAAAACCGTCGCTGTGTTGCGGGGCCGGCAGGAAGATCCAGGCGCCTTCCCAGGTTCGCTCCAGTTCATCCGGGTTCTTGCCGGTATCGGCACTGGCCGGCTGACTCCAGATAAAGGCGGCTGCACAGAGCCAAAGGAAAACCCGCGCGCGCATGCTCTACCTCCTTAGCTAATGGCCGCGAGCAAGGCGCGGCTGTAGGGGTGGTCCGGCTGGCCGTAGAAGCGTCTGGCATCGGCCTGCTCGACGATTTCACCCTTGTACATAACCGCGATACGGTTGCAGAGGTAGCGTGTCGCCGCGAGATCGTGTGAAATAAAGAGAGCTGCGAAGCCCTGCTCGGCCTGCAGACTGCGGATCAGGTTCAAGATCTGCGCTTGCACCGAGACGTCCAAGGCACTCACCGCCTCGTCGAAGAGAACGAACTCCGGCTGCGTTGCAAGAGCGCGGGCGATGGCGACCCGCTGGCGTTGGCCGCCCGACAGCTCGCCCGGATAGCGCTCGGCGAAGGAGGGGTCGAGACCGACCTGGCCCATCAGCTCTGCGACCCGGGCGCTCCGCTTGACGGCATCACCCCACTTGGCGATCTCCAAGGGCTCGGCCACCGAGGGACCGCAGCGCAGGCGCGGGTTCAGCGCCCATTCCGGATGCTGCAGCACCACCGAGAGCTTGCCGAGCAAGGCCTTGCGGCCAGGAAAGGGCGCGCCCTGGAAGGCGACGTTGCCCTCGCTGGGTTTGGCCAGCCCAAGACAAAGCTTGCCGAGCGAGGACTTGCCGGAGCCGCTTTCGCCCACCAGGCCCAGGGTCTCGCCGGCGGCGATCTCGAGGTCGACCGACTTGACCGCAGTGAGAGTACCGCCGGAGAAGCCCCGCTTGCGGTAGGTGAGCGAAGCCTGCTGAAGGCTGATGACCGGCGTGGCGCTCATCGACTGGCCTCCACCAGCACCCGCTCGGCCAGATGGCAGACCACCTCGCGCCGGTCTAGCTCACGCGCTTCTGGCCGCAGGTCGGTACAGCGGGCCTCGGCGAAGGGGCAGCGCGGCGCGAAGCTGCAATCGGGCGCGCGTTGGCGCAGGAGGGGCGGCAGGCCGGGGATGGGTTTCAGATCCTCGCCCGGAGCCTCGTTACCGGCAGCTGCCGCCAGCAGACCGCGTGTGTAGGGGTGGGCCGGGCGACTTAGAACCGTGGCGGAGCGACCGACCTCCACTACCCGGCCGCCGTACATGACCGCCAGGCGCTGGCAAGAGCGCGCGGCGAGGTGCAGGTCGTGGGTGAGAACGATGAGGCTGGCGCCGGCGTCTTTCTGCAGGTCCAGCAGGGTCTTCATCACCCGCGCGCGAATGGAGACGTCGAGCGAGGCCGTCGGCTCGTCGGCGATCAGCAAGGCCGGGCCGCGGGCAATGGCCATGGCGATGACCACGCGCTGCGCCATGCCGCCGGAGAGCTCATGTGGATAGCTCGCGGCGACCCGCTCCGGCTCGTCCAGGCCGGCCTTCACCAGCAAGGCCTGCATCTCCGCCGTCCCGCAGCCGCCGGCGGCGCGGGAGACCTGGCGGCCAACGCGCATGGTGGGGTCCAGCGCGGACATGGGGTTCTGGAAGACGAAGCCCAGCAGGTCGCGGCGCAGGCGGCGCAGCGCGTCCGGCGCGGCCGCAAAGACCTCCTGGCCCTGCAGCGTGAGGCTGCCGCTCTCCTTAAGCGCGACCGCAGGCAGTAGACGGCCAACCGCAAGCCCTAGAGTCGACTTGCCTGACCCGCTCTCACCGACAATGGCCAGAGTCTCGCCGGGTTCGACAGTCAGATTCAGGCTATCCAGAGCCTGCACGCGGCCCCGGCCCGTCTCATAGGCCACGACCAGGTCTTTGGCGTGAAGGAGGGCGCTCATGTCAGCGTGCGTCCTGGCAAGGGTTCCACCGCGTCACGCAGGGAGTCCCCTAAGAGGTTCACGCAGACGATGGCTAGGCTCAAAGTCAGGCCAGCGAAGCCGACCAACCAGGGCGCAATGGTGAGATAGACGGAGGAGACCTGTAGCAAGGACCCCAGGGAGGCCCGCGGCGGCTGTGCGCCGAGGCCGAGGAAGGAGAGCGCACTCTCGATGATCATGGCGATGGAGAGCGCATAGGTGATCTGGATGATGGCCACGCTCATCACGTTGGGCAGGATGTGGCGCAGGATGACCCGCCAGGTGGTGGCGCCAGCAACCTGGGCAGCGATGACGAAGCCGCGCTCTGCGAGGCTGAGGCTGGCCGAGCGCACCACCCGCATGAAGAGTGGTAAAGTGGCGATACAGATGACCGTGATGACCGAGGCCGCGCCCGGACCGACCACAGCAGCCACCAGCAGACCGGCCAAGAGCGCCGGGAAGGCGAAGAGCACATCGGCCACGCGGGCGACCACCATGTCCAAGAAGCCGCCGACGGTCGCCGCCAGCATGCCCAGCAGGGTGCCCAGTATCGCGGTGATGATCACCGCCACCGTGGCCAGCAGGAAGGTGTAGCGGATCCCCTCCACCACCCGCGGCAGGAAGGAGCGTCCCAGCTCGTCCGTGCCCATAGGAAAGGCCCAGGTGGGGGGCGAGAGCCGCGGGCCGGCCGCTACTTGGGTCGCGTCACCCAAGGGCAGCCAGGGCCCGAAGACGCCGAGGAAGACCAGCAAGGCCAGGATTGCGAAGGCCAGGGCGGAGAGGCGGTCACGCCGCCATAGGGAGGTGAGAGCCGCGACCATCGCCTAGCCCCGCTTCGCGCCGATACGCGGATCGATCACCACGTAGAGCAGATCGACCAGCATGTTCAGCAACACAAAGATCACCGCCACGAAGAGCACCCCGCCCTGCACCACGGCATAGTCGCGGTTCAGCAGGGCTGAGTAGATGTAGAAGCCGACGCCAGGGACGGAGAAGAGCACCTCCACGATCACCGCGCCGCCCAGCAGATAGCCGAAGTAGGTGGCCGACACCGTGAGGATCAGGACCGAGGCGTTGCGCAGGACGTGATGGCGCAGGATTTGCCGGGGTGTCTCTCCCCTGGCCACGGCGGCGGTGACATGGCCCTCGGTCAAGACGCGCAAGACGGCATCGCGTGTGGTGCGCAGGATCAGCGCCATACCGAAGACACCCAAGGTCACTGCCGGCAGGACCATGCCCAGCAGGTTCTCGATCGGGTCCTCGAAGAAGGGCGTGTAACCGCCGGCCTTCAGGCCCAGAGACCAGACCGAGAAGACGAAGATGAAGAGACTACCCAGCACGAAGTCGGGGACGGAGGCACCCAGCGCGCCGATGGTGCGCCCGATCCGGCCGCCGCCGCGTGCCGTGGCCGCTGCGGAGGCTACGCCCAAGGGCAGGCCGACCGCCAGCGCGAAGAAGAGGGAGAGGAGCGCCAGCTCGCCTGTGACCGGGGCGCGGCGCAGCAGCTCCGCGATGACCGACTGCTGGGTGACCAGCGAGACGCCGAAGTCGCCGCCCAGCAAGGCCCAGAACCACTTGAAGAACTGCACCCAACCGGGTTCGTCCAAGCCGAAGCGTTCCGTCAGAATGGCTCGCGATTCCGGCGTCACGAAAGGACCTAGGACGATATCGGCAAAGCCGCCGGGGATCAGCCGCAGCGAGATGAAGACCAGGACCGCAACCCCGGTCAGGGTGATCGCGGCCAGGAGTAGACGCGGCCCCAGATAGCGAAGGATACGCATCGCAAGACAGGAGGCCGGACCGCTAGCGGCGGCCCGGCCTAGCCTAGCCCTACTGCTTCAGCGAGTTAAACTCGCCGATGTGTTGGAACATGTTGGACGAGCCGGTCTTGGGGTCGATCCTGACCTCAATCTGGTCGTTGCGATAGGCGACGTAGTCGACCTTGTTGACCAGGGCCAAAAGGTTGGCGCCGTCACCGATCATGGCGCAGATCTCGTCAAGCTTGGCATCACGATCCGCGCCCGCCGGCATCTTCTTGACGTCGTTCAGCGCCGTATCCAACGCCGGCACGTCCTCGAAGAAGGCCAGGTTCCAGACCGCGAACTTCGGATTCCACCAAGAGATCACCATGGTCGGGTCGGTATAGCCCGCTAGCCATGAGACCGAGAGGTCGAAGTCGGCATCGGTGAAGACCCGCTGCAGCCAGTCGGCCACCGGCACCTGCTCGATGGAGGTCTCGAAGCCAGCCTCGTTCATCGACTGCTGCATCACCTGGGCGATGCGAGCGTAGAGCGGATTGGCCGTGGTCGCCATGATCGCCACCTCCGGCGCCGGCGTCCCGGCCTCAGCCAGCAAGGCGCGGGCCTTCTCCAAGCGCTCGTTGCGCGGCAGGGCATAGGCCGGATTGCTCTTGCAGGCCTCTAGGCCGAAGGCGCGCGGCACCGGGAAGTCAACAGGCGCGCTGCCGGCGAAGACCAGCTCGCGGATGGCGTTGCGGTCCAAGGCCAGGTCCATGGCCTGGCGCACACGCTTGTCGTGGAAGGGCCGTTCCGGGTTGAGCGCGTTGACATCGACGCGGTAGTAGTTCGTCGTCTCCTGCGCGATCACCGTCACATTGGCGTCGCGGGCGAAGAGCAGCTCGATATCCGGGTTGCCGAAGAAGGTATAGTCGATGCGCCCATCACGCAGCGCCGCCATGCGCGCGGCCTCATCCGGGATGATCGGCGCGTAGAGGCGGTCGGCCAAAGGATAGCCCTCACGCCAATAATGCGGGTTGGCGGCAAAGGTCCAGCTTTCGTCCTGCTTGTGCTCCACCACCATGAAGGGGCCAGTGCCCATCATCTCGGTGACCGGATCGAACTCGCCGGCGAGCAGCTCCTTAGCCGGAATGATCGCCGCGGAGATGTGCGCCGTGGCCGGCAGGAAGGCCGTGTGTGGCTCCTCAAGCTCGACCTGCACCCGGCGCTCGTCCAGGGCCTTCACCTCCTTCACCGTACCGAACTGCTTGGCCCAGTAGGAGGCGGTGGCAGGATCGAGGATCCGGTTGAAGCTGCCGACCACGTCAGCAGGCTCTACCCGGCGGCCATTCGAGAAGGCAGCGTTCTCGCGCAGCGTGAAGACGTAGGTGGTGGGGGAGGTCTGCTCCCAGCTTTCCGCCAGGCCCGGCTTGAGGGCCAGGGTCTCGTCGGTGGTCAGCAGGGTTTCATAGACCAGCTGAAAGACGTCCCAGGAGGAGGCTGTGCCTGCGACATGCACGTCACCGAATGTGATCTCCGCCGGCTTGCCCCAGGTGATCGTGCTCTCCGCCATCGCCAGGCCAGAGGTGCTGCCCAGCAAGAAGGCCGAAACACCAGCAGCGGCCAAGAAGCCGCGCGTCCGTCCGATAAAGCTCATGCTCTTCCCCTATTGTCCTCTGGATCTGCTGCCATCTATCCGCGCGAAGAGACGCGCCCGGCAACAATCCTTGCCACTGTGACCAGGCGACGGCACCTTGGCAAGAGACAGGTAACAGTCCACCCCTTTGGCCAAAGCGGAACCAGACCTTCATGCTATCCTTGTCTGACTATGAAACCCAGGACGGGCTGGGCCTTGCTGCCCTGATCGCGCGAGGCGACGTCGCCGCCGAAGAAGTCCTGGAGCGCGCGATTGAGCGTGCGGAGGCCCTGGACCCAAAGATCAACGCCTTCTCCCAAAGGCTCTTCGATCACGGACGCGCAGCCGTTGCGGCCGGCCTACCAGACGGCCCCTTCGCCGGTGTGCCCTTCCTGCTAAAGGACCTGGGCGCCCAGCTGAAAGGGGAAGTCACCACCCACGGCGCCCGCCTCTTCCGCGAGAACCGCTGCGACCACGACAGCTTCTTTGTTGAGCGCGTGAAGGCCGCCGGCTTCACCATCTTCGGCAAGACCACCACGCCGGAGTTCGGCTTTGCGCCCTCGACCGAGACCTCGCTGACCGGCGATACCCTCAACCCCTGGGACCTGACGCGCACCGCTGGCGGCTCCTCGGGCGGTGCTGCGGCAGCGGTGGCGGCCGGCATCCTGCCCTTGGCACATGCCAGCGACGGCGGCGGTTCGATCCGCATTCCGGCCTCCTGCTGCGGGCTCTTCGGCCTGAAGCCGACGCGCGCGCGTGTCACCGCCGGGCCCGACGCCGGCGAGGGCTGGGGCTCACTCGCCACCACCCATGTGGTCAGCCGCTCGGTCCGGGACTCAGCGGCGGCGCTGGATGCCTTCGCCGGCCCGGCGCCAGGCGACCCCTATTGGGCACCACCGCCGAGCGGCCCCTACCTGGAGGAGATCACGCGCGAGCCGGGGCAGCTCCGCATCGCCTTTCAACGCGAGCCCTTGAACGGCGCAGCAGTGGATGCCGGCTGCCTGGCGGCGACCGAGGCCGCTGCCAAGCTGTTGGAAAGCCTGGGCCACCGGGTGGAAGAGGCGACCCCGCCAGGCGATGGCGAGGCACTGGGCAACGCCATCTTCACCTTGGCCGCCACCAACCTCAGCCTCAATCTGCGTGCCTATGGCAAGGCCCGCGGCAAGCCTGTCGAGGAGGGCGAGGTGGAGCAGTCTTCCTGGGACTGCATCCGCTTCTCCGAAGGCCTGGATGTGGAAGAGTACCCGGCAGCGGTCGCCACCATCCACGCCCAGGGCCGCGCCATGGCGGTCTTCCACCAGACCTACGACCTGCTGCTGAGCCCCACCTTGGCGCAGCCCGCGTTGAAGCTAGGGCCTATGCACACCAACAACCCGGATAGCGAGGCCTTCATGCAGGCCGTCTCCACCTTCTCGCCTTTCACGCCGATGATGAACATGTCCGGTCAACCGGCCATGACCCTGCCGCTGGGCTGGAGCGCGGAGGGCCTGCCGCTGGGCGTCATGCTGGCAGCCGACTTCGGACGGGAAGACCTGCTGTTCCGCGTCGCCGGTCAGGTGGAGCGCGAGGCCCCCTGGTGGGACAAGCGGCCGGCTCTTTAGAGGGTGTGGGTCGCTAGCGTGACCCTGCGGCACCGGCCCGCGCCCACTCCCGGCCACCCAATAGGATACTGGCGTGGGTGGCCGGGCCCGATACGCCAAGGGG
>JBCBSF010000117.1:0-13471 GCA_039819325.1 Pseudomonadota bacterium | reverse complement strand
GATGGATGTCTGAAATGAAGATAGCACGGTAGTGGCGCGTCGGTGGTTCCACGCCAAATCCTGCCTGCTGCTTCTTTTGCTGTTGGCTCATGCTTTCCAGCCCATCGCTTCGTCGTCATGACGCTGAAAAAACCGTTGGTCATCGGTAAGATGACTACGCAACACGGGCGTGATGTGGCATAGCGCTAGTGATTCGTCGCTACCCGAGGCACTCTTGTCTCTAAAGCTTCACAGAAGCGACGCTGAGCCTCAAGAAGTATTCCGGGTTGGAAACGAAATGACCCCGCAAGAGCGGCCGAACATTCTGGTTATCTTCAATCCCACGGCGGGTGCGCGCCGGCGGCGGCGCTTGCGCCGCTTTCTGGCAGCCTGTGCCGAGGGCGGCGCCAAGGTGGAGCTGCATCAGACCACCGGCCCCGGCGATGCCCGCCAGGTCGCCAGCCATGCCGCCGCCCAGTCCTATGACACCATCGTCGCCGCCGGCGGAGACGGCACCATTAACGAGACCATCAATGGCCTGATGCAGAGCAGCGGCGGCAGGCCGCCTGCCTTGGGCATTTTGGCGCTCGGCACCGCCAACGTCCTGGCCGCGGAGCTGGCGCTTCCCCGCAACCCGGAACGCGCAGCGGCGATCGTCTTGAGCGGTGCACGGCGGCGCGTGCAGCTGGGCGTGGCCAACGGCCGGCACTTCGCGTTGATGGCCGGGGTCGGCTTCGATGCTGCCGTGGTGGCGACCGTCGACCCGGTCTGGAAGAAGCGCCTGCGCCAGGGCGCCTACGTCTTGAGCTGCCTTCAGCTCTTGCTGCGCTATCGCTTCCCACACTACCAGGTGACGGTAGATGGGGAGACCTTCACCGCCCGTTCGCTCATCGCCTGCAAGGCGCGCCACTACGGCGGGCCCTTCGTCCTGGCGCCCTCGGCCAACATGGAAGATCCCAGCCTGCAGCTCTGTATCTTCGAACGTGCAGGGCCAGTGACGGCCGCCCGTTTCGGCATCGCGCTTCTACGCGGCAAGCTGCACAGCGCGCGCGGCGTGCGCCTGCTGCAGGCCGCCGAGGTGCGGGTGGAGGGACCCGACGGCGACCCGGTGCAGGGCGACGGGGAGCTGGTAGCCGAACTGCCGCTGCTCCTCAGCATCGCTCAGTCCGGCCTGGACGTCCTGGTGCCGGGACAGCAAGCGCCAGCGTTACGGCAAGCAGCCTAGGGGCGGTGCAGACGCCCGCCGGTGCAGGGCTGGGCCACACCGGTCGTGCCGGGGTAGCTGAGCGGCAGGCCGGCCAGGCTGCGGGCCGCTAGAAAGGCGAAGGCCTGGGCCTCCAAGGCATCCCCATTCCAGCCGACGGCCTCAACCGGCTCGACGGCCACGCCGAGTGCCTCGCGCAAGCCCGCCATCATGGTGGCGTTGTGACGCCCGCCCCCCGTCACCAGCCAACGGGCCGGGCGGCTCGGCAGGTGCGGCAGCGCCGCAGCGACGGCGGCAACTGTGAAGGCGGTAAGGGTCGCTGCGCCCACCGCTGTCTCCAGCGCCTCTAGACCAGGGAGGGCAAAGGCATCCCGGTCAAGGGACTTCGGGAAGGGCCGTGCGAAGAAGGGATGGGCCAAAGCCTTGGCCACCAGATCTTGGCGCGGGCTGGCGCTGGCCGCCAAGCGGCCGTCTTCGTCGTAAGGCTGGCCAGTGCGGGCCAGCATCCAGTCATCCAGTAGCGCCGAGGCCGGGCCGCAGTCACCGGCGACCAGGTCCTCGTCTCCTGACCCAATCCAGGTGATGTTGGCGACACCGCCCAGGTTGAGGACGGCCAGTGGGCGCTCCAGACCAGCCGCAAGCGCACGGTGATAGGCAGGCGCGAAGGGCGCGCCCTCCCCACCCGCCGCCATATCGGCACTGCGGAAGTCGTTCACCACCGGCAAGCCCAAGCGGGTGGCCAGGCGCGCGCCGTCGCCGATCTGCCAGGTCCGCTGCTCCTCAGGCGCATGCAGGATGGTCTGGCCATGAAAGCCGACCAGCGTGATATCGCGCGTGGTTAGGCCAGCCTCCTGCAGCAGCTCCTCAACGATCTCCGCGGTGCGGTCGGTCATTGCCGCTTCCACCGCTGAAACATCGCCCTTCCCGCCCAGGGTGCCACGCAGGCTCTCGCGGAAGGCTGGGTCATAGGTCCGGGTGACTGAGGGGCCGACGGCCTCAATCCGCTCGCCATCGCTGCGCAGCAGGGCGGCATCGACTCCGTCGAGCGAGGTGCCGCTCATCAAACCAACGATCCAGCCTTCGCTCATGGCAGTGTCCCTTTCAGCCTGCTTTGCCCGCGATAAGCCGTCATGCTATCCACCGCGCTCCCTATTCCGCGTTACGCCGAACGAGACTTTATCATGACCAGCTTGCGGTCCGACTTCCTGTCTATCCTAGAGGCCCGAGGGTTCCTGCACCAGGCAACCGATCTGGAGGGCCTGGATCAGCTCTTGGCACGAGAATCGGTTACCGCCTATATCGGCTTCGACGCAACCGCGGACAGCCTGCATGTCGGCTCGCTATTGCCGATCATGTGCCTGCGTTGGCTGCAGCGCAGCGGCCACAAGCCCCTGGTGCTGATGGGCGGCGGGACCACCAAGATCGGCGACCCCTCGGGCAAAGACGAGGCCCGCAAGCTGCTGGACGACGCAGCCATTGCCGCCAACATCGCCGGTATCAAGCGGAACTTCGAGCCCTTCCTGACCTTCGGCGAGGGTGCAACCGATGCTCGGATGGTGAACAACGCCGATTGGCTGGACGGTCTCGCCTACATCCCGCTCTTACGCGACATCGGCCAGCACTTCACCATCAACCGCATGCTGGCCTTCGATTCGGTAAAGCTGCGGATCGAGCGCGAACAGCCGCTAACCTTCCTGGAGTTCAACTACATGATCCTCCAGGCCTACGACTTCCTGGAGTTGGCGCGCCGCCACGACTGCCGCCTGCAGATGGGCGGATCGGATCAGTGGGGCAACATCGTGAACGGCATGGAGCTGGCCCGCCGGATTGAGGGCCGCAGCCTCTTCGGCCTGACCACGCCGCTTCTGACCACGGCATCGGGCCAGAAGATGGGCAAGACCCATGCCGGCGCGGTTTGGCTCTCGCCCGAGCGTCTCTCCGACTACGACTACTGGCAGTTCTGGCGCAACTGCGAGGATGGCGACGTCGGCCGCTTCCTGAAGCTCTTCACCGAGCTGCCGCTGGAGGAGATCGCCCGGCTGGAAGCGCTGGAAGGCGCCGAGCTGAATGAGGCGAAGAAGATCCTGGCCGGTGCCGCGACCAGCCTCTGCCGCGGGGCCGCGGCTGCCACCGCTGCGGCCGAGACGGCCAAGCGCACCTTCGAAGGCGACGGCCTGGGCGCCGACCTGCCGCAGATCACCCTACCACGCGCCCGCCTGGCTGAGGGCATCGCCCTCTTCCAGGCGCTGCGCGAGGCCGGCCTGGTCGCCTCCTCCGGCGAGGGGCGGCGCCTGATCAAGGGCGGCGGGGCGCGGGTGAATGACGTCGCTGCCAGCAGCGAGACGCAGAGCGTGACCTTGGACGACCTGACGGCCGAGGGGGTCATAAAGCTGTCTGCCGGTAAGAAGCGGCATGCGGTGATCAGGGTGGGAGGCTAGGCACCCCGCTTGCGGTCGCCGCGGCACTCAGCCACGTCTCTTGGCCCAAGATCACGGACACGTGGCGTTTCAAGGCGCGCCAAGGGCGCTATAGTCTGACCTATGAGCTCCCTGCCCACACCCAAGGCTTTCCTCTTGGCCCTGGTCGCGACCTTGTTTCTGACGACTCAAGCGGCGGCCGGATGGGTGATGCCGGGCGCAGCGGCAGCTCAGGCGCATGGTGACGGCCCCCCCTGTCACGAAACAGCTCATGATCATCAGATGGCGGAGGTTGAGCAGTCTGAGACCCAGCAAGGCCAGCAGCTGGGACATCACTGCGATCACGCGGCCTGTTGCGGCTGCGATCTTCCAAGCCTGCTGAAGCCGGTCGTCGGATACGCTGTCTCGACGAGCCTCGATGGCACGCAGAGCGATCTGAGCTTCACCCCACTTGCGCACGCGCCACTGCTGACACCACCGCGCTAATCCCCCCTTCTCGAGTTCTATCTGCAACTACCTCTTTTGGTAGTGATACCTGTATGCATGCAGCCGAGGCGGCTGCGATAGAGGGGTATGACGATATGCGCGGTCGCTATCTGGCGCTGACTCTCCTTGCCTTTGCTGTTGGTGCAGGCGGTGGAATTGCCGCAGAGCGTTTCTTTCTTGGACCGCCGCAAGAGGCTGGCCCTGGCGGTCCGGAGATCCTCTATTGGGTTGCGCCGATGGATCCCAACTTCCGGCGGGACAACCCCGGCAAATCCCCCATGGGCATGGACTTGGTTCCCGTCTATGCGGGCGCAGCACCTGCCGCCGACCCGGCTGAAGTCGAGCTATCGGGGAGCGAAATCAATGCCATCGGGGTGCGTACGGCCACGTCCCGCTTGGAGCCGCTCTCCGCCCAGATCGAAACGGTGGGCTTCGTCGGCTTCGACGAGCACAAAACCAGTCACGTGCATATGCGCGTCGAAGGCTGGATCGAGGACTTGGCCGTCCGCGCGCTTGGTGATCAGGTGCGCGCGGGCGATCTGCTCTTCACCATCTACGCACCCGAAATCACCGTGGCGAGCGCCGAACTGCAACGGGCTGTGCGGCGCGGCGAGACCGTCGAGGCGCACAACGCGCGACGAAAGCTGAGGAACTTCGGCGCATCCGCCTCGCAGATAGAGCGGATTGCCCGGGCTGCCGAGCCAGCGCAGTACCTGCGTGTCTACGCACCGCAAGACGGCATCGTCACGAACATGGCGGCCGCCGACGGCATGTACTTGACCCCTGACGTGCGGGCCATGTCGCTGTCCGACCTCTCGACCGTCTGGCTTTTGGTCGATGTCTTCGAGCAGGACATCGCGCGGCTCACAGCCGAGATGCGGGCAACTGCGCGCTTCGAGCATCTGCCGGGCCAGATCTTCGAAGGCGCGATCGACTACATCTATCCCGACCTGGACCCGACCACGCGCACCCTGCCCGTGCGGCTTCGCTTCGACAATCGCGAGGGGCTCTTGAAGCCCAACATGTTCGGCCGGGTGACGCTGGTTTCACCGGAAGAACGCCTGGCCATTACCGTGCCGTCTGAGGCCGTCATCCGTACGGGCCGGGCAGAACGGGTGATCCTTGAGACCGGCGCAGGCCGCTTCAAGCCGCGGCTGGTCACCACGGGACTCGCCGACGGCTTCGGCCCCGAGGGCCGCACGGAAGTCGTGCAGGGGCTCGCCGCCGGCGAGGTGGTGGTCGCCTCCGCCCAGTTCCTGCTCGATAGCGAGAGCGCCCTCAATGCCGGGCTCCTGCGGATGGCCCCGACGCAAGCGGAACCGGCCAGGGGCAAGGGCTTCCTGGTCGATAGCGATCCAGCGACCCGAACGCTCTCCATCCTGCACGAGGCCATCCCGGCGCTGGACTGGCCGGCCCTGGAAACCCGCTTTCCGATGCGAGCCGGGTTGGAGCTCGACCCGGCTTTGCTTGGGCAGGAGGTGCGCTTCACGCTGGCCCGCGGCGCCGACGGCCAACTCTCGCTGATCGATATCGGCCGCGACGACGGCGTGGCGGCCAGCGGCACGGGCATCATCCATGCCGTGACCGCGGACGGTAAGCTGACCCTCAGCCACGATCCCATTCCGGACCTCGGCTGGCCAGCCATGCGCATGGACCTGGCTGTGAAGGGGCTCGATCCTGGAGCGGTGCCCTTGGAAACGCCGGTGACCTTCGACCTGGCCGAGGATGCCGACGGCCTCTACAGCGTCGTTGCCGTCCGTGCAGAGACGCGTGACGGCTCCGAGCCGCAAGAGCCAGAGGCGGCCAGCCAGCAAGCTCAGCCGCAGATGACCATGGTCGTCGATGGTCGAGTTAACAGCGTCGATCGTGCCGCAGGCCGGGCCAACGTCACCCATGGCCCGATTGACGAGATCGGCATGCCCGGGATGACCATGTCCTTCCCACTGGGACCAGGGCTGGGAGACGCCGACCTCGATAGCGGCCCTGCGACCTTGACTCTGGCCCGGAACGAGACCGGTGGCCTCGTTCTCGTCGCGGTCACACCGAAGCCCCCGGCGATGCGCGTGTCCGGCACCATAAACAGCGTCAGTCCCGACGGCAGAAGTGCCAACGTCACCCATGGCCCGCTGCAAGAGATCGGCATGCCGGGCATGACCATGTCCTTCCCGCTCGCCGCCGATCTTGAGGCCAGCGGCCTACCGGTCGGCCAAGAGGTCATGCTGCTGATCCGACGGGGTGACGGCCATGCCCTTACCCTGGTTGGTGTCGAGGGGGAGTAGGGTCATGATCCCGGCAATCATCGCCCAAGCAATCGCCAACCGCGTCATCGTGCTCGCACTGGCACTCCTGCTGGCAGCAGCCGGCGTCTGGGCCCTGAAAGAGACCCCGGTCGATGCCATACCCGACCTCTCCGACGTGCAGGTCATCATCAAGACCGCCTATCCGGGCCAGGCCCCTCAGGTGGTTGAGAACCAGGTGACCTACCCCATCGCTACGGCCATGCTGGCGGTGCCCGGCGCCGTCGACGTGCGCGGCTTCTCCTTCTTCGGCGATAGCTACGTCTACCTGGTTTTCGAGGACGGAACGGATCTCTATTGGGCGCGCACGCGGGTGCTGGAGTATCTGGCACAAGCGACGGGCCGGCTGCCGGCAGGCGTGACACCTGAACTGGGCCCCGACGCCACCGGTGTCGGTTGGATTTATCAGTACGTCCTGATCGACCGCAGCGGCGGGCACGACATCGCGGAGCTGCGCAGCCTGCAAGACTGGTGGCTGACGTACGAGCTGCAGACCGTCGAGGGCGTGGCGGAGGTGGCGACCATCGGCGGCATGGTCAAGCAGTACCAGGTGGTCGTCGATCCGAACAAACTGCGTGCCTATGGCCTGCCCCTGGACAAAGTCCGCAGCGCGATCACGGCTGCCAATAGCGAGACCGGCGGCAGCGTCGTCGAGATGGCAGAAGCCGAGTACATGGTGCGGGCCAGCGGCTATGTGGACGAGGTCGCCGATCTGGCCCGCATCCCGCTGATGGTGAATGCGCGCGGCGCGGCGCTCACCCTGGCCGACGTAGCCGACATCCGGCTGGGTCCGCAGATGCGGCGCGGTGTGGGGGAGTTCAACGGCGAAGGCGACGCGGTCGGCGCCGTGGTCATCATGCGCTGGGGCGGGAATGCCCTGGCGACGATCCAACGGGTGGAGGAGAAGCTGGAGAGTCTGCGGCACAGCTTGCCCGCCGGGGTGGAGATCGTAACGACCTATGACCGCTCCGGCGTGATCGAGCGGGCGATCGACAACCTAACGAACAAGCTGAGCGAGGAGTTCTTGGTGGTCATCCTGGTCTGCGCTGCCTTCCTTCTGCACCTGCGCTCCTCTCTGGTGATCCTGATCTCGCTGCCGCTTGGCATTCTTGCGGCCTTTCTGGTGATGAAGGCCCAAGGCGTGAATGCCAACATCATGTCCTTGGCCGGCATCGCGATTGCCATCGGTGCCATGGTGGACGCGGCCATCGTGATGATCGAGGCGCTGCACAGGCGCATGGAGACTACCCCGCTGACCCGCGAGAACCGCTGGCGGACCGTGAGGGATTGCACCTCGGAGGTCGGGCCAGCGCTTTTCTACTCTCTGGCCATCATCACCGTCAGTTTCTTGCCGGTCTTCGTCCTGGAATCGCACGAAGGCCGGCTCTTCAAGCCGCTGGCCTTCACCAAGACCTACGCCATGGCAGCCGCCACGATCCTGTCGGTCACCTTGGTCCCGGTCCTCATGGGCTACCTGATCCGCGGTCGCGTCTTGCCGGAGCGCAAGAACCCGCTGGCCCGCCTCTGCATCTGGGCCTATCGCCCCTTTCTGGACGCAGCCGTTGCTTGGCCCTGGGCGACCAGCGCATTGGCGGTCCTCGTGGTGGCCTCGCTGCTCTGGCCACTGCAGCGGATCGGGACCGAGTTCATGCCGGAGCTGAATGAGGGCGATTTCCTCTACATGCCCTCGCTCTATCCGGGGGTCTCGATCGGCAAGGCGCGTGAGGTCTTGCAGCAGACCGACCGGATGATCGCGCAGGTGCCGGAGGTGGAGAGCGTGCATGGCAAGCTGGGCCGTGCCGAGACGGCAACCGATCCGGCGCCCCTGACCATGATCGAGACCACCATCCGCCTGAAACCGCGCGACGCCTGGCGCCCCGGGGTCACCATGGAGACAATCCGCGAGGAGCTGGACCGCCGCGTTCAAGTGCCGGGAGTGACCAACGTCTGGATCCAGCCGATCAAGAACCGGATCGACATGCTGGCGACCGGCATCAAGACGCCTGTCGGGGTCAAGGTCTCCGGTCCGGACCTGATGGAGATCGAACGCCTCGCCATAGACGTCGAAGCGCTGGTGGCGGCGGTGCCGGGCACCGCTTCTGCTTACGCCGAGCGGCCGGTCGGCGGCCGCTACATCGAGATCGACATCGACCGTGCGGCGGCCGCCCGCTACATGTTGAGCATCCGTGACGTTCAGGACGTGGTGCAAACCGCAATCGGCGGCATGCAGGTCGCCGAAAGCGTGGAGGGTCTTGAGCGCTATCCCATCAACCTGCGCTATCCGCGTGATTGGCGCGACAGCCCGGAACGGCTACGCCAACTGCCGATCGTCACCCCGTCCGGCGCGCACATCCCCTTAGGCGCGGTGGCCACGGTGGAGATCGTCGACGGCCCCGGGATGATCCGCTCAGAGAATGCAAGACCGACGGGCTATGTCTTCATCGACATCGCCGGGCGCGATCTCGGCAGCTATGTCGAGGAGGCGCGGCAATGGGTCAGCGACGGTCTGGAACTGCCGCCTGGCTATTCGCTCACCTGGTCCGGCCAGTACGAATACATAGAGCGTGTGCAGGAGCGCCTGACCCTGGTCGCGCCGGCGACCCTGCTGGTCATCGCCATGATGCTGTTCCTAGCCTTCAAGCGCGTGGCTGAGGTGGCGATCATCCTAACCGCCCTGCCGGTGGCTCTTGCCGGCGGCGTCTGGCTCATTTGGTATCTGAACTTCGACCTCTCCGTGGCGGTCATCGTCGGCTTCATCGCCTTGGCCGGTGTGGCGGTGGAGACGGCCATCGTCATGCTGCTCTACCTCAATCTCGCCTGGCAGAGCCGCGAAGCCGCCGCCGCGCGCGCGGGGCGGGCCTTGACCCATCAGGACATTGAGGAGGCCGTCTTCGAAGGCGCGCTCTTGCGCCTCAGACCCAAGGTCATGACGGTGGCCACCATCATGGCGGGGCTCCTGCCGATCATGTTCGGCGAGGCGACGGGTTCGGAGGTGATGAAGCGGATCGCAGCCCCCATGGTGGGCGGCATGGTCAGTGCAACGCTGTTGACCCTCTTCGTCATTCCGGCCGTTTTCGTCCTCTGGAAGCGCTTTTCACTCCGACGGAGCAAGCGGGAGACTGCGGCTGCCCGCGAGCAAAGCCCACTACCCGCTGAATAGGGCTGCCGCTAAAACAGACTGTGCGCCAGGCGGTAGGCCATCATCTCCTCCGGCAGCAGGACGTACATCTGTGTCGGCGGGGCTTGCAGGGCGTGGGTCCAGATGCGTGGGTCGACGCCCCAGTGGTCCAAGCGAGTGAGGATCTCATAGTTCAGATGCTGCACGTCGGCCACAGCACGGTCGGCGCTGAGGCCGCTGCCGGGTGCTAGATAGGGTTGGTGCAAGCCCACCCAAGCATCGCGCGCCACGCGCCGCCGCTCGCCCGCCGCCAGCACCAGGGGACAGGCCGAGGCGCAGAAGCCGCCTTCCGGCACCAGGGTCTCCATGCCCCGGGCGCGCAGATAGTCGCCCATGGCTAAGGCACCCTGCACATAGCCGCCCGGGGAGAGCAGCGCCAGGATCTCCGCCCGCTCGTCGCTCTGCAGGTCGGCGCGGCGCAGGGCAGCAGCGCTCTCGCTGGTGACCATGCCCACCGCCACCAGGGCAGGCCGGCCCTCCAACTCGGTGAAGGAGAAGGTCATGGGGCCGCGGCTGGGCTCCAAGGGCTCATCACGGCCGGGCAGGTGCGGCAGGCCGCCGTCCGGGGCCAGGGGAAAGGCGCCAGGATCGTAAGGGCGCAGCTGACTGCCGGGCTCAGCCGGTTCCAGCGGCATGGGCACAGGGGCGCCGGCTTGATCCAGGCGGCTCGGCTGCGGCAGCGCCTCGCGGGCCGGATCGTTCAGCCAGGGAATCTTCACCGAGTCCGCCATGTCGGCCAGCACGATACCCAGCGCCAGCAGGATCCAGAGCCGCAGGATCCAGGCCAGCGCCCGCCCGCCCGTGGTCTTGACCGGGCCGCCCTCGCTCTCCGCACTCATCGCCGGCTAGCGCCCCTCACGCCGGGCACGGGTTTCATCCAGATGCTCCACATCTGCTGAGGGCTCTGGCGGCGGTGCCTCTGCCTCAGGCGGCGGTGGCGTCGGGATGGAACTGCCTTGCGCGGTACGGGAGAGGCGGCCCCAGGCCTCCAGCGCGGCCTGCATGTCCTTCAGGCTCATGGCTTCGTCATGGCTCAGCGGGCTTTCCTGGCGGCGGATCGAGGCGTGCACCACCATCAAGATGAGAACCAGCACGCCCGGCAGCAGGTCGATGGCGATGGCGCCGGCCCAGGAGGGGACGAAGTCGGCGGCATAGAGCAAGACGGCCTCGGCCGGCGACAAAGGCGTGAAACGCAGCGGCTGCACCGCCGGCCGCGCCAGGATCTCGTCAGCTGCCCGTGCCAAGGCTGCCGAAGTCTCGGCCACCGTATTGCGCACTTCATCCAGCACCTGGCTCTGGCGGTTGCGTAGATCGGCGCTGAGGCCGGTCACCGCGGGCATGATGAAGGAGCGCGAGAGGTCTTCGGCCTGACGCCGTACCGCCGGCGCGATGGAGGTCTGGGTAAGCGAAGTGATGACCCCCGCCAAGGCGACCGCCTGATCAGCGAAACGCACACTGCGCTGCTCAATCGGCTGGGTGCCACCGACGATAGCCCGCATGGCGTCCAGATGCCGCCCGCCTTCGGCAAACCCGGTCTGCACCGGGCCGCGCGAGGCCTCGATCTGGTCGCCCAGATCCTCCAGCTGCTGGGCCATCTGCGAGAGATACTGCGCAACGGTCCCCCGGCCGGAGGAGCCGGTCAGCGCGCCTTCTTGACTCTCCCGCTCCGACAGCAGGGCAAAGCGCTGCTGCGCGATGCGGATGTCGGGCAGCAGCGACTGGGCGGCCAACGCATTCTCATGCGCCTGCTCCAACCGGGCCTGATTGTCCACCACCGTCTCCGCCAAGTGCTGCTCGACAGAGGCGGCGCCGGCGAGCGCAGCAGCGTTCAGCCAGCTGGACATGGCGACGATGGCGCCGCAGCCGATGAGCATGGCACCGACAAGTGCCAAACGCGTAGCGCCGCTGCGCATCTGTGGCAGGAACTTCAGGATGTAGGACCAGAAAATGAAGATGCCGACCGAGACGGCGCCGGAATAGACGATGGCGGCACCGAAGGTCAGAAGGCCGGCACCATCCAAGAGGCCGCGCACACCGATATAGGTGTAGACGCCGCTGGCCACCGCCAACACGCCCAGCGCGGCGGTCGTCATGGTCTCCAGTCCGGCCACGCCCTGTCTTAGCTCTCGCGTCATGCTCACCGCTTTCCTTGAGCTCAGAGCCGGAAGCCTAGCACAGGCGACGGCCTGCGGGCCCGAACCGATTGCCCCGCTCGACACAGGTAGGTGAGCCTGCGCTTTGGGCTGGCCCGCGCCTTGCTGCCTCTGTCATTCTGAGCGACAGCCTGAAGAAGCGAGGAGCCTGCGCCATCATGAACCGCCATCCACTGCGCCCCATCACGCATGAGGAGATCGAGACCTTTGAGCGCGACGGGGTGGTCTGTCTGCGCAGTCTCTTCGATCCTGCCTGGGTCACGCGCCTGCAAGAGCTGATCGAGGAGGACATCGCCAAGCCTTCGCCCATGCGCAAGGAAGTGAACGAGGAAGGCGGCAGTGGCGAGTTCTTCGCCGACACCTTCGTCAATCACCATGTCACCGGCTTCAACGAGGTGATCCAGGGCTCACCCTTGGCGGAGATCGCCGGCACCCTCCTGCAGGCGAGCAAGATAAACCTGATATTCGACCAGATCCTAGTGAAGGAGCCCAAGACCTCCACGCGGACGGTCTGGCACCACGACGCGACCTATTGGCCGGTCGCCGGGGACGCCATTGCCACGCTCTGGCTGGCCCTCGATCCGGCGACGCAGGCGACGGGTGCGATGGAGTTCGTGGCCGGCTCGCACCGCTGGGGTCAGCGCTTCAAGGCTGTCAGCTTCGATCCCAGCCAGACCTATATGGAAGACCTGCCGCCGGTGCCCGACATCGAAGCGGCACGGGGGGACTACCGCATCATCAGCTATGACCTGGAGCCCGGCGATTGCACCCTCCACCACGGCCTGCTGCTGCATGCAGCGCCGGGCAACGCGACCGACCACAGCCGGCGGCGGGCCTACCTCACCCGCTGGGCCGGTGATGGGGTCACCTACAACCCGCGGCCCAACCTGCAGCAGATGCTGCGCGACCCCGGCATTCCACCCGGCGCGCCTTTGGACTGCGACCTCTTTCCGGTCGTGTGGGAAAGAGACCGGGAGAGCGTCGGTGCCTAACGACCTTCCAGATGCTGCCTCTCGCGCGCTTGACACCAGGTGCCACCACCCTGCGGCGCGGCATTCAAAAACCGCCGTAAATGCCACCCTTATTTGATCTTTCATACAGAAAAGGGTAACCAAGCGATAGCTTTGCAAACACACTTCACCATCGGCCAGTTCACGACTTGATGACGTCGGATATGACCACTCAAAAAAATCGGCAAAAGAGGTAATCAGGCCGAGAAATGCTCAGAATGCAGGCAGCTTTTTTGCTTGCGTAACTCATTACCAGTGTTAGTGAGCCCGAGTGCTAAGATGGGCGGTATCCGAGGACCAAACCCCGTCCAGTGAGCAGACAGCATCCCTCGGTTACCGCGTAAAAGACGAGTACCGCTAGGCGCTATCTGCGTCGATTGCCCTGCTCTCAACTCCCCGACACGCGCTGGCAGTTGCAGTAAGACTCTGGACAAGCGTTGAACTTGTGTTCTCTGCCAGTATGTGGTTGACAACACGCGTTGCGATAAGCGGTATTGCTTCTCTGATTAAGCATACTGGTGAGCGCGGCTTGCGCTCTGGAGAAGGAAGAACAGACATGTCAGTCTTTACGGGAACCAATGGCCCAGATACCATTACGGGTACAGACCTAGTAGATACCATCCTTGGTAGGGACGGGAATGACAGTCTCTACGGCCTGCTAGAAGCAGACCTCATCAACGCCGGCGATGGCGAAGACTTCGTTTTCGGTGGCGGCGGCGACGATACGCTGCGCGGCTCTGATGACAA
>JBCBSF010000116.1:0-13852 GCA_039819325.1 Pseudomonadota bacterium | reverse complement strand
GCTCTTGCCTCTTTGTGAGGCCCGAGCGAAGGGCGTCCTTTGTGGGGACGCACCGGCTTGGGCAATCGACGACGACAGGTTAGCGGGCGAAGACAAACGCACACGCGTTCCTGAGATGGTCATGTCCAATCCTGACGCCATCAGGCGGCGGCTCCAGTCTCACTGGGCGCTGACCGCGGACAGAAGCATGGAGCCCCACAACGCCATCTTTGCACTTGATCCCGATTACAGAAGCCTGTCGAAGCATGTGCCCCAAGCGCGTTCTTCTCCTCGGCACATCCTTCGACGCGCTCAGGAGAGGGCGGTGCTTTTGGGGGAGCGGCCGGTACCTCTCAAAGCCAATGCCGTCGGCCGACCAGCCCCCTACCCAAACCTACTCAAGTAACGCTCCGCCAGCTGGCAGGCGCCTTGCGTGTAGGCGGGTCCTTGTTCCTTCGCCAGGTCCGTCTCGCTGTGGGAGCCGACCCAGGCCAAGAGGATCATGCGGCGCAGCACGACGAAGGTTGGGATCTCTGCCTCGTCCTCCGCCGGCAGGGGCCTGACCGAGCGGTAACCCTTGACCCAATACTCGGCCAGCGCCGGCACCTGCTCGCTCTCCTCGAAGAAGGAGACGGCGGTGGCGAAGTCATAGAGGTTCCAGCCGAAGCCGCAATCGTCGAAGTCGATGACCCGGGTCGAACTTCCATGCAGCAGCAGATTGGCCAGCCGCAGATCAGCATGGATCAGGCCGTAGCGCTCCGGTCCTTGCCCGAAGGCGGTGAGCCGCCGCTCGATGGTCGCCGCCAACCGCTCCAGGATGGCAAGCGCGGCTGCGTCCATCGCCGGTGCTGCGCGCCAGTCGCCCCAGTTGGGGGTCGAGCCCAGCATGTGCTGGAAGTCCCAGGTCAGCCGCTCGAAGCCTGCCGGCCGCGGCCAGCTGCGGGCATGGGCGTGCAGCTTGGCGGAGATGGCGCCCAGCTTCTCGAAGGGCGCGATCAGGTCTTGGCTCTCGTCCGGTTCCTCGCCCTCCAGAAAGCCGAAGAGCACCAGGAAGCGCGGGCGGGCCAGGCCGGGGATGGCGTGGCTCTGGATCTCCTCGCCGTTACGGCCTGGGATCACCGGCGGGGTGATGACGCCGCCGTCCGCGCGCAGGGCCTCCAGCCAGGCCAGCTCACTGGCGATGGCCTGGCGGGAGTGATAGTCGACCCGGTGCACGCGCAGGATCTTCGGCCCCTCGGGCAACTCTACCCGGTAGGTCGCGTTCTCCGAGAGGTTGATCAGCCGGATCGGCGTCTCTTTCTCGATGCCCCAGAGCGGCAGAGCGTCCTGGGCCAGGCGGCCCAGGCCCTCTACCAAGGCCTCGTGGGTCAGATCGTCTTCCAGGGTGGTCATGGCGCGCTTAGGCCTCCTCCAGCGCCTCCAGGCTTTCGGGCAGGATCTGGCCACCGTCGACGGTGATGGTCTGGCCGGTGATGTAGCCGGCCTCGTCGGAGGCCAGGAAGAGGGCGGCGTTGCCGATATCCTCCACGTCGCCTAAGCGCTTCAGCGGGATGGAACTGGCCATGGTCGCCAGGTAGTCGGCGCCCAGTCCGTCCAGGCCCTCGGTCTTGATGTTGCCCGGCAGTACGGCGTTCACGGTGATGCCGTCCTTGGCCAGCTCGATCGCCGCGGTGCGCAGGAAGCCCAGCTGGCCGGCCTTGGAGGCGCCGTAGTGCGTCCAGCCCGGAAAGCCGGTGATCGGCCCGGTGATGGAGGAGGTCAGCACGATGCGTCCTCCGCCGCGCTTGCGCAGCGCCGGGACCGCCGCCTTCACCGCCAGGAAGCTGCTCTTCAGGTTGGTGTTGAGAACGAAGTCCCACTCGTCCGGCGCCATGTCCATGATCTTGGACTGCGGGAAGATGCCGGCGTTGGCGCAGAGCACGTCCAGCCCGCCATAGGCCGCTTCGGTATCGGCGACCAGGGCCTGGACGGCCTCGAAGTCGGTGACGTCGGTCAGGCGGTAGTCTGCGGTCCAGCCTTCGGCCTTGAACTCCGCGACCGTCGTCTTGGCGGCCTCTTCGCCGCGCGCGGCAATCATGACCTTGGCGCCGGCGCGCGCGAAGACCCGGGCGATGCCCTTGCCGATGCCTTTGCTGCCGCCGGTGACGATGACTCCGCGGCCGGTGATGGGTGTCAGCATGTTTCTTCTCCCTTTGAGCGTCTCTTGAAAGCGTTGGTTTAGGCCTCGCGCGCAGCAGCACGCCGGCGGCGGCCCGACCACCAGACGATGGTCAAACCGACAAGCACGAGGAGGATGGAGGCCAGCACCGTCAGGCTACCGACCGAAGGCACCAGGGGTGAGTAGCCGGAGACCATCTTGGAGTAGAGCCATTCCGGCAGGGTCAGATCGGCCCCGGTGGTGAAGAGCGAAAGCGGGAAATTCCCCCAGGACAGCAGGAAGGCGAAGAGCCCGGCCGAGACCACGCCTGGCAGCAGCAGGGGAAAGGTGATCTCCCGCTGGATCTGCCAATAGCTGGCACCCATGTCGCGCGCTGCTTCCTCCAGCGCTGGATCGAAGCTGTAGGCGCGGATAGCGATCACCAGGGTGGCGATGGGTGCGATCCAGACCAGATGGGCGACGATGGCCGTCTGCCAGGTCGGGATGACGCCGATGGCGTTGAACCACATGAGCAACGCCAGGCCCAAGACAGTCTGGGGGAAGAAGATCGGCAGCAGCACGAACTTCTGGTAGACGCCGCGAAAGCGCCAGCGGTAGCGCGCGAAGGCCAGCGCGCCGAAGTAGCCGACGATGAGTGAGATCACCATGACGATGACGGCGATCTTGAGGGAGGTCACGAAGACCTCGGCAACGGTCGAGGATTCCAGCGCGCGGATGTACCACTGGTCAGTATAGCGGCGGATCGGGAAGGAGAGGTAGCGCGCCCGCGCGGCCGAGGCGAAGCCGACTGCGACCAGCGGCAGGTAGAGCACCAGAAGCGTGATGATCCCATAAATCAGCAGGGCCCAGCGGGTCAGCGGCTTGTGCTCCATGGCCCTAGCGCCCCCGGCCCATGATGCCGTCCAGATCGATGCGCGACAGGGCGACGGTAGCCAAGGCGCCGATGATCAGAATCAAGATCAAGGCCAAGGCCGAACCCAGTGGCCAGTTCTGGCCGTAGGTGAAGGCAGTTTCGATCTCGTCGGCCATGACAATGACGGCTTGGCCGCCCAAGAGTTTCGATTCCGCCATGGCCCCGGCGGCCAGCACGAAGGTCAGCAGGCTGCCGACGACGATCCCCGGCATGGCCAGCGGCAGGTCGATTTCCCAGAGGATGCGCCAGCGGCTAGCGCCTAAGTCTCCCGCTGCCTGGCGCACGTCGTTCGGCACCATGGCAATGCCCTGCGCCAGCGGGAAGAGCATGAAGGGGAAGTAGGCATAGGCCAGGCCCAGCACGATGACCGGCACGTTGTAGAGCAGCCCGTCGAAGTCGAGCCCGGTCCAGGCCTTGATATGCCCCAGCAGCAGCCCGCCCTTCATCAAGGTCAGAACCCAGCCGAAGAGGCGCACGTTCTCTGACACGAAGAGGGTGATGACCACGGCGACGGTGATGACCAGCGAGAAGCGGCCGAAGACCTTGGCCATGCCGTAGGCCAAGGGATAGCAGAGCAGGAAGAGCAGGACCGTCGCCACCGCCGCCATGCCCAGAGACCAGAGGAGCGAGGCGTAGAAGCCTTGCTCGATGAAGATCCGGAAGTTCTCGAAGCTCGGCAGGTGGCCCAAGTCGAAGACGCGGGGTGGCATGAAGGCGAAGGCCGCGACCACCAGCAGCGGGGCGACGAAGATCACCGCCATGACCAGCAGAATGGGCAGGGCGGAGAAGAGGCCGTGGCGCTGCTCGATCCGGCGCATGGGGCTAGGCCTCCCGGATCAGGTGGCTGTGCGCCAGGTCGAAGCCCAGGGTGACCTGGTCGCCGTAGCTGCCGTCGAAGCGGCCCTCGCCCAGCTTCTCCACCGTCAGCACCTGGCCGCTGGCCAAGGCCACCTCGTACTGAATGCGCGAGCCCAGGGAGAAGTCGTTATGCAGCTCGCCGGTCAAGCGGCAGTCGGCGCTATCGCCGCCATTCAGAAAGCGTACATGCTCCGGCCGGACCATGAGGGTGGCCTCTTCGCCTTCCTTCAGGTCCAGGCTGGCCGCAGCGGTCTCCAGGCCGGGGGAGGTGAAGCGGCCACCCGCGGCGCCGGTCACGGTGAAGAGGTTCACCTCGCCCATGAACTCGGCGACGAAACGGCTCTCGGGCGTGGTGTAGATCTCCTCCGCCGAGCCCAGCTGGACGATACGCCCGGCGCGCATGATGGCGATGCGGTCGGACATCACCATGGCCTCTTCCAGCGAGTGGGTGATGTAGACGAAGGTCTTGCCGGTGCGCCGATGCAGATCCTTCAGCTCCTTCTCCAAGGTCTTACGCAGCCGGTAGTCCAAGGCCGAGAGCGGCTCGTCAAAGAAGAGGATTTCCGGATCGAAGGCCAGGGCGCGCGCCAAAGCCACCCGCTGCCGTTCGCCGCCGGAGCACTGCATCACGCCTTTGCCGTAGTAGTCGGCCGGCAGGCGCAACAGCTCCAAGAGCTCCATCGCGCGTTCCTTGCGCGCGCCGGGCGGCACGCCCTTGATCTTCAGCGGGAATTCGATGTTCTGCCCGACCGTGCGGTGCGGGAAAAGCGCCAGGGACTGGAAGACCATGCAGGTCGGCCGCTTGTTGGCCGGCACCTGGGTGATCTTCTCGTCGCGCAGCAGGATCTCGCCCTGGCTGGGGGCATCCATACCGACCAGCAGGCGGATCATGGTGGTCTTGCCGCTGCCGGAGGGGCCGACGATGGTCAGGAACTCGCCGTCCTCGATCTCCAGGTTGATGTCATCCAGCGCGGTGAAGGCGCCGAAGCGCTTGGTCACGCCGTCCAAACGCAGAACGATCTGCGGGGCCATGCTCCTCGGCAGCTCCACTCTCTTAGGTGTCGATGGAAGACGAAAGGGGTCAGCCTGCCTTCAAGCCGGCCGACCCCGATCGTTAGCGCTAGCTACGCCGCGCGGCGTTGTAGAGCTCGTTCAGCCGGTCGTAGGAGGCGACGATCTGATAGTCGGTCGAGCGCGCCATCTCCTCCTCCAAGGAGTCCCACTGGATGGCGTCCAGTTCGTCGGAGTCGAAGAGGTCCATGACCTCCTTGCGGCCCATCTGGCTCACCGGGTTGTAGGTGCCTTCCGAGAAGGCGACCTTCTTCGAGGCCTCGGCGCTTTGCACGTAGTCCAGGAAGTCCTCGGCCAGGGTGGAGGGGTCGGGATTGTTCACCACCGAGGTGAGCTCGACCCAGACCACGCCGCCTTTGCCGTCGACCGGGCCGGACTTCGGCGTGATGCCACGCACGTTGGAGAGGCCGTCGAAGCGGGCGGGCGAGGCCGTGTAGGTGCCGCCGGTGAAGTAGGCGTCGATCTCGCCGTTGATCAGCGCGGTGTTCATCGCCACCAGATCGTCGGTCAAGAGCTTGGCACCGCCGAAGATGGCCTTGGCCGTGGTCTCGAAGGTCTGGAACTGCGCCTCGTTCAAGGGCTCGAAGGGATTGATGTCCCCGGTCATGCACATGTGCATGATGTTCCAGTTGTCGTAGGTGAGGATGCCGTAGCGGTCATTCATCGCCGCGTCGAGGAAGAGCTTGTAGCCCTGATCTTCGGCCATCTGGCGCGAGATCTTGTCGGTGTTGACGACGAAGCTGAAGGGGCCGAAGCGCTGCACCATGCCGATCAGCTCTTTGCCGCTGGCATCCATGGAGAGCGGATAGGGCCCGCGGAAGGCCGGCAGCATGCTGTCGAAGTAAGGCATGAAGCGCTCTTGATTGAGCGGCACGATCAGCCCTTCAGGATAGAGCTGATGCTGCGCCCAGGGCTGGTTCACGTTGATCAGATCCCAAACCCGCGTCTCGCCGGCGCGCAGCTTGTTGATCATATCGGGGTCGGAGGTTCCGCTCTCCGCCCGGACCCTTGCGCCCTCGTGCATGTCGCGGAAGGGGTCGAGGACCTCGTCGGTGTTGTAGCCTTCCCAACAGAGAATGTTCAGCTCGTCATTGCGTGCCGCGCGCGCGGCCTGCGGCAGGCCGATCAGCCCGGCGGCGGCCAGGCCGGCGCTGCCTTTCAGCATGCTTCTGCGGTTGATCATCATGGTATGCCTCCTGTTCGATGCAAATTCATGAAGGTTGCGATCCTGCACTGGCTTCTTCTTCGCGTCCAGGCGGTAACCGAAACCTGCTGCACTGCAGCAAGACAGGAATGCTCCCCGCTTCACAAGCGGGGAGCTTGACACTTGGTTGCTGAAATTTGACAGGTGTGTTGCACGGGCGATGAGCGTTGCTCATCGCTGGCGGCACCGGCCGGCTCCCCCTCCCGGCCACCCAGTCTAGGATACTGTCGTTGGGTGGCCGGGAGGGGGAGCCGGCCGGTGCCGAGCAGCAGGCAACTTAGGCTAAGGCCATCTCCGGCGTTGGCCGGGCCGGCGCGCTCAAGGCCTGGAGCGCCGGTTTGGTGCTGCGGTCCTCGGGAATGTCCCAAAGGCCCATCCAGCAGCTGAGCTTGCTGGGCCAGCGCGCGGCCGTCAGCACGGCGAAGAAGGTGGCGCCCATCAGGCTGATCAGAAGCGGTGCCGCCCAGGGCACGACCGAGGGCGCGCTGTAGATCAGGCTGGCCAGCAGTGCGATGCCCAAGACGGTCTGCAGCCAGAGCCCGCGCAAGGCCTCACCCCAGGTCGGGCCATAGCCGGCGCGGCGCTGGGCGTCCCAGGCGATGCGCTTGCCGAAGACCAGACCGATCAGGAAGCGTGTCTGCGCAACGGCAATCACCGGTGCCATGAGGGTGGAGAAGACGAACTCGCTCAAGGCACCCACCATGACCCGGGCAGCACCGCCATAGGCCCGCCGCGCCCGCCGGCTGATCAGCACATCGATCACGCCGACGATCTTCGGCATCAGCGCCATGATCATGATGACAGCAAAGAGCGTGATGCCGAGCGTGACCGGAAAGGCCGGCCCGCTGGCCGCCATCTCCGGGGTCCAGAGCCAGGCATGAATGGCACTGGCGGTGAGGAAGAGGATCCAGCCCGGCGCGCCCAGATACATGAGGATCGCCAGGCCCAGCTGTACGCGGCTGGTCGGCACCAGGCCGGGCAGGGCCAGAAGCCGCCAGTACTGCATGTTGCCCTGGCACCAGCGCAGGTCGCGCTTGATGAAGTCGGGCAGAGCCGGGGGATTTTCCTCCCAGCTCTCCTCCTCATCGCAGAGCACGCGGACCTCATAGCCGGCAGCCCGCATCATAGCTGCCTCGACCTGGTCGTGGCTCAGGATATGCCCGCCCAAGGGCGGCTTGCCCGGCAGCAGCGGCAGCTTGCAGCAGTCGCGGAAGGCAGCGGTGCGGATGGCAGCATTGTGCCCCCAGAAAGGACCGCAGTCGCCCTGCCACCAGGCCGAGCCGGCGGTGTAGGAGCGCATGCCGTGACGCATGCCGAACTGGAAGACGCGGGCGAAGAAGGTCTTGGCCGGCATGCCGACGACCAGCCCCTGCAGCAGCCCGATCTCCGGGCTCTTCTGCATGATCCGCACCAGGCGTGCGATGGCGCGGGCGGAGAGCAGGCTGTCTGCGTCTAGCGGGATGAAGAGCTCGTAGTCGTCGCCGCAGCGCTCCACGAACTCGCGGACGTTGCCGGCCTTGAAGCCCGTGTTGTCGCTGCGCCGGCGGTAGTGGATTTGATCCGGCCGGCGGGAGCGGGCACGCCACTCCGCGATCTCCCGCTCTTCCTGGGCGATGGCCTCAGGCCGGTTGCTGTCGCTTAAGAGGTGCAGATCGAAAGAGCCGCCCAGGCCCTTGGCGATCAGATCGTCCTGCATGGTCTCCAAGCGGCGGACCACCAGCGCTGCATCCTCATTGCGGACCGTCATGGCCAAGGCAGTGCGGTAGGTGATGGGCTCGTCACCGCTGATCCGTCCGGCCGCCGGGGTCAGGTAGCTTGGCAGGTCCTTCACCGTCAGGCGCAGTCCCAGGCCGATCAGGGCATTCCACATGCCGATCGAGAGCCAGGGAAGCGTGATGGCGAAGCCAAGCAGCATCAGCGGTTCCGCCCAGGTCCAACCGCCGCTGGCCAGAATGCGGGTCATCAGCGCGGTCAGCGCGACGAAGGTCGCCAGATTGAGCGCAAACACCAGCCAGCGGCGCCACCGGTAGGTGGCGGCTAGCGAGGGCTGGGCGGGCTGCAAATCCGTCGGGGTGATCAGATTGCGTAAGAGGGATTGGCCTTGCGTCTCGTATTCTAGGGACATGTCAGAAGGCACCCTTGTTCTTGTGCTGCGTGGGTCAGTACCGCAGAAACGACACTGCGGATCACCACAACGCTTCACCTCTGTGTGACATTTCTGCGATCCCGTTCCTTTTCCGAGACCCAGAGACGCCGAACGATGCCCTCCCGTTCCTCACATGCCCTTTGGTACGTAGCGCCAGGCCAAGCTCTCCTCCGCCGCGACAGCTTGCCCGCACTTTTTTCCGATCACCTTCTCGTTGAGGCGCTGTGGAGCGGGCTTTCCCGCGGCACAGAGCGCCTGGTCTTCCAGGGGCAGGTTCCGAAGAGCGAATGGTCGCGGATGCGCGCACCGCTGCAGGAGGGACAGTTTCCGTTTCCCGTGAAGTATGGCTATGCCTTCGTTGGCCAAGTCCTTGCCGGCACCGCGATGGCTGAAGGGGCAAAGATTTTTGCGCTGGCGCCGCATCAAGACCTGCAAGCCCTGCCAGCCAGCGCCTGTGTGCCGCTGCCCGAAGGCCTGCCACCACGGCGTGCCGTCTTGGCGGCGAACCTGGAAACCGCGATCAACGTGCTGTGGGATTCTCACGCCAGTGCCGGCGATCACATTTTGATCATCGGCGGCGGTATCCTGGGTTTGCTGCTGGCGCGGCTGGCCGCTGCTCTGCCTGGCGCCCAGGTCACCGTGGTGGACCTCCAGGAAAGCCGGGCGGAAACGGCGGAGGCCTTTGGTGCCGCCTTCGCGCTTCCCGGCGCAGCGCCCGCCGATCAGGATGTCGTGATCAACACCAGCGCCAGCCCTGCCGGCCTGACCCTGGCGCTCAACAGTGCTGGGGCCAATGCCCGGGTGGTGGAGGCCAGTTGGTACGGCGCGCAGGAGGTGGCCTTGCCGCTGGGCGGCGCCTTCCATTCCAAGCGCCTGCAGCTCATTTCATCGCAGGTCGGCGCCCTGCCGGCCGACCGCCTGCCGCGCTGGAGCTTCCGGCGGCGCCTTACCCTCGCCTTAGAGATCTTGCAGGATCCCGCCTATGATCGCCTGCTCGGTGATGAAACCGCCTTTGAGGCGCTGCCAGACCGCATTGCCGCGCTGCTCGATCCAGCAGCGCCCGGCTTTCTGCCCCTGATCCGCTATCCCGCTTCCGACTGACTAAGACCGTGTTTTGAGAGGAAACCGCCATGTTTGCCGTTGAAGTTCGCGACCACATCATGATTGCCCACAGCTTGGCAGGCGAGGTCTTCGGCCCGGCCCAGCGGCTGCATGGCGCCACCTATGTCGTCGATCTGGCCTTCCAGCGCGAAGAGCTGGACAAGGACAACATCGTCGTCGACATCGGCCTGGCGCTGGACGCCCTGAAGCGGATCCTGGGGCCCTTGGCCTATCGCAATCTGGACGAGATGGAGCCCTTCACCGCCCGCAACTCCACGACCGAGGTGGTGGCCAAGCATATCTTCGATGCCATGGCCGCTGAGATTCGCTCCGGCGCGCTGGGTCAGGAAGCGCTCGGCATCCACAGCCTGCGGGTGACCTTGACCGAGACCCACTTGGCCAAGGCCTGGTACGAAGGGCCGATCAAGGCGGCTTAAGGCCCGCTATGCGCCAGGCCTGGCTCGCCGTTCCGGGCGATCTGGAGAGCCCGACCGGCGGCTACGCCTATGCCCGCGCACTGCTGGCTGAAGAAGGGGCAGGCTGGCACTTACGCCACCTGCCCTTGCCGGGTGGCTTTCCTGACGCCGATGACGCGCTGCTCGCGGACAGCCGGCGCTTGCTGCAGGCCCTGCCGCCCGATCAGCCGGTGCTGATCGACGGCCTGGCCTACGCCTGCCTGCCGCCGGCTCTGCTGTCAGCGATCCAACCGCCCTGCCTGGCGCTGGTGCATCATCCGCTGGCGCTGGAGACGGGACTGAGTCCGGAGCGTGCAGCCGCCTTGCGGACTAGCGAAGTAGCGGCCTTGGCGCTGGCCGACGGCGTCGTCGTCACCAGCCCGGAAACCGCCCGTGTTCTCGCCGCCGACTATGCCGTGCCGCAGAACGCCATCACCGTGGCCGAACCTGGCACGCGGCTGCCGCCGTCACCCGCCACAGGCGGTGCCGAGCGGCCGGAACTGCTCTGCGTCGCCACCATCAGCCCGCGCAAAGGCCAGGAGACCCTGGTAGCGGCCCTGGCCTCACTAACCGACCTTGACTGGCACTGTCGCTTGGTCGGCAGCACGGAGCGGGAACCCGCGAGCACGCGTACCTTGCGCCAGGCCATAGCCGACGCCGGCTTACAGCAGCGCATTACGCTGACTGGTGCCCTGCCGGCAGACCAAGTGGCGGCCTGCTACGCCGCGGCGGATCTCTTCGTGCTGCCGAGCCGCTATGAGGGCTATGGCATGGCTTTCGCCGAGGCCTTGTCCTGGGGCTTGCCGGTTCTGGCCTGCCCGACCGGGGCGGTGCCGCAAACGGTGCCGGCAGATGCCGCTCTCTTCGTGCCGCCGGACGATCCAACATCCTTGGCGGTGGCCCTGCGTCGCGTTCTCACAGAGCCGAACCTCAGGCAGCAAAAGGCCACAGCGGCTTGGGCGGCGGGCCGCCGGCTGCCGCAGTGGTCGGACACGGCAGCCCTGGTCGCCGCTGCGCTGGACCGGGCCGTCGAGAAGAAAGGCAAGCGCGCATGAACGAATTCCCGCCTGATTGGCTGGCGCTGAGAGAGGCGCGCGACCGCAAGGCGCGCGATTCCCGACTTTTAGACTCCCTGTACACACACTTTGCCGATCGACCGCGTATGACCGTCTGTGACTTGGGGGCGGGAACAGCAGCGTTGTTGCGGGCCCTCTCCCCCGGCCTGCCGCGCGACCAGGAGTGGATCTTGATCGACCAGGAGGCCGAGAACCTGATGGCGGCGAAGACGGCCCTGGAAGACTGGGCTAAGGACTGGGCCGCGGAGAGCCGCTGGCAGGGCGAGACCCTAGAGCTGCGCCAGGCCGACCGCGCCATCACCGTGCGCTGGCGCCAGGCCGATCTCTCCCAAGACCTGGTCGAGAGCCTTGCCGGCGCCGACCTGGTGGCCGCCTCTGCCCTCTTCGACTTGGCCGGTCCGGCCTGGATCGGCCGCCTTGCCGGGCTCTTGGCCGCGCGGCGCCTGCCGCTCTACGCCAGCCTCACCTTCTCCGGCCTCTTTTCCGCCGAGCCGCCGCTGCCGCTAGACCAGGCGATCGAGGCCGCCTTCTCAGCCCATCAACGCAGCGACAAGGGCCTGGGCGGTGTTGCCGCTGGCCCCAGCGCGGAAGACCTCTTGGCCTTGGCACTGCAGGCCGCCGGCGCAGAGGTCACGCGCGCCGACAGCTCTTGGCACATCGACCAGAGCACGCCGCAACTGCTGACGGAGGTGATACAGGGCTTCGCCGCGGCCGCCAGCGAGACGGGTCTCTTGACCGAACGAGACTGCACCGCCTGGCGGGAGGCACGTCTGGCAGAAACCGCGCGAGTCACCGTCGGACACGGCGATCTCCTGGCCACCTGGGTGGAGGGCTAAGCCCCGTGCGTCCCGCTCACAAAGGCGCAGTCGAAGAGGCAATCGCCGCCGGGCAGGGGATGCACGCTGACCTCTGGCCTGAGCGCCTGATCCAAACGGTCGATAGCCGGCAAGGTCAGACCCGGCGTGCCGGAGCCGATGATCAAAGGCCCTGTCAAGACATGCAGCCGATCCAAGGCGCCGGCCTGCAGAAAGGCCGAAAGCGTGCCTGCCCCCCCTTCGATCAGCAGGCGCTTCAGGCCCAGATCCTGCAAGGCCCGCACCAGGTCCAGGGGATGAAACTGCCCGGCATACTGCGGCACCACCAGGCTGGTTACGCCCGGCGGCACCACCGCGCTGCCGGCATGGATCAGCACCTGCCGGCAGCCGTCGTCCTGCCAGCAACGCGCGCTGGCCGGCAGGCGGCCGTGCGGATCGATCACCACGCGCGCCGGACTTGGCCCCTCCAGCAGCCGCACGGTGAGGCGCGGGTCGTCGGCCAGCGCCGTCCCGACCCCCACCACCACGGCATCCACCAGCGCCCGCAAGGCATGCAGATGCGTCAGCGCGGCAGGGCCGTTGATGTAGTGCGAATGGCCGCTCTCCGTCGCGATCCGTCCGTCCAGAGACTGGCCCAGCTGCCCCAGGCAGAGCGGCCGGCCTTGGGCACGCGCCATCATAAGTGGGTGATAGAGCGCAGCCAGGCCGCCGTCTTTGGGTGTAGAGGGCGGCGCGGTCTCGGCTTTGCCAGGCGCGCTCGCTTGCAAGACCGCAGCCCAGGCGTCGGCTGTCCAAGGATAAAGCGGCGCCATCACGCATCCCATGAGGATTCCCAGAGAGGTTGGCATGGCTAGCACAGCAGCACGACGAGAACAGCCCTTGGATGATTCCCCACTGCCCCGTGAGTCGCAGGCCCCCTGGACCCCAGTGCTGGGTAGGCCAGAGCGGCTCTTAGTCGAGCGCGCCGTCAATGAACTGCGCGCTGCCCGCCCGGTCCTGCTGCGAGGCCCTGAAACGGCCGTCTTGGTCATGGCGGCAGAAGTCAGCGACAGCGCACACCTGGACGCCCTGCGCTCCAGCGGTGCGGACCTGACCTTGGTGCTGGCGGCACCGCGCCTGCGCACACTCGGCCGGAAGAGCCAGACGGCCCAACGCTTCACCGTGACCGCGGCCAGCTTGGAGGAGATCCAGCGCTTGACCGCGGCGCGCGCACCGGTGGCGCTGCCGCCCAGCCGCCCTGCGACGCCGCTGGATCAGGCCGCCGTGACCTTGGTGAAGCTCAGCCAGCAGCTTCCCGCAGCACTGCTGGTCACCCCGAAGGCCAAGGCACTGCCGCCCGATCTGCTGCAGGTCCCGCAGGCCGCCGTGGAGGCCTACAGCGGCCACTGTCTCGCCGATCTGCGCATCGCCGCGCGGGCACCAGTGCCGCTGGAGGCTGGGACGGATGTCGAATTCGTGGTCTTCCGCGGCGGTGAGGGGCTGCGCGACCAAGTGGCCGTGCTGGTCGGCCAGCAGACGGCCACAGCAGAGCCCCGGCTGCTCCGCCTGCACTCGGCCTGTCTGACTGGCGACCTCTTCGGCAGCCTGAAGTGCGATTGCGGCCAACAGCTGCGCGATGCAGTGGCGGCCATGATGGAAGCCGGCGGCGGGATCCTGCTCTACCTGGATCAAGAGGGCCGCGGCACCGGCTTGCGCAGCAAGATGCGTGCCTATCACCTGCAAAGCGACGGTTACGACACCTTGGAGTCCGACGCGCTGCTGGGCTACGAGGCCGACGAGCGCAACTACGCGCTGGCAGCCCGCATGCTGACGCTCCTGGATGTCGACAAGGTCACCATGATGACCAACAACCCCGACAAGATCCAAGCCCTCACCGCCGCCGGCATCGCGGTGACCGGCCGCCAAGCCCTGATCGGCGAGGTGAACGAGCACAACGAGAACTACCTGCGCACCAAGGCCACCAGCGCCGGCCACCTGCTGGACGCCGAACCCCTGCGCCGACGGCCGCGGTTCTAGAGCGTGATGAGTCTTGGTGTGAACAGTCTTTGCCAAGAGCCATTCCTCTCCTGAGCTTGC
>JBCBSF010000115.1:0-13935 GCA_039819325.1 Pseudomonadota bacterium | reverse complement strand
GATGGCGTTCGGGAACGCCATCCTAGCGCATGCATGGTTCTCGGTCACTTACGTGACCGTCCGGCACCGGCCCGCTCCCCCGCCCGGCCACCCAACGAGAGTATCCTGGACTGGGTGGCCGGGCGGGGGAGCGGGCTGGTGCCGGAGCGATGAGCAAAGCTCATCGCCGCAAACCTACCTCAGTGGTTGCCGCGGTAGTTGGGGGCCTCGCGGGTGATGGAGACGTCGTGGACGTGGCTTTCGCGCAGGCCCGCGCCGGTGATCTTCAAGAGGCGCGCGTTGGCTTGTAGGTCGGCGATGGTGGCGCTGCCGGTGTAGCCCATGGCTGCCTTCAGGCCTCCAACCAGCTGGTGCAGGATGTTGGCGACCGGGCCCTTGTAGGGTACGCGCCCTTCGATGCCCTCAGGCACTAGTTTCAGCTTGTCGCCGACCTCGGCCTGGAAGTAGCGGTCGGCGGAGCCGCGGGCCATGGCGCCGATGGAGCCCATACCGCGGTAGGACTTGTAGGAACGGCCTTGGTAGAGGAAGACCTCGCCTGGGCTCTCGTCGGTGCCGGCGAAGAGGGAGCCGATCATGCAGCTCTCAGCCCCCACGGCGATAGCCTTGGCGATGTCGCCGGAATACTTGATGCCGCCGTCGGCGATCGCTGGGACACCGGCGGCGCGGCAGGCCTCGACGGCGTCCATCAGGGCGGTCAGCTGTGGGACGCCAACGCCGGCCACCATGCGGGTGGTGCAAATGGTGCCTGGGCCGATGCCGACCTTCACCCCGTCCGCGCCGGCATCGATCAGCGCCTGGGCGCCGGCAGTGGTGGCGACATTGCCGCCGATGACCTGCACCCGGTTCGACAGCCGCTTCACTGCGCTCACGGCCTTAAGAACACCGTCGGAATGGCCGTGTGCGGTATCCACCACAATCACGTCGACGCCGGCGTCGATCAGAGCCTCGGCACGGGCCTGACCGTCGGGCCCGACACCGGTGGCGGCGGCTGCGCGCAGGCGGCCGTGCTCGTCCTTGCAGGAGTCCGGGTGGGCGCGGGCCTTCTCGATGTCCTTCACGGTGATGAGGCCAATGCAGCGGTAGGCCTCGTCCACCACCAAGAGTTTCTCGATGCGGTGTTGGTGAAGAAGGCGCTTGGCCTCTTCTCGCGCGGCGCCATCGGCGACGGTGACCAGGTTCTCCTTGGTCATAAGTTCGGCCACTGGCTGGCGCTGATCCTCGGCGAAGCGGACGTCGCGATTGGTCAGAATGCCGACCAGCTTGCCGCTGCCGCGCTCCACCACGGGGATGCCTGAGATACGGTGGCGGTCCATCAGGCCCAGCGCATCGGCCAGGGTCTGGTCGGGGTGGATGGTGACCGGGTTCACCACCATGCCGGACTCGAACTTCTTGACCTTGCGGACCTCGTCGGCCTGCGCGTCGATGTCGAGGTTCTTGTGGATCACCCCGATGCCGCCGGCTTGCGCCAGCGCGATGGCCAGCTCTGCCTCGGTCACCGTGTCCATGGCAGCGGAGATCAGCGGGATGTTGATGGCGATGTCGCGAGTAACCCGGGTGGCCACATTGGCGTCGGCGGGCAGCACGTTCGAGCGCCCGGGTTCCAGCAGAACGTCGTCGAAGGTCAGGGCGTCACGAATGTCCATGCCACGGGCTCCTGCGCGCTGCCCCTTGGGGCCTTAAGGAGGATGGCACGTTGTGATACAGCAGCCCCGTGAAACCCACAAGCACGCGAGCCATGCGAGGCCCGCAGGTAAGCTAATCCTTGAGCCCTGTTCATTGAGGCGATGAGCAAGCTCATTGCGCGGTACCGGCCCACACCCCCTCCTGGCCACCCATTCCAGGCTACTCGCGTGGGTGGCCGGGAGGGGGTGTGGGCGGGTACCGCCAAACCCAACTTAGTCTTCGTCCCCACCTCGGAAGCCGCGTGCCACCAGGTAGATCTCGGTGGAGCCCTTGCGGCTGGCCGGCGGCTTGGCATGGCGCACGGTCTCGAAAGCCTGCTTCAGCTCGTTCAAGAGGCCGGCTTCGGTGCCGCCCTGCAGCACCTTGGAGACGAAGTGCCCGCCGGGTGCCAGGATCTCCATGGCGAAGTGGGCCGCGCTCTCGGCCAGCGCCATGGTGCGCAGGTGGTCGGTCTGGCGGTGGCCCGTGGTGTTGGCCGCCATGTCGGAGAGCACTAGGTCCGCCGGCCCGCCCAAGGCCTCGCGCAGGCGCTGCGGTGCGTCGTCGTCCAGAAAATCGCCTTCCAGGATGGTGGCCTTCCCGACCTCATCCACCGGCAGCAGGTCGATACCGACCAGCTTGCCCTGCGGGCCTAAGATCTCGGCGGCCACCTGCAGCCAGCCGCCGGGTGCGCAGCCTAAGTCGACGATGCGGGAGGAGGGGGTGATCAGATCGAAGCGCTCGTGCAACTGTAGGAGCTTGAAGGCGGCGCGGGAGCGGTAGCCGCGCTTCTGCGCCTCGGCGACGTAGGGATCGTTCAGCTGGCGCTGCAGCCAGAGCGTCGAGCCGTGCGAGCGCTGGCGGGCCGTGTGCACCCGCTGGCTCAGGCCGCGCCGCGATAGCCGTCCGCCACTGCTCCCGCGGCCTCTCCCCCTACTCATGACATGCGCGCCTTGTCCCTAGGCAGAGGTCATCTCCGCCACGTCGATGGGCAGCGGCATACCCGGCTGGCGCATCAGGCTCAAGAGGATGCCCTCGCGCACGCCGCGGTCGGCAACGCGCAGCCGCGGCACCGGAAAGCGCTGGCAGAGGGCTGCCAGGATCGCACAGCCGCTGACCACGAACTCCGCCCGCTGCGGGCCGATGCAGGGGTTCCCGGCGCGCTGGCCTGGGCTCATCTCCAGGATCTCTTCCAACAGCCGGTCGATGGCCGGGCGGGTCAAGGTCGCCCCGTCCACCCGGCGCCGGTCATAGCGCGGCAGACGCAGGTGCATGCCGGTCAAGGTGGTGACGGTGCCAGAGGAGCCCAGCATCTGCACCTGGCCATCAGCGATCTCGGCGGCCAAGGCGGCCGCGCCGAAGGACTGGTCCAGCGCATCGGCGACCTCATCGACAATGGCCTCGAAGCCAGCCCGCGTTCCGGCCTCGGCGCCATAGCGCTCCACCAGGGTCACCACGCCGAAGGGCAGGGAGGCGAAGGCCTGGGGTGCCAGCCGGCAAGAGCTGCCGTCGGGCAGCACATGCAAGTGGCTGACCTCCGTAGAGCCGCCGCCGATATCGAAGACCAGCGCATGCCGGCGGCGATGATCGAAGAGCGGCGCGCAGCCGGTCAAGGTCAATGCTGCCTCTTCCTCTGCACTGATGATCTCCAGCCGGATGCCGGTGACGCGGTAGACCTCTTCTAGGAAGGCAGAGCCGTTGCTGGCTTGCCGGCAGGCCTCTGTCGCGATGGCGCGCAGCCTGGTGACCCGGCGCCGGCGCAGCTTGGCCGCGCAGACCATCAAGGCCTCCAGCGCTCGCTCGATCGCGGCCTCCGACAAGGCACCACTGCTGCTAAGCCCCTCGCCCAGGCGGACGATGCGCGAGAAGGCGTCGATCACCTGGAAGCCGCCGCGAGACGGGCGGGCGATCAGCAGGCGGCAGTTGTTGGTGCCCAGATCCAGCGCTGCGAATACCCCGCCACCGCCCCGCTGTCGGGAGCGGCGTCGGTCTTCGCTTGCCTGCCGTACCTGGTCCATTCACCTCACCATCAGCCGCTGTGGCAGACCGTGAAAGGCGGTCATTGCCCCAGCGCAGCGAAAACCTAGCAGGCTGACAGTGCCAACGCCAAGCAAGCAGGCGACACCTTGTCCCGATTGGAACCTTTTCCGCAGGGGACGTGACCGAAAAAGGGCAGTTGAAAAGCGCCGATGATCCAGCTATACGCGCTGCTCCGCACTGGGGGGCTATGGGCGCCCCTTTGGCCCTTGGGGGATAGTTTAGCGGTAGAACTCTCGGCTCTGACCCGAGCAGCCCTGGTTCGAATCCAGGTCCCCCAGCCAAACGCCCGCGCTTTCGTCTCAACAACACCAACAGTCTGAGCCCCATTGGCACAAGGCCCCAAGCGCGTCTGCGCAAGGGGCCTCTTTCGGGATGAGCGGTGTCTTAGGGTCCGTCAGTAGAGCAGCTGGAAGATCACCCCCGACAGCAGCGCGCCGACGAAGCCCAGGCCTAAGTAGCTGGCGAAAACCGGACGGCGGACCAGGGACCAGACGGCTAGCATGGCCGGGATGGAACTGACTGCGCCGGAGACCATGAAGGCCAAGGCGGCGCCGGCGGTCATGCCTTGCTCCATCAGTCCGGCCAAGAGCGGCGGGGCGACGTAGCTGTTGAGGTAGGCCGGCATACCGACCAGAGCCGAGACCAGGATCGGTCCGATGCCACTACCGCCGACGGCTTGCGCGATCAGGTCGGCAGGCACGTAGGTCACCAGCAACGCCTCCAGCACATAGGCCAGCGACAGCCACTTCAGGAGGAAGAGGGCGTTGGCTTTGCCCTCCTGCCCGAAACGCTCCCGCCGCTCTCTCTCCCGCCAGAAGGCCCAGACAGGCGTGCCGGAGAAGGGCGAGGGACCGCAGCCGCCACAGCCGCCGCTGCTGCGCGGCCGCAGCGGTTCGGCGAAGAGGCCGTGCCGCTGGGCCAGCAAGATGACGAAGCCGCCGAAGACGCCCAGAGCAACCGCCGAGACCGCCTTGGCGATAGCGAAGTCCCAGCCGAGCGCTGCTGCGGTGATCAGCAAGGTCGGCGGGTCGATCAGCGGCGAGGCCAGCCAGAAGGCCATCACCGCCGATAGAGGTGCGCCCAGCGCCAAGAGACCGGCGATGAAAGGGATGACCTCGCAAGAGCAAAAGGGAGCCAGGCCGCCGAAGACGGCAGCCAGCAGGATCATGCGGGTCTCATGCCCCTGAAAAGCCCGGGCGATGGAGGCCTCGGCGCCTGCTGCCTTCAGGTAGGCGATCATCAGCACCGCGAAGGTGATGAAGGGCAGGGTGCCCAGCAGCGCCTCGGCAGCGAAGAAGACGACCGGTTGGGCCTGCAGCGGGTCCAGCAGGGCGACCAGCAGCGGCAGCAGCACCACAAAGGTCCACGGCGAGCGCAGCGACGCCAGGCGCTGGCTGAGGCTCGGACGGCTGTCGCAGCAGGCGTTGGTGACGATCTCAGCCATGGTTGGCCGCCAGGCGCCGCGTGTCGGCACAGCATTCGACGGTGATGAAGTCTGCGAGCGCGTGCAGGCGGTCGAAGGCAGCACGGTTGATGGTGCTGCGTCCGCTGCGCTCCTGCTCCACCAGCCCGGCGGCGGTCAGGAACTTTAGATGATGCGCCAGGGTCGAGGGCGCGATCCCACTACGCTCCTGGATCTCACTAACGCTCAAGCCCTCAGGCCCGGCGCGAACCAGGGTCTTGATGACCTGCAAGCGCGCCTCAGAGCCCATGGCCGCGAAGCCCTGGGCAGCCGTTTCCCATTCCATGACAGGCACTCCATATTTCGATAAAATTAGTTTAATAGTTTTATTGAGGAATGCAAGGGGTCTGGCTTTGATCTCGATTAGATAACGTTGATCCCTCTTGAACCACCCACGTAAGACCTCATCCTGAGCAGCGGGCAAAGCCCGCGTCCGTCGAAGGATCTGCCCCATGCTCGGTGCTGGCCGCAGATCCTTCGACGGACGCTCGCTTGCGCTCGCTGCTCAGGATGAGGTCACTGCTCGGGGAGAGGATCGTTTCAAGTTAGGACCTTGCTGTTCTAGAAAGGCCCAAAAAAGGAAAACGGGCGCCGGAGGAGGCCTCCGGCGCCCGTCGATGAGGTGAGCCGCTTGGGCGCTTACATCATCAGGTCGGCCAGATCATCCAGCTCGAAGTCTTCCACGCGGATGCTGCCCTTGGTCTGGGCAGCATCAACGGTGATGACCACATCGTCGCCGTCCTGCATGGCCATGATGGCACCGGCGGTCGCCCCGATGATCTCGATGGTGTCAGAAGCCTCGTTGGCATCGGTGATGGTGTCATCGCCGAAGTCGCCGTCGAACAGGAAGACATCCCTGCCGTTTCCACCCCGCAGCGTATCGTCGCCGGCTTCGCCGATCATCAGGTCCCGACCGTCGTCGCCGAAGAGGGCATCCTCACCACGGCCGCCGAGGATGATGTCGTTGGCAAGGCCGCCGAAGACGCTGTCGTCACCGTTGTCGCCAAGGATCTCGTCGTCCTGTCGGCCGCCGCGGATGAAGTCGTCACCGGCATTGCCGCGCATGACGTCTTCGCCGATGCCGCCGTAGAGGAAGTCATTGCCACTACCGCCGGCGATGGCGTCATCGCCGCGAGCACCGAGAATGATGTCGTCGCCATTGCGTCCGACAAGGGCATCGAAGCCTTTGCCGCCGTCAATGAAGTCGTCACCGTTACCGCCGTCGATGGCATCCTTACCCTGGTCACCGAAGATCGTGTCGGTCCCCTGGTCGCCTTCAATAAAGTCCTCGCCGAAGCCGCCTTCGATGGTGTCGTTGCCGATCCCACCGTAGATTTCGTCGTCACCGCGGTGACCGTCGAGGGAGTCATCGCCGCGCAGGCCGTAGATCTCATCGTCGCCGAGACCGCCAAGGACCTCGTCGTCTCCACGGCCGCCGTAGATCTCGTCGTCACCTTCGTTGCCGAAGATGAAGTCGTCACCGCGGCCACCGATTAGCTCGTCATCCCCAGCCCGGCCCAAGAGCCGGTCGTCGCCGTCCAGACCCTTAATGTTGTCGTTGAGATCACCGCCGACGAGCAGGTCGTCGCCGTTGGTGCCCACCAGGTCTTCGCCGTTGTTGGGGCCTTCGACCAGATCGAAGACCACCGTGGTGCCAGAGACCTCGTAGGAAACAGCGATCTGCGCGTTGCCGGTGGTGCTGTCGGAAGGCTCGATGAAGGCCACGATCTCCGGGCTCTGACGAGCGACCTCGCTGCCCTGGGCGTCGTCGGGGAAGATCGGCGGGATGTAGTTCACGAAGAAGGCGTTGGCCGGATCCGTGATGTCGTAGATCATGATCCCGCTGTCACGCTCCAGCCCGATGAAAGCATAGAGCTTGTCGTCGATCTCACCCACCGTGATGGCCTCGGGCTCTGGACCCTTGGCGTCCGAGCGATCCTCGTCGGTGTCGCCATCGTCGTCGTTGAAACGGCCCGGCGCCAGCTCCGCAACGATCTCCTCGAACTGGGAGCCGGAGTCGAAGATCAGGTTGCCGTTCGAGTCGAAGATGGAGAAGGAGCGCGAGGAGAAGGTGTGGATCACGTCGATGTCGCCATCGCCGTCGGTGTCACCGTCAACGGTGGAGACCTCCAGCCGCTCTATGCCGATGTCGCTGTCGGGATCGTCATCGACCAGACCCTGGGCCTTGAGATCGGCCAGCAGCGCCGGATCGAGGGCGCCGTCCTCGGCCAGGTCGCCGACCCGGTCTTCGTCATCATCGCGGCTGTCGCCCTCGTTGGCAGTGATCACATAGGTCTGGCCATCGACCTCGAAGCTGGCGATGGAGTCGGGCATGCGCAAGCCGACCAGGTTGTCGACGTTGCGGATGTCGATGACGCCGTTGTCTAGCGGATCCAGCTTGCTCTCGTTGGAGAAGTCCACCGTACCCAGGCCGAAGACATCGACCACCGTGTTGGTCTGCAGGTCGATCTTGGCGATCGCATTGTTCTCCTGCAGGGCGACGAAGGCCGTGGTGCCATCGGGGGAGATGGCGATGTACTCCGGCTCCAGGTCCTCGCTGATGGAGGCACCCTCCAGCAAGCGGATACCGGCGTCGCGGGCCTCCTCTTCCAGCCCGTCCAGGTTGGCGAAGTTCAGGATCTGGGCAGAGGGGTTCTGAGGGTCGGTGACATCGATGATGCCGACCGTGCCCAGCGGATCGTTGTCGTGATCGCTGTCGGCGTTCTTTTCGCCTTCGCCGGCGACCAGCAGGGTGTTGCCGTCCTCGGAAAAGACGATCTGGTCGGGCAGGTTGCCGACGTCGATGGTGGAGAGCAGGTCCAAGGTATCGGCATCGAAAAAGGCGATGAAGCCCGGCTGAGCGATGCTGCGGGTCTCGCCGAAGATCGTCTCCTCCTCTGCCTCGCGGGAGATGGCAGCGGCGACCACGCCGTCCTTCACCGCCACCGACTGCAGGCCGTCGAAGCCCGGCAGGCCGCCCAAGGGAATGCTGCCAACCTGGGTCTCGGCGGCGATGTCGAAGATGTCGATCCGCTCCATCTCGCCGTTGGTGACGTAGAGCAGGCCGTCCTCGTGCGCGACCACCTCAGAAGCGCCTTCACCGCCCTCACCGACGAAGGAGACCAGCTCTTCGAAGAGGATTCCCTGGGTGGCGATGGGGGCGTCCACGGTCCCGCCACGCTCGTCCAGGTTCTGGATGCGGCCGTCCAGGCCAGGGTCGGTGTCCTCGACCGCGAAGGGGGTGTCGCCGCCTTGGCCATGGTTGGCGGTCAGGAAGTCCGAGAGGGCCTGCTGCTCGCCGATGCCCAGATCGGTGATGGCGGAGAAGGCCTCGAAGGGATAGCCGTCGCCGCCACCGGCCAGGAAGTCCAGGGTCACGACCTTGATGGAGGCCGGCGCGTCGCTGGTGACCATGCCATCGTCGATGATCAGCTGCGTCGGTACGCCGTTCTCATCGACCAGAGAGACGTCTTGGATACGGGTGCCTTCGGTCACCACGGTGCCGTTGGGACCCAGCTCCTGCGCGGTGCCGTCCGGATCGAAGGAGAAGTGCAGGCCGCCGACCTGGGCAAACTGGCCGGGCGTGGCGCCCGGCGCGGTGCCGGCCACGGCGTGCTCCAGGATGATCTTCAGCTCTTCCGGAGACAGCTCGACGATGACCAAGCCGTTGTCGAAACGCAGGGCGTTGTCGATGTCCAGCTCGCTGATCTCGCCTTCCTGCTTGCCGGAGACCGGGTTGGCCGCGGTCGGACCGCGCTCGGCAGTGCCATCACCCTGGTCGACGATGCTGCCGATCGGTGCGCGGATGCCGCCGCCGTTCTTGAAGGAGACCAGGACCTCGTCATCGACAGCCTTGGCCGCCACCAGATTGGCATCGGCGGTCAGGTTGCCCATGTTGGTCTCTTGCGTGCGGACATCCTGCCGCTCGCCGTTCAGGAAGACCTCACTCTCGCCGGCGATATCGGCGTCCAGCGCGGTGACGATGTCGGTCACGGCGTTGGCCAGGTTTTGCACGTCCGTGGCCTTCTCAGAGCCGGCGATGGCGGCGGCGACCGAGGTCTCGCCGGTGACATCGCGCACGCCCTGGGCGTCGGTGGCAAAGGCGCCGGACTCGTTCTCGTCGATCGAGCCGGGGATCACCACGCCATTATCGTCGAAGGTCACGACCAGGCGGCCGACGTAGGAGTACTCACCCTCGGTGGAGACGATGAGGGCCGGGTCGCCGTCGGCGTTGGTGACCTCAATCGGGTAGTCGGCGTCGGCGGTGTCGCCGCTGCGCAAACGGTCCTGGCTGTCGGCCAGCAGGGTGTCGGAGCCGCCGGCGATGATCACGTCAACGCCGTTCAGCAGGCCCGCCAGTTCAGTCTCCAGAGCGATCTGCTGCAGGTGGCTGACGATGATGATCTTGTCGATGCCCTGGGCGATCAGATCGTCGATCACCGGCTGCAGCACGGCGGCCAGCGCCGCCATGTCGTTGGCACCGCCGGTCGCGTCGGTGACGTTGCCGGTGGAGGAGATGGACTCGATGACCTGCGTGGTGGCACCGACGACGCCGATCTGCTCGCCGTCGGCATCGACGATGGTCGCCGGCGCGATCTTCGGATCGTTGGAATCGCTGGCGGTCTGCGCCGGGTCGGCGGGGTTGTCACGCGCGCTCAAGAGGTCCGACTGGAAGTCGGTCGCATCGGTGATGGTGTCGGTGAAGAGCGCCCCGACATCGAAGTCGTTGCTGAAGTCCAGGTTGGCAGAGAGGTAGGGGAACTGGACGCCTGGGGTGTCGACTTCCTGCAGGTAGTTGACGTTGCCATAGCGGCCGGTGGAGAGGCCATTGCCCTCTTCACTGTCGTAATTGATGATGTTCTCGAAGGCATCGGAGCCTGCATCGAACTCGTGGTTGCCGACGGCCGAGGCGTCGATTCCCAGGGCGTTCATGATGGCAACGTCGATCCGGCCCTCGTTGGTATCGATCTCTTCGAAATAGTCCTTGAAACCGTCACCGTTCACGTCGGTGGTGTAGACCTGGTCGAAGGTCACCAGGCCGGCATCGATGGCGGCCTGGATCTCGTCGTTGTCGAAGAAGCCGTCACCGTTGGTGTCCATCGCATCGGTCAGGACCGAGGTGTCGATCAGCTCGAAAAACTCGTTGTAGAAGCCCTCATAGGTCACCGACAGGCTGAAGTCGCCGCCGGCGTTGAAGAAGGGGCCCGGGATGAAATTGTCGCCGGCGGAAAGCAGGATGGACGCAACGCCGTCTGCGGCGGCCTCTTGCTCCAGAGCATCGACGATGGCGGCGAAATTCGGCGCGTTTTCGATGGCGCCAACGCCGCCTTCCAAATCGGAGGCGTGCAGAATTTGAAGGGTGAACATGGAGATGACGTCCTTCCTGGTGATGCCGACAAGACATGGGCGAGCACTGAGGTGACAGCGCGCAAACTTACGCGACCAGCCCCCCGAGCGCGTGTTGGAGCGTTGGAAGTGACGGATGAGCGTTACAGTGATGTGACGGGACGCGAAAGGTTCTGTGTCAGGATTGCGTCCTATTCACTTCTCAAAGAGGTGATGGACACTTGGTACCGCAACTATAAGCCAAGCCTATCTTAATATAATACCGGAGAAGCCAGAGGGTCTGCCGTCGATCATCGAGAGGGCATCGGTTCAGCCTGTTCCAGTGCCCGTTCAAAGGCCTGAGGCCTTTGGACGGGCATCCGGTCACCCGGGCGGCTAGACGAAATCGATCATGCTGCCGCTGGTGAGACCTTGCAGGGTGACGCTGCCGTTGGCGCCTGCCGTGGCGACGCTTAGCACGACCCCGTCGGAGGTCTCGCTCACCTGCAGGTTCTGAGTGGCAGCACTCAGCACCTGGATCTGGTCTTCGTTGGCATCGAAGTCAGTGATGGTGTCGTCGCCGAAGTCACCGGTGAAGACGAAACGGTCCAGGCCACTGCCGCCGCTCAAGACGTCATCGCCGGTGCCGCCCGCCAGGATGTCCTGGCCATTGCCACCCTCGATGCTGTCGTCGCCGCCGCCACCGAAGACGCTATCGGCCCCGATGCCGCCGTAGAGCGCGTCCCGGTCCAGACCGCCGTAGAGACTGTCGTCACCGCGGCCACCCTGCAGCGCATCGTCGCCGCTGCCGCCGAAGAGCGTGTCGTCGCGCAGACCACCGTCCAGCATGTCATCGTCGCGACCACCTTCCAGCACGTCGTTGCCGCCGCGCCCGAAGAGGCTGTCGTCCCCGCCGCGGCCGAAGAGCCAGTCCTCGCCCCGACCGCCGTCGGCCGTGTCGTTGCCGAGGCCCCCGTCCAGCCAGTCGGCGCCCTCGTCCCCTTGCAGGAAATCCTGGTTCAGACCGCCGAAAAGGCTGTCGTTCCCAAGATCGCCGATCAGCACATCGCTGCCGCGCAGCCCTTCTACCCAATCGATGCCGCGCCCGCCGGCCGCCAGGTCATCCGCCAGTCCGCCGAAGAGGCTGTCTTCGCCGTCACCGCCGAAGATGCTATCGCTGCCGCCTCCGCCGTAGATCTCGTCATCACCGTCGCCGCCGGCGCCCAGGTCGTCGCCGTCGCGCAGGATCAAGAGGTCTCCGGCCGAGCCGCCAACCACGATATCGCTACCCGGATCGCCGACCAGGAACTCGGCATCGGGCTCGATCTGCAGGCTGGCGAGCAGCGGCTCGTGATCCGACGCCGCCTCGGACTCGGGGAAGTCGGTGTTGACATGGACGATGTCGAACTCTGCACCGATGCGGGCCAGATCGTTGACGAAGATATGGTCAAGCATCTGGCTGTTGCCCTGGAAGACGAAGGAGTAGGCCTCGTCCTGCTCCAGCAGGCCCAGGAGGTTGGTCAAGACCTGCTCGCTGCCCTGGCCGGTCAGATCTTCCGCCAGCTCATCGGTGAACTCGAAGGTGTTCAGGTCGCCCAGGACGACGATGCGCGCCTCGCCATTCTGAGCCTGCAGGGCGTCGACCACCTGGTTGATCGCCAGCGCCTCGGCTTCCCGCTCCGCCTCGCCAGCCTGCACGAAGGGCTGCGGCCCGCCGAAGATGGGGGTAGAGCCGAAGCGGGAGGTGAAGTGATTGTTGACCAGGAAGACATCGACGCCATTGAAAGTGAACTGGCCCAGCAGCGGATCGCGCGTGCCGTCGAAGGTCTCAGGGTTATCGACGCCCAGTGCCGTCAGCTCTGCTTCTTCCAAGGTGGTGATCGCGGTCACATCGACCCGGTCTTCGTTGTAGAGGAAGGCGTTGCGGATGTTGCCGCCGGGCACGCCTCCGGTCTCTCCGTCCTCGTCCACGATGGCGCTGGTGAAGCTGTAGGTGGGACCGCCGGCAGCCTCGATGGCGGCGACGATGGCCTCTAGGGTGTTCTCTGCGCTCAAGGTGCCGTCGTTGGTGACACCGCTGTCATCCTGCACCTCTTGCAGCGCGATGATGTCGGGGGAGCCCAGGTTGTCGACGATCTGCTGGGCCAGTTGGGCGATCTGATCGGCATCGCCGTCGTCCGGATTGGCCGTCACGTTGAAGATGTTGTAGCTGGCGATCGTCAGCTCGTTGTCGTCGCCGCTGATCTCGGTGACTTCGCGCTGGTTGCTGCTGGGCGTTTCGACCTCAAAGCTCTCGGTCACCAGGATCTCGAAGTTGCCGAAGGCATAGCTGACCACGCCGGTGACGTTGGAGAGGTCGTCGCCCATGGTGATCTCGGGCGCGACGAAGCCGGGCGGCAGCAGATCGAAGAAGGAATCGTACTGGATCTGAACACGTTCCGGGTTGAGATCGCCAAAGCCATCCGCATCGGCGTTGAGGTTCAGGCCGCCGCGGTCGTTCAGACCGTTGCTCCGGCCGGACACGTCTTCACCGTTGTTGGCGACGACCCAGGTCTCGTCGAAGCGGTTGGTGGACGAGATGGCGACCGGGTCTTCGACCGTGACCCGCATGGCCTCCAAGCTCTCGAAGAAGTCGATGCCGTCGGTGTCGGGATTGAAGGTCCCAGGATCGGTCTGCAGGTTCACCGGCAGCTCATCGTCGGAGATGACCGTGCTGTCCGGCGGTACGCGGCCGGATTGGCCGATCACCTGGGCCTCAGGCAGGGGATTGCCGCTGGAGATGACAGTGGCGTCCGGCGTCTCGATCCGGGTGGTGGAGAGGTTGCCGGTGCCAGCACCGCCCGGGATGGACTCCTGCACCTCGCCTTCGATCTCCACCAGATCGCCGACCGCGACCGGGGAAGAGGAGCCGGTGCCGGTGCGCACGAAGATGGCGTCGGAGGTGGCGTCGTTTCCATCGCCTGTCGGGCTTTGCAGGTAGTAGCCGTTGAAGTCGACGGCGGTCACGATGCCGCTGGTCTTAACCACTTGCCCGACGAAGGGGGAGACGTGGCCAGCCCCCTGGATCGCAGAGATCTCAATCAGATCTGGCGGTGTGATGCGAACGATCTGGGTCGCAGGCGTATCGGTGGTGTCGAGCGGTGCCATGACGGAAATCTCCTGTCAGCCGGAAAGCGGGATGCAAAAAGGGACGGCAGCGGCGCGATCAGCCCTGCCAAGGGATCGATCTGCCCGGCGATCCGTTGCGTCTTTCCGACCGAAGTGCAGAAGATTTCATGTCAAATTGAGACTAAATCGCAACTATGTGCGGTAGGATTGTCTTTGCTACTTATGGTATGATCAGGTTGGTGAAATGCCCATCCACCCGCGTAGACCTCGTCCTGAGCAGCGAGCGTTAGCGAGCGTCCGTCGAAGGGCGGGCCCCAGGCTCGGTGCTAACGGCCCGC
>JBCBSF010000114.1:0-14086 GCA_039819325.1 Pseudomonadota bacterium | reverse complement strand
CGCCAACGTCGTGAACATGCTGCGCTTCCTGGTCGAGCGCTACGCCGGCAAGGCTGAGGGCAAGAGCAGCGTCGAGCCGCCGCGCGTCTATCCGGATGTCGGTCTCTACCACCCCGCACTCTCCGAGCGCATCGTCGAAGACCTGAAGGCGCTGCCGCGGCGCAGTCATGCCAAGGGTCGGGTCGGCTTGCTGACCATGCGCGCCTACGCGCTGGCCGGTGATGCCGCGCACTACGACGGCGTCATCGCCGCCTTGGAAGACGAGGGACTGGAGGTCGTCCCGGCCTTCGCCTCCGGCCTAGACGCGCGCCCGGCGGTCGAGAAGTTCTTCATGAAGAACGGCCAGAGCCGCATCGATGCCTTGGTGTCGCTCACCGGCTTCTCGCTGGTCGGCGGCCCGGCCTACAACGATACCCAGGCCGCAGAGGAAACCCTGGCCGCCCTGGACGTGCCCTACATCGCCGCCCACGCGCTAGAGTTCCAGTCGCTGGATCAGTGGCAGGCCTCTGCCGAGGGGCTGACCCCGGTCGAGAGCACCATGATGGTGGCGATCCCGGAGCTGGACGGTGCCACCGGCCCGCTGATCTACGGCGGCCGCAACGCCAGCGAGGCCAGCAAGGCGCCGCGCCAGATGCGCGCCGACCCTGAGCGCGCGCGGCTCTTGGCCAAGCGGGTCGCCCGCCAGGTGGCGCTGCGCAAGACGCCCAAGGCTGAGCGCAAGCTGGCTGCGGTCCTCTTCAACTTCCCGCCCAACGCGGGCGCTGCCGGAACCGCGGCCTATCTCTCGGTCTTCGAATCGCTCTTCAACACCATGGGTGCCTTGAAGGACGAGGGCTACGACGTGGCCCTGCCGGCCTCGGTCGAGGAGCTGCGCCAAACCCTGCTGGGCGGCAATGCCGAGCGCTACGGCAGCGACGCCAACGTCGAGGCCCTGATCTCGGTCGAGGACCACATCCGCCGCGAGCCCTATCTGGCGGAGATCGAGAAGACCTGGGGCCCGGCGCCTGGCCGCCAGCTGAGCGACGGCGCCAACCTCTTCGTCATGGGCGCGCGCTTCGGCAAGCTCTTCGTCGCCCTGCAGCCCGGCTTCGGCACGGAAGGCGACCCCATGCGCCTGCTCTTCGAGCGGGACTTCGCGCCGACCCACGCTTTCTCCGCCTTCTACCGCTATCTGCGGGAAGACTTCGGCGCCCAGGCCGTGCTGCACTTCGGCACCCACGGCGCGCTAGAGTTCATGCCCGGCAAGCAGGTCGGCATGAGCGCTGCCTGCTGGCCCGACCGCCTGATCGGCGATCTGCCCAACATCAACCTCTATGCCGCCAACAACCCCTCAGAAGGGCTCCTGGCCAAGCGCCGCGCGGCTGCAACCCTGGTCAGCCATCTGACCCCGCCGATGTCTGCCGCCGGCCTCTACCGCGGCCTCGCCGACCTCAAGGCCAGCCTGCAGCGCTGGCGCGGCCTGCCGCCGGCACAAGCCGGCGAGCGTCCGGCCCTGGAAGAGCTGATCCAGGCCGAAGCCGCTGCACTGGACCTCGCCAAAGCAGAGCCGCAATGGGGCGAGACGGCCGAGGCCGAGATCGCCAAGCTGCAGACCGCCCTGGCGGAGCTGGAAGCAACCCTCATCCCGCAGGGCCTGCACATCGTCGGCAAGACGCGCAGCCTGGAGGAGCGTGTGGAGCTCTTGGGCCTGATGGCCGAGGCCGCCGAGGGTCACCGCCCGCCGGAGAGCGCCATGCGTTCCCTGGCCGAGGGCCAGAATCCCGCCGCTGTGCTGGCCGAGGCCGGCCGCGCCGGCGACGCCGAAGGCCTGGCCCTCTACCGCGACCTGGCCACCCGCAATGAACATCTGGCCACCGCCAGCGAGATCCCGGCGATCCTGCGCGCGCTGGACGGCCGCTTCATCCGGCCAGCACCTGGCGGCGACCTGCTGCGCACGCCGGAGATGCTGCCGACCGGACGCAACCTGCACGGCTTCGACCCCTTCCGCATCCCCAGCAGCTTCGCAATGAAGGAGGGTACGGCCCAGGCGCAGCGTCTGCTAGACCGCCACCTGGCCGACGGCAATCCGCTGCCGCGCTCCGTCGCACTGGTGCTCTGGGGGACTGACACCTTGAAGAGCGAAGGCACCTCGGTCGCGCAGGCGCTGGCGCTGATGGGTGCGCGGCCGCGTTGCGACAGCTATGGCCGCCTCAGCGGGGCCACTTTGATCCCGCTGGAGGAGTTGGGCCGCGCCCGGGTGGACGTGATGATCACCCTCTCCGGCATCTTCCGCGATCTCCTGCCGCTGCAGACCAAGCTCTTGGCCGAGGCTGCCTACCTGGCCGCCGCCGCCGAGGGCGAGCCGGTGGAGTTGAACCCGGTCCGCGCCCACGCGCTGGCCTACCAGGCCGAGAAGGGTTGCGATCTGGAAACCGCCGCGCTGCGCGTCTTCTCCAATGCCGAGGGAGCCTACGGCGCCAACGTGAACCAGATCCTGGACGCCGGCTGCTGGGACGAGGAAGACGAGCTGGCCGATGCCTACGAGCAGCGCAAATGCTTCGCCTACGGCCGCTCCGGCCGGCCGGTGAAGCAGGCGGAGCTCTTGCAGGCTGTCCTCTCCAAGGTGGATCTGGCCTACCAGAACCTGGACTCGGTCGAGCTGGGGGTGACCACCATCGACCACTACTTTGACACGCTTGGCGGCATTGGCCGCGCGGTGCAGCGGGCGCGTGGCGACGCGCAGCCGGTCTACATCGGCGACCAGACGCAAGGCAGCGGCACGGTGCGCAGCCTGGGTGAGCAGGTGGCACTGGAGACCCGCACCCGCATGCTGAACCCGCGTTGGTACGAGAGCATGCTGGAGCATGGCCACGAGGGCGTGCGCAACATCGAGGCGCAGGTCACCAACACGCTCGGCTGGTCGGCCACCACCGGCGAGGTGCAGCCCTGGGTTTACCGCCGCATCACCGAGACCTTCATGCTGGACCCCGAGATGCGGGCCCGCCTGGCGGCGCTCAACCCCAAGGCCTCGGCCCGGGTGGCCAGCCGCCTGCTGGAGGCCAGCGAGCGCAACTACTGGCAACCCGACGACGCCACCCTGGAGGCCCTGCGCGAAGCCGGCGAAGAGCTGGAAGACCGCTTGGAAGGCCTGGTGGCGGACCCCGCCCCTGCGGCGGCCTAGAAGAACAAGACGAGGAGGCGACGTTATGGCACCACTCGACCAACCCATCGCAAACCCGCCGCGCGACGGTGAAGGCAGCGTCCAGGTCCATCTGGACCCGGCAGAGCAGATCCAAAGCGCCAAGGTCCTGGCGATCTACGGCAAGGGCGGCATCGGCAAGAGCACGACCTCGTCGAACCTCTCGGTTGCCTTTTCCAAGCTGGGCAAGCGGGTGCTGCAGATCGGCTGTGATCCCAAGCACGACAGCACCTTCACGCTCACCAAGCGCCTGGCGCCGACGGTGATCGACGTGCTGCAGACGGTGGACTTCCACCCCGAAGAGCTGCGGCCCGAGGATTTCGTCTTCGAGGGCTACAACGGCGTCATGTGCGTTGAGGCTGGCGGCCCGCCGGCGGGCACCGGCTGCGGCGGCTATGTCGTCGGCCAGACGGTGAAGCTTCTGAAAGAGCATCACCTGCTGGAAGACACCGACATCGTCATCTTCGACGTGCTGGGCGACGTGGTCTGCGGCGGCTTCGCCTCGCCGCTGCAGCATGCCGAGCTGGGCTTGATCGTCACCGCCAACGACTTTGACAGCATCTTCGCGATGAACCGGATCGTCACCGCGATCCAGGCCAAGTCGAAGAACTACAAGGTGCGGCTGGGCGGCGTCATCGCCAACCGCAGCAAGGACACCGACGAGATCGACCGCTTCAACGCCGCCATCGGCCTGGAGCGTCTGGCCCACTTCCCGGACCTGGACGCCATCCGCCGCTCGCGCCTGAAGAAGCGCACGCTCTTCGAGATGGAGGAGACGCCGGAAGTGCTGGCCGTGCAGCAGGAGTATCTGCGCCTGGCCGCCAGCCTCTGGGCCGGCGTCGAGCCGCAGGAGGCCACGCCCATGGCCGACCGCGACATCTTCGATTTCCTCGGCTTCGATTGATCGGCAAGGGGGAGGGTCCGATGGAAAGCGTCACCTACCAAGAACGCCGCGGCCGCTTGGAGACCTACTTCGACAGCACCGCTGCCGATGCCTGGTCCAAGCTGACCTCCGATGCACCGGTCAGCAAGATCCGCGCCACGGTGCGCGCCGGCCGCGACCGCATGCGCGCCACGTTGCTGGACTGGCTGCCGGAAGACCTGAGCGGACGGCGCCTCTTGGACGCCGGCTGCGGCACCGGCGCACTGGCGGTCGAGGCCGCACGGCGCGGTGCCGAAGTTATGGCCGTCGACCTCTCGCCCACCCTGCTCGACCTGGCGCGTGAGCGGGCACCGACCGATCTGGCCGGCAGCGTCACCTTCCGTCCGGCCGACATGCTGGATACCAGCCTGGGCCGTTTCGACCACGTGGTCGCGATGGACTCGCTGATCCACTACCGCCTCTCCGACATGGTCGGCATGCTGCAGCGGCTCTGCGAGCGGACTGAGCACTCGGTGCTCTTCACCTTCGCACCGCGGACGGCGGCGCTCACTGCCATGCACGCTGTCGGCAAGGCCTTCCCGCGCAAGGACCGCTCTCCGGCGATCGAGCCGGTCTCGCCCTCAGCTCTCGCCCGCGCGGTGGCTGAGGAGCCGGCACTGACCGGCTGGAGCCTGGGCCGCCATCAGCGGATCAAGAGCGGCTTCTACTTCTCGCAAGCCCAGGAGCTGATGGCGTCATGAGCCTCCCGCTCCCCAACGTCTCCAGCCGCTGGAGCAAGGTCGGCCTGCGCTGGCTGCCCTTTGCCGACGCGGCCAGTGAGGAGTTGCCCCTAAGCCGGCTGCTGCGCCTCTCGCTCTTCCAGGTCTCGGTGGGCATGGCGGTTGTGCTGCTGACCGGTACCTTGAACCGGGTGATGATCGTCGAGTTGGGGATCTCCACCTGGCTGGTGGCGCTGATGATCGCCCTGCCGCTGGTCTTCGCACCCTTACGCGCGCTGATCGGCTTCAAGTCCGACACCCACCGCTCCTTCCTCGGCTGGCGGCGGGTCCCCTACATTTGGTTCGGCACTCTGCTGCAGTTCGGCGGGCTGGCGATCATGCCCTTCGCGCTGATCCTGCTGTCCGGCGACACCACCGGTCCCTACTGGATCGGCCCGGTGGCCGCTGCGGTCGCCTTCCTGCTGGTGGGCGCCGGGTTGCACACGACGCAGACCGCCGGCCTGGCCTTGGCCAACGACCTGGCCCCGCCGGACACCCGCCCGCGGGTGGTGGCCCTGCTTTACGTCATGCTGCTGGTGGGCATTGTCATCTCCGCCCTTGGCATGGGGGCACTGCTGGCCGAGTTCAGCCAAGTGCGCCTGATCCAGGTGATCCAAGGCGCGGCCTTCCTAACCATGGTCTTGAACCTGGTCGCACTCTGGAAGCAGGAGGCACCGAACAAGGCGCTGACCGACCCGGCGAAGGAGCGCCCGCCCTTCCGCGAGGCCTGGGCCGACTTCATGCGTGGCGGCCGTCCGGCCCGCCTGCTGGTCACCATCGCGCTGGGCACCACCGCCTTCACCATGCAGGACGTGCTGCTGGAGCCCTATGGCGGCCAGGTGCTTGGTATGTCGGTTGGCGAGACCACCAGCCTGACGGCCTTCTGGGCCGGCGGTGCCTTGATCGGTTTCGCTCTTTCCGCCCGGCTCTTGGGTGGCGGGCTGGACGCACACCGCCTGGCCGCCTTTGGCGTGCTGTTGGGGATCCTGGCCTTCGCGCTGGTCATCTTGTCCGACCCGCTGCAGTCGGCCCTGCTGTTCCGCGCCGGTGCGGTGCTGATCGGCCTGGGCGGCGGTCTCTTCGCGGTGGGCACCTTGATCGCGGCCATGGCTCTGGCCGAGGGCGGGCGAAGTGGCCTGGCCTTGGGTGCTTGGGGTGCGGTGCAGGCAACGGCGGCCGGTCTGGCGATCGCTGCCGGCGGATCGCTTCGCGACCTCTTCGGCGGCTTGGCCGAGGCTGGCGCCCTGGGGCCGGCCTTGACCGGTCCGGCGGTGGGCTATGGCCTGGTCTATCTCCTCGAAATCATCCTGCTCTTCGCCACCCTGGTGGCGATTGGACCGCTCGCCCGCCTGAACGCGGCGGGTGCGGCGGCCTCAAAGAGCAGTGCGGCACATGGAAAGTTACGCCTGGCGGAATTCCCCGGTTAGGCAGGCTCGTTAGGCGTTTAACAAAGGGAGGGTCTCTTCATGTTCGATGGCCTCATCACATCAGGGTACGATGTCGCGGAGCTGGCGGTGGACGCCTTCACGCTCTTCTTCATCGGTCTGGTCTTCTACCTGCGCCGCGAAGATCGGCGCGAGGGCTACCCGCTGGAAGTCGATACCAGCGACGAGCAGGAAAACCACGGCGCCGTCTGGCTGCCGGAGCCCAAGAAGTTCCTACTGGAAGACGGCCGCACCATCGAGGCGCCCAGCCACAAGCGCGAGGGCCGCACCTTTGCCATGGAGCGTCTGTCCATCTGGCCCGGCTCTCCCTACGAGCCGACCGGCAACCCGCTGGTCGATGGTGTCGGTCCGGCCGCCTATGCCGAGCGTGAGGACGTGCCGGATCGCGGCTTCGGCGGGCACAACAAGATTGTACCGATGAGCAACCTCGACGACTTCTTCGTCGTGGCCAGCGATCCCGATCCGCGCGGCATGGCCGTGATCGGCGCCGACGGCAATCGCGCCGGTACCGTCAGCGACCTTTGGGTCGATCACGGCGAGCAGTTGATCCGCTATCTCGAGGTGACCTTGGAGGCTGGCGGCAAGGTCCTGCTGCCTATGCCCTTCGCCACGGTCAAGGGCGGCCAGCGCCAGGTGAAGGTACGCGCCATCTTGGCCAGCCAGTTCGAGCAGGTGCCGCAGGTGAAGACGCCTGGCGAGGTCACCCGCCGCGAGGAAGACGCGATCTGCGCCTACTACGCTGGCGGCCTGCTCTATGCCACGCCGCAGCGCGCGGAGCCGGTCCTATGAGCGCAGAGTTCGAGAACGAGCCGATCCGGGGCCTACCCGGATACCTGCCGGCGGGGGAGCATATCCTCTGGCAGGGCGCGCCGGACCGGGCCTCTTTCGCCCGCGCTGTCATGAAGTTCCGCTGGATCGCCTTCTACTTCGGCCTGATGCTGGCATGGAAGTTCATCACCGGCCTGCACGACGGGGCTGGCCTTGGCACCGCCTTGGCCGACACTGCTATGCTGCTGCCGCTGGTGATGCTGGGCCTCGGGCTGCTGCAGCTCTTCGCCTGGCTGGTGGAGCGCACCACGGTCTACACCATTACCAACCGCCGGGTGGTGATCCGTGCCGGCATCGCGGTGCCCAAGGCCATCAACATCCCCTTCAAGATCATCGAGGATGTGGACAAGCGCAGCTTGAAGGCCGGCACTGGCGACCTCTGCCTCGCCATCGGCGGGCCCAACCGCATGGCCTACTTCCACCTCTGGCCGCATGTGCGCCCCTGGCGTCTGGCCAAGGCGGAGCCGACTCTACGGGCCATCCCCAAGGTGGACGGCGTGGGTGAGATCCTGGCCGGCGCCCTGCGGGCCACCACCGAGGAGGCGCCCCTGGTCCGCCGCGTGCCGGACGGCAAGCGCGCCGAGATCAAGGCCCGCCGCCGTCAAGAGCGTCAGACCGCCAATAGCGGCGGGTTGCAGGAGGCCGTCTGATGGCGCACGCCCACATCAACGATAAGCCCTTTCCCCGGGGCGCGCTGATTGGGGCTGGCCTCTTGATCGGCCTCTGCCTGGCGCTGACGGCGACCGTGCGGCTCACCGGGATGACCATCGGCTGGGAACCCGAGCCGGCGGTCCTCGCTCAGTCCGAGCAAGCGGTGAACCTGAACTTCGTGGATCGCACGCAGGGCGGTATCGCCGTCTACGACGCCGACACGGACCGCCAGCTGATGGTCTTGGAGCCCAATACCAACGGCTTCATGCGCGGCGTCATGCGCGGCCTGGTGCGCCAGCGCATGCTGCAGGGCCTGGGCGCGGAAGAGCCTTTCCGCCTGGCCCAGGCGGCCGACGGGCGGCTCTGGCTCAGCGATCCGGCGACCGGCGAGCAGGTCTATCTAGGCGCCTTCGGCCAGACCAACCGCCAGGCCTTCGCCCAGCTCTTGGCGACCGCCATGGCCGACAAAGGAAACTGAAGCGAATGACCCGCAATAGACATAGATCAAAGCGCAGCTTCCGGGTGCCTTGCACCATCCAGGTGGAGCACACCTATGAGAACCTGCACGCGCATCTGGATCTCGAGGGCGACATTGCGCTGGAGCCTGGAGACAAGGTCTTGGTGGACGGTGCTCCGGTGAAGGTGGCCTTCGGTGAGAAGTCGGTCTTCCACCGCCAGGCAACCGTCACCAAGGCGGGGCTCTTGGGCCGGGTCTGGACCCGGCTGATGGCCAAGCTGGAGATCACGGAGCTCTACGAGGTGAGCTTCACGCCGGCACGCCGGCTCTAAGGAAACGCGCCCCTAAGCGGCGCTTAAGGGAGGAGAGGCGAAGCAGATGAGTGAGGCCATCGCACGGGAGATCCAGGGCAATGAGGCCATGTCGGCCAGCACGGTCGACACCACCCACATGGCCTTGCACGAGACGGTCCTAAGCCCGCGGTTCTACACCACCGATTTCGACGCGATGAACAAGATCGACGTCAGCCCGGTGCGGCGCGAGTGGGATCAGCTGATCGCCGAGATGGAGTCGGACCCCAACCGCCATCACTTCAAGCGGATGGAAGAGTTCGACAATGCGCTGGCCGAGCTGCCGCCGGAACTGGCGAAGGAGTTCGTCGACTTTCTGGTGAGCTCTCTGACGGCTGAGTTCTCCGGCTGCGTCCTCTACAGCGAGATCGTGAAGCGGGCCGACAATCCCGACGTCAAGAAGGTCTTCAAGCTGATGGCGCGAGATGAGAGCCGCCATGCCGGCTTCATCAACACAGCGCTTAAGGACTTCGGCATCGGCGTCGATCTGAGCTTCCTCACCAAGACCAAGAAGTACACCCACTTCACACCGAAGTTCATCTTCTACGCGGTCTACCTCTCGGAGAAGATCGGCTACTCCCGCTACATCACCATCTTCCGCCAGCTGGAGCGCCATCCCGAGCTGCGCTTCCACCCGATCTTCAAGTGGTTCGAGGAGTGGTGCAACGACGAGTTCCGCCACGGCGAGGCCTTCGCGCTTCTGATGCGTGCCGATCCGAAGCTCTTGAGCGGCCGCAACAAGCTCTGGGTCCGCTTCTTCCTGCTGGCGGTCTACGCCACCATGTACGTGCGCGACCATGGCCGTCCGGCCTTCCACGACGCGCTGAACCTGGATCCGACCGACTACGACTATCAGGTCTTCTCCATCTGCAACGAGATCAGCAAGCAGGTCTTCCCGCTGCAGCTGAACATCGACGATCCGCGCTTCCGCAAGGGCATGGATCGCCTCTTCCGCCTGTCGGGCAAGATCGATGCGGCTAAAGAGCAAGGCGGCCTCTTCGGTAAGGTCAAACAGGGGGCCTACTCGCTGGCGGCAGCTGCCACCTTCGCGCGGATCTACTGCCTGCCGACCATCGCCAACGAGGCCCCGGCCTCGGTGCGCCTGGCTCCGGCCTGGTAGGCGCTGGGTAGGACAAGCGAGCAGCCCGCCAGACCATGACCGCGCCGATCCTCTTCTCCGTCTTTCTCTGGTGGCTCAGCACAGGCCTGATCTTCTGTGCTGGCGCCAGAGGCCGGCCGACCATGCGCTGGAGCATGGCGCTGGTTACCTTGGCGGCGATTGCTGCGGTCTATGGTCTCTATGCGACGCGCGGCGACACCTCAGTCACCGGCGCCTACATCGCCTTCTCCTGCGCCCTGGTGATCTGGGGCTGGCATGAGATGACCTTCCTCTTCGGCTACATCACCGGGCCCAGCCAAGCGGCCTGCCCGCCGGGCGTTACCGGTTGGCGGCGCTTCGCCGCGGCGACCGCCGTCTTGATCCATCATGAGCTCGCCATAGCTTGGACCGTGGTGGCGATGATTTGGCTGCTGGGTGATGGTGCTAACCAATTGGGTTTGCTGACACTTCTGCTGCTGTGGGGCATGCGTATCAGTGCCAAGATGAACCTCTTCTTAGGCGTGTCGAACTTCTCTGATGAGTTCCTGCCGGAGCGGCTGCGCTATCTCTCCAGCTACTTCGCCAAGCGCCGGATGAACGCCTTGCTGCCCCTGTCGGTCCTGGTCGGCAGCGGCTTGGCCTTCTGGCTGCTGCGGGAAGCGACGCTGCCAGGCGCGACACCCTTTGAGGTCGCGAGCTTTGCGCTGCTTGGCACCATGGCCGCGCTTGCGACCTTGGAGCATCTTTTTCTGGTTCTACCCGTGCCGGATGCTGCCTTGTGGCGGTGGCTGGTGCGGCCCAACGCGAAACGGCCCGATGGCCCTGTGAAACTGGTGGCCCCGGCCCCCGAAAGTCCTGGAGGAAAACCATGAACTACGAAGACTTTTTCCAGAACAAGCTCGACGCGCTCCGCGACGAGGGTAACTATCGAGTCTTCGCCGATCTGGAACGCCGCCGCGGCGCCTTCCCTAAGGCCGCCTGCCACCAGGATGGCAAGCAGAAGGAAGTCACCGTCTGGTGCTCCAACGACTATCTCGGCATGGGCCAGCACCCCACGGTTCTGAAGGCGATGCACGACGCGCTGGATAGCTGCGGTGCAGGTGCCGGCGGTACGCGCAACATCTCTGGCACCAACCATCATCACGTCCTGCTAGAGGCCGAGCTGGCCGACCTGCACGGCAAGGAAGCTGCCCTGATCTTCACTTCTGGCTACGTCTCCAACTGGGCAGCGCTGGGTACCCTGGCCGGACGTATTCCGGACTGTGTGGTCATGTCGGACGCGCTGAACCATGCTTCGATGATCGAGGGCATTCGCCACAGCCGGGCCGAGCGCCAGATCTTCAAGCACAACGACCCGGAGGATCTGGACCGCCGCCTGTCTGAGTACGATCCCGACCGTCCCAAGCTGGTGGCCTTCGAGTCCGTCTACTCCATGGACGGCGACATCGCCCCCATCGCCGAGATCTGCGACGTGGCCGACAAGCACAACGCCATGACCTACCTCGACGAGGTGCACGCGGTCGGCCTCTACGGCCCGCGCGGCGGCGGCATTGCCGAGCGGGAGGGCCTGATGGACCGCCTGACGGTGATCGAGGGCACCCTGGGCAAGGCCTTCGGTGTGCTCGGCGGCTACATCGCGGCCTCTACGGCACTGTGCGACTTCATCCGCTCCTTTGCCTCGGGCTTCATCTTCACCACAGCACTGCCGCCGGCCGTTGCAGCGGGGGCCTGCGCCTCCATCAAGCACCTGAAGGTCAGCGAGATGGAGCGGGCCCGCCAGCAGTCCAACGTCGCCAAGTTGCGCCGCAAGCTGGACGCGCTGGGCATTCCGACCCTGGATAACCCCAGCCACATCGTGCCGGTCATGGTCGGCGATCCTGTCAAGTGCAAGTGGATCAGCGACTACCTGCTGGAGAAGCACCAGGTCTACGTCCAGCCGATCAACTACCCGACCGTGCCGAAGGGGACGGAGCGTCTGCGGATTACCCCCTCGCCGGTGCACACCGACGCTGACATCGATCACCTGGTGAACGCGCTCTCTGAGCTCTGGTCTGAGTGCGCCTTGAACCGCCAGGTCGCGGTGGCGTAACGCTCATGACTCCGGAGGACGCGAGCCCAGTGATCGGCACTGCCGGCGGACTGGACAAGCGTCCGCCGGCGCTTGTGATCGGCTCTGGCTTCGGCGGTCTCGCGGCCGCGGTACGGCTCGGTGCGCGGGGCTATCGCGTTACTGTCCTAGAGAAGCTGGATCAGGCGGGCGGCCGCGCCTCGGTCTTTCGCCAAGACGGCTTCACCTTCGACGGTGGGCCGACCATCATCACCGCGCCCTATCTCTTGGAGGAGCTCTGGGCGCTGGCCGGCAAGCGTTTTGCTGACGATATCGACCTGCGTGCCATCGATCCCTTCTACAAGATCCGCTTCGACGATGGACGAGTCTTCACCTACAGCTCCGACGACGCGGCCATGCGGGCGGAGATCGCGCGCTTCTCGCCGGAGGATGCGGAGAACTACGACCGCTTCATGGCGCGCAGTGCGGAGATCTACAAGGTCGCCTTCGAGGATCTGGCCGCGGTCCCCTTCCACTCGCTGCGCTTCACCTTCAGCACCTTCAGCGATCTCTTGCGGCTGGGCGGGCACAAGACCGTCTTCCATACCGTCGGGCAGTACTTCAAGGACCCGCAGATCCGCACGGTCTTCAGCTTCCACCCGCTGCTGATCGGCGGCAACCCGCTGACCACGACCGCCTACTACTGCCTGATCGGCCATCTGGAGCGGCTGCATGGTGTGCATTTCGCCATAGGCGGCACCGGCGCCATCGTGCAGGGCCTGGTCGATCTGATCGAAGGCCAGGGCGGCGAGGTCCGCACCGACTCCGAGGTCGCCGAGATCCTGGAAAGCGGTGACGTGGTGAAGGGCGTGAAGCTTACCAGTGGCGAGAAGCTGGTGGCCGACGTAGTGGTCTCTAACGCCGATTCCGCCTGGACCTACTCCAAGATGCTGCCCAAGACGCGCAAGCGCCGTTGGCGCCCGCGCAAGCTGAAGCGCAAGAGCTTCTCCATGGGCCTCTTCGTCTGGTACTTCGGCACCAAGCGGCAGTATCCCGATGTCTACCACCACACCATGGTGCTGGGCCCGCGCTACGAGGGGCTGCTGACCGACATCTTCAAGCGCATGCGGCTGACCCAGGACTTCAGCCTCTACCTGCACCGCCCCTCCGCCAGCGATCCGGGCCTGGCACCCGAGGGCTGCGACAGCTTCTACGCGCTGGTCCCGGTGCCCAACCTGGACAGCGGTACCGATTGGAGCAAACTGCGCGAGCCCTTCCGCGAATCTCTCCAGGCACGGCTGGAGGAGACCTTGTTGCCGGATCTGGGTGATCAGATCGTCACCTCGCACATCCTGACCCCGCAGGACTTCCTAGAGCGCTACAACTCCGTCCTCGGCGCCGGTTTCAGCCTGGAGCCCAAGCTTCTGCAAAGCGCCTGGTTTCGCCCACACAACCGCAGCGAAGAGATCAAGGGCCTCTACCTGGTGGGCGCAGGCACCCACCCGGGCGCCGGCGTGCCCGGCGTGATCTCCTCAGCAAAGATCCTGGACGAGATCGTCCCGGATCCCGTCATGGCGCGCTAGCTGAGTTCTGCGGCTAGAAGTGTTCGGCAGGAAGGAGCGCTGAAAGGACAAGATTTGCTCGCAGGGCCAGAACAATAGTAGTAATGGGTTCATTTGCAGAAACAGACCTAATGATGCCCTAAGGAGCAGTGCTTCCCATGGATGAGGATCTTTGCTTCGTTTCACTCAATCAGGATTTTCTCGACAAAGTTCACTGATTGCACAGTGTAGTCCGCTGTTTCTTCCTGCGTGCGCGGTTTCTGATATTGCCCATAACCCTGTAACACACGGACTGTTCGCCATCCTGCTCGGCGTGCTGGTGCGATATCATTATCAATCCGGTCGCCCACCATGACGGCGTCTTCTGGCGAACACCCGGCACGTGTCAATGCAAGTTCAAACATCGCCGGATCTGGTTTTGAGAGCCCTTCTTCTGCTGACGATAAGCAAAGTGAGATAAAAGATGATAGGCCGTAGCTCTTAATTCGCTCCGCTGTTCCTGCTGACTGGTTTGCAATTATCCCGATCATGTATTTTTGACTAATAATTCTCAGAAGCGTGTCTACGCCGCAATAAGGGCGCTCGTAAGATTTATCATATCCCACTTGTTTGAGTAGATTTTCATAAGGAAATGCGCGTCCTGCAAGGATTTCTAGCGCCCTTACTATGAGCCTGGGCGCAAACTCCTCTGACGACTGGCGCATCGCTAGTTCGATATCTGCAACAGAGACATCGTTCCTCTCCTGAGAGAGGATTTGGGAGAGTCTCGCATTCCGTTGCCCATGCGCCCGGGTTTCATCAATTAAAGTGTTTCCGAGATCGAAGAAT
>JBCBSF010000113.1:0-14800 GCA_039819325.1 Pseudomonadota bacterium | reverse complement strand
GATTTTGAGTCGAAAGAAAATCGATATCTTTAGTTTTGTTTTTAAGCGAATGTAAAAATTGCTGGGGTTGCCACAGTCCAAGGCAGGGCGTTGCTGATCGAAATATTTCGATCAGCAACTCTTCTTCACTTGTCGTCTCGTCTATCTTGAAATTATCAGACAAATAGGGCAGGAGTAAGAATGCAGAGAGATAGTATAATGCACATGATCGGCCATGGTCAATTTGCAAACTACTAGCCGCTATTCTGGTGAGGAGCACAAAAACGGGGTCAGTTTGTTCATAATAGTCATCTCGCCGCGACAAATTTGCAATAGCTAACATTGCAGTTGATATAACGGAATTATGCTGTCCCGTGTCGTGAAACAATTGGAGAGCACGAAGGGTTGCACTGTATAATGTAGACCAGTCGACTAAAGGATTTCTTAAAGAGGTGTTTAGCGTCATCCGGTACAAATCTATTGATAACGGAGATCCAGCATCGTAGAGATAGTTGCCAATCAAGAGTTGTGTTTCTTGATAAACTTTACCTGCATATTCTGAAAAACTAGGAGCATTATCTGAATCAGCAATTTTGTTGTCTAGCGGTATATCGTTATGGTTTGACTGAGAACTGCTGTTCTCAAATGAATGTGGTGATGTAGGAAAAGTGATTATTGCCAGTGTTGAACAAAGAATCATAGTAAGAAAGAGTGTTATAATCGCAGTTGTTGAGAGATCTACTATACGATCCGGCCTAACACATAGAAGCCGTTTTAGGTGTGCATTTTTCATTCTCAGAGAAGCGTGCAACTGATTGTGTTGTGGTTTGAGATATCTCTACGGGCGTGAATCAGCATTGGATCTGCCGATAAGTTGTTCCGTGACTTTGGAACTCTGATTTGGGCTGGGCGTGTGTTAAGCTCACCAACATAGTCTATCCTGGGTTTTGATCCAAAAGCAACTGGATTATTCATGCTCTGACGTCCCGAAGTGTGGTTTCGCAGTTGCCGATGACCGGTGATATGGTGTGCGTTCAGACGCTGTTGGATAAAGAGTTCAGACAATGAACTGCTACGAAAGGTGATTGATTTTGCCGCCCAACGGCTGATGGAGGTGTAGGTCGAAACGCAGACGCACGCTGGCTACTGCGAGCGTTCTCCATGCAGCATGGCCCAGCGCTACGGCTACCGCAACCGCGTCTGCCAGTCGTGCGCCAGCACGGTCGTGTGGCGTAGGCCGACAACGCGTAATGGCTCCTACTTCACCGGCTTCCTGGAGCGAGGGCGGATGCCTGAGAGAGCGCTGACGGCTGTCATTCAAGAAGCCAGGATCCAAGGCGTCTGCACCCGGTCATTCGACGATCTGATGCACGCCAAGGGGATGAGCGGAACGTCCAAGAGTCAAGTCTCTCGACCCTGCCAGGAGATCTACGAGAAGGTCTAGACTTTCCTGGAATGGCCGCTGGAGGGCCAGTGGCGTCACCACTGGCTCGATGCCCCTACATCAAGGTGCGGCCGGCCGGCCGGAGGGTCTCGTTGGCCCTCACGCTGGTCGTGGGTGTCAACTTGCAAGGGCGGCGCGAAGTGCTGGGTTTGGCGCTGGACGCGTCGGAGGCTGAGACCTTCTGGACTGATTTCCTGCGCGAGCTCGTCCGGTACGGGATGCGCGGCGTGCAGCTCGTGATCAGCGACGCCCATGAAGGCATCAAGGCGTCGGTGGCGCGTGTACTGAACACCACCTGGCAGCGCCGCCGCGTGCATTTCCGAAGGAACGCGCTGGCCTATGCCGGCAAGAGCAGCCGTGGCATCGTCTCCGCCTTCATCGCCATAGCTCCGAGGGCGACGCGGGCGGTCACGCCGGGAGCGCAATGAGTATCCGCATTTGATTCGAGCCTTGGTGTCACCGAACGCTCAGTAGTCGCGCGGACCCGCAGCCTCAGTCACCTATACCTTCTGTCTTTGGCTGATCGTTCGCATGCGAACGGGAGTGTTGCAATTCCAAATAGCACTGCTTTTGTGATGAGTCAGTTATGCATTCTCGCGTTGAGCAGCGTTAATGTATACGGGTGAGGTGAACCAACTCGGTTGGACGAAGCCTCTCGGTCGAGAACAGTGCACAAAGTTGGTTGCATGCCCCCGCAACCAACTCTGTGCACTCGACCACGGCATCCCCATCCTTCAAGGGTTTCGGGGACTTGAGTGCCATCGTCAGGATCTCCGCCAACTTGCCGTGAAGATCCACCGCAAGCACCTCCGTGCCATCCTCAAGTCTCGTCGGAACAAGCTCGATCTTGTCGATCAAAGCACGGATCGCCTCGGCGGCTTGCGGGCGCTTTCCCTCATCCTGCAAGGCTAACCGCAGCTGTCTGATCTGTTCGCGGTAGTAGGCGGAGAGGTTCGGGTGCAGCGACACAGGCATCTCCTTGCCTGAATCGCATTCATGTTCCAGCACTGCCTTCCGATCCTCGAGCGCTTGGATCTGATCTTTAACGCGGGCCCCCGGGACTCCGTCCAGGATCGCCTTGATCAACTTGTCCATGTCACGTTCGATCCTGGCGAGTTCGCTGCGGTCAGCCTCGAGCCCTGCATTGTGCTCTGCCACCAGCCGGTTCATGGTCTTGGTATAGTGCTCGCAGAAGACCGTGGTCAGCTCCGGGTCCATCAGGTGCTTTTCGAGACCGTCCAGCACCAGCGCCTCGAGATCCTCGCGCTGGATCGTCAGGGCATTGTCGCAAGTTCCCTTGTTGCGGTGGTTCACGCAGCTAATGACGTTTCGGTTCCAGGTCGCAGCACCGCCGCCGCAGACTCCGCAGGTGATCAGACCTGAGAAGAGATAGCGCGGCCGTCGGCGGTCCCAGAAGGCATCACCCTTGTCTTTGGGGCACGTCCCAGCGCTTGGTGTAGGAGCTGGTGCTGATCGCCTTGGCGCAGCGACCTCCAGGAGTCGAGCGTAGCCGAGGCGATTAGCGCTAGCGGGCGGCCATCGCGGTGATTGGTTTAGGGTTGGTTTGCCGACCTTAACCTTGAACCAAAGGATGACCGCGATGACCGATGACAGGGTGAACCTTCAGGCGCTGTTGGAAAAGAGTTCGGATAGCGAGCTGCTGCGAGAGATGATCGGCTTTGCCGCCCAGCGGCTGATGGAGCTGGAGATCGACGAGACGGTCCAGACTTTCCTGGAACGCCCGCTGGCGGGCCAGTGGCCCTACCTCTGGCTCGATGCCACCTATATCCAAAGTGCGCCAGGCCGGCCGGGTGGTCTCGCTCGTCGTCACGCTGACCGTGGGCGTCAAGCTGCAGGGCCGACGTGAAGCATCCGAAGGATGGGGGCGAAGCCCGGGGGCTGGCGATCGGCCTATCGGAGACCGAGACCTTCTGGCGGACTTCTTGCGCAACTTCACACGCCGGGGGCTAGTACTATGCGGCGGTGAGTGGGACTCATCGCGGTCGGCGCCGGCCCTCTCCCCCGCCCGGCCACCCACGCCAGTATGCTTATTGGGTGGCCGGCCCCGTTACGCCGAAGGGGGGAGAGGGCCGGCGCCGAGCAATAGGTCATAATCAGTGACCGTTGGTGTAATCCGTCAAAAGGGCCGTCGACTGCCACTGACGCTTTTGGATTGGGCGCAGGTTCCGTGACCGTGCGTGCGCGTGCTCGTGACTTCCTACAGTTTGATCGATTTCGCCACCATAGGATCGAGATCAAAGTCTTTGGCCGCTTGGACGATAGCTTGAATGGTGGTTCTTACGCCATATGCACGCTTTACTTGATCGATATGGTAACGAATCGTACGTTCCTTGATACCTATGATCGACGAAACTTCAGATACGGTTTTACCGACTGTAAGCCATACGAGAATCTCATGTTGGATCTTGTTCAAGTCTGGGCGTATTGATCTCTCATCGCTCTCTCGTTCAGGCTGTGAAAGGCTCGGCCGCAAGAGCGCGTAAGCACTTAGCAGGTTGTTAACGAAAAGGCCGTCGTGGTCGCTCAAATCTGCATCTGTGGCCAGGGATACGCGATAGTACTTTCCTTGATCAATTCCGATGTTGAATAGAAGGAGGTCTCCGTAGGGTTTAAGGCCATAGTCCTGTGGCAGTTCTTTCACAGTCTCTATGCCGCGGTGCTTAACACTCGATCTGTGTGATAATGAGATAAGACCAACACGTCTATCGATGTGGAAAGAGAGGTTTCGAGCGAGTGGATACTCATCATAAATTGAAATGACGTGTTCATCAAATTCTTCTTCTGTTACACCGAAATCCCGGATCTCTTGACACCATCCGGGCCCCAACTCGACAGAATAGCTTTGTTCTTCGGGGCTTGACCATTGCACTGCGCAGTCTTGAGCTTCCCGCACACCCACATGCATCAAGGCTTCTGCCAATCGAGACTGGCATTCCTGGAGAGTCCGAGAATGATACAGCTCTTGGACCACCCGCAAGCTGCCGGAGGTTGCCAACATCAATTCCTACTCCTCGCACCGACCCGGGGCCGCTGCCTCTCTTCGAGATCTCCCTTGCTCGGTTCCGCGTCTTCACACGAGACACGCGCTAGCCATCCCTTGAGGCAAACAGTCCACGTTGCGGGTCTCAATGGCCTAACCCAGCCTACCCAATCCCAAGCTCTGGCCAAAAGCGACTGCAGACGGAAACGAGATGCCCAAGTTGATCACAACAGCGGGCTGGCCGGCTGCCGAGAAGAGAGGTGGCGGATAGACGCGCGCTTTTCCAGTGACAATTCCTGTAGTTTGCCGCAAGCCTGATAACCGCCGGGCGCACGACAAGGATCATGCAAAAAACTCAACCTAGGCGCGTCAAAGCAGTTTAAGCAATATCATGTTCATATATCAGGACCATCAACCAGCGATCTGCAATCCCCCGCACTGGTTGGCTGCGTGACGATCGGCACTAGGGTCAAGCAGAACCCCCCAGAGCCGATCTGTGCTGCCGATCTGTGCTGCCGATCTGTGCTGCCGATCACGCCCGACGTTTGAACGCACTAACCGTAGATTATGCTCTCGAAGTTGGTTACGGTGACGTCACCGGGCAGGTTGACACCCGCGCCCAATATCAGCGTGTCGATGCCATTCCCGCCGTCGAAGAGATCGCCCGCCTGCAGCTCCCCTTGGCTATTGACGAGGATGGTATCGTTACCATTCTGGCCCAGGATCGTATCCACCCCGCTGCCGCCAAAGAGGTAGGCATCATCGCCGCCACCGCCCTGCAGCGTGTCGGCGCCGCTACCGCCGTAGAAGAAGGCATCATCGTCAGCACCGCCAGACACACGATCATCGCCCATTCCTCCATACAATCCGACATCTTCGCCGGCACGACCGCTCACACCATCGTCCCCAGCACCGCCAAAAAGGAGCAAATCGTTACCACTGTCGCCGGCCAGAAAGTCTTCCCCCGATCCACCGGAGAGAGAGAGGTCGTCACCACTGCCGCCGTAGAGCCAGTCGTTGCTCACATCCCCATAGAGGGCGTCTTGGTCTGCGTCACCGTAGAGCCGGTCGTTCCCGAAACCCCCGAAGACACTGTCGCTGCCATCGCCGCCGTAAAGGCCTCTATCGTTCGCATTGCCACCGTAGATCAGGTCGTCTCCGAACCCGCCATAGAGACCAAAGTCACTTTGACCACCGCCCCCGATCACGTCGTCGCCACTGCCGCCGGCCAAGGCTGTGTCACTCCCGCCGCCGCCATAGAGCCAATCGATGCCGCTGGCCCCCACTAAGGAAACGTCATCGCCGGCGCGCCCGGTGAGGATGTCGTCCCCAGCGCCGCCGTAGAGGCTGTCGGCACCGCTGTCGCCTGCAGCGAAGTCATTTCCGCTAGCACCAAATACGGCGTCACCGTTACTGCCACCGAAGAGGTCATCGGCACCGCTGCCGCCGTCGACGAGGTCGCTGCCGGTGCCGCCGAACAAGTCTATGTCGTCTCCGTTGCCGCCGCTAACGAAGTCGGCGCCGCTATCGCCGAACAGGGCTGCGTCATTGCCTTCCCCGCCGAAGAGGCTGTCTCCAGCCTCGCCGCCGTAAAGAAAGGAATCGTCTCCGTCGTTTCCGAGCACCTGATCCGCACCGTCCGGAAACGCGTCAAGGGTTGACAGTACGAGCGCCCCATAGAGAAAGGCGTCATTTCCACTGCCACCATCGACGACGTCGTCGCCTTGATTTCCAGACAGGAAGCTGTCGTCACCAGAGCCGCCAAACAAACTGTCTGCACCGGACCCACCGTAAAAGAGTATGTCGTCTCCTTCATCGCCATAGAAGGTATCATCCGCCTTTGCGCCCTCAAAGAGAGAATCGTTGCCGGAACCACCGTAAACGATGTCGATATCAGCTCCGTTACCTCCACCAACATCTTGTCCAGATCCACCATACAGAGTGTTCACGCCTTGGGAGGTACGGAGCGTGTCGTCTCCATCGTCACCAAAAAGAACATCGTCGTATTGTAATCCACTTAGTGTGTCGTCTCCACTACCGCCATATAGTATATCGTTACCGGTGAAACCTCCTACGCTATCATCCCCGGACAGACCATAAATTGTGTCTGCGGCACTGGTTCCGAGTATCCTGTTATCCTCGCCTGCCGTTCCAAAGATAACCGCCATCGGTTCATTCCCTTTCTCTGTCTTGTCGCTGTGGCTTAAAGAATAGCTCTAAGCAAGCGCATCGGTGTAACGGGCTTTGTGCGCGACCAAGAAAGGGCAAGGTCCTTGCCAACGGTCGCCGCACGGTTTTCCAACTGTTGGATCATGTGGCTGCCCGATCTCCCGCGCCGCCAATTCAAGACAACTCAGTCTCTCGAAGGGCCAGAGCGCGAAACGCATCACCTCTACCCGCCTCAACGCTTCATGCCTTGAGTCTCCGCTCATCGCACCTCGTGCTCGCGTCCGGCACGCCGGTTAGAACTAATCGCACCAAAGAAAGCCAGACCAGCAATGCCCGTCAGCACGTCAAGGCTCGCAGATTGTCACCTCGTCGGAGATCGTTTGATGCCTTATTGACGCTATCTGATCAACTGTCAGATTTGCCATGAACAGACAGTGTACGAAAACACAACTCTGTTGATCGATGGTGAGTGGGTATGAGCCTGTGGCAGTCTCAACAGGCTCACGAGCCTCCCCCGACCCGATAGATCATGAAGACGCAAAGCCTTAAGATACGAGATATGGTAGGCGCGAGCGCGGTTGCTGGTGATGGCGGAGTCGCCTTGGTCTTGTGATAGACGAAGGGCTCGGACCTCCCCCCTACTCTCTGCATCAGGGCGTCGACACGGCGGTGGCCGTCAATTCGCTGGTCCGGCGCCCTCTGGCGGCCCTCTGTGCAGGGTCTTGTTGCCGGTGTGTCGGCATTCACCAAAGCATCAACTGATGCGGCTTGCCCCCTAGTAGAGGCAGGCCTACGCCTGCAGCACCTTGGGGTCTGGAAGCCGCGGGGTCGAGAATCGCCCTAACACCTGCTACATGGCGCTGAGAGGAAGCGTGGGATTCGCGGCGATGAGGACACGCTGCGTCGCTATCGACCCTGCCTAGTAAGCCTTGTCTTTTTCAGTTGAGACACTGCCGGCACTGCCAACTGCTTTATCCAAAGACGGCAGTATCCTCCCCGCAACCGACCTTTGGTGATCAGTGACATCACGGAGATCTGCAGCGTCTGTCTGGAGAGAGAGCGAGTGCGCTAAACGCAGTCTATTGGTCTGGCCTTGCCAGAGCGCGCTCAAACAGTCCCGCGGTCGAGTGGTAGTACCAGGCGCTGACTCTCGCTGCCCCGCACTCCCGGTGCCCCAGGAGTGCGCACAGGGTGCCTGTCCCTGCACCTCAAACAGCGAAGCACTGTCGCTCTTAACCAAGTCGCCACGTCTCTCGTTTCCAAGATAAGCGCTCGTTTTGCCAAAGAGCAACTTGCTTTGTGCGTTTCTAAAGTCCATACGGTTGAGTGATATAGATTATCATTTACTAATGAGAAAGAAACCGGCAGAACGAAATGACAGATATGCTTTTTGTTTCAGGATAGCAGATTTCGACTCCCCAAACTGACCTTTCGGTCAGGTTGACTGCTTGAGGTTTTCGTCCAGGTTGGCCGAGAGGTAACATCTTAGGGGTGAGCGCACCTCACTTCGTTGTGAGCAACTTTCGATCGGGCGCCTTTTTGAGTTCGCAGCGGCAACAAAAAAGTGTGATGTTTGGTAGTTTTACCTTTTTCACACTTTAAGGCGCGGTGAAGAGTGTCTTTGTTGACGAGTGAGCGCCGGAAGGCATTAGCGTTGTTTGGGGTGAGGGGATGTGATCGTGAGCGTTTGGAGTGCTCGGTTAACGCAGCCGCATCGATTACATAGGCTATACCTCTTCGTTATGACTGATGAGATGAACGTTGTTCACTGCGTTCTTGCTCGTGTGTACGACGAGGAAAGTTGGCTTCCTCAACCTCAGCCCAGACCTCAGGCTTCGATGCCTGACGTCGTTTTCCTCGAGACCCAGAGCAGTGACCTGGGCGCGCCCTCATCGCAAAGGCGCGCTGAATGCGTTGCGTTTCAAGACAGTTCCACCGGACAGCAGTCCCACGTAATGACACTGGAGGTTTAGACCAATGGCTCGGATCACCGGAAACGAGAACGCCAACAGACTAACTGGTGTTGATGGTGTCGATACCATCTTTGGAAATGGCGGCAACGACACGATCGCCGGTCAAGGTGGCTACGATTCCATCTTTGGCGGTGATGGCAGAGATACGGCCAATGGCAATAGGGGCAATGATTATATTTATGGAGATAATGGGAACGACCGTCTCTTCGGCGATCGTGACTTCGATGATTTGTTTGGTGGCTCCGGCAACGATGCACTCTATGGTGGCTCAGACAGTGACGGCCTGAGCGGCGACAGTGGGGCTGACACTCTGGTTGGGGGATTAGGGTTGGATGGCCTTTTCGGTGGAGATCAAGACGACACGGTGTTCGGTGGCGACGAGACCGACCTGATCAACGGTGGATCTGGGTTTGATAGCCTCTTCGGGGACAATGGTGGAGATCGCATCTATGGCGGGGTAAACGATGATTACTTGTATGGCGGTGCAGGCGTTGACACGTTAGATGGCGGCAGTGGTCGGGATACGCTCCGCGGCGGACAAGATCAGGATACCTTAAGGGGTGGCAGTGGCAGCGATCGCCTCTTTGCCGACGACGGAAATGACAGCTTGGATGGCGGTGCCGGGAACGACCGTCTCTACGGCGGTCTGTCCAACGCGATACTCCGTGGCGGCAGTGGCGGTGACAGGCTCTACGGCGGCGGAGCAGATTTGCAGTCGCTTCGTGGGGGGTCAGGTGACGACACCATATTTGGGGAAGGTAATAGGAACCAGCTGGCTGGTGATTTTGGAGACGACGTCCTAATAGCATCAGGTGTTATTGTGGAGCGAATGTCTGGCGGGAGAGGGGGCGACACCTTCGTTCTCGACACGACTGGGGCTCACAAGATCTATGGGGAGCAAGCGGTCGATACGGTTGTCCTGCAGGGTGACGCTGGTCTCTTAGGAAGTGGTTTTCGGTTGGATAGTGTCGAGTTCCTTGAGTTACAAGGAACGAGTGGATCAGATACGATCTATGGCGGCGCGCGGACTGCATTCAGATATCGTATTTCCGGGTTAGACGGTGATGATACACTCGCCGGCGACGTTCGGTCGGAGACTATAGTTGGTGGATCAGGCGACGATGTGCTCTACGGCGATCTCGGACTTGATATCCTCTTTGGCGACTCTGGTAGCGATACGCTCTATGGCGGTGGTTCCGACGGTACTTTTCCGCCAGGCTACACGCCTCCGTATACCACGCGGACATTCTATGGTGGAAGTGGTCTCGGGTTCATTTACTTACAGGAACTCAATGGCGGTGATCGCCTCTATGGAGGTGGGGGCGATGACCTCCTCGTGGTGGCAAACGCTGGTGTCGCGAGAGTAAATGGCGGCGACGGCGACGACACGCTACGTGTGGAAAGTGGCGCGGACTTTCGCTCGTTTGACCTCATTGAGGGCGGCGGCGGCAGCGATACGCTCATCTTAGAAATCGGCGCAGATGTGGACCTCAGTCCCGGACGCGTTTTCCTCAGCAGCGTTGAAAGCGTGCAGGTCAGGGGAACGACTGGAAACGATACCTTGGTTGGGCCCAATGTCCCATCGACCTTCTTTGGGTTGAGCGGGGATGACCTGATTTATCTAAGTAATCAAGACGATTCCGTCACGGACGCGGACAGCATCTTTGGCGGGGTGGGCGATGATGTCTTCGTTGCGCTTGGACAAGGCGGCGTCAACGAAAACGCGGTCATCGACGGTGGCCAGGGTACCGATACCCTCATCTTGCGGGACGGCGCAACGATTCCGGCTGGCGCGTCATTGAGGAACATTGATCTTATCAACATCGGGTTCCAGGGAACCAGTGGTGCGGATACGATCACAGGTGGCGATAGCAGCACTATTGGCGATCGCATCATTGGGCTATCAGGCGACGACACGCTCTACGGGGGCTTTGGGCCGGATAGGTTGTTTGGTGGATCCGGCAACGACACGCTCTACAGCGGCGGATCGGATGGGGCTTTTCCTCCTGGCTATACGCCGCCGGCTTCAACGCGCCCAATTAATGCCGGTGATCGTCTCGATGGTGGTGCGGGCGACGATCTGCTGGTGCTGGGCAATGGCTTGGGTCAAGCCCGTGGGGGTGATGGGGACGACAGAATAGTTGTTGGAAGCGGTGTTGACTTACGCATTGGTGACATTGTTGAGGGTGGCAATGGTATCGATACCCTAATTCTGCAGTCGGGTGTCGAGATCACCCCAAGATTTGCTCCCTTTGGCGGTGTGATACTCAGCGGTATTGAAAGTGTGCGACTTTACGGGAAAGCAGGTGACGACACCATCTCTGGGCCGAACTATGCTTCAACCATCTATGGAGCGGGTGGAGATGACCTGATTTACTTGGCGCCTCCGAACTTGTTTGCGGCTGGCGTAAACAGTGTGTTTGGCGGGACAGGTGCCGACACGGTGGTTGTGCGCAGTCAGGGCGACCTTGTCTCCAATGTGCACATTAATGGTGGGTCAGGGTTCGACACTCTCATACTGCAAAATGGTGCAACTGTTCCTGTTGGGGCACTGGTTACCAATGTCGAGCGTATCGTTGGGCAGGTCGACGGTACCAGCGGGTCGGACACGATCGGGGGTGAGAACGGTAGCGCTGTCAATGCCCTAATCTTCGGGCTGTCTGGTGATGACACGCTCTACGGGGGTTCCGGACAGAATCAGCTTTTCGGAGGCGCCGGGTCAGACGTGGTGTTTGGTGAACTCGGAGACGATACACTCTACAGCGGTGGTTCCGACGGGGGGCCGCCCCCACCTTTCAGGCTCCCGTATGACACGGCCTTGACGACGGCTGGTGACCGTCTCTATGGCGGTTCGGGCAGAGATTATCTTGTAGTGGACAATGGTCTTGAGAAGGCAACCGGCGGCAGCGGTGACGACATAGTTTATGCCGGGAGTGGCGTGACTCTACTTTCGGGCGAGATCCTTGACGGTGGCGCCGGTACCGACACCTTGATTCTACACCCCAATGCCGCGTTGGCAACAAGTTCGATCAACGGGAGGGGTGTCAATCTGACCAGTATTGAGAGCGTGCGTCTCTATGGAACCGATGGAAGCGACAGCTTGATTGGCCCAAACATTGCGTCAACTGTGTATGGGTTGAGCGGTAATGACCTCATTTACTTAGGCGATAAGAATCTGTTTGATGATGGTCCAGACCTTATCTTTGGTGGCTCTGGGGACGATACGGTTGTTGTAACGAGCCAGAGAGAACTTTTAGACAGCGCGCTGATTGATGGTGGTGTCGGTGTCGACACCCTCTTCCTGCAGAACGGCGTGACTATTTCAGATCGCTCGGTGCTTACGAGTGTTGAGGCTGTTTTTGCTCGGATTGTCGGCACCAACGGGGCTGACACGCTTGAAGGCGGATACAGTAGCACGATTGGCGACTTCATTGTCGGTCTGTCTGGTGACGATACGCTTTATGGCGGTTTCGGACAGGATAGGCTCTTTGGAGGATCTGGCAACGATACGCTCTACAGCGGTGGTTCCGACGGGGGGCCGCCCCCAGGTCTTGTGCTCCCGTACGACACGGCCATGACGACGGCTGGTGACCGCCTCTATGGCGGTTCGGGCAGTGATTTTCTTGTAGTTGACAATGGTCTTGAGACGGCAACCGGCGGCAGCGGTGACGACATAATCTATGCCGGGAGCGGCGTAAGTCTGCTTTCGGGTGAGATCCTTGACGGTGGCGCCGGTACCGACACCTTGATTCTACACCCCAATGCCGCGTTGGCAACAAGTTCATTCGCCGGGAAGGGCGTCAATCTGAGCAGTATTGAGAGCTTACGACTCTATGGAACCGACGGAAGCGACAGCATAACTGGTCCAAACACCGCCTCAACGATCTATGGATTGAGCGGCAATGACCTCATTTACCTAGGCGAGGAAAATCTGTTTGATGAGGGTCCAGATCTGATCTTTGGTGGCTCGGGGGACGATGCTGTTGTTGTAACGAGCCAGAACGAACTTTTAGACAGCGCGCTGATTGATGGAGGCGTGGGTGTTGATACCCTCTTCCTGCAGAACGGCGTGACTATTTCTAATTACTCGCTGCTTACGAGTGTTGAGGTTATCTACGCCCAACTCAATGGAACTGACGAGTCTAATACGATCATTGGAGAAAGTGGCAAGGGTTACGTTCGCGATCTGATCTACGCGCGGGGTGGCGAAGACAGAGTTTATGGTGTTTCGGGAGAGGATGTTCTCTTTGGCGGCAGCGGCGGGGACAGATTGGACGGCGGTGCGGGTGACGACACTCTTGTTGGGGGGTCTGGGCAGGACGCGGTTTCGGGCGGCAGTGGCGATGATGTCTTGTCCGTGTCGAGCCAGGGGGATCTGGTGTCAGGGGAGACTCTCGACGGTGGCAGCGGCACTGATACCTTGCTCTTGAGCCAAGGGGCCACGCTTTCGCCGGGTGTCGCGGTCACAGGGATCGAGGTCTTTCAGTTCATCGGCACCAGTGGCGCGAACAGCCTGGACGGCACCAACTCTGCCAGCAAGGTAGACCGCTTTGAAGGGCTGAGCGGCAACGATACCTTTAGGGCCCTTGACGGCGACGATGAGTCGGCCTTCGGCGGGGTGGGGCAGGATACGCTCTTTGGCGGTAGCGGCAATGATCGTATCTTGTATGGCGACGCTGGAGTTGATACCGTTTATGGTGGGTCTGGCGAAGACGTTCTCCTTGGGGGCGGAGGCGGCAACGACACGATTAAGGGCGGCGAGGGCGCTGATAGGCTTAACGGGAATTTCCAAGATGATGTCCTCTATGGCGGCGGTGGCCGCGACACCGTCTTCGGTGTCACGGGTGCAGACACTTTCATCGTTGCCAGCCAAAGCGAGTTGGTAACGGGCGAAACCTTGGATGGCGGGAGCGGCCTAGACACGTTGATCTTGCAGGATGCTGCAACAATCCCTGCGGACGTGGTCGTGACCGGAATTGAGGTCTATCAGTTCTTTGGCACCAGCGGAACGGACAGCCTTGCCGGCACCAACTCTGCCAGCAGCGTAGATCGCTTCGATGGGCTGAGCGGCAACGATACCTTCAGAGCCCTTAACGGTGATGATGAGTCACTCTACGGCGGTGTGGGCGAAGATACGCTCTTTGGTGGTAGCGGAAATGACCTGATCGTCTATGGCGGCGCTGGAGGTGATAAGGTTTATGGTGGGTCTGGCGATGACGTTCTCCTTGCGGGCGGAGCCGGCAACGATACGGTCAAGGGGGGTGATGGCGCCGATAGGCTTAACGGGAATTTCCAGGACGACGTCCTCTATGGAGGCGGTGGCCGCGACCTGGTCTTTGGTGCGACCGGCTCAGATACGGTCTTCGTTTCAAGCCAAGGTGAGCTGGTATCGGGCGAAACCTTGAGTGGTGGGAGTGGCTTAGACACGCTGGTCTTGCAGGGCGATGCAACGATCCCGGCGGACGTGGTCGTGACGGGGATTGAGGTCTACGTCCGCCAGATCTTCGGGACGAGTGGTGCAGATAGTGTGGAGGGGAGCAGTGAAGTTGATCAGCTCCTTGGCTTGAGTGGAGACGATAGTCTTTCTGGGCTGAGCGGTTCGGACAGCATTTACGGCGGCGCAGGTGACGACGGTCTCGACGGCGGTGGGGATGCCGACAGGCTCTATGGTGGTAGCGGCGACGATGTCTTGTATGTGTCTGGCCAGGGTGACTTGGTTGCCGGTGAGGTCTTCGACGGCGGCAGTGGTGTCGATACCTTGATCCTGCGTGACGTGGCGAGCTTACCGGCGGGCGTGGTGTTGAATTCGATCGAAGTTGTGACTGGGATTGGTACGAGTGGTGCAGACAGCCTAGAGGGGACCAGTCAAGATGATCAGCTCTCCGGCTTGAGTGGAGACGATAGCCTCTACGGTCTGAATGGTAATGACAGCCAGTTTGGCAGCTTCGGGCTGGATAGCCTGTTTGGCGGCTCTGGTGCGGATACACTCTATGGTGGTGTGGGCGATGATCTCGCCTACGCTGGTTCGGGTAACGATGAGGCCCTTGAGGGCGGAGAGGGTAACGATACCCTCTATCTCGGTGATGGTGACGATCAGCGCGCGCGCGGCGACAGTGGTGCTGACAGAATTGATGGTGGTCTCGGCGACGATCGTAGTCTCCAAGGCAACTCTGGTGATGACACGCTCTTTGGCGGTCAAGGCGCGGATTCTCAGTTCTATGGCGGCAATGGTAG
>JBCBSF010000112.1:0-15001 GCA_039819325.1 Pseudomonadota bacterium | reverse complement strand
TGGCCGCAGATCCTTCGACGGACGCTCGCTAGCGCTCGCTGCTCAGCCCTTCGACAGGCTCAGGAGAGGTCAAGGCTCGGGGGGGCAGAATCGTTTCAACGTGGGTCATGTAGCACAAATCGGGGCTGCCTCAGCCTCAAAGCCGCAAGAAGGCTGCCGCCAGGTCCAGAAAGGACACCTCATAGAAGCTGACCGAGGCCCCGCGTCCGACGGGGCAGACCGAAAAATCGGCTGCTTGGTCGAGCATGAGGATGACCTGAGCGCTGTCAGGACTATGACCACTGGCGACCGCTGCCAGATCGTCATGGTCCATCTTGGCGGCTGCGCCCCGCACCAGAAGGGCCCTGGCCTCGCGGTCCCTGCTCTCGCCTTCGATCGTGACCGAGGCCTTGGCGCCGGGGCTGAGCAGGCCTGCCAGCAGGTTGGAGACCGGGGCGTCGATCAAGAGGTGGGAGCAGTCGATCCAGGACACGATTGGTGTGCCCGTGCTCACAGCGGCGCCTTCTCCGGCGATGCGGCTCCAGATCATGCTACCAGCCGGGGCGCGGACAATAGCCGATGTCTGGTCGGCGAAGCTCTGCTCGCTGGCCGACAGCTCCTGACGGGCGCGCTCTAGCGCAAGTCGTGCGTCACGCAGCGACTGCTCCGCGCGTTCCCGTTCCAGCACCATCGCATCGTTACTGGCGAAGGCCCACCCGGGATTGTCACCATCTAGGTCCAGGAAGACACCCGTTTCAGCCAAGGCGGACTGTACGCGGTTTCGGTCAAGATCACGTCTCTTGGTCGCGAGATCTGCCTCAAGATCCAGTACCACCTGGCGCCGGTTCTCTTCATCCGCTGTCGAGGCGTAACCGCGCTGTGACAGGGACCGCGTGCGTTCCACCTCGGCCCGAGCCAGCTGCAGCCGTCGTTCCAGAAAGGCAATCTCCGCTTCATGCCCTCGGTTCTCAACGACGAGCTTTTGCCGAAAGCCTTCTGCATAGCTTTGCGAGCGCTGGTTCCAAGCGTTCAGGAGTGATCCGACCAGAGCAACATGGCCTTGCTGTTGATCGACGCGTGCCAAGGCTTGATCGACAAGCGCTTGCGCGCGCAAGACATCGCCTAGATCGGCGTGCTCGTCGACGATCTCAACAACGCGCCCATCGGCCGGCACCAGGCTTCCCGGTATCGGCAGGGGGGAGGCGATGGCGCCGCGGATCGGTGCGGTCGCCTCATTGGACCAGCTGGTCACTGCTGCGTCGCGTGCGAAAAGCCAATAGGCCGTGGGCGCAAAGCTGAGGGTACCGACCAGAAGCGCGACAGTGCCCAAGAAGGCAACTTGGAATCTGCGGGAAAAGCGCCGGGTCTTGCTCTTCTGCGCTGTCTGCATGACCTGGCGCTCCTCTCTGTCAGAGCTCTCATCGCTTCGGTTCTGAGGACTACGTGGGCTGAGATCAGTCGGATCCCCATTTGACTTGCCAGCGTTCTCCAGCAGCCGATCGGTGATGAGCCGCAGCAGTAAGATGCCCAACTTCGGTTGCTCGGCCATGGCTTTGGTCAGGGCAGCGCGCGGCAGCGCATAGATGATGCTGTCCTTCACGACATGGGCGCTGGCGGTCCGCCGTCCATCCTTGGCGAAGAGGCCGATCTCACCGAAGAGATCGCCTGGGCCCAGCCAGACCGAGAGTTCCGGAAGCTCCACCACACCCTCGCCCAGGACGTAGACCTCTTCCGAGGGGTCGCCTGCCTTGAAGAGGACGCTGCCTGCCGGGAAGCGCCGCTCTTCCATCAGAGGAATGATGGCTTCAGGCGAGAAGTCTGCCGTGAGGCTGGTCTGCAGCTCCGCTTCACTTGCCTTCAGCTCCCAGAGCCGCAGGCAGTTGAGCGGAAGCAGGGCAAGGTGCAGGACGAGGATCGGCACCAAGCCCTCGAGCGCGCCATAGAAGATGAAGAAGAGGTTGCTGGCGATGGCGACGAGGCGCAGAGGCACCAAGGTCTTCATGCTGAAGGTGGCGAAGACCAAGACCGAGGCGATGTAGCCGGCTATGACGCCGAAGGTCATGCGCTCTGTCTCTTCGTGCGCGCTGGTGTCTGCATCAACGGTAGCCCGCGCTCACTTCCAGAAGCCAATCCCGCACCGCGGCAGCGGCTTGCGACAAGCCGGCCGATGGTGGACTGACGAGATGGTAGGACTCGATGCCCGGCATCTCCAGTCCTGGGCAGCAAGGTACAAGGCCATAGAGGGCTTCGCGCCCATCCGTGGCCGGCGCGCGGGCCAGCGCGATGCCTTGCCCCTCAGCCGCGCGGGCAAGGGCTATGTCGCTCGAATCGGTGAAGGAGAGGCGGGCGGCGGAGAGGTCTTCGAGACCCGCTTGCTCCAAGAGCTGCAGCCAGGAGGCTTTGTGCGAGGCGATCTCCAGCAGGCGATGCTGCAACAGGTCTTCCGGTCTGGCGAGCTTTGCGGCGAACTCAGCCCTGGCCAGGGGATAAACGCGTTCGCCGAACAGCAGGTCGCTGTGGCCCCAGTTGGGGGCGGGCAGGCCGAAGACGACATGCAGGTCGAAGCGGCCCAGCGGCCCCTCTTGCAGCTCACCGAGCCCCATGACGGAGAGCTCGATCTCCGGATGCCGTGCTTCCAGGTCGCCCAAGCGCGCGGCCAGCCAGGAGGTCGCGAAGATCAGCGGGGCTTGCAGGCTGACCCGCGCCGTCTTCGGCCGAGCGAAGAGGGCGGCTGCCGTGGTCTCGACCGACAAGAGCGCTTGGCGCACCACGGGCAAGAAGGCGATGCCGGCCTCGTTCAGCATGACCGCGCGCGGGCTGCGCCGGAAGAGCGGGGCGCCCAGGTGGCTCTCCAGCGCCTTGATCTGCTGGCTCACCGCGGCGGGGCTCATGTTCAAGATCTCGGCAGCGCGGGCGAAGCTGCCGCTGCGCGCTGCTGCCTCAAAGACCCTGAGCCAGTTGAGCGATGGGATGCGTTGCGCCGGCATGCCTTTCCTCAGGTTTGGTCGGAAACGAGCATAAGTCCAGCTTAATCATACCGGCAAGTCTTCGCGTTTGCGCCTCTCTCGCAGGTGGCGTCACATGGGAGCCACTGCCGATCAGGAGCTGCGCCATGATGCTGTCCGCTGCCGAACGCGAATCCTACCGCCGCGACGGGTTTCTCTTTCCACTTCAGGCCATGAGCGCCGGCGAGGCCGCCGGCTATCGCCGCAGCTTGGAGGGCTTGGAGACGCAACTGCCGGGCGGCAAGGCCGGTTTCCGCGCGCAGCTGAACTATCCCCACCTGCTGGCCGGCTTTGCCGATGCCCTGATCCGCCATTCGGCCATTCTAGATGCAGTCCGCTCGATTCTGGGCCCGGATCTGCTGGTCTGGGGTGCGACCTTCTTCATCAAAGAGCCGCATACCGAAAGCTTCGTCTCCTGGCACCAGGACCTGCGCTACTGGGGGCTTAGCAACCCTGAAGGCCTGGTCAGCGCCTGGCTGGCCCTGGGGCCGGTGACCCGTGCCAATGGCTGCATGCGCTTCGTACCCGGGTCGCATCACGGCGGACTTCTGACGCACGAAGACCACCAGGATGCCACCAATATCCTCACACGCGGCCAGACGGTGGCCATGGCGGTCGATGAAGAGAACACGGTCGCGGTGGAGCTGGAGCCAGGTCAATTCTCCCTGCACCATGGGCGCTTGCTGCATGCTTCTGCCCCCAACCGCTCGGACGAGCGGCGCATCGGGCTGGCGATCAACTACATTGCCCCTTCGGTCTCGCAGACGCTGGCAGAGACCGACTTTGCGACCCTGGTCAGCGGCGAGGACCGCTATGGGCACTTCGAGTTGATGCCCGCGCCGGAGGAAGACCTGTCAGAGGCTGCCTTGGCCTGTCATGCACGTGTGCTGGCCGCCCAGTCGGAGATCGTCTTCGACGGCGCGGCGGCTAAGCAGTAACTGGCGTTACTGAAGACACGCCACCGGCCCGCACCCCCGCCCGGCCACCCACCCCTGTATCCTTTTGGGGGGCCGGGAGGGGGTGCGGGCCCCTAACACACAAGATGGGCCGCCGCGATGAGCCTGCTCATCGCCGCAAGAAACCACTAGAAGCTAGCAAGCGTCCTTAGGAGTACGCCGTGCGCGTAGTGGCGGGCCACCTTGTCGATGAAAGCCAGGAAATCGACGGGGGCAGCCTCGTCGGCGCTGTCTGACAGCACCCGTAAGAGGCCAAAGGGCAGGCCGTATTCGTAGCAGACCTGAGCGACGGCTGCGCCCTCCATCTCCACGCAGAGTGCGTCGCCCAGGCGGTTGCGCAAGTCAGTTACGGCGTCGGCGCTGGCGATGAAGCGGTCGCCGCTGATGATCAGGCCCTTGTGGATCGTTGGGGCCGCCAGATTGAAGGCGGCCAGATCTTCCGCTGGGATTTGGCGGGCCAGGTCCTCGGCGATGAAGGCCTCGGCGGCGCTGGTCATGCGCTCGGTAATCTCGCCATCGGATTCAAAGCGGGCCTTGCCCAGCAAAGGCGTCTCATAACGGCCGAAGATGGGGCGGGCGTCCAGGTCGTGCTGCATGAAGCTGTTGCCCACCACCAGGTCGCCAACCTTAAGGCCCGGCGCCAAAGCACCAGCAACACCGCTGAAGAGCAGCGCCTTCACGTCGAACTCGGCGATCAGATGCGCGACCGTCGCCGCTGCTGCCACCTTGCCCCAGCGTGAGAAGACGAGCACCACCTCTTGGCCTTCTAGCGTGCCGATGTAGTAGTCGCGCTGGCCGCGGGTGACGCATTCGGCACCGCTCGCCAGCTCGTCGCGCAGCATCTCGATCTCTTCCAGCATGGCGCTCATCAGGGCAATGCGCATGGGGTTGGCTCCTTCTAGGTGAGGGAGGGGGAGGCTAGCCGCTGGTCGCGCGCGCCGCTAGGCGGGGATGGCGCAGGACCAAGAGGGAGAAGAGCAGGGCGTTGCCGAAGAGGTAAATGGCGAAGGTCTGCAGCTGTAGATCCAGGCTGACACCCTGATCGTAGAGCCAGCCCATCACCACCGGCCCGCCGGCCGAACCAGCGACCATGGCCCCGAAGGCCAGCCCGCGGATCGCGCCTAAATGCCGGGTGCCGTAGATCTCCGCCCAGAGCGCCCCCAGGATGACAAAGCCGGAGCCGACGGAAAGGCCGGCCAGGAACATGAAAAGGGGTGCCAGGCCCGGCCAGCTGCCGGAGGAAAGCAGCAGGAAGGCACAAGCCATCGGCAGCAGGTAGGGGCCCAGCAAGCGGCGCGCGCCGAAGCGATCGACCAGCCAGCCGGCGATCAGCGACATGACCACCACCGTCACCGCGTTGAAGGGATAGGCGGCGGCGAACCAGGCCAGGCTCCAGCCCTTCACCTCTACCAAGAGCGCCTGATGAAAGAGGATGGCAGTCACCATGAAACTGACCGAGATGACCCCCGGCAGCAGCAGGTAGAAGAGGGGATCGCGTAGCACCTGCCCACGGGTCCAGCTGGTGCTTGTGGCACTCCCCTGGTGTTGCGCCTCGCCGCTTGTTAGCTGCTCTTCCATGCGCGGTTCGTTGCGCAGCAGGCGCCAGAGTAGTGGTGCCAAGGCCAAGAGCAGGATTGCTGCCGCAATCCAGGTGCCGCGCCAGCCGATCAGCACCATGGCGAAGACCGCCAGGCTGGGCAGCAATGCTTCTCCGGTTGGATAGCCCAGTGACGCCACAGCGATGGCCCGGCCACGCTGGCGGTCGAACCAGCGTGCCATGGCGGTCATGGCCACATGGCTCAAGAGACCCTGACCGAAGAGCCGCAACAGTAGGACCGCCAGCAGGAGCTGCCAGATGCTGTCGGTGGTGGCGATCAGCAGGCAGGCCACAGCCAGGCCGCAGAGCAGGACGACCGTCAGCGGCGCCAGGCGCGGCCGGTCGGCCACCGCACCGGCCCAGGTCATCAGTAAAGCGCTCACACCCGTGGCGATGGCGTAGAGCGCCCCAAAGTCACCGTGGCTGAGGTCGAGCAGCGCCCGGATCTCCGCACCTGAGAGCGCGATGAAGAAGGTCTGCCCAAAGCTGGAGGAAAAGCACAGCAGATAGCCCGCGCCGAGCCAGGGCGCTTGGCCAGGTGCAAGCGCGATGCGGAAACGCTGAAACATCTTGGGGAGATGCGGGCAGCGGCGAAGACTGCCCGCATCACGTCTTGGGGACTAGAGGGCCTTCCACTCGCCGTCAGCCACCTGGCAACGGTCGTTCACAAAGGTGAAGACAGTGTCGACGTTCTTGACGTGGATCTCATGCTGGATCTTGCGGCAGGGCAGGCCCTGATGCGGTGCTGCGCTCACCAAAGTCGCCGTGCCCCGGTTGCCAGTTTCGGGGTTGTCCCACGAGGCCGTGGTGCCGTTGGCTGGCGGCGGATCGGCGTAGAAGGGGGCAGTTGCCTGGGTGATCAGCTGAATGTCCTTCTCCTTCAACTCAAACCCGCTGAGGCCAAAGGGGCTCATCTGGGCCAGGGCGGCGCTGGAGAAGGTCAGAAGGACCAGGGCGGTGGTCAGGGCTTTCAAGCGAGGGCGCATGCTCGTCTCTCTCCGATGAGGGTGCAGTTGACCGCCAATCTAGCGCCTGGGCGGGCAGGGGAACAGCCGTCATCTCGTTGCTGCACGCTGATGCGGATTGGTTCTGGTCTTCTCAATGAGCTGGGACCTCATCCTGAGCCCGTCGAAGGATCCGCCCCAAGCACTTGCGCTCTTAGGCACATGCTCCGACAGGCTCAGCATGAGGGGCGTACTTTGGTCTGCCTCTCTTCACAAACACGCTCAACCACCTGCTGCTAGACGTGCAAAACCCGCTTCTAGGTCCGCCCTTAGGTCCGCTGGGTCTTCCAAACCGATGGAGTAGCGCAGGATGGGGCGCTTGTCCGTCCAAGGCACGGCGCTGCGGACCGGAACCTCCGTGCGCACCAGGCTCTCATAGCCGCCCCAGGAGGCACCGATGGAAAAGAAGTCGTAGCCCTCGACCATCGACGCGATGGCGCTGCGCGGGTGATCCTCCGCCAGAATCATGGAGAAAAGACCGCAGGCACCAGTGAAGTCGCGTTGCCAGAGGGCATGGCCCGGGTCGCTGGGCAGCGGCGGATAGAGCACCCGATCCACTTCCGGCCGTGCCTCCAGCCACTGGCAGAGGTCGAGCGCACTGGCACTGGCCTTGGCCAGCCGGACCTCCAGCGTACGGGCGCCGCGCTGGCCGAGGTAGGCCTCCTCCGAGCCTGCGGACTGGCCAAGCGCGTGCATCATCTGGTGGACGGGCCGGACCGTCGCCTCATTGCAGCAGATGATCCCCAGCATGGCATCGGAATGGCCGACGAAGTGCTTTGTGGCCGCGTGGATCGAGATGTCGATCCCCAGGTCCAGCGGTCGGCAGCCGAGCGGCGAGGCCCAGGTGTTGTCGATGAGAGTGGTGATGCCGCGCTCTTGCGCCAGTGCTGCTATGCCGCGCAAGTCCTGCATTTCGAAGGTGAGAGAGCCTGGGCTCTCCAAGAAGATGGCCTTGGTGGTGTCGCGGCAGCGTGCGGCGACCTGCGCAGCGTCACTGTCTGAGGGCATGTACTCGACCCCTACCCCCATCGGCGTCAGCAGGCGTTCGCAAAAAGTGCGGGTTGGCAGATAGGCGCAGTCCACCACGAGGAGGTGGTCGCCGGCCTTCACGATAGCCAGCAATGCCGTTGTGATGGCGGAGAGGCCGGAAGAGGTGAGGAAGCTGTCGGCAGCCCCTTCCAGCTCGCTCGCCAAGATCTCCAGCGAGGCGGTCGTCATGGTGCCAAAGCGCCCATAGCCGAAGCGCGCCTGGTCGCGCCCTCTGCCGCTGTGGTGATCGCGGATCGTCTCAAAGGCCTCCAGGCTCTCGAAGACGATGGTCGAGGCGCGAACCACTGGAGGGTTCACCGCACCATACTGCCTGGCCGGATTGCGGCCCATATGTGCCAACTTTGTGGCCTTGCCCGGCCGCTTACCCGTCATGCCCTACCTCCGGAAAAAGTGAAACACCCAGCACAAAGCCTTGTCTAGCAGTAAGAAAAAGCTGCACAGAAACCTTGCGCCTACGTCTATTCTGGGACATGGTCCTGCCAATTCTGCAGCCCACGTAAGCGTGCAACGCAGGTCACGCGACTGCGGAACCAATTCACCACGGACCTTCGAACAGGTGTCTAGGAGATAACAATGCAGACTTGGAAGTTGATTCCGGCCGCGACCGCGGTGTTGGCTTTGACCGCCGGCGCCAGCCTCGCGGACACGCTTGAGGACGTGAAGAACCGCGATAGCCTCAAGTGCATCGTGACCACCGGCCTGGCGGGCTTTGCCTCTGCCGACGACGCTGGTGTCTGGACCGGCCTGGACGTCGACTTCTGCCGCGCCGTCAGCGCCGCAGTCCTGGGCGATCCCACCAAGGTCGAGTTCATTCCGACCACCGCCAAAGAGCGCTTCACCGTGCTGCAGTCCGGCCAGGGCGATCTCTTGGCGCGCAACACCACCTGGACCTTGAGCCGCGACACCCAGCTGGGCATGAACTTCGTCGGCATCAACTTCTACGACGGCCAGGGCTTCATGGTGAATGCCGACCTCGGCATCCAGTCGGCGAAGGAGCTGGACGGCGCCACGGTCTGTGTGCAGACCGGCACCACCACCGAGCTGAACCTGGCGGACTACTTCCGCGCCAACAACATGTCCTACGAGTCGGTGGTCTTCGAGACCAACGACGAGGCCCGCAACGCATTCGAGCAGGGCCGCTGCGATGCCTACACCACCGATGCCTCCGGCCTGGCCGCCGAGCGTTCGGTCGCCTCCAACCCCTCGGCCTACGTGATCCTGCCGGACATCATCTCTAAGGAGCCCTTGGGCCCGGCCGTGCGCCAAGGTGATGACGAGTGGTTCAACATCGTCCGCTGGACCCACTTCGCCATGCTCGCGGCTGAGGAGCTGGGTATCACCCAGGCCAACGTCGACGATCAGAAGGCTAACAGCCAGAACCCCTCTGTCCGCCGCTTGCTCGGCACGGAGAGCGACCTGGGTCCGATGCTGAAGCTCGACAACGACTGGGCTCACCGGATCATCAAGATGGTCGGCAATTACGGCGAGTCCTTCGAGCGGAACGTTGGCATCAACACCCCGCTCGGCCTGTCTCGTGGCTTGAACGCTCAGTGGACCGATGGCGGCTTGATGTACGCCCCGCCGCTGCGCTAAGCCCCCGCTGACGACGATCGGGGAGGAGTGGTCCACCGGGCCGCTCCTCCCTTGATCCTTTGTTTCCTTGATACGTTACGAACTTGAGCCGCCCGTCCGAGCGGTGACAGGCACGGCCCGCAAGAGCAGGCCGGCCAGCGGGAGCAGAGTCTTTTGAGCGACAGCAGCGGCCTCGCCGCAACTGCAGGCCAGGCCCATACCGCCTGGTACAATGACGAGCGCAAGCGCGCCGTTTTCTTTCAGATCCTGGTGCTTCTCGGCGTTATCGCGCTGATTGCTTTCTTCGCCTACAACGCGGTGGTCAATCTGGCTGAGCGCGGGATCGCCTCAGGCTTCGGTTTTCTCTCCGCCACCGCCGGCTACGGCATTTCCTTTACCCTCATCCCCTATCAAGAGAGCGACACGCACGGCTACGCCTTCCTCGTCGGCCTCTTGAACACGGTTTTGGTTTCCTTCCTCGGCATCATCGCCGCCACCATCATCGGCTTCATCCTCGGCGTGCTGCGCCTCTCGAAGAACTGGATGGTGAACAAGGTCGCCTACAGCTATGTGGAGATCGTGCGCAACACGCCTTTGTTGCTGCAGATCATCTTCTGGTGGTCGCTCTTCCTAAACCTGCCGATCGTGCGCCAGGCCTTAGACCTTGGCGGCGGCTTCTACCTCAGCAACCGCGGTGTGCAGGCGCCGACGCCGATCCTCGAGGCCGGCTGGCAGGCGACGCCCATCGCACACCTCATCGGCATCATCGCCACCATGATCTTGAAGCGCTGGGCCAAGGCACGGCAAGCGCAGACGGGCCAGACCTTTCCGGTCGGCTGGGCTGGCCTCGGCCTCATCGTGGGGATGCCGGTCGCGGTTTTCCTCGCGTCCGGCATTCCAGTCACCATGCAGAACCCGGTGCTCGGCGGCTTTAACTTCCGTGGCGGCTTCAACATACCGCCGGAATTCTTCGCACTTTGGTTCGCACTCACCATCTACACAGCTGGTTTCATTGCTGAAATCGTGCGTGCGGGTATCCAGGCGGTGAGCTATGGCCAGACGGAAGCAGCCTCCGCACTCGGCCTCTCCGACAACCGCACCCTTCGGCTGGTGGTGATCCCCCAGGCCATGCGGGTGATCATGCCGCCGCTGACCAGCCAGTATCTGAACCTCACCAAGAACTCGTCGCTGGCGGTCGCCATCGGCTATCCGGACCTGGTCTCCATTACGGCGGGCACGACGCTCAATCAGACCGGTCAGGCGATCGAGGCGATCAGCATGACCATGGCGGTCTACCTTACTTTGTCGCTCCTGATCTCTTTGATCATGAACGCCTACAACAGGCGCATTGCGCTGGTGGAGCGATAGACCATGGCTCACCTGGACGAACAGCGCAGCTACCCGCCCGGCCAGCACCCCGACCTGCCGCCGCCGCGCGGCACCACCGGCGTCTGGGGCTGGGTCCGCAAGAGCCTCTTCTCCAACTGGATCAACACGATCCTGACCTTGGTGACGGCCTATCTGCTCTACATCGTCATCACCGGCCTCTTCTCCTGGTCGGTCACGGCCGCTGTGGTCTCCGGTGACGATCGGCGGCTCTGCGATCTGGGCCGCACCTCGGCGGCCTTGAGTGAAGTTATCGACCGGGTGCAGTGGCAGAACCTGGGAAGCAGTGACGCCGACGTTGCCCGCACCGCCAACCGCAGCCTGAATGCCGCGGCCAGCGCCTTGGGTGACGTCACCGACCGCATGGCGGCTGCCAGCGATATCCTGCCGCCGGCCTTCGTGGCTGCGGCCCAGCAGGTGGACCCGGCCGCCTTGCAGCAAGAGGTGCGCGCTGCGATTCAAGCGCAAGACTACGAGCGCGCCCGCACCCTGCTGAACGAAACCGGCCCGCTGATCGCTTGGGGGCAGGAGCATGACGGCGCCTGCTGGGTGGTGATCAAAGAGCGCATCAATCAGTTCATCTTCGGCTTCTACCCCGATGAGGAGCAGTGGCGCCCGATCGTCTTCTTCCTTCTGCTGATCATCGCCATGGCGCCGATCCTGGTGCCGGAGGTGCCCTACCGGAAGCAGCTGGCCTGGTTCACCGTGGCCTTCCCCTTCCTCTCGGCGGTGTTGCTTTATGGCATGCCCTCGCTGGGACTGGAGGCGGTGCCCACCTCGCTCTGGGGTGGCTTCCTGCTGACCACGATCATCGGGGTGACGGGGATCGTCGGCTCGCTACCGATCGGCATCGTGCTCGCCTTGGGCCGGCGGTCGACCATGCCCATCGTGCGTATGCTGTCGATCGCCTTTATCGAGGCGATCCGCGGCGTGCCGCTGATCACCATCCTTTTCGTCGCCTCGACCATGCTGCCGCTCTTCGTGCCGCAGGAGCTGAACCCCGACAAGGTGATCCGGGCGCTGATCATGGTGACGCTCTTCGCTTCGGCCTACATGGCGGAGGTCATCCGCGGCGGCCTGCAGGCCATCCCCAAGGGCCAGTACGAGGCTGCAGCCGCCATGGGCCACGGCTATTGGCAGACAACCCGGCTGGTGATCATGCCCCAGGCCTTGCGCATCACTGTGCCGGGCATCGTCAACACCTTCATCGGCCTCTTCAAGGACACCAGCCTGGTCTCCATCATCGGCCTTTTCGACCTGCTGCTCTCAGTGCGGACAGCGGTGCGTGACGGCGCCTGGATCGGCTTTGCCAACGAGGTCTATGCCTTCGCCGCCGTGGTCTACTTTGTCATCTGTTTCGGCATGTCGCGCTATTCCATGTACCTGGAGCGCAAGCTCAACGTAGGAACCCGACGATCATGACTTCCGTCTCCTTCGAATCCTCCACCCCAGCAATCCAGGACGTGCACAGCAACGAGATCGCCGTGCAGATGGACGGCGTGCACAAGTGGTTCGGCCAGTTCCATGTGCTGAAGGACATCAATCTCTCGGTCCACCGCGGTGAGCGCATCGTCATCTGCGGCCCCTCGGGCTCCGGCAAGTCGACTTTGATCCGCTGTATCAACCGGCTGGAGGAGCACCAGAAGGGCAAGATCCTGGTCGATGGCAACGAGCTGACCCACGACCTGAAGCGCATTGAGGAAATCCGCCGCGAGGTCGGCATGGTCTTCCAGCACTTCAATCTCTTCCCGCATCTGACGGTGCTGGAGAACTGCACCCTGGCGCCGATCTGGGTGCGCAAGCTGCCGAAGAAGGAAGCCGAAGAGACGGCCATGACCTACCTGACCCGGGTGAAGATCCCGGAGCAGGCGAACAAGTACCCGGGCCAGCTCTCCGGCGGGCAACAACAGCGCGTCGCCATCGCCCGCTCGCTCTGCATGAACCCGCGCATCATGCTCTTCGACGAGCCGACCTCGGCGCTGGATCCGGAGATGATCTCAGAGGTGCTGGACACCATGGTGCAGCTGGCTGAGACCGGCATGACCATGCTCTGCGTCACCCACGAGATGGGCTTCGCGCGCAAGGTGGCGAACCGCATCATCTTCATGGACGGCGGCGAGATCATCGAGCAGAACGAGCCGGAAGAGTTCTTCAACAACCCGCAGAGCGAACGCACCAAGCTCTTCCTCAGCCAGATCTTGTCGCATTAACCGTTCTGCGCTCTGCACATTCCGCATGGATTGTCACGCGGCGAGGCGACTATCTTGCCCGGCATGATCTGATGGAGGTGCAGGGTGGAAGGCTCCTTACAAGTGGGCGAGCGGCCGGGGGAGGGCTTCCTCACAGACCTCTGGTACCTGGCTGCCCCTGGGAAGGCCTTGAAGCCTGGCCGTATGGTCGGGCGCGTCTTCATGGATCAGCCGATCCTCTTGGGCCGCGACAAGGCCGGTCAGCCCTTCGCGCTGCGTGACCTCTGCCCGCACCGCGGCGTGGCCCTCTCGGCCGGGCGTTTCGACGGGGCGGAGGTCTCTTGCCCCTTCCACGGCTGGCGCTTCGCGACGAGCGGCCAGTGTCAGGCCATTCCCTCTCTCGTAGAGACCTCCCGCATCTCGCCGGAGAAGGTGAAGGTGCGCAGCTATCCCTGCCGCGAGGTGCAGGGGAACGTCTGGATCTTCCTGGGTGCGGCCGGTGTGACGCCGACGACGGAGCCGCCGACGATCCCCGAAATCGGCGCAGTCACGCCTAAGGTCACCACGCCCTTAGACTTCGAGACGGACCTGGACAACGCCGTCTACGGCCTGCTGGACCCGGCCCATACGCCTTATGTGCACGAAGGTCTCTTCTGGCGGCGGCCGCACAACCTGCGCCTCAAGACCAAGGCCTATGAGCCGAGCGAGCTGGGTTTCACCATGACCCGCCACCGGCCGGCAGGGAACACAGCCGTCTATAAGCTGATGGGCGGCCAGCCGACGACGGAGATCTCTTTCCGCCTGCCTGGCGTGCGGCTGGAGCACATCAGGATCGGCCGGCACCACATCTGCAACATGACGGCGATGACGCCGATTTCGGCTAAGCGGACCCAGGTGGTGAACCTGCTCTACTGGACCAATCCGGTGATTACCCTGATCCAGCCCTTCCTGGCCTTCATGGCCAAGCGCTTCCTGGGTCAGGATCAGTGGATCGTCGGCCTGCAGAACGAATCGGCGGTCTTCACCCCGCCGATGATGCTGGTGAACGACGCCGACAGCCTGCAACGCTGGTACCTGCGTTTGAAGAAGGAGTGGCGCCGGACCCAGGCTGAGGGCGGCCCCTTCGAGAACCCCGTCAAGGCGACGACCTTCCAGTGGCGCAGCTAGTGAGGTGTCGGTTGGATGCCACGCTTGCCAAGCGCGCTGACCTCATCCTGAGCCTGTCGAAGGATGTGCCCCAAGCCTGTTCTTCTCCATGGCGCATGCTTCGACAAGCTCAGCATGAGGAGCGTGCTTGATGGCCTCGAGCGAGAGGCAGAAGGCGTCGCTGCCGGACCTCCTCAACAAGCAGCGGCTCGCTGAACAAGGCCATCTCGAGGTCGGTTCTCAGCGTCTGGAGTACCGGCTCTGGCCTGGGAGCCCTGACAAGCCGCTGATCCTGCTGCTGCATGAAGGTCTTGGCTCCGTTGCGCTCTGGCGTGACTTTCCAGCCGCCTTGGCTGCGGCCACCGGCTGTTCCGTCTTCGCCTACAGCCGCGCCGGCTACGGCGGCTCCAGCGCTTGCGTGCTGCCGCGGCCCTTAAGCTACATGGAAGATGAAGCGCGCCACACGCTTCCGTTTCTGCTGAAAGAACTACCGGCTAAGCAACTGATTTTACTGGGCCACAGCGATGGGGCATCCATCGCCGCAGTAAGCGCTGGTGTGGCGGCAGATCCGCGCTTGAGGGGTCTCATCCTGCTCGCCCCGCACTTCTTCACCGAGCAGGTCTCCGTCACCGCCATCACCGCGACCCGTGAGGCCTATGAGACCGGCGATCTGCGCCGCCGCTTGGCCCGATACCACGGGGAGAACGTGGACTGCGCCTTCGAGGGTTGGGCTGACTCCTGGCTGCATCCCGACTTCCGTCGGTGGGATCTCCGGACCTACTTGCCGACCATCCAAGTCCCAACCCTGGTGATCCAAGGTGAAGGCGACGAGTACGGGACGGCTGCGCATGTGGAGACAGCCGCATCCCTCATCCCAGGACGGGTAGACACCCATCTCCTCCCCAGTTGCGGACATGCCCCGCAGACAGATCAGCGGGAGAGGGTGCTGCGTCTGGTTTCTGGTTTTCTGGGCTCTCTTGGATAGGCGGGGCGCCTTTTGGTGACCCTAGAGCGTGATGAGTTCGGATAGAAGCAGTGTTTCAAAAAGCACTCCCTCGTCTTGAGCAGCGAGCGCGAGCGAGCGACCGTCGAAAGGCGGGCCGTTAGCACCGAGCCC
>JBCBSF010000111.1:0-15559 GCA_039819325.1 Pseudomonadota bacterium | reverse complement strand
CCCCTTGGCGTATCGGGGCCGGCCACCCAATAGGATACTGTCGGGGGCGGCCGGGCGGGGGTGCGGGCCGGTGCCGGTGCGATGAGCTTGCTCGTCGCTGCAAGAGACACGAGGCTGGCCCCTTCTGTCGCTCGACCGCTACCACCCAGCACTCCCCTCATGTTGAGCTTGTCGAAGCATCTGCCAAGGAGAAGAACGCGCTTGGGGCACAGGCTTCGACAAGCTCAGCATGAGGTCGGTGGGGGTGGTTGGAGCTTGCTCTCACCTGCGCTCTAGAGAGCAAGCCGATCCGCGGCTAGCGTCACACCACCAGCGCCTCAGCCTTCAGCTGTTCGTAGAAAGGTCGGTGGTGATCCATCAACGCTTGCACGCGTGGCTGTTCAGCGGCTAGCCGCGCGAAGATCTCCTTCTGCGCCTGCAGCTCTGCGTCGGTCAGCGGGCGGATGCCGGAGGAGGCGCTGACAGCGCCGTGCCAGCCCTCGACCTGTTGCCAGTCCGCCGGCTTCTCGCCATGCCAGTCGAACGCCTGCGGGGCGGGCGGCAAACCGATCGCCTGCCAGAGGGCGCCGACAACCTTGGCGGTGTCGGCACGGATGTCTTCGGCTTGAACCACCAGCGGCCTGTCGCCGGCTGCGCGTAGCGCCTGGTAGTGGCGCGCCTGTGCCTCCAGGCCGATCTCCTCCAGGCTCACCTTCGGGTCCAGCTTGAAGTAGGAGGGGATGGAGGCGATGGGGTCGCGGATGAGGAAGTGGTTCACCAAACGCTCACTGAGGGCCCTGTCCTCCAGGATGCGCGGAAAGACGTAGTAGCTCATGTCCTTCATGAAGACCGGACCCTGTTCGGCGGCCTTCAGCAGCGTCTCGCGCACCGCTTCATAGCTGACAGGCCGTCCTTCTTCGGCATCGAAGTGCGGCATGATCCGGACCTGGCGATGGATGTAGTAGTCGTACATGAAGGGCTCATGGAAGCAGGTCAGGTCGCCGCGCTCCCGCATCACCCGCTCCATCGCCGTCGACATGGAGCGTGGGTGCGACCAGAGAGCGTAGATCGGGTGCATGGCATGGGGCCTCTTTGGGAGCGATTGCGCGCAGTCTGCACGCCCGTCGCTTCAGACTGTCAAGGGGCCGCGGGCCCCGCGAAAAGCTGCTGCGCGGGCGGGCAAAAGTCATGTTAGCGTATTGGCCCATGTTCTGGAGCATCTATGCCTACCCCAGCCTCTGAGTCCGGTTTTCTTCGCGGCCGCACCGCCTGCGTGACCGGCGGGCTCTCCGGCATCGGGCTGGCAACGGCCAAGGCGCTCGCTACTGAAGGCGCGCGCGTAGCGGTCGGCTCGCGGCGCGCCCAGGCAGCCGACTGGGAAGCGGCGCCGGCGGTGGCGCCCTTGGACCTGCGCGATTCCGCAGTGATTGGACGCTTCGTGGCCGCCACGGAAGCGGCCTTAGGCCCGGTCGATATCCTGGTGAATGCCGCTGGGGTCACCTGCGAGCAGGGCGTCGTCGGCCACTCCGACGCGCTCTGGTCCGACATCCTGGAGACCAACTTGACAGGCGCCTTCCGCATGACGCGGGCCTGCCTGCCCGGCATGATCGAACGCGGCTGGGGCCGGGTCATCAACATCGGCTCTACCGCCGCCACGGTCGGCTGGAAGGACAATCCGGCCTATTGCGCCTCCAAGGCGGGGCTCTTGGGCCTCACCCGCTGCGTCGCGCTGGAAGGGGCGCCGCATGGAGTGGCTTGCACGATGATCAGCCCGACCTGGGTGGAGACCGATATGCTGCGGAACGATGCCGCCGAGATCGCCGCACGTGAAGGCCAGGGCCGCAGCGCTGCCGAGGTCATCGCCGAGATCAAGGCCACCAACCCGCAGCAACGCATCATTCAGGCCGAGGAGATCGCTGCGACGGCGGTCTTTCTGTGCCAAGATGCGGCCTTCGGGCTTTCGATGGACAATATCCAGATCACCGGCGGGGCCCTATGGTAGCCTCCGTGAATCCAAGCAAAGAAGCAAAGCAGTTCCGAACAGGAGGAGAGAGTTTCATGTTCAAGACGATGAAGGCCGCGCTGATTGCCGGCACCGCGGGCGCAGCACTGGGGGCCGCCGCATTGGGCGGTCCGGCCCTGGCGGCCGACATGGGTGCCACCGACCAGCCGATCAAGTTGGCGATCAACGAGTGGACCGGCCAGCACATCACCACCCACATTGCCGGCGAGGTGCTGCGCAACATGGGCTATGAGGTGGAGTTCATCACCGCCGGCAACTATCCCCAGCACACAGCGCTGGGCGACGGTGATCTGCATGCCTCGCTAGAGGTCTGGACCAACAACACCGGCGACATCTATCCCAAGATGAAGGAAGCCGGCCGGGTGGTGGAGATCGGCCAGCTGGGCCTCGCCACCCGCGAAGGCTGGATGTATCCCAAGCATATGGAAGAGCTCTGCCCCGGTCTGCCTGATTGGACGGCATTGCTGGACTGCCAGGACAAGCTGGTGACGGCCGAGACCTTCCCGGAAGGCCGCATCCTCTCCTACCCCGCCGACTGGGGTACCCGCTCCGCCGACATCATCGACAGCCTGGGCATCGACTACAAGGCCGTGCCGGCCGGGTCCGAGGGCGCGCTGGTTGCCGAGCTGAAGTCCGCCGACGCCCGCAAGACGCCGCTGGTCATGATGTTCTGGGCGCCGCACTGGGTCTTCGCCGACGTGGATGCCGGCTGGGTGGAACTGCCGGCCTATGAAGAGGCCTGCGTGACCGATCCGGCCTGGGGTCCCAACCCCAACAAGACAGGCGACTGCGGCGTCGAGGCGCCGGTGACGGTGAAGGTCGCCTGGTCGGGCTTCGAAGAGACCTGGCCGGCCGCCTATGAGATGCTGGAAGCCTTCCGCATGAACACCTCCGAGCAGGAGGCCATGATGAAGGCCATCGACCAGGAGGGTCAGCCGATCGAAGAGGTCGTGGCCGCCTGGATGGAAGCCAACCCGACCGTTTGGAACGCCTGGGTCGAGGCTGCCAAGCAGTAGGATCTCTTCTCTTGCAGTCACTCACGTGACTCCGGCACCGGCCCTCTCCCCCCTAGGATGAAACGGGCCGGCCACCCATCGACAGTATGCTTGAATGGGTGGTCGGCCCGTAGAGTGCAAAGGTCGGAGAGGGCCGGTGCCGGTGCGATGAGCTTGCTCATCGCCGCAACGAAGGCTTTTTTCAAGAGGTGAGGTGTCAGTGAACGAGGCGGTTCCGAAGCTATCCGTCCGGGATCTCTGGAAGATCTATGGCGCTGACCCGAGGCGGCTGGTGTCTGGTGCCTTCACCGGCATGGGCCATGCCGAGCGGCTGGACTACGTGCGCGGAAGCGGGCATTTCGTGGCCGCCGCTGGGGTCAACTTCGACATCTACGAGGGCCAGATCTTCGTCATCATGGGGCTTTCGGGCTCCGGCAAGTCGACGGTGCTGCGCGCCATCTCCCGTCTGGACGAGCCCACCTATGGCCAGGTCTTCCTGGACGAGGTCGACCTGCTGGCTGCCTCGCCGCGGGCCTTGATCGACATCCGGCGCCACAAGATGGGGATGGTCTTTCAGAGCTTCGGCCTCTTGCCGCATCTCGACGTGGTGCAAAACGTGGCCTTCCCCTTGAAGGCGCAAGGCATCCCGAGCGACGAGCGCCGCACGCAGGCGCAGAAGATGATCGATCTGGTCGGGCTGAGCGGGAAGGAGAGCTCCTATCCGCACCAGCTCTCCGGCGGTCAGCAGCAGCGGGTCGGCATCGCCCGCTCGCTCGCCGTTGGCCCGGAACTTTGGTTCCTGGACGAGCCCTTCTCTGCGCTGGATCCTCTGATCCGTAGTCAGATGCAGGACGAGTTCCTGCGGCTGCAGACTCAGCTGCACAAGACCATCGTCTTCGTGACCCACGATTTCCTCGAGGCACTGAAGCTGGCGGATAAGATCTGCCTGATGAAGGACGGGGAGATCGTGCAGATCGGCACGCCCGCGGAGATCGTCCTGCAGCCTGCCAACGACTATGTGCGGGAGTTCATTGGCGATGTGCCGCTGGCCCACGTACTGCGCGCCGGCGACGTCATGAGCCCGGCTGCCTCCGATGGGCAGACCCATCCCAGGGTGCAGCGCGACGCTTTGTTGGAAGACGCCATTAAGCTCTTCGACGAGTCTACCACGACCGTGGATGTCACCGATGCCGAGGGGCGGGTGCTGGGCTCTCTGCATCCTCTGGAGGTCATCCGCTCACTCTACCACGATGCCCCCGATCAGGGCCCTGCCCCTTGACCGGCGCTTCCGGCCGCTTTCTTGACTCCTGCCGTCAGGCCTGGCCCTGGCTGCTTGTCCTTGCCCTCTCTGCACTGCTGATAACGCAGCGGGAGGCCGTCCCGCAGCTGGTCGCCTATCCCGAGACCTGGACCCTGCCGATCGCAGACGCGGTCAATGCGGTGATCGAGGGCTTTCTGGCTGAGGTGCAGGGGATCACTCGCGCACTGAGCGGGGCCTTGGACTTTGCTTTCTCGGGCGTGCAAGCCCTGCTGATCGGCGCGCCCTGGGCGGTGCCCGTGGTGCTCTTCGCGCTCATTGCTTGGCAGGGTGGGGGCCTACGTCTGGCAGCCCTGGTGGCCGGGGTGCTGATCTACATCCTGATCTCCGGCTTTTGGGTGGAGGCGATGAACACCCTCTCGCTGGTGCTGGTCGCCCTGCCGCTGGCCGTCGGCCTGGGCTTCGGCCTCGGCTATCTGGGCTACCGCTCGGCCGGCGCGCAGCGGGTGATCATGCCGCTCCTCGACCTGATGCAGACCATTCCGGCCTTCGCCTATCTGATCCCGATCCTGCTGCTTTTCGGTTTCGGTCCGGTGGTCGGGCTGATCGCCAGTGTGGTCTTCGCCATGCCGCCGATGGTGCGCAACACCATCCTGGGCTTCCAGCGCATCCCGCCGGCGGTGCTGGAAAGCGCGCGCATGTCCGGCTGTTCCAGGTGGCAGCGCTTCGCCTGGGCGGAGTTCCCTTCCGCCATGCCGCAGATGCTGATCGGGGTGAACCAGACCACCATGGCCGCGCTCTCCATGGTCATCATCGCCGCCATCATCGGCGGCTTTGAGGACATCGGCTGGGAGGTCCTCTCGGCCATGCGCAAGGCCCAGTTCGGCCAGAGCCTGCTGTCCGGCATCGTCATCGTCGTCTTGGCCATCCTTTTGGACCGCCTCTCGGCCGCCTACGCTGCCCGCCAGCTGCCGACCGCCAGCCATGCTGGCCTGCCGCTGCGACGCTTCTTGGCGCTCTTGGCCGCGGCACTAGCGGTGGCTGCCGTGGCTGGGCTGCTGATCCCGGCGCTGGCGGACTGGCCGGAAGCCCTGGTCTTCTTTCCGGCGCAGGCGATCAACGAGGCCACCACGGCCTTCATCCTGGCCTACGGCGACCTCATGTCGGCGGTGAAGAGCACCATGCAGTTCTTCATCCTGCTACCCGTCAAGCTGGGGTTCGAGCGGGCCATCGTGCCCTTCACCTGGGGCATCACCTTCACCGTCGAGATGAAGACCGCCTACTGGGTGCTGGCGGTCCTGGGCTGCCTGCTGGCCTTCGCCAAGGGGCGCTGGAAGGGTGGCCTGGCCATCCTGGTGATCGCAGGTTTTCTCTATTTTGGCGCCACCGGCCTGCCCTGGGTTACCGTCTTCTTGCTGGTGAGCCTGCTGGCGTTCCAAGTGGGTGGCTGGCGCTTGGCGCTCTTCGCCGGCGGGACCGTCTGGTACCTGCTGGTGAATGGGCTCTGGCCGCAGGCCATGCTGTCGGTCTACCTCTGCTCTGTCGCTGTCTTCCTCTGTATCGTCTTCGGCGGGCTGATCGGTATCTGGGCGGCGAACTCCGATACCGTCTCGGCCATCATCCGGCCGATCAATGACCTGCTGCAGACCCTGCCGCAGTTCGTGCTGCTGATTCCGGCCTTGATGCTGTTTCAGGTGGGCGACTTCACCGCGCTGCTGGCGATCATCGCTTATGCCATCGTGCCGATGATCCGCTACACGGAGCAGGGCCTGCGTGCGGTGCCTGGCACCCTGATGGACGCGGGCCGTGCCTGTGGCTGCTCGCCCCTGCAGATGTTCTGGCAGGTACGCCTGCCGCAGGCCCTGCCGCAGATCCTCATCGGCATCAACCAGACGATCCTCTATGGCCTCGGCATGCTGGTGATCGCCGCTTTGGTTGGCACCACCGGTCTGGGCCAAGCGATCTACGTCGCGCTGGGTGAAGCCAACGCCGGCGCCGGCCTGGTCGCAGGCCTGGGCATGGCGCTGATCGCCATGACGGCCGACCGCATCCTGCAGGCGGTGATCCGCGCACGGCGATGACCCGGCAGAGCAGCGGCGCGGTCAGCCTGGTCGACCAGCTGGTCGTCAAGATCCGCGACGCCATTGTCGCCGGCGAGCTGAAGGCCGGGGCGCATATCGGCATCAAGGCCCTGGCCGACCGCTACGGCGTCAGCATCATCCCAGTGCGCGAGGCTCTGGCGCGCTTGCTGGCCTCCCGCCTGGTCGAGGTGCAGACCAACCGCGGCTACTCGGTTGCTGCCAAACCGACGCCGGCGGAGTTCGCCCAGTTCGTCCAGGCACGCGAGCTTTTCGAGCTCTCCGCCGTGCGGCTGGGTTTCGAGAACGCCACGCCGGCAGAGATCGAAGAGCTACGCCGCCTGAATGCCGAGATGGCGGCGGTGGCCGCCGAAGAGAGCGGCGACAGTATGATCGCCTGGGGGCACCTCAACTCCGAGTTCCACCAGCTTCTAGTCGGCCTGGCGCGCAACAGCTATCTCGACCGCCTCTATGCCGACCTCTACTTCGGTAACCTGCATGTCCAGCTGGTGCGCAGCTACGAGCGGGAGTTCGCCAGCCTGGAGCTGCTGATCGCACAGCATGACGAGATCATTGGCTTGCTGGAAGCGGGAGATCGCGAGGGCCTGCTCGCAGCCCTCTCCGCCCACATTCGGAATGTCACTTTGGAGGAGTAGCGATCCTTACGCCGCCGGTCACGCCCGGTCCTCGACCTCACGCGGCCCCCGTTCGGCCTTCAGCTTGCGCTTTAAGAGCTGACGCACCCGCACGCCGGCGGCATCGGCGGCCAGGTTGATTTCTGGGTAGTTCAGACCGCGCGGGTCCTGCTCCACCTGGGCCTGCAGCTTCTGCAGCAGGGTCTTGTCCTCGTTGAAGGCAGCGACGACGTTGGCCTTGGTCTTCTCTGCCACTGCCGGCGGAATGTTTGGCACGTCGAAAGCAGCCCCCCAGAAGTAGTGTGTCTTCCCGCGCTGCGATGGCGTGACCACGTGCGAGCCGCGCATCAGGAAATCGACGCGCGCGCCCGGCGCGGCCTCACTGTCGTGGACCTTCCAGTCGGAAAAGGAGACGGCAAGGGAGGGCATGCGCCCCTCCTGTTCACGCTTCACCACCTTGCCGTCCTCAAAGCCGAAGCCGGCGCAGAAGAGCGGGGTCAAGGGGGAGGGCGGGAAGTCCTGGCGGTAGATGATGGTCTCCCCCTCCGTCGTGACCTCCGGCACGTTGTCCCAGTCGTTCTGCTGGAAGGTGTTGGCGTGCAGGAAGGGGATGTGAGTGAGATCCAGCACGTTCTCGCGGATCAGGACCCAGTTGGTCTCCACCTCCATATAGCCGCAGACGTAGGACCAGTCGGGATTGATGGAGTAGCCCATATCGACCGGATCGCGGTCGATCGTAGCCGGGTCGCCCATCCAGATCCAAAGATAGGCGCCGCTCTGCCGCAGGGGATAGCTCTGCACCCGGGCGGAGGTGGGCACGCGGTCCTGGGTCGGAACCTTGGTGCAGATGCCGTCCGCACCGAAACTCAGGCCGTGATAGGGGCAGACCAGCTGGTCCTCGATCACCTTGCCTTCCGACAGGGGCGCCCAGCGATGCGGGCAGCGATTGTCCAGCGCGACCGGCGTCCCGTCGGAGAGGCGATAGAGCACCACCGGCTTTTCCAGAAGCCAGCGCGCCATCGGGGTCTCCGTCACCTCGTCAACGTGGGCCGCACACCACCACATGTTGCGGGGATAGTTGTCGTCCAGCATCCCGTTGGGGATGGTTTGCGCACCCTTGGTCAATCCCGTGGCCTGGTCCGTCATGGGCTCCCTCCATAAAGGTCTGGACCGAGCCTCTGGCTTGTCTCTCTGGCGACGGTCCTCTCACAGCAGCAGATAATATATTATTTTTCACTGCCGCCGTCAACAAAAGCGCCGGGAGGGGAGTGGGGGCTCAAACGGGCTTGTCACCGCGCGAGAAGAGCAGGCGAAATGTGACCGGCGCGGTCGCCGTGATGCCATCCAGTCCTGCCAGTTGCTGCAAGACCACCAGCCCAGCTTCAAAGTCCAGGTCCTCTGCCGCGACGAAGAAGAGGCCGTCCGTCAACACCAGCACCTCCTCTTCCGATAGGCGCAGCACGATCACAGGGATGGTGAGGCCGAGCGAGCGATTGAGCAGCGACAGCTCGGCGTCCAGCTCCATAGTCTCCATCTGCCCGGTCTCAATGGCTTGCAGGCGGGTCATGTCCAGGTCGGCCTTGAGTTCCGCTACACCACCGCCGCCGAAGAGATGCTCGACCATGCGCTCATTGCGGATATCGATGTAGGTCTCGACCGAGGAGAGATCGATGGCGATAGAGGCCTTGCCCGCCTCGCTAACGCTCCCGGTCAGGCCCTCGAAGTGATGCGCCTCGCCAAAGCTGTTGTTCTTGATGGAGCCGAAGGAGAGGTTGGAAGCCGAACCGTCGAGGGTCCAGTCCTCAGCACTGGCGGCAGATAAGGAAAAGAGGGACAGGCCCACGACGAGGCAGGCAGTCAAAAGGGGTCTCATGGTGATGTCCTCCCGTTATGGAGCGGCCAGCAAAGCCGCTTCTTTCATGATGTGCGGGAGGCATCATTGAAAGTCTTCCCCACTCAAGCTAGTGTGAAATGCTGTTCTCTCGGCGTGAGGCGTAAGAAGCCGGCGACAGTTTCCCTATGCTGACAGCTGGTTCTTGGATCTGGAGAGGAAGAAACCCGCCAAGGCTCCGGCGGCTATCGCCACCAGGCCGGCAAGGCCGATCTTGCTGATCACGACAAGAGACCAGTGCAGCAAGCTCTCCAGCATGGCGTCCAGGCCGGAGACCTCGCCGCGCCGTACTTGGATCACAGTTTCTGCAAGCGCATAGGCCAGTGCGAAGACAAGGAGTGCAATGGCGGCGGCAGCGGCTCCACGAAACCAATCGCGCGGCCGCAGCAGTGCGCCCAGGCCGGCACCGACAAGGCAGGCCAGCGGCAAGACCTCACGCCAAAGCTGCACGCTCTCTGGGGCTGTGGTCAGCACATGCGTGGCACCGGCCAGGAGTCCGACCAGGGCGAAGAGCAGCGCTGCCCATCTCCGCTTCGGCTTCTGCACCATCACGCTGTCCCTCTTTCCTAAGCCTCCCCACTGCGTACCAGCTGCTCCAGTTCTTGGGCCGCGTCACGCAGAGTTCCGATATGCGCATGACCGGCCTCCAGTGACAGGCGCTGTATCGGCGCATGGAAGGAGAGCGTGGCGAAGAGGCGGCCCAGGTCGTCCGTGATCGGCACCGCGATGGCGATCATGCCCTCCATGAACTCTTCATCGTCCTGGGCGTAACCGCGCCTCGCGGTTGTCTTGATCTCCTCGACCAAGCCCGCGGGGTCGGTGATGGTCTTCGGCGCCCGCGCGGTCAGCGCCGCGCGGTCCAGGTAACGCTCCAGGTGCGGGCGCGTCAGGGTAGAGAGATACATCTTACCGCTGGCCGTGCAGTAGAGTGGCACCTGGCTGCCCACCGGCAACTGAATGCGCAGCGGCCACTTGGTCTCAACCCGGTCCAGGTAGGTCATGGCCTCGCGGTCGGGGATCGCCAGGTTGCAGGTCTCGCCGATCGTCTCCGCCAGCCGGCTCATGATGGCCAGCCGTGCCGTGCGCGCCTGCAGGGAGGAGAGAACGTGGGTTGCCAGCTGCCGCAGACGGCCGCCCGGACTGTAGGAGCGGCCGTCCAGCTCCCGCTGCAAGAAGCCCTCCGCTTCCAAGGTGGCGAAGAGGCGGTGGATGGTCGGCTTCGGCAGGCCCAGCCGCTGGTTCACGTCGGTCGGCGTCACCGGCACGCCGCTCTTCGCCAGCTCTTCCAGGACAAAGAGCAGGCGGAGATTGGTCGGAATGCCCCGCGGTTCCCGTAACGCGTCGCCTTGGTCCATTGAGAGTTCCCTCTGCTGTTCGCCCATCTCCCCTTCGAAAATGAGCCTTGCAGTCTCAAAAAAGCAAGATACTCTGCAGTATCGCTGATTTGCGGCGCCGGCCCTCTCCCCCACCCGGCCACCCACGCCAGTATCCTATTGGGTGGCCGGGGGGGGGGGCGGGCCGGTGCCGCGGTCACGCAAGTGACCAGCCAGCAAAACTGCTGCCGGAGGAGGTGCGCGATGAAAATGACGACTGAAGAGGCCTTCGTGAAGGTCTTGCAGATGCAGGGGATTGATCAGGCCTTTGGCATCATCGGCTCAGCCATGATGCCCATTTCCGACCTTTTTCCAGCGGCTGGCATTACCTTTTGGGACTGTGCGCATGAGTGCAATGCCGGCATGACCGCCGACGGCTACAGCCGCGCGACCGGCAAGATGAGCATGGCGATCGCTCAAAACGGCCCTGGCATCACCAACTTCGTGACGCCGATCAAGACGGCCTACTGGAACCACACGCCGCTCCTGCTGGTCACTCCGCAGGCCGCCAACAAGACCATCGGCCAGGGCGGCTTTCAGGAGATCCAGCAGATGGCCCTCTTCGCCGACATGGTCTGCTATCAGGAGGAGGTGCGCGACCCCTCCCGCATTGCCGAGGTCTTGAACCGGGTAATCGAGAAGGCCTGGCGCGGCTCCGCCCCGGCGCAGATCAACGTGCCGCGGGATTACTGGACCCAGGTGATCGATATCGAGCTGCCGCAGATCGTCCGTATGGAACGGCCGCGCGGTGGTGAGACGGCGATTGCCGAGGCTGCGGCGCTGCTCTCCAAGGCCCGCTTCCCGGTCATCCTGAACGGCGCCGGTGTGGTGCTAGCGGGCGCCATCCCGGCCTCCCAAGGCCTGGCCGAGCGCTTGGATGCGCCGGTCTGCTGCAACTACCAGCACAATGACGCCTTCCCGGGCTCGCACGCGCTGGCCGTCGGGCCCTTGGGTTACAATGGCTCCAAGGCGGCGATGGAGCTGATCGCCAAGGCGGACGTGGTGCTGGCACTGGGCACGCGGCTCAATCCCTTCTCCACCCTGCCGGGCTATGGCATCGACTACTGGCCGAAGGCGGCCAAGCTGATCCAGGTCGACATCAATGCCGATCGTATCGGTCTCACCAAGCCGGTCACTGTCGGCATTCAAGGCGACGCCAAGCGGGTGGCCGAGCAGATCCTGGCGCAGCTCTCCTCCACGGCCGGCGACAGCGGCCGGCAGGAGCGGCGGGACCTGGTCGCGCAGACCCGGTCTCGTTGGCTGCAGACCCTCTCCTCCATGGACCATGAGGACGACGATCCCGGCACCAACTGGAACGAGCGCGCCCGGACCCGCGAGCCGGAGCGGATGAGCCCGCGTATGGCCTGGCGGGCGATCCAGGCGGCCTTGCCGAAGGAAGCCATCATCTCCACCGACATCGGCAACAACTGCGCCATCGGCAACGCCTACCCGACCTTTGAGGAGGGGCGGAAGTACCTCGCCCCGGGTCTCTTCGGTCCCTGCGGCTATGGCTTCCCGGCCATTCTGGGTGCCAAGATCGGCCAGCCGGACGTGCCTTGCGTCGGCTTTGCTGGCGACGGCGCCTTCGGCATCTCGATGAACGAGCTGACGGCCTGCGGCCGCAACGACTGGCCGCCCATCACCATGGTGGTCTTCCGCAACTACCAATGGGGTGCTGAGAAGCGCAACACGACGCTCTGGTTCGACGACAACTTCGTCGGTACCGAGCTGAACCTGGGCGTGGAGTACGCCAGGATCGCCGATGCCTGCGCGCTGAAGGGCGTCCAGGTCCGCACCATGGCGCAGCTGACCGAGGCGCTGAAGACGGCAATCCGTGAGCAGATGGAAGAGGGCGTGACCACCTTGATCGAGGCGGTCCTAAACCAGGAGCTGGGCGAGCCCTTCCGCCGCGACGCCATGAAGAAGCCGGTTCCCGTCGCCGGAATCAGCCGGGCGGACATGCGCCCGCAGCTGGCGCGCTAAGCTCTCACAAGAAAGCCCCGCTCGGCCGTGTCGAGCGGGGCTCTTCATAAGCGCTAAAGCGGGCCAGTTCAGATGGAACCATCAGTTCCACAAGCACGCCCTCGTCTTGAGCAGCGAGCGCTAGCGAGCTTCCGTCGAAAGGCGGGCCGTTAGCACCGAGCCTGGGGCCCGCCCTTCGACAGGTGCGGGCTTGCGCCCGCTGCTCAGCCCTTCGACAAGCTCAGGAGAGGGGTGCGCGGGTGTTGAGTGTTTCAGGCAAAAGCCATCATGCCCCAACGGCTTAGCCTAGCTGCCGGAGACAGCGGGCCGCGGGTAGACGAAGCCGTAGATGGGATAGGTGGTGCTGCCGAAGTCGTCGATCGGCGGGTACCAGACCTGGACGCGCGACCAGTCGTTGTTCTTGGAGATATCCTTCACCAAGGCACCGCGGTGCACCTCACCGCGCACCCAGTTGGCGTGGTCCAGGCGGATCATACGGGGGCCCACAATCTCCGACACGACACCGATGTGGCCGAGCCGCATGGAGCGGATGCGCTTCATCACGATGACAGAGCCGATCTCCGGCTCAGCGCCGCGCTGGTAGACACCCTGAGCACCACGCCACCAGGTCCAGGCGTTGCCGCGCAGCGAGACGCCGGAGACGGCGCGGGCATAGGGCACACACCAATAGTGCTGGTTTCGGATCACGGTAGGGCGCAGGTGACGCTCCGCCAGGGCTTCGCGCGCCTTGACGGCCGAGCCGCTGGTCAAGGCCGCCTGCTGTGCGCCGCTGGCTGCACCCCAAGGCCCAATGGACTGTTCCGCAAAGGCGGTTCCGCTGGACAGCAGGGCAAGAACACAGAGGCTAAGCAGTGTGCGCATGTCAGAGTTCTCCAGGCGGTAGTGGGAAACTTTCGAATTGCGGCAGAACAGCCACAATGGAGCCCCATTTATCCGGCCCAGAGCCGCAATTGCAAGCCCTTTTCAAGGCTCTTTGCTGCATTGCGGTGGCTCCCGGTAGCTGGACGCGCGCCGCTTAAGCGCTTGATTCAGTTGGCGCGGCGCGAGATGACAGCCTTCAGACCAGCAAGGGCTGGGGTTTGCTAGAGGGGTCGAGGCCGATGGCTGAAGAAACGCGAATCGGAATTGCCGGGGTGGCCGGCCGCATGGGCCGTATGCTCACTGCTGCCGTGGCGGAGACAGACGACTGCCGCCTGGTCGCCGGTACCGCTTTGGCGGAGAGCCCGGAACTGGCGATGGACATCGGCACGCTCGCTGGCTTGGCCCCCTTGGGCATCACGCCAGGGGTGGAGGCGGCTGACCTCTTCGCCGCCAGCGATCTGGTGATGGATTTCACAGCGCCCACGGCAACGCGCCAGCACCTGGCCTTGGCGGGCGAGACCGGCAAGGCCTTGCTGATCGGCACCACTGGCCTGGCGGCGGAGGATCTAGCCGCAATCGACCGCGCGGCGCAAACCGCGCCCATCCTGATCGCTTCCAACACCTCTCTAGGCGTCACCCTGCTGCAGCGCCTGGTGACGGAGGTCGCCCGCGCCCTGGACGAGAGCTACGACATCGAGGTGGTGGAGATGCACCACAAGATGAAGGTGGACGCCCCCAGCGGCACCGCGCTGACCCTGGGCAAGGCAGCAGCGGCCGGCCGCGGCAAGTCCTTGGAAGAGCTCTGGGTGAAGAGCCGCGATGGCCACACCGGCGCGCGGGAGAGCGGGACTATCGGCTTCGCGACCTTGCGCGGCGGTGATGTGGTCGGCGAGCACAGCGTGATCTTCGCCGGCCCCGGCGAGCGGATCGAGCTCACCCACAAAGCGCAGAGCCGACAGCTCTTCGCCCAAGGTGCGGTGCGTGCGGCCCGCTGGCTGGCCAGCAAGCCGCCCGGGCTCTACACGATGGAGGATGTGCTGGGGATCTAGGCGCGCGCCTGTCCGCGGCTCTCGTTCAGCGCCCGGTTGAGAGCCCGGGCGAACTCGATGCGCTCTTCTGCCGACAGGAAATAGCCGATCCGCAGCTTCTGGCCGTGCGAGACCAGGTAGAGTGCCGTGTCGGGCTCCACCGGCTCCTTCATCTCCAGGCGCACCCAGGCTGGCTGGAAGACGAAGCACTGCTTGCGGCCGTGGTGGGAGACCTTGTCGATGCGCAGCTCACGGCGGGAGAGGCGGATCCGCTCATACTGCCGGGCGCGCTGATAGTTCACCTTGAACAGCAGGAAGAGCAGCAGGATGTCGAGGCCGAAGAAGCCGATGACCGGCCAGGCCCCGATGGAGAAGAAGCCGATGCTGATGACCAGGGTCAGGCAGCAGAGGCCGATCACCATGAACTTGAAGGCGCCACGCCCCAGGCTGCGATGCGGCGTTAGCCGCGCGTCGAAGGTAACCGTGCCCTCGAAGGGGGTCTCGCTCGCCACGCGCAAAGGCAGGGCATCTTCGGGTAGGTCGATGGCCGTCATGGGCAAGAAGCTATGCCGCGACCACTCCAGCGTCCAGCGTGCCAGATCGCCGCTGCTAGCCACTAGCAACAAGCCTCGCCAGGCTTGCCGAACAGCCCGTTTGCGTGGCTTTCTGATGCGACTGTTCCCTGTGCCTGAAGCCCTATGCTCAAACGCGACATCGCACCCTTTTTCGACCGACTGGCCGCCGCGCTGCCTGAGCCGCGCAGCGAGCTGGAGTATGACTCGGCCTTTACCCTGCTGGTCGCCGTGGTGCTCTCGGCCCAGGCAACCGATGTCGGCGTGAACAAGGCCACCGCGCGGCTCTGGCCGCTGGCGAAGACGCCGGAGGCCATCCTGGAGCTGGGTGAGGAGCGGCTGCGCGACACCATCAAGACCATCGGCCTCTTCAACTCCAAGGCCAAGAACGTGATGGAACTCTGCCGCCTGCTGATCGAGCGGCACGGTGGTGAGGTTCCCGATGACCGCGCTGCCTTGGAGGCTTTGCCCGGTGTCGGCCGCAAGACCGCCAACGTGGTGCTGAACGTCTGGTTCAACGAGCCCACCATCGCCGTCGATACCCATATCTTCCGCGTGTCCAACCGCACTGGGCTGGCCCCTGGTAAGACGCCGCTGGCCGTCGAGCTGGCCTTGGAGAAGCGGGTACCGGCGGAGCGCAAGATGCTGGCGCATCACTGGCTGATCCTGCACGGGCGCTACACCTGCAAGGCGCAACGGCCGCTCTGCCCGACCTGCATCGTCGCCGACCTCTGCCGCTACAAGCAGAAGACGCCGCCGCCCGGCGCCGAGGCACCGAAGAAAAAAGGTAAGGTGGCTCGGCGATGAGCAAGCTTATCGCAGCCGGCACCAGCCCGCACCCCCGCCCGGCCACCCAACGCGAGTATCCTGGACTGGGTGGCCG
>JBCBSF010000110.1:0-15758 GCA_039819325.1 Pseudomonadota bacterium | reverse complement strand
CGACCGCCTCTTCGGCGGCGCCGACGGCGATTGGATGCAGGGTGACAGCGGCGCCGACACGCTGGCCATGGGCAAGGACGACCAAGCCTTCGGCGGCTCTGGCGCCGATTGGTTCCTCTTCCTGAACGCGACCCTTGGGTCTGGTGATCAGGTAATCCGCGACTTCAACGGCGTCAGTCTGGGAAGCGGCGCTGGTGACGACAAGATCGTCTTCGCCACCGGCCTGGAGACCGGCAGTTTCAGCTATATCGGCGATGCTGGCTTCTCTGCCGATGGCAACAGCGAGGCCCGCTTCGCCGGGGCTGGTGCGCTGCAGATTGACCAGGACGGCGACGGCAGCAGTGACATCTCCGTCTTCGTCGATGGCGTCAGCTTGGCGAACCAGCTGACTGCCAGTGATTTCCTCTGGCTCTAGGGCGGGGCAGGATCGCAGTGATTGAGGGCACCGTCGCCAGTGAGACGGTCGCACTCGGGCTGCCGGAAGCATCCCAGGATCAGGTCGTCTTGCTCGCAGCTACGACCCGCCGCACATTCCGCCCCAGTTCCGGGAAGAGTAAGGCCGCGCCGACAAGGAACCCGAAAGCACCAAGGCAGGTGTAAGCGTTGACCGCTTGCGCATCCAGGACGTCCTCAGAACCGGGAAGCACCACGCTGTAGACCGCTGCCACGCCGAATGCGAGCGATCCTAAGAGGTTGGCCACGACAACCCACCAGGACACGTCGCCCAAGTCCCAGCTCCGACTGGCCGCCGCATACTCCATGGCCGCCAAGACACTGGCGGTCAGAAAGCAGACACTGCCGATGACGTCAGGTGTCCAAATCAGCAGGTCTTGCTGGAGCCAGCCCAGTCCGGGCAGCAGCGCGTCGAGGGTGTTCAGGTTGAAGAGCAAGGTGCCGACGAACTGAGAAAAGGCGCTGAGCCAGCCGATCTCATGCGGCCGCCAGGCGAACCAGCGGAGCTGCCCTCTCAACGGCGCCCGGTGAGCGATCGCCGCAATCCTGTCGGCATTGACCGCCGCCAAGAGCTGCAGCCAAGCAGCTGTGGTGAAGAAGAGGGAGCCGATGAAGAAGGTCAGATTGATCGCCGTTGGACTCTGTGCAAAACGGCCGAATAGACCGGGGAAGAGTCCGGCGGCAGAAGCCAGAATGAAACAGCTGGCGCCGATCATAAAGAGTGTGGCCGTCCACCAGCCGATCCGTGCAAGCCCAGCCACCTCCAGCCACCAGCGGCGCGCATCGACCTCCGCCGTCTTGGCAGCGCTCGAGAGGTCCTTAACGCCACCCAGCCAGCGGTGACCACGGGAGGTCCAGACATAGGGGCTTCCGTCCGGCAGCAAGAAATCGACGTGTGTGATGAAGGGGCCCAGATGATGCACGCGATCTAAGCGGCAGCCCCGGATAGGCGGGATGAAGGGGGGATCGGCTGTCTTCATGGACATCTCTAACCGGCGTGGCGGGAACCTTCGCTAGGTAGATAGAGCTGCGTCGGTTGAATAGCAGACCACTTGGTCAGGAGGATACAGGCGAGGCCATAACGCTCCTGCGCTGCGTCAAGCCAGGATAGAGGAAAGACAGATGCCCACCTCCATGTCTCGGCGCTGCACCCAGATCTGCACGCCCAGACCAGGAGAGTTCTGCTTTGCCGTTCTCAGCACCAGTTTCCCCGTCTAGCTGCAAAGGTAAAAGCACCACAGGCTTTGGCTGCAACAAATCACAGCGAGTCCAGCACTTATGAAATAGCCCAATGCAGTGCCGTCCAATTACGCTATGTACGAGTACGCGAGGGGAAAACCAAAAACAGCCTAATCGTATACTAGCATAACATGCGCCAAATCAAAAAAATTTCTGCATGCAGAGCGAACAACTTACTAAACAAAAATAAAACAACTATCAATTCTGCTCAGTCTTGCCCACATGTTTAGGGTTATCTAGGTAGATTTGCTCCATAGATGGAACCCCAGTAGCGCGGGCGCGTACTTCTGGAGGCTGTGAACGGAGCCATTTCCATACGATGTGTTCGTAACTATCTATCTTTTTTACTACCGAACAATCAACAGATCGAAAAACTTGAGCATCTGTAACAAAAGAGAAAGACTTTCCCCATCCATAAAGCTTCTTATTCACGCGATAAATTGTTGCCGTTCTAGAAAAAGAAGGGTCAAACTCATCCTCTCCTTCTAAAAAGCGCTTAATTCTTGATTTTGACTTACTCAGTTCGTCACTGATCTCACTCAGTATTTTTTTTGTGGAATTGCTACTCGGAACACATCTATTTGGTTGTATACTGCAACCCAGAAACTCTATCGCATCACGGCATAGACCAGCTGCTGCTTTCCTTGAACCAGGCTCAGGTTCGTAGAGTGACATGTTGTAGCCTCCAAGGAACTCAGTTGCGAAGGCTTTCGCTCTTGACAGACTTGCGGGTTGATCGCTCAACATAAGCAAATCATCGATGTACCTTATAGAAGAAACACCCATTTCATTGACTCTATGGTCAAAATCCAGAAGCAGAATGTTCCCTGCTAGAGCTGATAGAGAGGAACCCTGTGCTACACCAATACCGTTATGTGGAAACAGGCGCTCATATGTTAATAGTTCGTGCTTGTTAGACAACTCTATGGTTAGAGCACTTTCAAACAACTCCGTAATCCTCTCATCATTTACTTCCCGGCGAAGCCATTCAACTACTTCCTGGATTGGAATCTTTGTAAAGAAAGATCTAATATCCGACTGAAAATAATGAGTCGCTCCATTGCGTATTGAATCTAAAACAAAATGTATGGCTGGTTGGACTCCGCCATAAGGCGCAATCAACCCGCCTACCCCATAACTGGATCGGTGCACTTGGTTCAATCGACCTATCCGTGGGTCATCATGTGGAGCGAATACGGGGTTTATGGATCTTGGGTCTCTTAAGCGACGGGGTTGAAGCACCTGGAGAATTGCACGCTGGACAATTCTACTACGCAGGCTAGATATCACGATAGGTCGTGGGTCTTTCCCTTCCTTTCGCCGCTTCCGCCTGTCCTTTAACACGCCGTGCGACTGATCAAACTTAAAACGCCCCGATCGAAGCTGGTCGCCAATAGTTCGTAAGTGACGCTGATGAGAATGCTCGAACTCTGATGCCTCGCCGCGAGCCTGGCCGTTTGCTGAGCTTAAAGCACTCTTCTTTACGTGCCTCCATGCCGCGAACAGGTTCTCAGATGAGTATAGATCTTTGTAGAGACTATCCATCTCTTCGCTCGAGGTCCCTTCTTCGCACAGTCCCCGACCGTTGACTGGTGACCATCCACCGCGCACGACTGTGCCGTGACAACAGACACCTCGGTTGCGATTGCTACCTTGGTGATACCGCTCAGGCATTCTCCAGGGGTCGACTTGTCGATCCACCCGAACGCAGCCAGGGCGATAATGGATGCTGCGACGATGACACAATGTGCCAAGTCGGCAACCAAACCCTTGCGGGCCGGTTTTTGGGCGCATTCTTGCAATCTGACACAGTACCCATCCTACTCGGATTTTGGTGTTGTCAAGCGAGTTTGAGCCCGGCCGAGCCAACCGCGCACTATGTCTATCGGCTGCCGAAGGGCCACACCCAGGCGGAGTGCTAACAGCCAGCCAGACTACGGTCAGGTTCAGACCATCCACCGCGCACGACTGTGCCGTGACAACAGACACCTCGGTTGCGATTGCTACCTTGGTGATACCGCTCAGGCATTCTCCAGGGGTCGACTTGTCGATCCACCCGAACGCAGCCAGGGCGATAATGGACCCCGTTTAGATGGTGATACCTGGGCACGGTTCAAGAATGTCTTGTACCATTTGATTACACGATGGACTGCCGAGACACCAGTTCTGAGATCAGCGAATGCTTATCAGTTGTGTTCAAAGCTGCTTCTTGTGCCGCCAACCCAGCCGAAACTGGTGAAGTTGCTGGTTGCTACCACTCGTTAGGTCAAAGTAAATACACAAGATTAAGCGGAAGCTCTTTACAAATTTTTACAAGCACCCGACATCCTGCTCTTCCCTAGCTACAGACTAGGTTGCAACCAGTTCAGTTTCGTTACGGCCCCGCCACTTCTAGGCGGCCTCAGCGGTATTTGCTTCAAGAATCGGTTAACGAATTATCTGTTCGATCAGTCAGTACAAACCAAAGAAGATCGGTCTCTTCTTAAGATGAATCAAACCAACGCCCATGCCGCCATGGATCGTGTCATAAGCCTCGTTCACGCTCGGCGCGACTGCCACCAATAGGAAAGTTATCTACACCCAGATTGCCATGTCCAAATCGCACGCATCACGCTCCAAGTCCTCCGGCAAGCGCCGCGCTGTGCCCTGCACAATTCGCTGAGCGGTGAGTAGCAAGACCGCGGCGTCCAGCAGATCATCAGCCTGAACCTGGGCGCGCGGGAAAGCTGACAGCCAGCTGTCGAGCCGAACGAAGCCGGCTGCAGACAGCAGCGTGCGCCGCGCCTCTTTGCCTTCTGGCTTGCGTTTGGGCGGCAGCGCTTTTCCGCCTGACAGGCGGTGGAAGGCCAGTTCAGGGTGGGCCTCGTGGATCTTGGCCTGCAGAGCCGGGGTGAGGGCCGCGTCTAGTTCGGCGATCTTCGGGGTCAGGTACCAGGCTTGTTTGCTGAGGCCCACGCCGCAAGTGGCCTTGCTCCAGGCGTTGGCCGCGGCGTAGTCCGGCTGCCCGAGTACGCCCCGGGCCGGCGTGGCGAAGACGCTGGACTTGCGGCCTGGCGGTAAGCAGGCGCGGGCGGCCAGGTCGCAGGCGCGCCGGCCCTGTTCGGCCAGGCCGATGGGCATGTCGACGGCAACGACGGCGAGGTCGGGAAGCGGCAGGTCTTCCCAACTGGCGAAAAGCTGCGGCTCGGCCTCGGCCGGGCTGTCACCGATCACCGCCAGCCAGCCGCCCCGGCAGCCGTCGACGCCGGCCAGCAGCTAGGCGGCCTCCTCTCTCGCGCAGCCGTCCGGCTTAAAGACCCGGTCGCTTGAGGCCGGGAAGCGGGCCAGCTTGTCGACTGGGCGGATTGGGCGGCGTACCAGCTCACCGCCACAGTTAGGGCAGCGGCCCTTAAGCACCGTCTCGGCGCAGTCGTCGCAGAAGGTGCACTCGAAGGAGCAAATGCGGGCGTCCGGGGCCTCGGGCGGCAGATCGCGATCGCAGCACTCGCAGTTGGGCTTCAAGATCAGCATGGGTTGTTTCCTCTTGTTGCGGCGATGCGCTTTGCGCATCGCTGGCGGCCCCGGCCCTCTACCCCTCCGGCCCCTCCAGAATCACGATGGAGCAGGCGGCTTCGTCGAAGCCGATGACGCCGCCGCCGTTCTCGGCCAGTGCGAGGCGCGGGCGGGCGTCGCCGTTGGACTTGGTCTGGCGCTCACCAGCCTCGCCGCGCAGCTGCTGACCCAGCTCGTAGATCATTGAGAGGCCGGTGGCGCCCACGGGGTGGCCCTTGGAGACCAGGCCACCGGAAAGGTTGATCGGCTGCGCACCGCCCAGGGTCGTCGCACCCGATTCAATGAAGGCACCGCCCGCGCCCTCTTCGCAGAAGCCCAGCATCTCCGACTGGTAGATCTCGCAGAAGGCCGTGGCGTCGTGCACCTCAGCCACCTGGATATCGGAAGGGGCCAAATCGGCCTGGCGATAGGCCTTCTGCGCCGCGACGCGCGACAGGCCGGGCTCATCCAGGTCGCGGTACTTGCCGCCGGAGAGCGTCGAGGCACGCACCTTGATAGCGCGGGCCTGCACGGCCTTTGGCTGAGCCGCCAGATAGTCGGCGGAGCAGAGCAAGGCTGCTGCCGCGCCGTCGCCGATCGGCGCACACATGGAGCGGGTCAAGGGCCAGGAGACCAGGCGGTCCTGCAGCGCCTGCTCGACCGAGACCTCGAAGCGGTACTGCGCCAAGGGATTGAGGCTACCGGCCTGATGGTTTTTCGAAGCCGCAATGGCGATCTGGCGCTGCGTGGTGCCATAGCGCTTCATGTGATAGGCCGCTTGCATGGCGTAGGTATCCATGAAGACCGTGCCGCCACCGCCATTGGGGTCGAAGGGCTTGTCGGAGCGCTCGCCGGCATCGCGGTAGTAGTCGTGCCACTCCTCCGGGTTCAGCTGGTCGATGCCGCCCTCGAAGATCTCCAAGGTCTTGGTGGGGTCGCCATCGAAGAAGGTCTTCTCTACCCCGATCGCAAGCGAGAGCTCCGCATCGCCAGAGAGCACGTCCTTCCAGGCGCCGTGGAAGGCCATGGAGGCGGTAGCACAGCCGCCTTCGACGTTGATCATCGAGACCCGCTCCGGGAAGAGCCCTTCGCGCACCAGCGGGGTCATAGAGACCTGGCCACGAATGTTGCGCTGGCCAAAGGTGCCCATGCCACAGTTGCCGAACCAGGACATCTCGATGTCGTCGCCCTTCTCCAGCCCGGCGTCTTCCAGCACGCCCAGATAGGCCTGGCGGGTGAGATCGCGGAAGGTGGCATCCGGTTGCTTTCCGAAGGGGGTGCAACTGGTGCCGATGACGTAGACGTCGGTCATGGATTTGCTCTTTCTCTTCTCTGGCGGCGGGCCCAAGAGGGTGAGGGTCAAAAGCCCTCCTCGTCCTCCATGCCGTTGCCGGCTGGGCCCATGAGGGCAAAGCCCGACTTGGCGCTGCCGCAGTTAGGGCAGTCCCACTCGGCCGGCAGGTCGGTAAAGGCGGTGCCAGGCAAGACGCCGCTGGTCTCATCCCCAACGGTGGGGTCATAGAGATAGCGGCAGGTCTGGCACTCGTAGCGGTTCATACTAGACGCCCAAACCGGCCGCACGGCCGGCGGCGGTGGTGAAGAGAACCTTGCCGCCGCGCCCGCCTTGGGCGGCATGAGCGATGGCAGCCTGGGCTTCCTCCAGCGGATAGGTGGCTTCCACCGGCACCTTTAGGTGGCCCTCTGCCAGCAGACCGACCAGGCGCTGGTAGACGGCCTGGATCCGGGCCGGTCCGGCCTCGGCGAACCAAGGGGAGAGCCAGAAACCGCGCAGGGTGACGTTTCGGAAGACCAGCTCCTTGGCGTCGATCTCGCAAGGCTTACCGCTCAAGAGGCCGTAGTTGGCGACGGTACCCCCCTCCTCCACCGTGGCAGCCATGATGCGGGTGGCACTGCCGCCAACGGCATCGAGGCCCAGCTTGGGGCGCTGGCCGCCGGTGGCCGCCAGCACGGCTTCTTGGATGTCGGCCTCGCCGTCGCTCACGAGAGTGACATCGCCACCTTCAGCTTCGATCTCGCTCTCCAGGCCGGCGCGGCGGACCAGGTTGATGGTGTGGATGCCGTCGCGCTTTGCGATCAAGCGCACAAAGCGGCAAACGGCGGAGTTGGCGGCGTTCTGGATGATCCAGTCCCCGGTCTTGAGCGCCACGATGTCGCTCAGCATCACCAGGGCGGTGGCCGGATTGGCCTTCAGCATGGCGGCTTGCAGCAGATCTAGGCCGTCTGGCAGCGGGATCAGGCCGTTGGCCTTGAGGGTCATTATCTCTTGCCAGCACTCGACAGCGAAGGGGACGACCTTCTGCCCGACCTTCAGGCCCGTCACCTGGTCGCCCAGCGCCACGATCTCCGCCACGCCCTCGGCACCGCGCACGGCCGGCAGTTCCGGCAGCACGCCATAGAGACCTTCCATGATCAAGAGATCGGCGGGGTTGATCGACATGGCCAGCAAGCGCACCTGCACCTCGCGCGGACCGGGCGGCGGCGGGTCCGGGCGCTCAACACAGCGCACGCAATCGGGCGGGTTGCCAAAGGCAAAAATCTCGACGGCCTTCATGCAGCGGATTTCCTTTTCTTCAAGGGACGCAGGTCGTGCGCCCGCTTCGTTGGGCTTTCGCCCTCATCAAAGATGAGGTGCTTGGCGATCTTTTGCGTGCCGGTGACCGGCAGCTGGTCCAGAAACAAGATCCAGCCCGGCAGCTTGTGATAGGCCAGCCACTCACGGGCATAGGCGAAGATCGCCTCGGCCGTGGCGGCGCTGGGGTCAGCACCCGCGGCCGGTACGACAATGGCCATGACCTCCTCGTCGCGCAGCGCGTCGGGCACGGCCATGACCGCCACCTGCGCCACCGCGGGCGCGCCGATCATGCCGTTTTCGACCTCCGCGGCCGAGATGTTCTCGCCGGAGCGGCGGATGATGTTCTTCTTACGCTCGACGAAGTGCAGCAGGCCGTCGGCGTCCTGGGTCACCAGATCGCCGCTGTGGAACCAGCCGCCGCGCCAGGCCTCTTCCGTCGCGTCTGCATCCTTCAAATAGCCACGGAAGAAGCCCTTGCGCGGGTCGTCGCCGGCCCAACGGACGACCAGCTCACCAGGCGTGCCGCGTGGCACCTCTCGGCCCTCGTCATCCACCACCTTGGCCAGGAAGTCCTCTGTCGGGCGGCCGAAGGCGCGAGTGTCGATGCTGCGCGGCTCATAGGCGTCGGCGAAAAAGCGCCCGGTCTCGGTCATGCCCCAGACTTCCACCATGGGGATGCCGAAACGCGCCTCGAAGGCGCCGTGTAGCTGCGGGTCCAGGCCAGCGCCCAGGCCAAAGGCGACCTGGTGCTGGCGCTCCTCCGGAGAGGGCTCCGCCTTCAGCAACAAAGGCGGCACCACGCCGAGGTAGTGGCAGCCGGTGGCGCGGGTCGCGACAAGATCGGCCCACCAGCTCTTGGGGTGGAAGCGGTCGGGCAAGATCAGGCAGTTGGCGGTCAGGATCAGCGCTGTCGGCGTGTTGACCCCGGCGTTCACGTGGAAGACCGGCAGCGGCAAGAAGAGCCGCTCTGCGGCCGGCTTCAAGGTCAGTTTGCCACCCAGCTCGGCGTACCAGAGCCCCACGGCGAAGAAGTACTCATTGTCCAAGAGGCAGCCCTTGGGCCGCCCGGTGGTGCCGGAGGTGTAGATGACCGCCGCCTCCGTCTCGCGGGTCACCGACCCTGCTTCCGCCGCACGGGCAGGCGCCGGCAAGCGGTCCGGCCAGTCTTCCAGCAGGAGGATGGGCAGGTCCGCCGGTGCTGCTGCGTGGATGCGGTCTGCGAACTTCCCAAGACCGACGATCAGGTCGCTCTCGGAATGCTCCAGCAAGTAAGCCAGCTCGTGTTCCAGGTAGTCGCCGTTAACCGGCACCACACTGACCCCTAGGCCGTTCAAGGCCCAAAGGTGCAGAAAGTGCTCCGGGCGGTTTTCCAGCATCAAGGCAACGCGGTGGCCCAGGCCGTAGCCGGCCGCTGCATAGGCCGCCTTCAGCCCTTCGATCTCTGCCAGGCCTTCTCCATAGGTCAGTTCCAGCCCTTCGGCCGCGTAGTCGCGCCCGGCACGTGCCGGCACCGCCAGCCAGGCGAGATCCGGATGGCGTGTCGCGGTGGCGACGAAGGCCTGGTAGACCGAGCTGTAAGGCGTGGTGAGGTCGGCCATGAGGAGTCTAGCGCTTCAGGTTCTCAATCAGCATGGCCATGCCCTGCCCGGCGCCCAAGCACATGGAGAGGATGGCGTAGCGCCCGCCCACGTCTTGCAAGTGATGCATCGCCGTCATGGCCATGCGCAGGCCGGTCACCGCCGGCGGATGGCCGATGGAGATACCGCCGCCGTAGAGGTTATGCCGGTCGCGCGGGATCCCCAGCTGCCGCTCAGCATGCAGGTTGACCACGGCGAAGGCCTCGTTGATCTCGAAGTAGTCGATGTCCTCGACCTGCAGGCCGCGTTTCTCCAAGAGCTTGGCAATGGCCGGCACCGGCCCGTGGCCCATGATGCGCGGTGGCACGCCCACCACTGTCCAGTCGACCAAGACGGCCTCCGGCGTTACGCCCTCCGCCTCCAAGGTCTCCGGCGTGCCGACCAGCAGGAAGGCCGCCCCGTCGGTGACACCGCTGGCGCTGCCGGCAGAGACCTTGCCGCCCTCACGGAAGGCCGGCTTCAGGCTCGCCAGCTTCTCCGCCGTCACATTGCGGCGCGGGAACTCGTCGGTTTCGAAAAGGCGCGAGCCCTTGCGGCCTTCCGGCACCTCCAGGGGTGCGATCTGGCGGGCCAGGAAGCCACTGTCGATGGCGGCCACGGCGCGCTCTTGGCTCATCAGGCCCCAAGCGTCCATCTCTTCGCGGCCGTACTGGTAGTCCTCGGCCAGGTTCTCCGCCGTCTCGCCCATGTACTCCTGGCTGAAGGGACAGCGGTAGGCCCAATCCAGCATGTCCTGCAGAACCATCGGCCCCCGGCCCTGGTTCCAGCGCAGGTCGGTCACGGCATAGGGCACACGGCTGTAGTTCTCCGCCCCGCCAGCCAAGGCCAGCCGGCTATGCCCACTGGCCACCTGCTGCGTGGCGGAGAGCAGGGCCTGCAGGCCCGAGGCACAGGCGCGCACGACGCCCAAGGCGCCGGCTTCTTCCGGCAAGCCGGCTTTCACCCCGACCACGCGGGCGGCGAAGAGGCTGTCTTGGCCAGAGGGTACGGTGCTGGAGAAGACGATATGATCGACCTTCTCCGCTGGGACGCCGGCGCGGGCGAGGCAAGCTCTAGCGGTGGTGGCCGCCAGGTCGCTCATCTCGATCTCTTTCAGGCTGCCGCCGAAGTTGCCCAGCGGGGTGCGGGTGCCGCCGGCGAAGGCGATGGGCTCTTGCATCTCTCCAGCTCCTTCCGCTCTAGCAGCCGATCTCCAGCGGTAGCTTCATCAGGCCACGCATGATGATGGTCTCGTGCCACTCCAAGTCGGCGTCCTCCGCCGGCACCTCGATCTTGGGGAAACGCTCCAAGAGGCGCGGGATGGCGATCTGCCCCTCCAGCCGTGCCAAAGGTGCGCCGAGGCAGAAGTGGATGCCTTGGCCAAAGGTCAGGTGCTTGTTGGGATCGCGGGTGATGTTGAAGCGGTCCGGCTCGTCGAAGCGGGAGGGGTCACGGTTGGCCGCGTTCACCAGCGCGAAGACCCGCTCGCCGGGCTTCAGGGTCTTGCCCTCCAGTTCATGCTCCACGCCGACCACGCGGGCGCTGGCGTTGGTGGGGCCATGGAAGCGCAAGATCTCCTCGACCGCAGTTTCGATCAAGGCAGGGTCGGCGCGCAGACGGGCCTGCTCGTCGGGATGGCGGCAAAGCAGATAGGTGGCATTGCCGATCAGGTTCGTGGTGGTTTCGTGGCCGGCGAAGAGGAAGAGCATGCAGCAGGCCACCAGCTCGTCTTCGCTCAGGCCCTCGCCCTTCTCATCGCGCACGGTGATGAGGCGGCTCATGATGTCTTCGCCCAGGTTCTCCCGCCGCTCGGCGATCTTGCCGCGGAAGTAGGCGCCCATCTCATGCGCGCCGCGCCGTGCACGCTCATATTTGTCGGGGACGCCACGGGCAGAGCCGATGAAGACCTGCATGTCATCCGACCAGCGCTTCATCGGCCAGAGCATGTCACGCTCGACGGCCAGCATGTCCAGGATCACCAGGGCCGGAAGCGGCATGGCGAAGTCTTGAATGAACTCAATCCGGCCTTCCTTGGGCAAGTCGTCCAGCAGCAGATCGACAATGCCCTCGATGTTGGGCCGTAGCGCCTCCAAGGCCTCCGCTGCGAAGGCTTGGTTCAGCAGGCGGCGCAGGCGCGTATGCTCGGGCGGATCGTGGAAGACCAGCCAGTGGTTCAGGTAGAGCATGATCTCCGACAGGATGGAGCGGGTCTCCGCCGGCAGGCTGTCGTAGAAGGGCTTCAGGCGCCCGGGCGACATCTCCGGGCGGGCATGCGCGCGGCGGACGTCGCGATAGCGGGTGAGGATCCAGCTCTTCAAGACCGGCGACCAGTGGACCGGATCCTCTTCCGCCAAGCGGCGGAACAGCGGATAGGGATTGGCCCGCGTCGAGGGCTCCGCTGGGTCGTAGATGAGGCTCATGGCCCTCCTCTCCTGCCGGTGGCCGCCGCGAGATCAGCGCCCCTGCTCTTCATTTTATGCGCAGACAATCTAACAAAGCAGTGGAAGCCAAACAATCGTTTGTTTAAACTTCGCATCGACGGCAGGCAGACTCGAGGGCGTAAGGGAGCCAGTATGGGGTTCGACATCAAACCGGCGCAGGGACGGCGGCGTACCGCAGGTACGGCGGCCAGCCAGCGTCAGAACAACCGGCGGCACAAGGTTCTGGCGGCCGCCGCAAAGCTCTTCGCCGCAAAGGGTTTGAGCGGCACCTCCATGCGGGATATCGCCAGCGCCACCGGCATGCTGCCAGGCTCACTCTACTACTACTTTCCCTCCAAGGACGAGCTCTTCCTACAGGTGCACGCCGATGCCGTGGCCGACATCGATGCGCGCGTCGTAGAGGCGCTGGAGGGCGTCAGCGACCCCTGGGAGCGGCTAGAGGCAGCTGCCGGCGCGCACCTGGAAGGCCTACTGCGCCGCGACGGTACGGTGGCCATCGTACAGCCGCACTTCGACGATCAAGACCCGGAGCTGGCGCAGCGGCTGCGGGTACAGCGCGACGGCTATGAGGCCCGCTTTGGAGAGCTGGTCGCGGCCTTGCCGCTGGCACAGGAGGAAGATCGCCGGCTGCTGCGGCTGCTGCTCCTGGGCGGGCTGAACTGGGCGACCTTGTGGGTGAAGGAAGGCCCGGACCGCCAGAGCCCGGCAGAGATTGGCCGCGCCTTCGTCGGCCTGATCCGCCGTCAGGTGGGCGTGTGAGCGTCAAGCCTCTCGACATAGCGGTCATGGGCGCCGGTGGCATCGGCGGCTATCTGGCCGCACGTTTGGCTGCTGCCGGGCATCAGCTCTTTCTCATCGCCCGCGGTTCCCATCTGGCCGCACTGCAGAGCCAAGGCCTGACCCTGCGCTCGGAACTGGGCGACGTGCAGGCGATCCCAGCTGGTGTCAGCGATGACCCCGCAGCCTTCGGGCCGATGGACTACGTGATCTTCACGGTAAAGGGTCAGGACAGCGAGGCTGCCGCTGCTGCCCTGGCGCCGCTGGTCGGCCCGCAGACCACCGCCATCGGTTTTCAGAACGGCCTCAGCGGCCTGGAAGCCTTGGGCGAGGCCATCGGCATCGACAAGGTGCTGGCCGGCGTCACTTATCTTCCTGCGGTGATCGAGGCGCCGGGCGTCATCCGCCATACCGGGAGCGTTGACCGCTTCGTTTTTGGCGAACAAAGCGGCCCGGCCAGCCCCCGGGTCACCCGCTTGGCCGAGGCGCTTCAGCAAGCCGGCGTCAGCGCCGAGGCCGTGCCGGACGCGCTGGCGGCCTGTTGGCACAAGTTCATCATGCTGGCGCCCTTCAGTGGCCTCTCAGCACTCACTCGTGCCGACCTAGGCGACTGGCGCAGCGTGCCGGAGACCTTCGCGCTCTACCGCGCCGGTATGGAGGAGGTCGCCGCCCTGGCCCGCGCCAAGGGCGTGCCCATCGCCGCCGACATCGTCGAGACCAACGTCGCCTTCACGCTCGAGAAGGCGGACCCCCGGACCCGCGGGTCCATGCTATCCGACCTGGAACGCGGCCGCCCGCTGGAGCTGGAGAGCCTCTCCGGCTACGTCGCCCGCGAAGGTGCGCGGTTGGGTGTGGCAACGCCGGTCAATGCGATGATCTATGGCTGCCTAAAGCCCTTCGTCGCCGGCGCTACAAGCGCGCGCTAGCTCTTGTAGCTCGGGTCCAGCCGGTCGAGCTTGCGGCGGAGGGCGGCGAACTCCCGCGTCCCCAGCGCCTTACCCAGCCCGGTCATGGCTTGGCGATGCGCCTTCTCCTGCACCTCGTCCGCCGGCAGGTGCAGGGCGCCACCGGCTTGGGCGGCGATCTGCATGCGGCAGGCCTGCTCCAAGTAGTACATCATGATGAAGGCCTCTGGCACGCTGCGCCCGCAGCTCAAGAGGCCGTGGTTGCGCAGGATCAGAAGCCGCTTCTCGCTGCCGAGGTCGGCGACCAGACGCTCTTGCTCGCCCTCCTCAAGTGCCAGGCCTTCATACTCGTGATAGCCGATCAGGTCCTTGTAGAGCAGTGCGGTCTGGGTCAGCGGCAGCAGGCCCTCGGCCTGCGAGGCCACCGCGGTGCCGGCGACGGAGTGCGTGTGGATCACGCAAGCCACGTCGTGGCGGGCAGCATGCACGCAGGAGTGAATGACGAAGCCGGCTGGGTTGATCTCCCAGGGGCTCTTATCCAGCACCCGGCCCTCAAGATCGACCTTGATGAGGTTGGAAGCCGTGACCTCCTCATAGAGCAAGCCGAAGGGATTGATCAGGAAGTGCTCGTCAGGACCCGGCACGCGGGCGGAGATGTGCGTGTAGATCAGGTCGTCCAAGCCGACCAGGGCGATCATGCGGTAGCAGGCGGCGAGCTCGACGCGCGCTTCCCATTCAGCGGCGGAAAAACCCTGCTGCGGTGTCACTTGCTCGGCGGCAATGGCCATCCCAGCCTCCCTGAGTTAACCAAACGATTGTTTGTCTAGATACATCCTCTTTCTGGCATCAGAGGTCAAGGCCGCGTCTCTCCCGCATCCGCTCACGGCAGCTATTCGGCTCGGAAGAGGTGCAAAGCAAAGGGCTTGCGTCCAAGGCTCTAGAACGGCAAGCTGCAGAACACCAAACGAGCGTTTGGTAAATGCTCCGGGCTTTAGCGCGGGAATCCCCGCCGGAAGGCCAAGAGGGCAGAGAAGAACAAGTCTCGAAGGGAGTGACGCTAGACCATGCAACGCCGTTCTTTTCTCCGGAATTCCGCACTGGCCGGTGCTGCCGGTGTCGCCGCCGCCACCGCTGCCTTCCCGGCCCCCGCCATTGCCCAGGGCAAGCGAGAGCTCTCTATGGTCATGGCCTGGCCGCACAACTTCCCGGGCCTGGCCTCCATCGCCTATGACTATGTGAAGTTCGTCGAGGCCATGACCGACGGGCAGATCACCATCAAGCTCTCAGCCGCCGGAGAGCTGGTCGGGCCCTTCGAGGTCTTCGATGCCGTGGGCTCCGGCGCGGCGGATATCTACCACGCGCCCTCCCTCTTCCTCTTCTCCAAGTGGCAGGCGGCGGCCTTCTTCTCGGTCATCCCCTTCGGCCTGACGGCGACCGAGCAGTGCGCCTGGATGTACCACGGCGGCGGGCAGGAGCTGCAGAACGAGGCCTATGCTCAGCTCTTCAACCTGAAGGCCTATACCTGCGGCCAGACCGGCGTGCAGATGGCCGGCTGGTTCAATAAGGAGGTCAACAGCCTGGAGGACTTCCGCGGTGTGACCATGCGCATCCCCGGCTTAGGCGGCGAGGTCATGCGCCGGGCCGGCGCCAGCGCGGTGATGATCGCCCCGCAGGAGATCTTCCAGTCGCTGCAGACCGGCGCCATCGACGCGACCGAGCTCTGTTGCGCCTGGCTGGATGCCGGCAACGGCTTCCACCAGCACGCCAAGTACTACTACACGCCTGGCTGGCAGGAGCCCAACACGGCGGGCGAGATCGGCATCAACCTGGAGCTCTTTGAGGAGCTCTCGCCGCAGCATCAGGCGGTGATGGAGCATGCCGCCCAAGCCGCCAACGCGGTCAACATCGGCGCCTGGGCCTACTACAATGCAGAGTTCATGCAGACCCTGCTGAACGAGCATCAGGTCGACGTCCGGACATATCCCGACGATGTGCTGCTGGCCCTGGCCAAAGCCTCGATCGAGGTCACTGCGGAATTGGGCGAGTCGGACGCACTGGCGCAGAAGATCTACGCCTCCTGGAAGCCCTACCGCGACCGGGCCATTGAGTATTCGGCCCTGGTCGACACCCCGCTCTACCGGGCCCGCAAGCTGGTGAGCGAGGCCGGCTAAGCGCCGACCGCCGGAAGGCTGACGGCCACTCG